>JANDJL010000009.1 GCA_024330965.1 Nitrospira sp. | reverse complement strand
TTCCTCCCCATCTGCCTCTTGACCCGCATCCTGGTGCCTTCTCCTGTCAGCCATCCGCTAACAGGCGGTCGAGATCCAACAACGCCACCAGCTTGTCGCCCGATTTGGCGATCCCGCTGAGGCAACTCACATCCACCCTGGCTCCGAAGGCCGGCGGCGGCTGAATGTGTTGGCGGTCGATGGTCAGCACATCGGAAACCGCATCCACCACCAATCCCATGACCTTTTCGCGCACCACCACCACGATGATGACCGTAAACGGCGTCACGTCGATCGTCGGCATCCCAAAGACCGTTCGCAGCTCCACGATCGGCACGATCGTACCGCGAAGATTGATAACGCCCTTGATCGAAGCGGGGGTATTGGGAATCCGGGTGACGGTGGTGTAGCCCTTGATCTCCTGGACACGCAAAATATCCACCCCGTACAGCTCGTCGCCCAGTTTGAAGGTCAACACTTGACTGCCCTCCGCCGCGCCGCTTGGCGCCGCACCGCTTGGCTGGTGCGGTGGCTTCATTGAGGTTTCCAATGCCGTCACAGCCGCCATCTAATCCTCCTTCCCACGTGAGTCACACCGAGACCGCCCGAGAGAATCGTGCGAATGTCGAGCCTTGGCTCCACCCCCTCGTCTCGCTCGATTCTGTCTAGGGCCTTCCCTGAAAACCGACACCCTCGTTCACGTCTCTTGAGTCATCCTCTGATCCCCGTCCACACTCTGTCTTCATCGATCATCTTGTTCGGATGAAGGCGACGGGCCCGTTCCAACAGCACGGTGCGCGACTCCGGCCGCTTCGGATCCGGCACGCAACATTCCCCGATGGGACATACGGACGCGCATTGAGGCTCATCGAAGTGCCCGACGCACTCCGTGCATCGGTCGTATGCAATGACATAGATGTCGTCATTGAGCCCCAGCCCGTCCGCGACGCCATACCCCTGTGCCTGAGCGGCGCTTCGCTTCTCAAAGATCGCTTGATTGGGGCAGGCCGGCAAACAGGCGTCGCAGGCGATGCAGTGATCATTGATCATCAACGCCATGGTTCCGCTCCCGTTTGATCCATGTCCTGATCCACGCCGCTACGCAGCTATCGGCATTCCTTGACGCGCGATTTCCAACAGACCGCGGACATCCAAGATGAATCCCACGGTTCCGTCTCCCAAAATAGTGGCCCCCGCAATCCCTTGTACCTTGTGGAAGTTTTGCTCCATGCTCTTGATGACTACCTGTTGCTGGCCGAGAATCTCGTCCACCATCAGCGCCACCCGCTCGCCCTCCGTTTCCAAAATCAGAAGAATGGCTTTCGCCGGATCGACGTACTCCGGCTTCAAATCGAAGACGTCATACAGCCTGATCACCGGCAGATAGGTACCTCGTACATCAATGAGTTCCCCTTTGCCGACAATGGTCTTGACCGCCTCGGGCTTTGGTTGGATTGATTCGAGGATCGACAGCATCGGAACGATATACGTTTCCCGCCCGACCCGAATCGTCATGCCTTCGATAATGGCCAACGTCAACGGCAGTTTGAGCGTAAACGTCGTGCCCTTGCCAAACACCGTCTTAATCGAGACGGTCCCGCCCAGCGATTCGATATTGCGCTTCACCACGTCCATGCCGACGCCTCGCCCCGACAGATCGGAGACCTTGTCGGCGGTCGAGAAGCCGGGCCTCAGAATTAACTGGTAGATTTGATCGTCCGACAAGGTAGCGCCGTCTGGAACCAGCCCTTGCTTGACGGCCTTGGCGAGGATTTTGTCCCGATTCAAGCCACGCCCGTCGTCTTCAACGGTGATGCAGATGTTCCCCCCTTCGTGAAACGCGTGCAGCTTGATGACGCCGGTTTCCGGTTTATTGTTGTCCAGTCGCTCTTCCGGCGTCTCCAGCCCATGATCCGCGGCGTTGCGTACCAGATGCGTCAAGGGGTCGCCGATCGCCTCGATGACGGTTTTGTCCAGCTCGGTCTCTTCGCCGGACATCACCAAGTTGATTTTTTTCCCTAATTTGCCGGCCAAATCGCGGACCAGTCTGGGGAATCGGCTGAACGCCGTCCCGATCGGAACCATACGGATGCTCATGACCCGCTCCTGGATCTCCCTCGTGTTCCGCTCCAATTGCGCGATACGCTCCAGCAGAACGTGGATCTGCCCCATCTCAAAGCGGGTTCCCAAATCGCTCAACATCGACTGCGTGATGACCAGTTCCCCGACCAAATTGATCAGCTTGTCGATTTTGGCGGTGTCAACGCGGATGGACGTCGTATCGGCCTTCTTGGCTTGCGCGGCGACCTCCATTTGCCGTTGTTTCTGCAGAGCCTGCTCGATCTGCTGGGGCGTCGCGGCTTTCTGTTCAATCAGAATCTCACCGACCCGCTTCTGTTGGGACAACGCCCGCTCCAGCGCCTCTTTGGAGACTGCTCCGCTTTCGACCAGAATTTCGCCGATCGACTTCGTCCTCCCCTCCGAGAATTCAGACATCGCATTCTCGGTCTCGCATTGCACAGCCGTGCCCGGGACCGCAGGCGAGCCATCAGGGACCTTGACCGCTTCGATTGAAAGCTCGCTGTCTTCCCGCACGAACTCAAAGACCGATTCCACCTCTTTCAGCGACGCGGTGGTTTCCAGCCGCATAGTCCAGGACAGATAACACGTCTCGGGATTCATGCCGTTGAGGTCCGGCAGCCGAGACGTATCGACGTTCACGCGGCTGAGACGTCCGATGCGAGTCAGTTCCTTGAAAATCTGCAGCGGGTCGAGCCCCCGCCGAAAGAGCCATTCCGGTGGAATCCAGCGAATGTCATACGCCTTCCCCGACGACGCGGACGGTTCGGCGGCCGCCGTCGGCGAAACAACGGGCGCTCCTGCTCCCTCCGCCGCACTAGCGGCGGCCAACTCGGCCGAGAGCCGTCGCACGATGTTCTCATCCACAGGCGCATTGAGTTTGACTCCCTCCATCAACGTTTTCAGACAGTCCGTGGACTTGAGCAGCAAATCCGTGACGCTCGGCGTGACGCTTTTTTTGCCGCCCCGGAGAAGATCCAAGAGCGTCTCCATCTTGTGCGTAAACTGAGCAACGGCGTCGAAGCCGAACATACCGCTCGCCCCCTTGATCGAATGGGCCGAGCGGAAGATTTTGTTCAAGCGGTCAAGATCCTCGGGATGTTGCTCCAACTGGAGCAGCCCTTCCTCGATGATCGCGAGATGTTCCGCCGCCTCTTCGAAAAACGCGTCTTGGAATTGCTCGAACTCGTTGCTCATCGTCTGTCCGTCTTTTCAACCCCGCGTCGAGACTCACCCCGGACGCCGGTTTTTATTCAGCCGGCCGTCCCAAGCGTTTCACCGCCGCGCCGTTATCCGGCTCTCTTGAAACCAGAAATCGACAACTTGACACCAACGGCGCACCTCGGCTCCTCCGCTACGCCGGCAGTATCTTGGCGATCGTGTTGAGCAACACATCCGGATTGAACGGCTTCACGATCCACCCGGTGGCCCCGGCTTCCTTGCCCGCCATCTTTTTTTCGACCGCCGACTCGGTCGTCAACATCAGAATCGGGATGTACTTAAAATCGGCCGACCTCCGCAGCTCCTTGATCAGGGCGATGCCGTCCATCTCCGGCATGTTGAGGTCCGTCACGACGATGTCCATTTTTTTTCCCGCGATTTTCCTGACGGCGTCCTTGCCGTGCTCGGCTTCGATTACCGTAAACCCCGCGTTCATGAGCGTGAAGGCGACCATCTGGCGCATGGTGGGCGAATCGTCGACGACGAGCGCGGTTTTTCCCATCTTCATCCTCCGATTTGAGCGGTTCGGTTTTTCAAGGCAATTTTGACGTCCGACGACCGGCTCACTTAAAACAGCGTGACCGATTCGGTCGTCCCAGGCGATTCCACCCGATCGGCCGCCGGCTCTTGGTCGGCAATCTTGAACGCCGAGACATCGGAACAACGCGCTTCCATCGCGACAAGGTTCCGCTCGATCATTTCCACGTCCGCAAGCCGGTCCGCCGCACGTTCACCTTGGGTCGCGTCAAGCAGTTCCTCCATGTGGCCGCGCCACTCATCCAATGCCTTGCCGACATGGTTCAACTTTTGACCGACGATATCCTGAAACTGCAGCGCCATGACGATTTTCGAAACGCTTGCCGCACGCTCTTGTTGATGTGCTGCTCCATCCATAGACGCCAACGCTTGAAGATGGGCTCCGAGTTCCATCGCAGCGCGCTCGGTCATCCGAGTGACGGTCGCCATTTCTTCATTTAAGATCGGAATGAGGCGCACAGCGCACGAGGCGACCGTCCGCCACGCCCGGTGATGCGCTCGCAGTCTCCGAAGCTCATCCGCATCGGCGGAATCGTTTGGGTCTCCACAGAGAACGTCTGTGTCCACAGCCATGATCATCATGCCCGACTATTCGCCGAGCGGCTCGGAGAATCCCAATCGGTTCAACGTTGCCTGCAAGTTTTCGGACATGCCCGCGACGAACATCCTTCCTTCCTTTCGAGCCGCCCACAGCAATTGAATCGCCGCCGTGTCCACACGACCCACCTGCGAAAGATCCAGAGAAACCAGGCCGTCGTTTTGAAACAACTTGATCAGTGCTTTCTTGAAGTCCTCGACTTCGAAAATCGTCAGATCGCCCGTCGGGGCCAACTGCCTGGGGTTCTCTTCCACGTCGAATGCTCCTGTCTTACGATCGTGACGCCGCGTTTTCTGATTTCAGGCCAACCCGCTCCCGCGCTGCTGGCCGGGTCAAAGACGATATCGGCTGATTGCTTGCGATTCTTGATAGGAATCGACCCATCGGCTCGATGATCTGGCCATGCCTTCGTTCTGGAAGTCAGGGCTTTTCGGTCAATTTGAGTTCATCGGAAAAGGCTGGATCGGACGGAAAAGGCCGAATCGAAGGCGACTCAATCCCGTTCGGTAATTGATCGGAGCTCTCTTGGTCGTCTTCCGAGAAACGAGGCGAGAAGACCGGGGCATGTTCAAGAATGATGACTTCCACACGCCGGTTTTTAGCCCGTTGGGCCGGCGTCAGATTGGGCGCCACCGGCCTGGTATCCGCATATCCGATGGCGGCCAGATGGTCGGACGGCACTCCGTACAGCTCCGACAGCACCCTGACCACCATCACGGCCCGCGTCGCCGAGAGTTCCCAGTTTGATGGAAACTGCGCCGTCCTGATCGGCACGTTATCCGTATGCCCCTCCACTCGAACGTGCCGATTCAGCTCCAGCAGCACGCTCGCCAAGCCTTTCAAAGACGACAGCGCCTCTTGACGAATCGCCGCCTCGCCGCTTTTGAACAGAATGATATCCGGTATCGTGATGATGATGTCGCCGTCTTCTTTTTCCAGCAGATGAACCAACGCAAACTGGGATGCCGCCTGCGATGACCTCACCAACTCGCGCAGACGTCGGACAGCGATTTCTTTCGACCCCGGAACAGACGGAGTCCTTAAGGCCGGCCGATACTGGCCGACGCTGAAAATCATCTGCGACACTTCGGGATTCGACACGGGGCGCAACGCGGCTCGAATCGACTCGCTCACCGTGCGAAACTTGCCTTCGTTGACGGCTGAGACCGAATACATCACGACGAAAAAGGCAAACAGGAGGGTAATGAAGTCGGCGTAGGACACGAGCCATCGTTCATGATTCTCATGCTCTTCGTGTTTGTGCTTGGCCATCAATATGCCCCACCGCTCGGCTTTTCATTTCTTCGCCGGCTTCGACCGTTCGTTGAGAGGCAGGAACCCTTCGAGTTTTTCCTGCAACAGCCTGGGATTTTCACCCTGTGCGAGCCCTACCAGTCCCATGATGGCCAAATTGCGCGAACCGGCTTCTTCTTTCAGTTTCATTTTGATCTTGTTCGCCAACGGCAAAAAAAACAGATTCGCCGAGCCCACGCCGTACACCGTCGCCACGAACGCGACGGCGATGCCGCTGCCGAGTTTCGACGGATCGGCAAGGTTTTCCATGACGTGAATCAACCCGAGCACCGCGCCCAAAATGCCGATCGTGGGAGCATATCCCCCCGCCGCCTCCCAGACCTTCGCCGCCTTGATGCCTTCTTCTTCATGGTGCTCCACTTCGACTTCCAAGATCTCGTGCACGGCTTTGGGGTCGGTGCCATCGACGATCAACTGCACCCCCTTTTTCATGAACGGATCTTTGATTTCTTTCAGTTTGCTTTCCAATGCCAGCAATCCCTGTTTTCTCGACACGTTGGCCAGATCGAGAATCAGTTTGATCGTTTCCTTGTTGTCGATGCGGGGCCCGGCCAGCGCCAGAGACAACGCGCCCACGGCTTTCAAGATGACCGGCAACGGATTTTGGACCAAGCAGGCGCCGATCGTGCCGCCGATGACGATCACGAAGGCCGTCAATTGGAGAATCGAGCCCAAATGGCCGCCTTCCAACGCTTGACCGCCGACGATGGCTCCGAGAGCCACGACGATGCCTATAATCGTGGCGATGTCCATTCTTTATCGACCTTGGTGACAATCTCCCATCATGAACGCAGCCGCCCTGCAATGGAAAAAATTGAGATCGAATAATGGCGGGCAATGAGTCCTTGAACGCACGTTCTCTCCATCGTCGCCTGAGCCCGACGCCTGAAATCCGACGATCGAACCGCGCACATTATTGGAATCCAAATCGCGCCAGGATTTCGTCGGCGGTCTGTTGCTTCAGAGCGCCATCCTGCGACTGCCGGAGCTCGTTGAGGAGTTCGTTCGTCTTTCCCCTCTCCGGTTCCCCGTTCTGCTGTTGCTCGGCACCCACCACCACGACAAGTTTGAGGAGCTTCTCTCTCACTTCCTCAAGGATCGCAACCAGCTTTTTAACCCGCTGCGCCGCAAGGTCCTGAAAAGAAAGGGCGGTCATGATTTCCATGAGCCGCTGTTCATCTTGGTCCAAAGCAGACATGATCTTCCCGACCCGTTCGGCAAGCGTGCCATGGTCGCCCCTTCGCAACGTATCGGCGATCGTTTGACACTCTCTCGTTACAAGGGCGCGATTGTCCTGAATCAACTCCGCCAGCCTCATCACCTCCAGCACGCCCTCTTCGGTCATCTTGACGAGATCGGTTAGGTGAGAGGCGACGGCCGGAAGCTCCTCGCTGCTCTCCACAACCGGCCGGCACACCTCGGCGACGGCCTTCATCGCGTTCTCGACAAATCGAGCCAGCGCGCCGATTTCTTTGTGAATTGCTTCTATCCGTTGTTCGGGGTACATCGCCATGTCTTATGCTTGTCTGCTTCGCCGTAAGCGGCCTTACGCTGCTCGGATCATTACTTAAAAATTTTGTTCAGCTTCTCCTGCATCGTTTCCGCCGTAAACGGCTTGACGATGTAATTGCTGACTCCCGCTTGAATCGCTTCGATGAGATTGCTTTGCTGAGCTTCGGCCGTCACCATCAACACGGGAATCGCTTTCAGCTTTTCATCGGATCGGATCGCCCGCAGCATGTCGATGCCCGTCATGACCGGCATGTTCCAATCTGATACGACCAGCCCGTAGGGCTCCGCCTTCAGCTTCTGCAACGCCTCCGCCCCGTTTTCCGCCTCATCCACCCGATTGAATCCAAGCTGTTTCAACACGTTCTTGACGATTCTCCTCATCGTCGCCATGTCGTCGACGACAAGCACTTTCATGTTGGGATCAGCCGGCATGTCGCCTCCTTCATAAAGCCGTGCCGAGATGCGGCGGCACGGGTGGCACCGACAACTTGTCTCATCATGCACGCACCTGCAGGTATCACAACTTCCCTGAGCCTTACTTAATCCAGCATCGAGCGCTTTTATTTATCGGCGATTTCGTGATCGAACATGAGGATGACACGCGGCTGCAGGAGGGGCATACACGACGAATGGCGGCCGCTAGTTTTGCTGGGACCTGGCACGGAGCCATTCATGAATATCGCGCCGGAGAAAGCGCCAATGCTTTCCGATTTTTGAAGCCGGCAATTCGCCGACTCGGGCGAGCTTGTAGACGGTCGATTTTGGCACCCGAAGGAAACGGGCCACGTCCATCACGGTCAAGATCTCGCCGTTCGTCTCGGACACGCCGACCGCCTGCCGTTCCCCGTTCATTGATCCCGCTTCATTCATGACGTATGCGATATCGGCACAATCGACGAAAAACTTGAGCGCGACGCCAGCCGATGAGTTCCCAAGGCCCGCTCCTTTCTACTGGAGCTTCCTGATGATGACCCCGTACCAGCCGAGCCCGTCATATTCCTGATAGCCGATCGTCCTGGCGAAGGCCGTCACCTCGTGGTCGTCATTGACGTAATACCCGCGCTGCTTCCCCTGATGCTTGAGGGCAAACGGCTGGAGCACGCCACGATCATCGGAAGCCGCGATGACGCGCAATTCCCGGTCAAGCAGCAACACCCTCGTCCGTTTCCATTCGGACTCCGAAAACGAGGGTTCCTTTTGGACGATGATCCGCGATTGATTGTCCCAGTCGAACACCACGCCGAGAGCGCCGATGATTTTTCCATCCGTCCGCCCGTCTTTCCGGACGGCGGCAGCGTACACAGCCGTCAGCTTGTTGTTGTGCAGTGGATCATAGCCGATGTCGTCCACGGCATACTGCTCGCCGCTGGTCGTCGCCATGGTTTTTCTGAACCAGGACACTTTGGATACATCGCTTCCGACCACTTTCGGGTATTTGTCAGGTTGAGAACAGGCCACGACTGTTCCATCGGCGCCGACGAGCACAAGGTTGAGATACACCGTATAAAAACGATTAATCAAAGCCAACCGCTGGCCGGCTCGGCGAACCGACGCCTGCTCCTTGGTTTCCAAGGCCTGCACCAACGCCTCGTCCGTCGCCCACCACCGAACGTCGGCGGTCCGTTCATAGAGATTTCTCACGATGAACTGCACGAGGGTCTGCGCTTTTTCCGAAAGACGATCGCATTCTTGTTCGGTGAATCGCCGGTCCAATTCGCTCGTCTCTGCCCGTATTTTCCCAAGCTCTTTCGACGCTTCCGCAGCCTGCGCCGCCAGATTTTTGACTTCGGTAGCCACCACGGCGAACCCTCGACCGGCCTCACCGGCCCGTGCCGCCTCGATCGAAGCATTCAAGGACAGGATAGTGATTTCGCTCGTGATCCGTGCGTTCACGAGCCGGTGGTCTTCGATCTGCCGCTCGATGCTGGCGATGACATCTTTGATGTCCACTTCGGTGATAAGTTCGGCCGTGCTCATCGCTCCACCACTCCCGTTCAGTCAAAGGCCTTTCGATTCGGCGTCCTGTATTCCAGCCAGCGCGGACTTCGCGTCGCCGGCATCTCCACGATTCGCAGAACACGCCGATCATCACAAAACGGCGCTGCCCTCATACAGATTGCTCGTCTTTTTTCCGCGTGCGAAGCCGCTCCGCCTGCGTCTGGAGCACGTAACGGACCAGGTGATCCTGCTCATCCGCGCCAAGATCGACGAACTCGGCGGCGAGAACGAATCCCTGCCCCTGCGGATCCGGCGACGACCGGATCACTTTGGCCACCACTTGAATCGGCGTGAACGGCGGCAAAATGACTCTCAGGGCCAATCGATCGCCGGCGTTAAACCGTTGCGACGCGACGAATCCGATTCCCCCGCCGCTGATGTTGACGGTCGTCACTCTCGCCAGCTCCATGCAGCCGGGATGCGCCTTCGCCAACGTTTTCAACAGCACCTCCAACAACCAGTCCACTTTCATGATCCATGGGATCAACGCCGCCTGCGCTAATAAATCGCCGGACCGGGCCAGCAGTTCGGTTGTCGGTTTTTCTACCGCGGCCGCAATCATTTCGTCGGTCACCATCTCTCGGCGCAGGGAAGACGTTTTCTCCTGCTCGCCCTCCAATCGGTATTCGAGTAACAGCTTGTCCTCAATGCGGATCCATTCCCGCCGATCTTCCGATACCCCCGATCGCATAGTGTGCGGATCTATCATTGTTAGCACCGACATGGCCAAATCGCTCCGTTCTCCTAAGCCGCAAGACCGACGGCGGCTTGCGCCGGTATGCAAGGAGACGATCCGTATACGACAACGCGATTGCGTCCTCGGGACTTCGCCTCATCCAGCGCCGAGTCGGCTGCCGCGATCCATTGCCCGACCGATTCGATCGCAGGATGCCCCATCGACGCGGCCCCGACACTTGCCGTAATACGCACGTGGCCTTCCTGCAAGATGAAGGCGCGCCGCTCGATCTTGTCCCGGATTCGCTCTGCAAGCGCCCGAGCCTGTTGAAGATCGGTATGGGGCGACACGACGGCGAATGCTTCGCCCCCGTATCTGGCCACACGATCCACCT
This sequence comes from Nitrospira sp., assembly GCA_024330965.1. Classification (GTDB taxonomy): domain Bacteria; phylum Nitrospirota; class Nitrospiria; order Nitrospirales; family Nitrospiraceae; genus Nitrospira_D. The sequence goes on along the minus strand of JANDJL010000009.1, from coordinate 85,540 downwards.
CACGGACGGTTTCCTCCAAGAGTGACGCCACCTGTTGGAGCAAGCCGTCGCCGCTGGTATGACCGAGCCGCTCGTTGACGACTTTGAAATAATCAAGATCCAATACCAGCAAACAGGTCGGCACACCGTAACGACGCCCGGCCGTCAGTCGCCGATGAAGTATCGTTTCCAGTGCGCGCCGGTCCAACAGACCGGTCAGCGGATCTTTCATTCCTCTGTCTTCAATTTGTCGGACGGCACCTCGTTTGACCAAAGCCAGCGCCAATGCGTCGGCCACGGCCGTTATGAACTCCGATTCCTGTTTCCCAAACGGACGATCCACGTCCCTTTCGACGCGCAACAAGCCGACTTCTTCCGTGCCCATGGTCAATCTCGCTTCATAAGCGCTGACGAACGTTTCCTCTCTTTTCGCCAAGTCGGCACGGCGAGGAACCAACGACAACCCGCGACGCTCGATCATGCGACTTCCTGATCCTGAGGACCTTCTTCCGCCGGCTTCTCCTTCCACACGATCCGACAAGCACGATCGCAGGACATGTGCTTTCCAACGATCTTCATCCCTCGACCACGTCCAGACCTTACCGGAACCGTGCGTCGCGACGCCGATACGATGCACCTCGATCAACGACGGCAGCTCCTTCAATAGGGCTCCGACCATCGTGTCGTCGTCAAGAGAGCGCGCAAACGCCCGCACCAGAGACATGAGCCCGCCAAGCCGCCGCTCATTTATCCTCAGAAGGCTCTCGTCAACTATAGGATCGGTGCAGACCGAGCCGTTATCAGGGTCTCTTTTCACGTGTTTCTTTCCCCATCAGACACCGCCGACGTCGCAAAGCCGACGCGCCGGCGCACGCTGATCAGACTCCGGTCCAATAAGCGTCGGCCTCGCTCATCCACAGCATCCGGAAGATGGAATCGGCTTCATCGTCTTTGCACTCACCCCCGCTTGACAATCGTACTTGATTGGCCAACCGGCACATTAATTCGCCGCCGAAGCTCTTCCAACCGTCGACGCCACAAGGCGGCGTCATGCAGCGAAGCCGCCACCCCTACCTGCGCCAATCTGGCCCGCTCTGCCACCTCTCGATCGAGAGCCTGGATACGAACAACGACCTCGTCAGGAAGCGCGGAGTCCCGCAAGACGGCCTCCCGCTGCCGATAACAGGCTTCGACGATATTCCATTCTCCCCTGACGGCGGCGACGTGCGCGGCCTCCGTAAGACGTTTGACGGTCGTCGCTTCTTCCGATAAAGCCATAAACGAATCACCGCGCCATCGCGAGCGGAGCATGATGCTGAGCCGCTACCTCTCTCCACGCCTCGCGCAGAACATTCAAACAGCGGAGCACTCCCTCAAGCTTACGCGCATCGTTTCGAGCATTCGCTCCCACCAGCTCGGCCAATGCGTACTCGTAAAGCCGATGCAACGACCGTGCGATCTCGCCTCCTTGTTCATAATCGAGTGCGCAGTCGAGTTCTCCGACAATCGAGATAGCACGCCCCAGAAACCGTCCTTTGTCGGCTAGGTTGTTCGTTTCGACCGCGTGGCGCGCCAATTCCACCGATTGAACAGCCGCATCGTACAGCAACACCACAATCTGCACGCGCGATGACGTCATGATCTGTGTCTGCTGGTACTGATTCGCACGCTGTGCGATCATGGCTTGATCTCCGCTTTAGAAGGTTCGTTTGGCTACAACAGCATCCCGCGCCGTCAGAAAGGACGATTGACTGCTCAATTGTCGCAAGAGGGCGTCCAACGCCGCGTATTGTCGCTTGAGCCGCTCTTCGTAGAGCGCCAGCGCATCTTCTTTTTTGGCGATCTCGCCCGTGAGATCGACGATGGTTTTTGTCAGCCCCTGTTTGCGGAGTGTGATCGATCCAAACTCAATGTCGTCGAGACGATCCACCGCATCAACTATGAGCTGAGCGATGCCTGTCACGCCGCCTTGAGTGATGAAGAGCGTCTTGACCGCCGCATAGTTTTCATTGATCGCCGCGCTGAGCTTCGCCTCATCAACTGTGATGGTTCCGTCGCGTTCCGTCTTGAATCCGATCTCGCCGACCGTGCTGAATGTCGATGCACCGGACACCGTCGCAGACAAGGCCGTTCGCACCTGAGAAAGCACGGTCCGCACCGTGGGTTCATTGAAGAAGTTGCCCCCTTTTTTTGTCACGGCGTCGTAGGTGGTCCGTTCATTGATGAACTTCACGACGTCGTTGTACGCGGTGGCTAACGCCATAATATTGCTTTTGACGGCGTTGCCATCCCTCTCGACGCTCACCTGAACGGTCCCCGTATCCTTGATGGTGAGCGTCACACCGTTGATGGCGTCGGTGAGCACGTTGCCGCTTCTCGTGAGCGTGACGGTTGACGACGATCCCACGATCACTTCTGCGTCCTGCGCCGCCTGCAATGTGTCCGTCCCGCCCGTCCCGCTGCCATTGGTTAAATCAAGGTCGGTCTCGTCTGTCACTATCGTGATGGCGTTGCCGGCGCCTGTGCTGGTTGATGTCAACACGAGACGGTAGGCCGGCGTCGTATCCGAGCCGGCATTGATGATGGATGCGGTCACACCGGCGCCGAGATCGTTGATCTGATCCCTCAAATCTTCGAGCGTGGCCGTGGCACCGAGCGTGACAGTTTGATCAGCCCCCGACCCCACGCGGAACGTGAATGTCGCGGAACTCCCCGACACAATATCGGTCGTCGTGGAGGCGACGGCCTTGGCCGCCTTGCTGACAAGTTGATGAGATTGCGCGAGTCTCGTGACCTGGATCTGATAGGTTCCTGGCGTCGCCGTTGATGAAGCGGTCGCCGTCAGTACCGTCTCATCGGAGACACTCGCCGATGACCGGTCAAAAAGGCTGGCCCGTTTCAACTTGTCGGCGGCGCTCTGCAGCATGATCAGTTTCGTGCCGAGTGTAGCGTAGTCGGTGTTTTTCGAATTCAGAACGGCTTTCCGATCGTTCAACCGATCGACTGGAAGACGGGCGACTTTCAGCATCTGATCAATGACCTGCCCGAAGTCCACTCCGTTGCCGAGTCCGCCGAAACTGATCGTCGCCATACGCTTCCTTCCTCACGCCTCACGAGCCACAGGCAAGAGCATAATGCTCAATTTTTCAGGCCCGCTCCTCCAGCAACACGCCTTTGTCTAACACGCCTTTGTCCGGCCGATTCATCTGCTCTTCGGACAGATATCTCGCCAGCTCCAGAATCTCCTCAGGAGGAAATTGACGAATCACCTCCCCAGATTCTTTGACCACCTTGACCACAACCTGTTCGGTTTCTTCGTCCACGAGAAGCCTGACCTGAAGATCAGCCGACTTTAGCATGTGCTCGACGGTGCCCACCGCCCGATCCAACGCAACGCGACCACCGTCAGCACGATGAAGGAGGCCCGCTGGCTCCGCACGAGAGGAAAGCTCCGTTTTTCGTGTCGGATCGGCTTGTTGCTTCATAAAAGGGCGATCCGGCCCTCCTTCTTTGTGGAACGCCGCCAAGAGATCCGCCTTGCTGACAGCCTGTGTAATCATGGCAGCCTCATCGCCAAATCCAGCCGATAAGCGGCCGCTCGACGTTTATCACGTCGAGCGGCCGCTCCTTCCGTCGCTTACCGCTGCAACAAAGCCAAGGCCTGTTGCGGCAGTGTATTCGCCTGAGCGAGAACTGAGATACCCGCCTGCACCAGGATCTGATTCTTCGTAAACACCGACGTTTCATAGGCGATATCCGCGTCCCGAATCCGCGATTCGGCCGCCGTGATGTTTTCACTCGTGACTTGCAAGTTGGAGATCGTGGCTTCCAACCGGTTTTGCAGCGACCCATACTCCGCTCGGGCTGTCGCCACGGCGCTGATGGCGTTATCGATGTTCGCCAAGGCGCTCGTCGCATTGGTCGATGTCGAAACGTTGACGCCGGTGAGTCCCAAAGACGACGTCTGGAGGTCGTTTAAGTCCAACGACAGGGTGTTACCCGTGCCGCTCCGGAACCCGATCGCGATGGAGAAGCTGATAGTGGTACCGCTAGTCAAGGCCTGCCCGTTGAATTCGGTGGTTTGAGCGATCCGGTCGATTTCCGATCGCAGCGCGAGAAATTCCTGATCGATGTAGGACCGTTCCGTAGCCCCCACCGTGCCGCTCGACGACTGAGAAGCCAACTCGCGCATTCTCGCCAACAGGGAGCCGATGACCGAAGCGGCACCGTCGGCGATCTGCGTCAAACTGATACCGTCGGAGGCGTTGCGGGTCGCCTGGTTGATACTGCGAATCTGCGCCCGCAAGGACTCGGACAAACCGAGCCCGGCGGCGTCGTCCGCCGCGCGGGTGATCCGTAGACCGGATGACAGCCGCTCAACGGAACGTTGCAGCGCATTGGTGCTTACCGTCAGGTTTCGCTGGGCCGCGATCGACGCGGGATTGTTGTTAACGATCAGAGCCATACCCTATCCTCCTTGCCACTAAATCGTTTCCGCTTGCCTCCGGCGTCCGTGCAGAAGCCTGTTTCTCCTTCAGCGCGATCCGCAGCGCGATCCGCTGATTGCCCATGTTATCGGTCAATCCTCTCAAGACTTAAGCCGTGACGGGTGGGAAAGGAGTGAACAGGGGCAACGGGCACGAATGAATATCAGCACACTCCACCTTAGAACAGGAGAACAGGCGCGAAACGCTACCCCTCCAGCCGGGGGAGAATTTCGTACTCCAAGAGATCGGCTGTCAGAACCACGTCACTCCGCTCCCGCGCCGCTAACAGTTCTTGAATCCAGAAGCTGAGGGATGGAGGACGGCCTGCCTGGCATGATGCGCTCCGGCCTTCGATAAATTCTAAATAATCAGCCAACCGGCCCAGCCACTCGTTCATGGCTTGCTCACGAGGGATTCCAGCCCGCCATGTCTCCAGCAGAGTGAGTCCCTCTTTGTGCAGGAATTTCGCGTAGCGTCCTGCGGCGATCCAGGCGTCATGCTCGATGTCCCGCACCGACTGGGACAACGCCGTGAGGCGTTCATACCGAGAAACCGGTTCCGACAGAAACCCCTCGTCGATGTCCCGATCCGTGATCTCCCGTTGATCCAATCGGAGTCTGGTTACCAGACGCGATCGCGCGTGGGCACGGTCACTGATTTCGACCAACACCTCGCCTAATGTCGCCTGTTCGCAAGACTCCCATTCCTCTTGATCGAGCTTCACGCGCATAGTCGCTCTCCTTTCCACCTCTTTTGACGGCGCTCCCGTCCTCCGACGTGACGGATCGTCGATAGCCGGCAACCTCCTGACACCCATTCACGCCGTTTCCGCCGCGCCATCCCCGCCGAGTTGTACCGTTTCTTTCATTGAACGGCTGCCGACGCATATCGGTCCATCGGCAGCGTCTGCACCTTCCCCTGTCTCCGAATCCCAAGTGCCTGCCTCATATAGACGAGCTGCGCCCTCCACCGCCGATAGGCCTGCGCATGATGCCGGGCCATCGCCCCCAACCCCTCCATATCGTCGCTCTGAATGGCCCTGAGAAACGCCGTCGTAATCGGTCTTGTGGCCATCGTGCTCATCCCCGATGTCACAAGCCGTTCTCGTTCACAGGAAAGAGAGCGCTGCAACGCCCGGAGCCTCTCGACATCGACGACTCGTTCCGTCGCCACCCGCACGACTTCATCGGCCACGGCACATGCCCGATCGAGGGCCGGCACTAGGTCCTCGATCACCGACCGCGCGGCATCGGCATCGGGCGGCGGAATCTCCGGTGAAGGAACTTTACTTTGAACCCCGGTGAAGGTTTCGTACCAATAGCGGCGCCAAAACGAAGCGTACCAAACCACATCGGCCGGCTCCCGTCCCGTGCGACATCTGAATGTTCCCAAACCATCTTCATCGACATCGGATTGATAGACGCGGAACCCTCGAATGTCGGAAGGAAACGGTCCTTGCCCCAGAACGTGGAGCAGCAGCGCCGCAACCTGATCGCTCTGAACTCGATCTTTACAGGCCTGGTGCACACAGACTTGGTCGAATCCGCATGGCGCACACTCCAAATCCGGTTGAAGCACCCAATGGCCAGGCCCATACGGACCGGTTTCCCAGAAATCGACGTGCCCAACCGAAAGATCGACGACCGGAACCCCCATAGCGACGGCCAGGTGCATGGGGCCTGTATCATTCGTCAGCAGCAGGCGAGAGGCCGCCAGCAGCGCCGTCGCCTGGGCCACAGTCGTCCGCCCCAGCTCGTTCCTGACCGGATTCCGACCTCCCGCCTCTCGATAGGCTTGCAACACTTGCGCGACGACACCTCGTTCGGACTCGGCCCCCAGAAAAAGAAAGCCTCCGCACCATTGTCTAGAAACAAGCGCTAACGTCCGACCGAAATACCATGGCCGCCACGCCTTCATGACGTCGCTGGCGCCGGCCTGGACTGCAATCCATGCTGTCCGCTCAGGGTCATCGGTTGAGAGGGTATGGCGCGCCCACTCTTGCACCTCCGCCCCGATCGTGAGCCTCAGCGGTGCGAACGAACCAGGCCCGCTTCCGCCCAGCGCATAGACATCGACCAAGTTGAACCGATTGATCTGGCGGAAATGGTGCATATCCGCGAAATAGGCCATCCAGGGATTGTTGATGACCGTCCCCCCGTCCCAGGCGCTCCTGGCACCTCGGATGTCTGGCGCCCCGATAGAAGCGGCCAGGAGCGCGCTGGATTTGTTGAACGTCAGATTGATGATGCGATCATATCGACGCTCCGCCAACGGACGAATCCACGCCGCCATCTCGCGATACAAGGAGACGACATCCTTGACGGCGGCTCGACTTTCATCGATCAGCTCATGAAAGTCATACGTGATGACCTCGCGCAATCCTGGCAGCATGGCGGCCACGGGAGCGAACCGCCGATCGACGACTAAATCGACGGAGCAGCCGGGCCATTCCTCAGCCAACCGACTGAGTAATGGGCCCATTTGAACCAAATCACCCATACGAGTGATGTTCAGAATCAACACGTGCCGTCTATCGGATCGGTCCTGACAAGCGTTCGGCGCACGAGTTTCCGGATCGACGTCTTGTTTGAGACGGGCGCAACAGGTGGGATCGGATCCTGGCGACATTGGTTCACACAAGGTCTCTGGTCTCCGACCGATAACTGTCCAATAGGAGGACCAACAATTCTTCTCGGGCCAACGGTCTGCCGACGCCTCGCCTCCGAATATCCTCCGCCAGATCTTTTAACTCGACCCTTTGGGTCGGGGGGAATCGGTCAAGGAGCGCGGATAACTCCGGCGGGGCATCCGGCCGCGAAGCCAGCGCCCTCGCATGACGGTCTCCACGCAACACGGCGCCGATTCGGTCAGGTTGATGAACGCCGATCGCCGCCAGCAGTTCCTTCATACGATGGCGATAGGTATGCTGGGCCAGCACCCGCCGACGCGCCGCCTCAGCAACGGCCCGTCGTGCCTCATGATCATGAAGCCACCGGCGAATCAGTTTTGGAACTTCATCCTCCCGTCTGAACCGGACGACTTCTTGTTCTGTAAAAAGATCCGACAGCAGCGTCCGTTCGTCCGTCAATTGAAACGCTCCACAGCCGGCCAATTCGAACGTGCGGGGATTCACGAAGTCGGCGTGGGGATCCAAGGATGGTCCGTCGTAGGAGTGGATATTGAGATTGATCGTGCTGGCGTTGAACACCTTTCTGCACGTTTCGGTGTCGATGCGGGCTCCTCCCCGTTGTAACACAGGCGCAAGCTCCGCCGCCCCCTCCCATTCATCGCCCCACAGTTTGAACGTCCATTCTCTTGACAACCAGCGGGGCAACAGGGCACGTCGGTTGCGGTACCCGGCTCCGACGAATGAGACATCGGCTCCGTATTCGGCTCGCTCGGCGTCGGTGAGAACACATGGCGCATGCACGTCCGCATCGGCCGCGACGGGAAGATAGTGCACCTGCCTTGCACCGGCCCTTCGGAACGCCTCGACACATTCCCCCTGCTGAATGACGAACCAATAGTCGTAGCTCGACGCCAGTTGCCGCCAGTAGGTCAGATGCCGATAGTTTTCAACGAACCACATCGCGGTGGGAAATTTTTTCTTGCGCACATGCTCCAGCACCCCGGCCGTCAACGGTGCTTGCGCGATCGCCAGCACGAGATCAGGTCGGTTCTCAGCCAGTCTGGTGACTGTATCGAAACTCAAGAGCTCCGCGAATCGACTTTGCATCGCCAGACGATGGCGGGCTTCTTGATACGAGTTGAAGCGGTCGTAGCTTTGGCGATGGGAGCTGTGATCGATCCACGTCACGCCATGGCCCAATGATTCCAGCGCCGACACGACGTATCGCGCGACGGGTAACGACCCGCCGTAAATCGGCCCGACCACTGCAATGTGCAGTCGCCCACCCCCTTGCTCCGCCACCATCCGGCGCAAGGCCGTCTCCAGTTCTCGATGAACGTCCGCATGAAGCCTCGCGCCTGGCACATAGGTCAGAAAACGAAGCGGTGCCGAGAGACCGGACAAGCACCGCGCCATCTCAACCACGTCGCCCCATATCCACTCGACGGCCTCAACCCAGTCTCCCATCGGGCGCGCGGCGAGCGCGTCCTTCAGCACCGACACATCGGCGACAACGACTGCCACCCGCCGATCGTCCGTTTTCATCGCCGCCAGAGTTTCGACGTGATAGAGAAGTCCAACCCCCAACACCACTCCGATTTCCCCGCTTCTCCACTCCTTGAGTTGCGTTTCTCCCCATATCCGCGCCTCTTTTCGAGGATCGTAGGCGCTATGAACCCATTGGTCGCCGTATTTCGCCGTGACACTCCCTTCACGGGACGGCGTCAAAGAAAGGACGCCGCCGGCCGCCGATCGTACGGCTTCTGCAAGCGCCGAGGCCTTTCGGCCGAGTCTTTGGAGATTCTCTGATAAATGGCTCATGTTGCGCCCACTGCTGAACCGCCGGTGAGCGACGGCGACAGCTCTCGCCAAAGACGCTCTCGTTCGGACGGCGGATCGAAACAACCGCCGACTTCAGCGTAATAGGCACCCCACCGATCGTAACGGCTCATCCAGAGCGACCAGCCCGGTGTTCCGCAAGTCCTCATCTCTTGCCCGCCCATGAACTGTGCGATCGACTCTTCGATCGGCCACTGAGCCGGCCGAATGTCAGCCCGTCGCATCTCGCCCTCGCCGGTTTCATCGACCGCTTGCCAGACCAGATGGCCCATTCCATAGGGTCCGGTTTCATGGACCCGAGCCCGTGCAAAATACCAACCGAAGACCCTTGTGCCTACCGCGGCAGCCAGATGAAGCGGTCCTGTATCCGAACCGATCGCCAGATGGCAGCGACTCAACACCTCCGCCAGTTCGAGAAGCGACGTGCGGCCAGTCACATCCCAGACACGTCCCAACAACGATGGCGGCAAGAGATTGTGAATCCACCGTCCCCGTTCCCGTTCCTCACCGAGTAACACGACGCGACCGTTCGGAGCGGCTTCCAGAAACCGGATGATCCAGATCGTCCAGATCTCAGTCGGGACCGACCGCTCGACCGCTCCGGCTCCGACGATCAGGCCGATCCAGGGCTCACCTCGCCGGCCGATCTGATCGAGGTTGGAGGGCAACGGGCAAAAAGGCTTTCCGAGAACCGGAGACCAACCGGGAGGGGGCACACCGCACAGCCCGCACAAGGCATCAGCCAGGTGAACCCGACTTCCACGACCGGTGCGGGCAACCGCCCTCACATAGGAAGCCCAGGGGGAAAGATGTTCGCCGATCGGACCATCGAGCCGAGGCCCTCTCGTCTCTCGCGCCAACAATGCACCGGCGAGCAACGCCCGCGGGTGCTGATTGAGCACATAGGCACAGTCATACCGTCGCAATGACAGGGTTTCGATCTGTTTGGCGGCTTCTTGCAGGTGCGCCGGGCGGAGGTCCGCCGACGCTTCGTCGGCCCATCTCCGCCAAACTGTCCCGTCCCATTCCAATACCTCGTCAACACCGGGCACCATTCGTCCAATAGATGACAGGGAGGGGGGACAAAGCAGATCTAGCCCAAGATCCGGAACAGCCGTTTTGATCGCCGTGATCGCCGGGATGGTCTGCATCAGATCGCCAAGCCGCGCAAGCTGGACGATCAGCGCGCGTGCCATGTTCCTTATCCCTCCATCGCTTCGACGGCCAACACAGCCTCTTTTTTCGAGATCGCCTGCTCCAATTCGGCCAGGCCGTCATACGCCGGATCCAACGCCCTGATCGCCTCCTGCTCTTGCCTCGCCTCTTCGATCCGGTCGGCACGGAGCAGCACCCCGCTCAGCGCAAACCGCGTTGCAAGGTCTCCTGGATTGCGCTTCACATACGATTTCAAATGACGGCTCAGTTCCTCCCACCGGTTCTGCGCCGTGCCCGCGCGCAGCAACCAATGGATCGCCTCGGGGTCATCCGGATGATCGGCCAAGATCTCGCAAAATCTCTCCCACGCTCCTTGTGCATACGATCGACCCAGCGCGGCCATACCCATCCCCATCAAGCATTTGCGGCGATCGGCCCCCTCTTTCAGAGCGAGCGCGAACGACGTTTCAGCCTCCCGATACTGCTCCCGCTGCATCTCAAGGATGCCGCGCAGCAACAGACCTTCGGCGTGCCGAGGGTCGGCGCCCAGGAGCCTTGCCAGGTGAAGGTCGGCCTGAGCCGGATTCTTCTCTTCCAACGCAGCACGGGCCAAGAGGACTCTGCCAACCGGCGATTCGGCCAACTCGACGGCCCGTTCGAGCAATGCAAAATGGTAAGCCTTCTCGCCCACATGGCTGGCGACCTCCGCCGCCCAGAGCAGCACCGACGCGTCAGCGGGCCACTCGTTGACCAAGCTGATCTCCCGGCGAACCGCCGCCCAATCATGGTTGAGCGCCGCCCTCTGCGCCGCCGCAACATGAGCCCATGCGGCACGATCCAGATGCCCCGCCAGCGGCACGACATACCAGCCGATTCCGCCCTCTCCTTGCTTTTGCACCACCTTGTAGCCATCGGTGTAATAGTGCAGGTCTTGATCCGCCAACCACCAATGGTCCTTCCACCGTTCGCGCAAACATCTGAAATTGTCCGAGTCGTTTGCGTGCCGTCCTGGAGTTTGTGACTCAAGGTGATACAGCACACTACGCGGCTGGTAGATGACTTGCTTTCCCCTCTCGCGCACTTTCAGGCAGAGGTCGACATCTTCGAAACCGTTGACGAACGTTTCGTCGAAGCCGCCCACAGCATTGAACAGATCACGACGGATCAAGACACACGCAGCACTGACGGCCTGCACCTCTCGCCGTTTATTGACGGCCGGGGCATCGGCCGGCCATCGTTGATAGATGTGATAGGGCAGCCCTTCCTCTCGAGAGAACACCACCCCTGCGTGCTGGATGGTGCCGTCTGGATACAGGAGTTTGCTGCCGACAACCCCGACCTCCGGATGCTCCTCGACTTCTTGGACGAGAGGAGCCAGCCAATTCTGTTGAGGAATGGTATCGTTGTTCAGAAAGACCAGATAGCGGCCTTTCGCCACTCTAGCCCCCTGATTACAGGCCTTGGAGAACCCACGATTGTCCTCGTTTCTGATGATCTGCACATCGCCTCCAAGCCTGCGGAGAAACTCCGGCGTCCCGTCCGTCGAACCGTTGTCAACGACGACGACCTCGTACGGTAACTCGGGTGTCGCCGAAGCCAACGCCGTCAGACACTGTTCCGTCAGCGGTCGATTGTTGTGGACAGGAATGATGATCGAACAGACGACCCGATGAGCTTCCCATTGCTTCTGCAGTTCGACCAACCGTTGCTCTTGGAAGGCCAGCACCTCCGGGAACTGTTCTGCCAGGGGTTTGTATTTCCGATAAATGATGTCCGTCGTCCTGTTGTAGATCTCCCGGTCATGGCTCGTCATGGAGCTGCCGTCCGTCCTCCATGTGAATTCCGCCGTGAGCTTCTTCACGTGAACGAACGGAAACCTGGTCGCCATCCGAATCCACAGATCCCAGTCCTCGTGGGCAAAGAGCGACTCATCGAAGACGCCCACCTCGTCCAAACAACTGCGCCTGTGCATGACACACAGCACTGGGAAGTAGTTACTGACCAGAAGTTTCGGCAGGCTGAAGTCATAGGAATACGGAACATCACGGCCGGCCTCGCGGTAGTGCTCTCCCTCGCGTTTTTCGTGGACACGCCAAGCGTCACTGTACGCCGCCTGCGAACACCCCTGCTCCAACACTCCCACGAGCGTTTCCAAATGGTCCGGCAGATACCGATCATCATCGTCCAAATACGCAATATACTTTCCCCTCGCGAGCCTCAGACCGGTGTTGCGCGCCGCGGCAAGGCCGCGATTGCGGTCATGGGTGATGAGTGTGATCCGGCCGTCATTGAGCTCATCAATGACTGAACGCACATCGACGGCCCCGTCGTTGACCACGATGATCTCGAAATCTTGGAATCGTTGAGCCAACACGCTCTTGATTGCCTCGCGGAGCCTTTGGGGCCTGTTGTGCGTGGGCAGGATGACGGAAACAGTTGGCCTCTTGAGCAAGGAGGACGGTCGTTGTGAACGTTTCAGCCTGAACAGCCCCACCCGATCCAGTGGGATCAGATCACCTGCTTTCAGATCAGCCGGCGTCGGAGCGGGGATGTAACGACACGTCGCGATCTTGACATATAGTTCCTCTGTCTCGATAAGAGCGAAGCCATGGTCGGTCATGAGTTCAGCCACCTGCTTCTCTGTCATCCAAGATTGGACCTTGGACAAGGCAAGCCCCGCAGCGCTGCCCTGTTCCCATGCCTCACTCCGCCGCGTCGTCAAGATGAGAGAGCCGTCCGGCTTCAGCAGGCTGGCCAATTGTTCGAGGACATGGGATCGCTCATCTGTAGACATCTGTTCCAGCACTCGTGAACACAGGACCACGTCATAGGAGCCGGCCTTAAACCGCTGAGCCAACGAACTGAAGTCGCAGGTTTCAAATCGAAGATGAGGGAACTGCCGACGGGCATCGGCGATGACTAATGGATCAGTATCAACACCATCGCAGCATCCATACATGGAGGCACGAGCGGTCACCCATCCGGAATCACATCCAACATCGAGAATTCGCAACGACGCAACGTGGTCAAGGTGAGAGGTTTCCCTTAAAATTCGTTCGAGAAACGCGGCGAGTGCCACCCATCTCGCTTCTCGTTCGCTTTCCCACCCTTCGCTCCCCGTGCCGGCAAGCAGTTGCCCCTTCCCTTTATCGTCCTCAGCTAACTGCCGAAACACTCTCAACAGGTCATTGTCAGGATGAAGCGCATGGGCTTTCTTCAACCGTTCGCAGACATCTTCGCCAGGCGATGACAGAATGAGCCGCGCTTTCTCTTTCCCCAACTCCGTGAACAACTCTGGATGATGAAGCACGATCTGCGCCTTGATCATCTCCACATTGGCATACACCTGTTCCACCATCGTGCCGCGCCGCTTGCGATACCAGAACAGCGGTTGCTTCACGTGGAACGAACGCAACCCGCGTTTCGCGGCGCCGATCCAAAAGCACCAATCCTCAGCGCCTAGATACATAGCAGGAGAATACCCTCCGACCTGCTCCCACACCGACCGTCGGTAGAGCGAGCAATAATCATGTACGTTGCCGGCAAGCAGGTTCCCTAATGTGACGACACCCTTACGATTAACAGAGTCGACCGAGCCGAAAGTTCGCTCATCGACATAGACAATGGCGATATCCGGGTCGTTCTCCAGAATCGGCACAGTGGTCGCCAAATACTGCGGATCCAATCGATCGTCGGCATCGAGAGGAAGGATATATCGGCCACGCGCCTCACGAATTCCTGCATTTCTGGCATCGGAAAGCCCTCCATTCGCCTTGCGAATGAGGCGAATCCGTTTGTCGGCATACCGGGCGATCAACTCATGGGCGACCTGGGCCGTCTGATCAGGACTGCCGTCATCGACAATGAGACACTCCCAGTCACCATACGTTTGAGCGACCACACTTTCCACCGCCTCCGCCAAGAACTCTGCCTGGTTATAACAAGGCACAATCACCGACACGGCTGGGGCCGCTTCTTGCCGGCATCCTTCCCGAAAGCCCCCCGAGCTGACGGCGGTCACTGTCTGGAACTCTTCCAAGGATGCACAAGAAGGTTCGAGACCAAATTTCACGCGCAAGGACTGACTCATCGTTTCGAGGAGTTTCAGAAACTCTCGCTGTTTCTCTATGGGCTCAGCTACCATCACAGACGCATGGGTTGACAACTCCTCCACCAACTCACTGGCCTCCTGCACAGACACGCTCGACGGGATCCCTAGCACGTGTAATCGCAACGGAAGATTACCGGCTCCGTTTCTCAGCAACGTGTTCACCCGGCCCATCACTGCCGGAATCGCCTCCTCTTCCAGGCCGTGAGCCTGCAGAAATGTGAACAAATCTGCGGCCCAAAATACTTCATGAAACAACGTCAACACACGTTCTGGATAGCTGCCGGAGTCTTTTAAAATCGCTCTGCGTGGATCATGCCAGTCGCTATCATCCTTGAGAATCACACATTCCTCGGTGAGAGGCAGCAGCCGTCCCTTCATCGCCAGATAACTCACAAGCAACTGATCACTATAGGTAGGCCAGAGGGATTTGGTTCTGACGAAATCCATCCACTCCTGAAACCATCGCCTCCGCATCACTCCGAAGGTCAAGAGGCCGTTGTGGCCTTGGGTAAAAAGAGACGTCAACCGCCCAAGCTGATCAGGTTCATTTACCGGTTGCAATCGATAGGGCAGGTGCCCCTTGGATGAGTAACTGAGGTAGATGGAAGGGACAAACGCCGTTACGGCCGGCGCCGCCGTCCGCGCAGCATCGAGAGCGCACCGCAAATAGTTGATGCTGAAAAGATCATCATCCGCGACGAGCAGAACCCACTCCGTCTCAATTTGGGCTGCCCGACACAGCCGTTCCGTTGGATCAACCAACCCGATGTAGGTAAACCGGCCTTCTTTGCTCAGCGAGTCGGCTGATGCGAGGATCCATCTTTTCTTGTCCTCATCCTCCTGCCCATCGGCAATAGAGACGTGAACGTCGCCGTTCTCTTCGCCGGCCCTCAAGATCTGTGTCATGACATCCTTGGCCACGGCGGAAAACCGAATGGTGGGGAGGAGAATATTGATCAAGCACGTCACGCCACACATCCCCTTTCGTTAGGAACGGCGTAGACGACGGCACCGGTCCCGCACCACCCGTGCAATCGCATGAAGTACTGATAGTCGGACAATGTCTCCATCAGGAAGTGAGGAATGCGCCATACCCCATCGGCATTGTGATAGGTCGTGACCGCCAAGATCGGACGATATCGCCGAATGGTCTCTACTCCGCCGTGTAATGCGTCGAGCTCCCCGCCCTCCACATGGATTTTCCCAAAGGTCAATGGAAAATCGAGATCGTCGATGCGGAGGGTTGACGCCTCGCCATCGGCGGACACAGCGAGACGCGACGAAAAGTCCCATCCATGGCTGTACGGCTTCCTTCCCGTTTCCGAGGCCAAGGCGCACTCTCGAATCACCATATGGTCTCTGATCATCTGCGGAAGCGTTGCCGCCCACCGTTTTAACTGCGCCACATTTTCACGGTCTGGCTCCACGGCCATAATCGCGCCACATTGGTTCCCAACAAGCTCAAGCCACCTGGCAATGACCTGACCATGGTGCGCACCGGCATCGAGAAAACGTTCGCTCGACCGCAAGACGCGACGCACTGGATCGATAAAATACCGGTCCTCCACACACACAGGTGCCTCGCTGAACTGCCACTCCTCTCTGTGCAAACGCCAGGCCAGAAATTGCAGATGGGCGGCCCGCGACCAGTCATCGCTCCAACCTGCGAGAACTGCCCCTATTTTGTCGACCTCGTCGTCGCTCAGGTCATTTGCGAACCACCCATTGCTTAGAGGAAGGCGGTCACGATAACTTTCCAGGATGTCATAGACGGGAAAAATATGCCGCCATCCCATGGCACTCAGTGCCGCACGAATCGGCTCGTATGCGGCCGTGACCACACACACCGCAAGCAAACAGGTCTCCCGGTCTCCTGGATCCGCAACCTCCGGTCTGATCACGGGAATTCCATTGAGCAACCGATCACTCGGATGGCAGGCACGATCCACTGCGTAGATGACAGGAATACCCAGTCTCGCAAACAGATGGCCGGCCATTCGGCCTAATTTTCCTGCACCATACAGGACAAGGGGTTTATCAACCGGTTGGGGGCCGACCGTCGAGCGAGAGGCGGCTAACTGTCGCAGGAGTTCCTGCGCCGTGCCAATATAGGGAAGCGGGCGGACCAACATCATGCGGCTTCAAGCTGTTGCGCCCAACGAGCCAACCGTGCGTCAGCCCGGTAGACGGTGTGATAGTGAAAGACGGAACTCTTCGTGCGTTCGTACAGCACGTCTGGGCCTCGACCAGCGGAGGTCTGGGGAAGGCCATCTGATGATGGGAACCGCCAACTCTCGTCCCCCTGGCAAGACCTGAACCAATCGGCCGGCTCCTCTCCGAAAATCGGACGAAAATCGAAGGCCCGTTTGGCTTCAGCGAGCACCGCTCGATAATGGTGGTGCAACCCGTCGGTGGTATGACTCACGGCGAAACGCTCACGAGTCACTCGGCTGGCGTTCGCCGACAATCTTGCTCGCTCAGAGGAATGCGTCGCCAGCCACTCAACTGCGTCGGCGAACTCAACTGGATCACCGACGATCACACCGGTTTCCCCATGCGAGACCAGGTACCGTTCCGCCGGATTCTTGAGAACGATCGGCACGACTCCCATGGCCATTGCCTCCAGCAGCGCATTTTCCGTCGTGCCGTAGTGACAGGGATTGAGAAGATACGCAAAGACGTCGAAGCCCGCCAGTTCCGCTGACACATCCTCGCGATACCCCACCACATCGATCCGGTCCTGGATCCCCCTCCTCGCCGCTTCGGCCATCAATTGTTCCCCCGTCACTGGATCTCCGACGAGAGCCAATCGGAAGTGCGGCAGACGGACGGCTTGAACGAAGTCCAGGATGCGAGGATGCAGTTTCGAGAAATTGAGCGAACCGAGATATCCTGCTCGTAACGGCTGCTCACAGCTCCGCGATGGCGGGGAAGGCAAATCCTCGACGCCGCCGGAACTAAAAACGACCGCCGCCTGTTCCTTGATCCCCGGTCGCAAGACCGCCAACGCCGGGTACTCCCAACTGCAAGGGGACGTAAAGAGAAATCGATGAACGGACAAGACAAACTGAGGAGGAATGACGGGAGGATGGAGTCCGGATACATGGCACCACACGAGCAATCGCATGAGGGGCAAGACACCGGAGCAGAGCCACCCCGCGACCACCGGATGGTGCCACCATTCCAATTGAACGATGTCGGCCCGCTTGATCTCTTCGGCCAGCCGATCGGATGAGGGGGTCACCAGCACCTCGCCGCCCCACGACTGGATACGGTCCACAAAGGTTTGTTTCTCCGGCACATCGAGGCAAGCAATGACACGGTGCACGCCGTCCCGCCGCCGCGCCGACTCCGCGACCAACCCGGACAACACTTTGCCAATCCCGCCTCCAAGGTGAGCGGTCACATGAAGGACTCTCATGACAGCATGAGGGCATGAAGATCCCCAACGGAGTGCGGCGTTTCCAATGCCCCATCATCGGACAAACCGTACTTCCGCGCCCGCTCCCGCCACCAGACGTCCCGCTCGATGATGTCCTTAAAACGTTGGTGACAGTGACTGGCTTCCTCCATACGCCCCAGCCCCTCGTAAGCCCGTGCCAGCGCATGATGAGCCAAGGCGTGATCGGGATACTTGTTCGTCACATTCTCGAAATACTTCGCCGCTGTGTCGAATCGACCGACTTCGAGGTTGTAGTTGCGGACGAAATTGACGAGCAGATTCATCTCGTACGCATAGGCTTGAACGACTTCCGGATCAACGCCGGGCGCGCGAATGACCGATTTCGTGTTGACGTGATCAAGAAAATCGTCCGTCTCGAGATATCCCTTCGTCACGCAGATGTCGTACAGCCGACTGCCCAGAATCGGGACTGCACAGAACACATGGACCCAATCAAACCCGACATCCAACAGCAGCTCGAGGGTTTGCCGCCGATATTCATCCGTCTCCCCCGGCAGCCCCAACACGATGAACACGTGGCTTTGTACGCCGTATTGTCGCAAGAGTTCCACCTTGCCGTTGACTAAACTGGTCTTTAACGGCTTCTTGATGATGCGATGCAGGACATAGTCAGACCCCGACTCGACCGCCAACGCCACCGTCGATACTCCAGCTTGTCGGAAGAGGCTCGCTACTTCCTCATCGATCGCGTAGACGGCAACCCCATTCGGAAACTCAACGCGAACGCCCAGATCGATCAATTCACGCAACACCTGTTTCGCACGGACCTTGTCGAAGAAAAAATGGTCGTCCTCGATCAGCAACACGGTCATGCCCCACCGTTCTTTCATACGCCGTACCTCTTCGGCGACGCGTGCTACACTCATGGCACGCACCTCCGCGCCGTGTAACGACGGATTCGAACAGAACACGCACAGAAAGGGGCATCCGCGCGACGTATGGATCGCCATCTCGCGTTTCGGCTGGCCGTTGTACCGCTTGTCTATTGAACGAGAGTTGTAATCGTCCAGGTTCACCATACCGTAATCGAGCATGGGAATCTCGTCGAGGTTTTCTACGAACGTATGAGCTGGAATTTTGCCGACGGCGAGTCCACGGCGAGTCATCCACGAAGGATGTCGCTCCAACAGATCCATACGGTTGTCTGCTTCGACGAGGTCATGCAACGGAATCTCACCTTCTCCCCGACACACCGCGTCAATAGCCGGACAGTGCTCCAGCACTTGCCGAAACCCGGCTGAGGGAAGCCCTCCGCCCGCGACGATCACCGCATGCGGAGCGGCGGCTCTCGCCACGGTGGAAAGATGCCCCATGTACCGAAACGACACATTGAAGAGCGCCGAGATTCCGATGATCGAGGGCCGAACGTGCTCCACGCGCTGCCGGATCAGTTCATCGAAGATGTCCTGGATGTGCGACACCGTTCCCTTCTCCACGGCTTCCCGCAGCGACAGATTCAAATCGAGGATGTCAACTTGAACTGACACCGTGCAATGCCCCTTGAGATAGGCGTCAAGAGAGAGGATGCCGTACGGAATCGTAAAGGAGGGCAGAACGTTCGCACGGTCAGTCCCTCGATAGTCGTCCACGTCAAAATAGGGGGGAATGATGAATAGAATCCGCTCTTCCCGTCTCTGGGTCGGCATTATCGACATGAGTGGCTCCGGTTCTTGTCTTGCCGCTCGATCCGCACCAACAGTGGAGCAGCGTATCGATCGATATCGTCCGGCAGACAATGGCTCAGTTGCCCGCACTTGGCGCAGGTAGGGTTCTCTTTTCGACGACCCTGAAGATGCGCAACCCGATGCCGGTACATAAGCTCACCGTTCCAAATCGACTGAAGCGACTGGGATCGCACATCGCCGATCACCAGCTTGCGCGCCCAATCCAAAAAGCACAGGCTCACCGTTCCATCGGAGTTCACCGCCATGGAGTAGAAGATATACGGACACACGGCGACTTCCTTGATGGGATTCCCGTAGATCCCCTCGGTGATGGTTATACCAGTACGCGCTTCCACGTCGAATTCCGGCCAGCAGGGCGCAAAGTTTTCGATCGAGATACGATCCGCATAGTCCCCAAAAGTTTCGAAGAAGCGCTGTTTGTCTTCGTCGCTCAGGAGATCGCCCGGGATCTTGATGCAGATTTCACACGAGCCCTTCCGCACATAGAGTTCACGAATGTTCTTGGCGAACTTCTCAAAATCCACGCGCGTTTTAGTGAACCGCCAAAACTGCTCGTCGGAGAGCCCATCGACCGAGATGTTGATCCGATCAATACCGGCCTCTAGAATCGGTCCCACCCGCTCAGGCGTCAGCAGAGACCCGTTCGTGGTGGTATCAATGTACTCGACCAGACCGCTTTGTTTGGCATAGCGAATCATCTCTGCCAACTGCGTGTGTAACAGCGGTTCTCCCTCCTTATACAAGCGCAAGACTTTGAGCGGTTCATCGAAATCGGCCAAATCGTCGATGATTTTTTTGAACAGATCCAGGTGCATCCGGCCCTGCCAGCGCCCCGTGGACTTGATCAAGTCCCGATCGCCGGTCGGACAAAAAGTGCACTTGAAGTTACAGGTATCGATAGGATCGACGAACAGCACCATTGGCGTGGCGAGGGGAATCACATCCTGGAGTGGCGTCCGATGGTCGAGATTGATGCGAGGTTTCAGCTTCGCTTTCATGATCGCTGTCTTTCCATCTATCGCGCCCCCCGTAGCGCCACAGCTCTGCTTTCCCCACGGCCAGTGACGCGTTTTTTCACCGTGATCACTTGCTTGCCGGCCTCGATCGTGCACGCAGCCGAGGCCCCGTTACAGTGCCGACACGCTTGCACGTATTCTACTGAGAGAAACTCGACGAGACGTGCCCTGAGCGACAGTTGGTCCAGTCGCCGGACATCGACATAATCGTCGGGATACTCTGGGAGTTTTCCGATCACTGTTCCATAGGCGCTCCGGCTGCATTTGTACAGTCGCCCATCGAAGAGATCATGCGACACAAAACAACAGGTGCGATACACGTCCCGGACCTCGTCCTCCGAATAGTCCCGATCGTCGAACGATCCAAAATCGAACCACTGCAATGTCTTCGTCTGCCGATATTGCACCTTGTGGGCATCCAGCCGCTCGGTAAAGCGCTCAATGTTGGATCTCAACGGCTTTGGAACATGCTCCCCATAATCGCTGACCTCGACAATCACACGCCGATTGGCCAATAACTCAAACAGGTGCCGGCCTTTCGGCACGACCGTGCCGTTGGTAATGAGCTGGAGCATCCCGACTTTCGGCAACCCAAGCAGGCGATCCACGATCTCCTCTGCCTGTGGATGGAGGAGCGCCTCGCCCCCGACCAACACGAGCTTGTTGACGAGGTCGACAGCCGAGAGCAACTTCTTCACGTCGTCCAGTACCTGATCGGCAGAAAGATCCCGATGATCGTCCGGCCCATACTGATCCCGCAGATGGTTGCATCCCTCGCAGGTCATCGTGCACCTGTTCGAGATCAAGACGCCCACCGATGGGAGGACCAGGTCAAGACGAGGCAGAACATCGATGCCTCTGACAAATCGCTCCCGCAGCTCTCGGTCGAAAATGTCACATCGGCTTCTCACATCGCTGACCGCCGGACACAGATGGCATCGCATCAAGTCAAAGTCGAATCGTCCCTCCTGCACCCTGGATTCACACTCCGCCTTCAACAGAGCGGTGATGACCCCCCGATCGGACACAACGTTGGCATAACCAGCCTGCATCAACTCGTCCCGTAGGCGTTCCGCAACCTTTTCTGAGAAGATCGTCACGATGATGAGTACGTTCGCTCGATCCTGTCGTGACAGGCCGCACACATCCGGCTTCACGACCGCAATCCCGTCTCGCATAGGGCCCAAGAGATCGGCGTGGCGATCCCAGAACAACGAAACAGGGTGACCGAACCATGCAAGTGCCGCCGCGATCCGCTGTCCGATCTTGCCCGCTCCGTACAGAATGATCCGATTGTTGTGCTCGACCGCACGGTCCAGGACCGGATGGATCCCCAATGGAACTCCCCTCGCCATGGAGCTGTGATCACAGAGCATCGCCTGCCCCGCACGCACACGAAGCTTTGAGTGGATGATAGCCATCCGGCGGGTCATAGCTCGCGACACGACCCTGGTGCTCCCCCTCTGTCAATCTCCGATAGAGCTCAGCCGGATCCCGGTCTGTCGATTCAAGGCAGTATGTCAAGGTGCGCCACTGATGCGAACGCACGATCGCCGGATCGAAGACCGTGGCCAAGGCCAAGTACCGCTTTGCCAGGTCGTACCGTTTTTCGCGAAAGACCTCACGGCAATATCGCACCGTTAATTCGCCGACACGCTTCACGGATGCCTCAAAATAACGTTCCAAATACGGCTTGCCCTTCCCCAATGCGTGCATCGCCATCAACGTCCTGTAATATTCCATCATGTGATCGAGACGGCGGTTGTACTGGGCGGTGGTGCTCGCACCATGTCGTCGATAGACGCTCACCGGATCCCGCACATACACGACATCTCCAGCCAAAGCGCATTTGAACCACAACAACCCGTCCAGGTTGACCACATGTCCTGGATCGGCTCCTCCCACCCGTTGATACACGGATCGCCTGATCAAGACCTGACAAGGGGGAAAGGAACTAAAGAGAAACACCTTCGCCTGTCGCTCGCCCGGGATGATGCAATCGGTCGAATAAAAAGGAGGGATAGACCGCACCACTCCTGTTTCATCGGTCTCGTATCGTTCTCCAATGGCAAGCACCGCCTGTTCGTACTGCTGCAACAGGGGCACCAATCGCTCAACGAAAGTCGGCAGGAGATAATCATCGCCGTGCAAAATGGCTACAAACTCTCCACTGGCCAGTTCAACACAGCGGTTCGTGTTGGCCGGCTGACCAAGGTTTATTTCATTACGGTAAAGTCGAACGCGGTCTTGATAGCGCGTCGCGACCGAGAACGATCCATCAGTGGAACAGTCATCGACGAGCACAACCTCTGTCTTTGGATAGGTCTGTGAGAGGGCACTGGCTAGACAGGCATCAAGATACGGCTCATTGTTGTAATTGGGAATGCAAAGGCTGACCAACGGGTCGGACATGCTAGCTCCGTGCTGTTTCCGCCATAGCACTGGCTTGCCGAAGGCTCGCCAGCCCAACCTGTAAGGAAATCTCCGGTTTCCAGTTTGGAAGGATCGGACAGCCCTCCCACGGTTCATGCACCGCTCGCGCGCGGGGGGGACAAGCTCCCCACTTGACTTGAAGGGTGTGCGACGGATTCACCTCGTTCAGCACGGCCACTAATTCCCGAATGGTCACAGCCTTTTCAGAGGGCAATCGATAGGTCCGTCGCTCGCCGGCCGGGAAGGCAACCACCTGCTCACAGGCCATGGCCACGCCCCTGCTGAGATCATCTACATGAACCAGATGCACCTGTTGGGTTCCTTCAGACATGGCGACCTCAGTGCCTGCTTCGGCTGCATCCAGCAATTGGTTGAGTAACTTAGGCCTCCGATCATCAGGCCCATAACTGTCGTATAAATGCAGTTCCAGAAGACGTAGCCCTTCGGCGTCTCGATAGTACTCGGCGATCGTCGAAAACGCCTGTTTGGTCGCAGCATAGAGATTGACCGGGCAGTACTCTCGGCTTTGATAGTGTTGCCAAGCCGTACCGGTATAAACGAGTGCGTCACACCCCGCCTCGCCCATGGCGTCGAGCAGGTATGCGCCGAATTCAACATTCGTTCTGATCAAGGGGCTAATATCCTCCTCGCCGTGTTCGCACACGTAGTGCGCAGCCAAATGGACGACAACGTCTGGATCAAAGGCTTGCACGGCGGCATGGAGCCCTTTTCCATTGTCCTCCACTCTCCACACGAAGCATCCCTCGTGCGAGTGGTCCAGGATGGAGCCAGTCCGTACGAGGCAACCGACTTCGTGCCCTCGCTTGCGCAACTCCGGCACCACGTGCGATCCAAGAAAACCGGAGGCTCCTGTCACCAAAATTCTCATGCGCCTTCCCCGTAACGAAAAGGGCTCTTGAAAGACTGAAACGGCGGATGTCCTCTATCTCGCTCCGAGAGGAGTGGCTCATCGACCGCCCAGGGAATACCGGCTGAATTCCACAATAAACCACGATCATGCTCCGCCGAATAGACACTCGACACCTTATAGACCACAATGGCGGATTCGCTGAGCGTGCAAAATCCATGGGCGACGCCACGCGGCACATAGACCATGGTTCCCTCCTCCGCCGACATCGTGAACAGGGCATACCGCCCGTACGTCGGCGAACCAAGGCGGATATCCAAGACGGCATCTTGGACGCTGCCGCTGACACAATAGACGAGTTTGTCGTGATCCATCGGTGGGATCTGAAAATGCAATCCCCGGATCACGCCCTGCCGAGAGACCGAATAATATTCTTCCGCATAGTCGGTACAGAGTCCCAACGACTCGAACACGTCTCGATGAAACACTTTGACGAATCGACCCCGTGTGTCCTTCCGCACCTGCGGACGCAGCTCAACACAGCCGGGAACCGTGGAGGGCGTCACCGCGAACAACTGCTTGATGGAATCGGACGTTTTGATCAGCAGGCCAAGCATAGGCTGTGTTTCTTTCTCAAGGCCGCGGTGATCGTCTCAATGACAAAATCCAACTGAGTGTGATTGAGTCCTGGATACACACCGATCCAGAAGGCATGGTGCATAATCGCGTCGGTCGCGTGCAGTTCGCCATGCACGCGGTAGGTTCGGCCACGCATGTATGGCTGGTGCGTCAGATTCCCTCCGAAGAGCACCCGACTGCCGATGTGGTGGCGATCGAGATACTCCAGCAACTCGCTTCTCGTGATCGGCGCGCCGGGACGGAGCATGAGGGGAAACCCGAACCAGGACGGATCGGATCGTGGCGTCGCCTCCGGCAGAATCAGCCACTCTTCCAGATCGGCCAGTCCTTCTTTCAGATAACGGAAGTTTCTCTTTCGCACCTCGACGAAATCGGAAAGTCGCTGCAATTGCGCCACACCGACCGCCGCCTGCAGATCGGTCATTTTCAGGTTGTAGCCGGCATGCGAATAGATGTACTTGTGATCATAGCCCCGTGGTAGTTCCCCGCATTGCCGGCGATAGCGACGTCCGCATGTATTGTCGCGGCCGGGAGGACAATAACAATCACGCCCCCAATCGCGGAATGATTCCATGATGCGCCTGAGCTTGGCGTTGTCTGTCACGACGGCACCGCCCTCGCCTGTCGTAATGTGATGGGCGGGGTAAAAGCTCAGCGTGCCGACATCTCCAAATGTCCCCACTGACCTTCCCGCATAGGTGGAGCCCAAGGCGTCGCAGCAATCCTCGATCACCCAAAGCCCGTGCTTGCGAGCCACCCGCATCACGTTCTCAACATCGAACGGATTGCCCAGTGTATGGGCCAGCACAACCGCTTTGGTTTTTTGGGATACCGCACTTTCCAGTTGCGCCACATCGACGTTATAGGTCGGCATCGACACATCGACGAATACGGGGACGGCGCCGTATTGGAGGATAGGATTGACCGTCGTCGGAAACCCCGCCGCCACGGTCAGGACTTCGTCTCCCGGGCGAAGGGCCCGGTCTCCCCACTCTGGCGATGTCAGGGCAGCCAGGGCGAGCAGATTGGCCGATGAGCCAGAGTTGGCCGTGAGGGCGTACTTTGCCCCCACCATAGCGGCCAATCCCTCTTCGAATTGCTTATTGAACCGCCCCGCCGTCAGCCAGCCGTCCAGTACCGCCTCCACCGCATTGGTGAGCTCCTTGACCCCGATCACTTTGCCGGACACGGGAACCGGGGAACGCCCAGGCACAAATGGATGGTCTTTCAGCGTTTCACCAACATACCGTTCCACTAATCGCACAATCTCTTCCCTCAAGGCTTCCGTGGTCTCGATCATCGTCCAAGCCGTTTCTCGTAAGAGGTGAGATCTTCCTCGCACAAGCGGCGCGCGTCCTCGCCGGCGGCCTGCCGACGATACCACCCCATCGTCCGCTCGACCGCCGTCTGGAGCGTCCACCGAGGAACCACCCCGAGGACGCGACTGGCCTTTGCCGATTCCAAGACAATCGCACCGGCTTCAGGCGGTCCCTCGCACCCATCCCCCATCACAACATCACTCACAACATTCCCGCCGCCATATGCAACACGGGCCAATTCAACAATGGTCCGAACCGAGACTGCTGATCGCACGTCGGGACCAAAGTTGTAAGGACCGGCAAGGTCCGGTGCTTTCCACAACGATTCGGCCAAACGGAGATACCCGCAAAGGGGCTCCAGCACATGCTGCCATGGCCGCACTGCATCGGGACGTCGCACGCGCAGGGACTGTCCCCTGCTCCAAGCCCGAACGGCATCCGGAATCAGCCGATCTTCGGCCCAATCTCCTCCTCCTATTACATTGCCCGCGCGAGCCGTCGCGATCGCCACTCTCCGATCGTCAAAAAACGATCGCCGATAGCTCTCGACAATCAACTCCGCCGCCGCCTTGCTCGCACTGTAGGGGTCATCTCCTCCGAGCGGGTCATCTTCTCGATACGGCTGCCTCCGATCGAGGTTGCGATAGACCTTGTCCGTTGTGGCCAACACCGCCACACGTACAGCCTCCACGGCTCGCAAGGCTTCCAACACGTGCGCCGTCCCCATCACATTGATCTCGATGGTCTCCGCAGGCATGCGGTAACCGACACGCACAAGAGACTGTGCCGCCAGGTGAAAGACGATTTCCGGCCGTACCGCTTTGACGATCGACGTCAGGGCATCGCGCGACCGAATGTCGCAACAATACCCGTCCAGCAACTTGTCGATCCGAGCCAGCGTAAAGAGATTCGGTTCCGTGGCAGGGGGCAAGGCGACGCCCGCGACACAGGCTCCCAGCCTTGTCAGCCACTGCACCAGCCAGCTCCCCTTGAAGCCCGTATGGCCGGTGATCAACACCCGCTTGTCTCGCCAGAATTCGGCGCAGGGAAGCTCTACCACACTTTCCATGGTGCCCGTCCCGATTGCCAGAGCTCCTCGAGGTGATTCTTGTCGCGCATCGTATCCATCGGATGCCAAAATCCTCGGTGTTCGAACGCCATCAGTTCGCCCATTGCAGCCAGCCGATGCAAAGGCTGGCCTTCCCAGACAGTCGAATCCTCTTCCACAAGATCGGTCACTTTCGGTGAAAGCACAAAAAAGCCGCCGTTGATAAAACCACCGTCCCCACGCGGTTTTTCCGTAAACGTCACCACCCGCCCTCTATCCAGACCCAACGCGCCGAATCGGCCCGGTGGAAGTACTGCACAGATCGTCGCCAATTTGCGATGCGATCGGTGGAAGGCAATCTCCGCCGTCAGATCGAGATCCGCCACCCCATCACCGTATGAGAAACAGAA
Source organism: Nitrospira sp. (assembly GCA_024330965.1). Classification (GTDB taxonomy): domain Bacteria; phylum Nitrospirota; class Nitrospiria; order Nitrospirales; family Nitrospiraceae; genus Nitrospira_D. The sequence goes on along the minus strand of JANDJL010000009.1, from coordinate 58,459 downwards.
ACTCTCCTCGTTCTCGACATATCGTGCTACCCGCTTGAGCCTTCCACCCGTCATCGTCCGCTCGCCGGTATCCACCAGCGTCACACGCCATGGCTCGGCATGGTTGTGATGAACCTCGATCTTGTTATGCGCGACATCGATCGTGATGTCCGATCGATACAGGGAATAATTCACGAAGTAGTCCTTGATCATCGTGCCCTTGTACCCCAGGCAAATGATGAACTCATTGATGCCATGGGCCGAATATATCTTCATGATGTGCCAGAGGATCGGCTTGCCACCGATCTCCACCATCGGCTTGGGGCGCCCGATCGTTTCTTCACTCAACCGAGAGCCCATTCCTCCGGCCAGAATGACGGCTTTCATAGAAGTACCCCTCTCAATGAAATGAGAGGAACTTCAAACTACGTGCCAACGAATCGGCGATCCTTTGCAAAGAAAATTAAGCACGTGTCAGAAAGAAGCGGCAGAATTTGCCGCTCAGGCTGGAAAGATCGGCCAGACAAGCATGCAACCCTTTAGGGCAGAAGCGGTTCTTCCGATTTCAGCCGCACCCATCGCCAGATCGCCTGCCTGACCGAGCCCCCCCACCCCCGATACTCGATGTACTCCATCTTGTCGAATTGGAACTCGACGCCGATCAGATGGTGTTCCCCTTCCTTGTCAATGTTTTTGACGACGCTCGTCAGATTCGTGACGTGGCCCAAGCCGGGCAATTCAAATTCCAGGCGAATGGACGATCCGGTCCTTATCCATGATGGAGTCCGGTCCAGGGCGATGCGGCAGCCTCCCAGACTCAGATCCCTCACCAGACCGCCGATATAGTCCGCCAGCCCCCTTCCTCCCCCGTCCTTGCTTCGGCTCCCGATTCGACTTAACACAGCCGGCTCGTTGGATGACACGCGCGGATATTGCCGGAGATGCATTTCCTCGACTTGCCGAGGATAGGCCAGAAACAGCAGCGGAACGGGCGCTGCAACCGCTCCGCGAATCTCCGTTCGACAACCGACGAGTTTCCCTTCTCGGAGATAACTGATCGTACACGGTGTGTTCTCCGCCAAACCGGACATCCAGTCAAGCTGCGACGGCCATTCACAGATCAACCAAGCCGACTCTTTCCACCCCAGCAACGTACTGCCGTGGACGATCTTGCGGCCATTCATAACGAGCGAGAGTTTTACGGCAAGCCCGACGGTCAAAAAACAAGCCGATGGAGGAGCGGTCTCGCTCGTCTCTTTCATATCGGCTCCTCATCAAGATACACAGCGGGGTCGATCCCGACGTCATGCGGCCCCTTGACCACACGGATGGTCCGCCCCGAAATCCTCATCTCCTCCCGCAGATCGCATTCGATCGGTTTGGAAAGCAGCACGTTGCTGGCGCTTTTCACAATGACGATGAGGGGCGCAAGCGGAGTCTCTCGATGTACCCGGCGCACCACCGCCACTTCGCCCGTATTCAGCTCGACGAGGGATCCCACAGGAAACACCCCCACGACACGAATGAATCGTTGGACCAACTCGGCATCGAGATGACCTTTGAGCGAAAGCAGATACAGGTATTGCAGTGCATCGTGAGGCGGCCGCCCTCGGTGATAACAGCGATCGCTGGTGATGGCGTCATAGATATCGACGATCGAGGCGATCCGCCCGAAGTGACTGATCCCGTCTTTTGATCGGCCGAAGGGATAGCCGGTTCCATCGACCCGTTCATGGTGCTCGAGAGCCGGCTTCGTGTGCGCCTCTGATAAACCGGTCGTCTCTGAGAGGATCTCTACGCCGCGCATCACGTGTTGCTTCATCAATTCCATCTCATCCGGCTCGAGGCGCGCCGGCTTGTTGAGCAACTCGTTGGGAATCTTGGTCTTGCCGATATCGTGCAACAGCGCCCCGACGCCGATCTGATGGAGTTCGCCCTTGGCGAAACCGCGATCACGCCCCAACGCCATCGCGAGCAACGAGGTGTTGACCGAATGGTAAAACGTGTATTCGTCGAACCGCTTGAGCCTCGACAGACTGGTCAAAGCGTCGAGATTGCGCAAGACGCTTTCCGCCATGTCTGAGACGACTCGATCGACCGCCTCCATGTTGATCGCCCGTCCCAGCCGCACATCCTGCATGGCGCCCTGAATCACGGCCTTGGCGGCCCGATAGATCTCCTTGGCGGTCTTAAGCTCCTCCTCAAATGAAACCGGCTCGGAATCGACGGTTTCGACGGAATCGGAAGGAACGGGCGCCTCCCCCCCGTTCGGATCGACGGATTCAGCAAGGGCAACAGCTTCTTCACTCCCCATATCCGTGGCAATCTCCACCATGCAGACGCCGCAGGCCTTCAACTGTGCAATCTGCTCCTGTGAAGTAATCGTCAGTCGATGACTGAGGAAGGGAGTGACGAGCCACGACCGATCGATCGCGACGACGCGCATTCCCGGCCGAAGCTCCTCGACAGCGATACGTTTTTTCATGGCGATGGACCGATTCGCCGGAAGACACGCCAGGAAACGACAATCCGCCATGTTTTATCGGTTTCCCCATTGAAATCTTAAACGCCGGCCCATCGCGACCCGTCAAGTTCCCTCGACACATGCCGATACTGTTCACACACTGTCCGCCCCCTGCATCCGATCGTATGGCCGAGAGCGAGTTGAAACACATTTCTATCGACGACCTGACGCCCGGCATGTACGTCGTCGGCGTCGACGTGCCGTGGTATCGAACACCGTTTCTTCGACACAAACGCTTGATCGATACCGTGACCACCATTGATACGATGCGACGCTGCGGCATTCGAACGGTCACCATCGATCCCCGCAAAGGAAAAGACGTGGTCGCAAAGGCCTCCATCGACGACGAGAGCAATCAGAGCGACGGAGAGACGGTTGCTCCAGACCCGCTTGACACATCACCGGACCCAGCGGATTCGGCGAACGCCTTATATCTTGCCGCCGAAGAAGCCATCGAGCGAATGTTCGAGCAGCTCATGCAGGGCGGCCCTCCGCCCTCGGCCGTCGCGAAGGCCGCCGTGGCCGACATCATGCGATGGATTCTCAATGACCGCGAGGCGGTGATGACGCAACTGGCCCTTCGAAAAATCAAGCGGTTCGACCACTCCCTCGCCGCCCATGCGCTCGACACCTGTATCCTCTCGCTGGCCGTGTCTGTCGAATATGGCCTTGACCGAACGGCGCAACTGCTCCTCGGAACCGGTGCTCTGCTTCACGACGTCGGCTATCTTCGACTGCCACGCAATCTTGTCCGAAATCGTCATGAGTGCACCGGTCAGGAACGTGCGCTGCTGGAGCAACACCCGCGATTGGGCATGACCGTGTTGGCCGAATGTGACGAGGTTCACGACGAGGTGAAACGAATCGTGGCCGAACATCATGAGCGCATGGACGGCAGCGGATTTCCCGACAGACGGGGAGGCCATGATATCTCGCGCCTCGCTCAAATCGTGGGGATCGTGGACTGGTACGACGGCATGGTGAGCCGCCGCGGGGGACGTCCGGCCATGCTCCCAAACGACGCCGTGCGCCGGTTGTTTCTTTCCGGTAAAGAGGGGCGGTTCGACACGACACTGATCGAAACAACCGTTCGGATCGTCGGCGTCTATCCGATCGGAAGCCTGGTACTCCTAAACACCGGCGAGCAGGCCATCGTCATCGGCCTCAATCCAGAATCGCGGCTCAAACCGAAAGTTTTGATTATCAAAGGACCGCGGGGGGAAGCGTATCTCAAACCTCACCGGGTCGACCTGGCGGCGCCCTCCCCTGATCACGCGGCTCACGCCGTTCTGCACGTGCTCGATCCGGCACAGGAATTCGTCAATATCGCGTTGTATTTGGACAATGTCACGATCGAGGAAACAGCATGACGACGACTCACCGGTTCGTGCTCCACGACGAATCGCATCGCCTCCCCGCGACCGCCGTGCTCGACAATCTTCCCTTCGGGATCGCACTGCTGCACGGCGACGGTTCCATCGCCTGGAGCAACATAGAGGGCGCGCGTTTGCTCGGACGGCCTCAAGCCGCTCTCGCCGGACAGTCTTTCCCAGAAATCTGGGCTACCTTGACCAACTCGGATGCCTCCCTGGTGCTCGACCAGCTCAAATCCGTGGCGAGATTGAGAGCGCCGACGGCGCGCATGACCGTACGGCTCCGGATCGGCGTCGCCGGCGAAACTCCCGTCGAATGGACCTGTCACGCGTTCGATCACAACGACTGCTCCAACACACCGAGCTTGGCCATCAGCCTGCGGGACTTGTCTCGTGAAGAGGAACTGCACTCGGAGCGGGATCGGCTCGTCGCCATCGCGGAAGAAGCGCCGTCGCCCATCGTCGAATTAGACCGCGATGGGAACATGCTGTATGCCAATCCGGCCATGACGGCGTGGCTCGCCAGCTTGGGCTACCGAGAAGACGGCATTCCCAGAATCTTGCCGCAGAGCCTTTCTCGGCTGGTGACGCAATGCCTCCGATCGGGCGAGCCGATACATGGAGTGGAGGTCTCGCTCCCGGAGGCCAGCTTCTCCTGGACGCTGTGTCCTGTGATGTCGCACGGTCTGGTTCGCGGTTACGGAATCGACACCACCAGAATCTACAAGGCGAAGCAGGAGCTGATTCTCACCGCCCAAGAGCTACGGAACGCCAATCATCGCTTGGATGAAGCGCTTACCGTTGCCCAAGAGGCAGCGAAGGCCAAGGCGACGTTTTTGGCCATGATGAGCCACGAGATCCGCACCCCTATGAACGGCGTGATCGGCATGACCAGCCTCCTGATGGGAACGCCCCTTTCCCCTGAGCAAAAAACCTACGTGACCACCATCCGCCAATGTGGCGAGTCGTTGCTGCATGTCATCAACGAGGTGCTCGAATACAGCAAAATCGAAGCGGGAAAGCTGGAGCTCGAATCGATCGACTTCAATCTCCGCGACACCGTGGAAGACACGCTGGCCCAATTTGCTCAGCAAGCCGCCGCCAAAGAGATCGAACTGACCGGGCTCATCCATGCGAATGTGCCCATTGCCCTGCGAGGAGACCCGGTCAGGCTCCGTCAAGTCCTGACCAATTTGGTGGGAAATGCCATCAAATTCACCAGCCGGGGAGCGGTCTCCCTGCAAGTTGACACAGAGGAAGACTCACCGGATGACACCCTTGTCCGTTTTGAGGTCACGGACAGCGGAATCGGTATCCCGCCGGAGACGCAGGCCAGATTGTTCCAGCCTTTCGTGCAGGGAGACAGTTCGACGACCAGACGATACGGCGGCACAGGCCTCGGCCTGATGATCTCCAAACAGCTCGTTGAGCTCATGGACGGGCACATCTCGGTCATCAGTTCGGTCGGCCAAGGGAGCACGTTTCGGTTCACCGCCCGATTCGCGAAACAAGCCGATGCTCCACGGGCGATCGTTCCGTCGAAAGACTTGGCAGGGCGTCTCGTCCTTATTGTGGACTCTCATGAAACAAGCCGGACCGTCCTGCAACAACTCACGACGGGATGGGGAATGATGGCTGAAGTCGTACAGGATACGGACACAGCCTTGCAGCGATTTGGAGAGGCAGCGGAACGGGGGACTCCCTTCGATCTGGTGATCGTGGACACCACGACGCCGGGCAAAGACGGCGCGCAGTTGATTCAAGCCTTGCGGCAACGTCACGGACAGCGTTCCGGACAACGTCTCATCGATGGAGCGACGGTCCCGGTCGTGCTGCTCACTTCCGTGCTCCAGCAGGATTCCGCTGAACAGGCGCAGCGGATCGAAGCAACCGTTCAACTCCAGAAACCGATCCGTCACGACCAGTTGCAGCATTGTCTTCGCAAGGCCTTGGCCGTCACAGACGATCCCGCGCCGCTTCAACAAGCCGTTCCAGCAGAACCGCTCCCGGACCAAAAAGAGCCGACGGCCCACCCCCTCGTACGGCCTCGCATCCTTATCGTCGAAGACAATGAGATCAACCAGAAATTGGTGATGCGCATGGCCGAGAAATTGGGCTATGACGCCCACCTTGCCAAGAACGGACAGGAGGCGCTCGACGCGCTGGCCGAACGAACCTACGACGCAATCCTGATGGACTGCCAGATGCCCGTCCTCGATGGTTTTGAGACGACGAGGATCATCCGACAACGGGAAGCGGCGGCGGCGGCCGATACAGCAGCCGAGGCAACGCACAAGGCAGGCCTGCACTGTGCGGGACACATTCCCATCATCGCCGTGACGGCCAACGCCATGAAAGGAGATCGCGAGCAATGCCTCACCGCCGGCATGGACGACTACCTCGCCAAGCCGATTCAGTTGGAGACACTGCGCTCTGTCTTGTCCCGCTGGGCGCCGCTGTCCGATCCGTCCGCAGACAAAGCTGAGAAGCAGACGGTGATGAAGACAAGCGATCCTGAGATCTTCGACGCGGCCGATCTTTCCGCCAACCTCGGCGACGACCCTCATCTCATTCGACAACTGATCACCCTGTTCATCGATCAGCACCAAGCACGATTGGCCGAGATCAAAGAGGGACTCGCTTCCGGGGAGGCCTCGGCGGTCGAACGAGCGGCCCACACCGTGAAGGGAGCTGCCGGGAATCTGCGCGCCAGGCAAGTGGCGTCGGTGGCCGGCCGGATTGAAGAACTCGCCCGGCACGGATGTCTCGCGGACGCAACGGCCGCCTACCTCCAACTGGAAAGAGCAGTCCTCAACCTCGTGCAGGTTCTTGAACAGTATCGCGCGAATATAAGATCGTTCTCCCAAGCCGCCTGAAGGCCCAACCCGGCTCTTCCTTGTTTGACAGACCTGCCGATCCATAGGCTACACTTGGGAAAACTTTTCCCGGTCTCTTACTATCACGAGGTTTCCCATGACTGTTCACCCCCTTGCCGGACAGCCGGCGCCAGCATTATCTCTCGTCGATGTCGCGAAACTCCTGACGGCCTACGAGACGATGAAGCCGGACCCGACAAGACGGGAGCAGCGGGTCTCGTTCGGCACATCGGGCCACCGTGGCTCCTCGTTCACGCGCAGCTTCAACGAAGCGCACATCTTGGCTGTCACCCAAGCGATTTGTGACTACCGATCCAGTCAGCACACAACCGGACCGCTCTATTTGGGAAAAGATACCCACGCGCTCTCTCAACCGGCCTTTGCCACGGCGCTCGAAGTGTTGGCGGCCAACGGGGTCACCGTCATGATCGACCGCGATGACGGGTACACGCCCACGCCGGTGATTTCCCATGCCATTTTATCCTACAACGTGGGCCGAACGTCCGGATTGGCGGACGGCATCGTCATCACCCCCTCTCACAATCCTCCGGAAGACGGCGGTATCAAATACAACCCGCCGCACGGAGGCCCCGCCGACACGGCAGTCACTAAATGGATCGAAGAGCAGGCCAATAAACTCTTGGCCGACGATGGACGTGCCGTCCGGCGCGTGCCATTTGAGCAGGCGCGCCGGGCATCCACGACCCACAGGCACGATTACATCTCTTCCTATGTCGGCGACCTACTCCAGGTCATCGACATGGACGTCATCAAATCCGCTCCGTTGAAATTAGGGGTTGACCCGCTCGGCGGCTCTGGTATCGCCTACTGGGAACCGATCGCAGCACGATTCGGATTGAACCTCGACATCGTCAATCGGACCATCGACCCCACGTTCCGCTTCATGCCGCTTGATTGGGATGGGAAAATCCGCATGGACTGTTCCTCTCCCCATGCCATGGCGAACCTGATTGCACTCAAAGACCGTTTCGACGTCGCATTCGGCAACGATGCCGACAGTGATCGGCACGGCATCGTGACCAGGTCCGGCTTGATGAACCCGAACCATTACCTGGCCGTGTCGATCGCCTATCTGTTCACGCACCGCCCCCATTGGAAAACCGACGCCGGAATCGGCAAAACGTTGGTGAGCAGCAGCTTGATCGATCGTGTCGCGGCGCGCCTCAAGCGGCGGCTTGTTGAAGTGCCGGTGGGCTTTAAGTGGTTTGTGAATGGCTTGTTGGACGGCTCCCTTGGCTTCGGCGGGGAGGAAAGCGCAGGAGCCTCCTTCCTTCGTCACGATGGGATGGTGTGGTCCACCGACAAAGACGGCATCATCATGGATCTCCTCGCAGCCGAGATGACGGCCAGAACCGGCAAGGACCCGGCACAGCTCTATTGTGATTTGACCCGGGAACTAGGCGAGCCGGTCTATGAACGGATCGACGCTCCCGCTACACCGGAACAGAAGGCCGCGCTCTCGAGACTCTCGCCCCATCATATAACAGCCACGACGTTGGCCGGCGACAGGATCACCGCCATGCTCACCACCGCTCCGGGCAACGGCGCCGCGATCGGGGGCATCAAGGTTGTAACAGAGCATGGTTGGTTCGCCGCCAGGCCCTCCGGCACCGAAGCCGTGTACAAACTCTACGCCGAAAGTTTCCGGGGAAGAGAACACCTGAAGCAGATTCAGGAAGAAGCCCAGGCCATCATCGGCAAGGCGCTGGCGGTTTGAGCCTCTCCGGGAACAACATCGAAGCTCAAACGTCGAACGCCGGTGGCTTGCGCCGGTTTATGGTGAACGGAGCCGCTTCCTCTTCTCCTACGGTCGGACCGTCACCTGCCGCTCGGCATGATACGAACTCCGCACCAGCGGCCCGGACTCGACGTGGCTGAACCCCAGGGCAAGCCCCTCTTCTTTCAAAAGGGCAAACTCGGAAGGATCGTAGAACCGTGAAACGGGCACATGGTCTCTCGTCGGCTGGAGATATTGGCCGATGGTCAGAATATCGCAATCGACCGAGCGCAGATCGCACATGACGTCTCGGACTTCGTCGATCGTCTCTCCCATGCCGACGATCAGACCGGATTTCGTCCTCATCCCCCATCCCTTGGCCCTCTCCAGCAGTTCGATCGACCGCCGATATTTCCCCTGAGGCCTGATGACCGGAAACAACCGGGCGACGGTTTCAATGTTGTGATTCAGAATGTCGGGCCGTTCGGCGCAGACGGTCTTGAGCGCCTCCCCGTTCCCCGCAAAATCCGGAACAAGCACCTCAACCGTGCAACGTGGATTCAATTGTCTGGTCAGTCTGATGGTATCGGCGAATATCGAGGCCCCGCCGTCCGGCAATTCGTCGCGATTGACCGAGGTTATCACGGCATGGCGAAGATCCAGAGCCCGCACGGCCTCGGCCACCCGTCGCGGCTCGTCATGATCGACAGGTTGCGGTCGTCCGGTTCGGACCGAACAGTAGTGACACCGTCTGGTGCAAACGTCGCCCAGGATCAAAAACGTGGCGGTGCGAGAGTTCCAACATTCCCAGCGATTGGGACACCGAGCCTCTTCGCAGATCGTATGGAGCCCGAGCCGGTCCACCGTACCTTTCACATCCAGATAGTCGGGACCCGTTTTGGCGACGACTTTAAACCAGGAGGGGAGTCGGGAACGAAGCGATCCATGTTCTTTCTGGCTTGGCGTAGAGGACGGACCAGAGAAACCGGCGACGGAAGACCGAAGCTGATCAACAGGAACAAAATTCATCGGTCTCCTCCAATGCGAGAGGGGGGACCAAACCAGTTCAGCAGCCGTCCCAGCACGCCTCGTCGTTCCGGCTCGTCAGGCGGATCCGGATACTCGACCCACAGTTCCCGCGAACCCAAATAAACACCCTTGTGAAAACTTTTCTGGGTCCTCAGCTTCCGGTAACCTTGCTCGTGGAGCAGCGCGATCAAGGCCAGCAAGGCATCATCCTGCGTCCGACAGGACTCGGTTGTGATACGAACCGTTTCATAGCGCAAGATCGCCTGATAACCGTCCTTTACCGGCTCAAATTCGACCGTGCGGTTGAATCCCCGTTCCCGGGGGTCGAACCCGGCCAGTTGATGTTTATCAAGAGCGGGCTCGGCCATGGCGTCATCCCTTTGCCTTTGTCGAAGCCAACCTCTTGTTGCGCGCTGTTCAAGGCATCGCACGCGACTGACGAGACGACCTAGAGAAGCACCTTAATGTCGTTACCCTCCACCTTGACTTGAAAGACCTCGACGGTCGCGGACGGATTCCTGGTACAGGCCCCCGTGGTCATATCGAATTGCCAGCCGTGCCAGGGACAGGTCACGACATGTCCCTCGACTTCCCCGTCTCCCAGCGGCCCGCCTCGGTGCGGACAGGTGTTGTCGATCACGTGATAGGTCCCATCGACGTTGAACACGGCCAAGGTTCGGCCGTTGACCTCCGCTATCATCCCTTGCCCCGGCTTCACGTCGGATGTTCCGGCAACTCGTACAAACTCCGCCATCCTCTCCTCCACGATGAATCGTCGATCGGTCATCAATGACCGGTCAACGGTTGTTTGATCTTTTTGAGCAGACTGTCGATCGAAGGCCCGCTTGTTGTGTCGCCTTCTAATTTGTCGATCAACTTGCGCGCAATGTCGCGAAACGCTTCGGCCTGCGGCGATGTCGGATCCGTCACGACGATCGGATGCCCGCTGTCTCCTCCTTCTCGAATCGCCGGGTCGATGGGGATACGCCCCAGGAAAGGCACCCCCAGTTTTTCAGCCGCTCGTTCGCCTCCGCCATGGGAAAAAATCTCGGTCCGTTCCCCGCAATGGCCGCACACAAAGTAACTCATGTTTTCGATGATGCCCAACAGCGGCACATTGACCTTTTGAAACATGGCCATTCCCTTGCGCACGTCGTGGAGCGCGACCTCTTGGGGGGTCGTGACCGTGACGGCCCCCGCCAAGGGCACCATCTGCGACAAGGAAAGCTGCACATCGCCGGTCCCAGGAGGCAAGTCGATCAAGAGATAATCCAGCTCGCCCCAATCCACGTCGCGAAAGAACGCCTGGAGATATTGATGGACCATCGGTCCGCGCCAGATCAGAGGAGTCTCCTCCGGCACCAGAAACGCCATCGAGATGAGCTTGACCCCGTAACTTTCAGCCGGAACGATTTTCCCGTCTTTTTGTTCGGGCCCCTTGGCGGGACCCATCATCATCGGAATATTGGGACCGTACAGATCGGCGTCTAACAAGCCGACCTTGACACCCGTGAGGGCCAACGCACAGGCAAGATTCGACGCAACGGTCGATTTGCCCACTCCACCTTTTCCACTGCTCACCGCAATCACGTGTTTGACGCCGGGAACCAAACTGCCGGTTGCGTGCTGCGGCTGCGAGCTCTGGGAATGTTCATCAGCCATGGTTGACATCCTCCGTTGTAAGCCCGTCTGTCGTTTGGTTCCATCATAAGCGATGGCATCGTGGAAAGAAATGGGCCGGTCGAATCATGCTCCGATGGTCCCTTCACGGGCAATCCACGGGAGGCGGTGGCCCGTTCGGTTACTCCATGTTAGTCTTATAGCAACAGCCGCTTCATGTGACGGAGTAACAGACTATGACCACTGTTTTATCGCAAGAACCGGAATCGTTCGAATCGGCCGTCCGTCGCATCGGTGAGGACCTCGCGCGGCTTTCCGCCGGCCACAAGCCAACCATTTTCGAAGGCCGTTGGTGGTCCCAGTCGGCGATCAATCTCGCCATGAAGGACCCCGTCTTCAAAACCCGTCTCTTTCGCTTCATCGATGTCTTGCCAGCGATTCCCGACGACGAACGAATCGTGTCACTTGCAGAGGAATATTTCGGTGGATTACACGCCGACTTATTCGGTCTTCACTGGGGACTCAAAACGTTGGCGGCCACCAGCTTCGGGGCCAGATGGACCGGTAAATCGATCAGGGCCCACATCGAGCAGATGGCCCGAACGTTTATCGCTGGGGCTTCCGTGGAAGAAGCAGCTCCGGTGTTGAGCGATCTCTGGAAAGCCGGACGGGCTTGGTCCGTCGATCTCCTGGGAGAAGCGACGGTCAGTGAACGGGAAGCCGATCTCTACCGCGACCGTTGTCTCCAGGCATTGATGGACCTGGCGCGGACGGCTTCCTCTTGGCCATCGGCCCCTCTTTTGGAATCGGACCACCTGGGGCCGCTGCCGCGCGTGCAACTCTCGCTCAAAATCTCGGCGCTCTCGTCACGTTTGGATCCCATCGACCCGGATGGCAGTTATCGATCGGTGGCGGCGCGCCTTCGCCCCTTGGTCGATCAGGCCATTTCATTATCGGCTGGATTGATCTTCGACATGGAGCAAGCCGAGACAAAGTCTCTTTTGTTGGACATCTTCACTCGGCTGTTCGCCGAACCGGCCTATCGCGGCTACCCCCACGCCGGCCTCGCCTTGCAGGCCTATCATCGGGAAACCGAACAGGACATTCGCGATGTGATTGCGTGGACCAAGGCGCGTGGCGCACCGATCACCATCAGGCTGGTCAAGGGCGCTTACTGGGACTCGGATACAGTCCGGTATCGGCAAGCCGGGTGGCCGGTTCCGCTCTTCGAACAGAAGGCGGAAACAGACGCCAACTATGAACGGTTGATTCGTCTCCTCTTTGACCATACGGAGGTCATTCGTCCGGCTTTCGGCACACACAACCTGCGCACCCTGTCCGTCATCGAGGCCGTGGCGGATGCCGTCGGTTTGCCTGCCTCCGTGCCGGAATATCAAATGATCTACGGCATGGCCGAGCCGTTTCAACAGGCCATGGTCACGCTCGGTCGGCGAGTCCGCCTCTACACCCCCGTCGGCCGGCTCCTGCCCGGCATGGCCTACTTGGTCCGCCGTCTGTTGGAAAACACATCCAATGAATCATTTCTCCGCAAAGAATACGTTGAATCCCAGTCGCTAGCGCAGCTTCTGGCTCCACCTGAGGTCCCGCCGGTCGAAGCGGAAGCTCTTGTCACAACCGACCCGCGAACGTTTTCCAATGAACCGCACAGCGAGTTTTCCCGGGCGGAGGTCCGTCAAGCCATGAGGAACGGCCTTGCGTCCGTGCGGAAGCAACTCGGGCGACGGTGGAAACCAATCGACCCCGACTTGAAACCGACCGGCCCCTGGCTGGTTTCTCACAATCCGTTCAAACCGGAAGAAGTCGTCGCGGAGGTGAACAGCGTATCCGTCGCGGATCTCGACCAAGCCGTCCAACGGGCGGAGGCAGCCTTCGAGGATTGGCGACGGCGCCCGGCCGAGGAACGGGCCGCCGTGTTGGACAAAGCCGCCGATGAGATCGCGCGGCGGCGTTACGAATTGGCCGCTTGGGAAGTCTTTGAGGTCGGTAAACCATGGAGAGAAGCGGACGCCGATGTCGCCGAGGCGATTGATTTTCTCCGGTACTACGGCCAGGAGATGCGCCGCCTGGCCGAACCGATGAGATTGGGCAACAGACCAGGGGAAATCAACCACCGACTGTACAGCCCTCGCGGCGTCACCGCCGTGATCGCCCCATGGAATTTTCCTCTCGCCATCCCAACAGGGATGGTCGCCGCCGCCCTGGTCACCGGCAACACCGTGCTGTTCAAACCGTCGGAGCGGGCTCCCCTGTTGGGAACGCTCCTCTCGGAGATTCTGACATCCGCCGGAGTACCCTCGAACGTACTCATCTGCGTCCCGGGAGGGCCGGAGATCGGCCGCGCGCTCGTCGCCCATCCCCGCATTGTGACCATCGCCTTTACGGGATCCAAAGCCGCAGGGCTCCACATTCTGTCCGAAGCCTCTATCGTGCAGCCGGAGCAACCGATGGTTAAACGAGTGATCGCCGAGATGGGAGGCAAAAACGCCATCATCGTCGATGATACAGCCGATCTGGACGAAGCCATTGTCGGCCTTGTGGTGTCCTTCACGGGATACGCGGGACAGAAATGTTCGGCCTGCTCGCGGGCCATCGTGCACCGCTCGGTGTACGACGAGTTCACAAGCCGGCTGAAAGAGGCGGTCTTGAGCCTGGAAATCGGCGATCCGGCGGACCCTGGAACCAGAGTGGGGCCAGTCATCGATGCCAGGGCGCAGGCGTCGATTCAACAGTTCATCGCGGAGGGATTGCGCGAATGCCGGCTGCTTGTTCAGCGATCGGTTGATCAGGAAGGATACTTCGTCGGTCCGACCGTCTTTATCGACGTCGATCCGCGCCATCGATTGGCGCAGGAGGAGATCTTCGGCCCGGTGCTGGCGGTGATGAAGGCGGAAAGTTTCGAGGAGGCCCTGCGCTTGGCCAATGGAACCTCCTATGCACTGACGGGGGGCGTGTACAGCAGAAGTCCGGCGAATCTCGCTTTGGCCCGCGACCGATTCGACGTCGGCAATCTCTACCTGAATCGACCGATCACCGGCGCCATCGTCGGCCGGCAGCCATTCGGCGGCCATCGGTTTTCAGGGGTGGGGGCGAAAGCGGGAGGTGAGGAATACTTGCCGCAATTTATGACTGCCCGCGTCGTGTGCGAAAACACTCTTCGCCGGGGATTCGAAGCCGCCGAGTGAAACGTTTCACTCCTTGATCTCGTATTCCTCCAGCTCTTCCGTAATCTCTGTGACAACCCCACGGTCTTCTTTGATCGGACCCAGTTCCTGTCGTTCCGCGTACTTGACAAGCCCGACCCCCTTGGCAAACCAGGCGGTCATGACGTCCGATCCTGCGATGGCGCCCCGGCCGGACGACAAATGAATCTGCATGGTCATCTTGGCCTCGACCTTGATCGCATCCGAAAACGTTCCCGCCGGAACGGTGATCGTTTCACGGCCGAGCAGCGTCACCCACCCCTTCGCATCGACCTTCTCGTCGGCACCGTCATGGTCCATGTCCGATCCAAAATCGAGGCCGGTTCTATCAAACTGTTGAAAGGAAGAAGGAATTTTTAAGGGAAACCGGAAAATTTGGTACGGGGTCAGTTGTTTTTCCAAGGGCGTCCCCGGTTCCGATCCATAATAGACGATGCCCGCGCTGTCCCGCCGGTAAAAACTGTCCGAGGGACCATGGTTACCGGGATTGGTGTCATGAAACACAGTCACTCGCACATTCTGTATCGTTTTGGTTCCCGTCACCGTCGACACGTTGGTAAAAAATTTGTTGTCCACCGTCTGGAGCGGCCCCTCCGCAATGTGGCCACGATAGACCCAACGACTGCCCACCGTATCAGGGAAATAGTCGGCCGAGTCTGTGATCGTAACGGGCTCTGCGGCATTGACCAAAGCCAGCCCCATGAAAAATCCGACTTGCAACAAGCCGGGCAGACCGATCATGGCGGTCATCTTGTATCGATCCATGACGAATGGCCTCCAACGACGAATGGCCTCCGACTTTCCACCTGTCTGGACGGCGTTCGACCGTACCACAGGAATCACAGGCTCGGCAAGCAAACCATTCGTCACATTACCCCCGCCGTTTGCCGGCTTGCGTTCGCCCCTCCGCCCTTCACATAATTCGAGCCGGCATGAAGGCTTCGCTCACAAGAACATATAGGCCGGCAACGGAACATGCTGAACACGCCGAGCGTGCGCAGCCTCCTCCATCCGCGCTGGTCACCGGAGCGTCGGGAGGCATCGGGCGGGCCATCAGCCTTGCCTTCGGATCGATCGGGTGGCACGTCGGCGTCCACTATGCTCAAAACAAACGCGCCGCCCAAGTGACGCTCCGTCAAGTTCTGTCGAACGGAGGCACGGGCGACCTCTATCAAGCGGACGTCCGCGAGCCAGACGCGGTGCGACGGATGGTCGATGCCTGGCAAACTCAGGGACCTGTTCCTTCGGCATTCATCTGCAACGCCGGCATCGCGGGGGGCGACCTGCTCATTCGACATTCGGAACGGGTCTGGAACGATGTCGTCGCGACGAACTTGACGGGAACCTTTTACTGTCTGCGCGCCGTCGCGCCCGTGCTGATGGCTCATGGCGGAGGCTCCATCGTCGTCATCGGGTCCCATACAGGGTTTCACGGGGCCACCGGACAAGCCGCCTATGCCGCATCGAAAGCCGGACTGATCGGTCTTGTGAGAACCGCGGCTTGGGAATGGGGGCTCCACAATATCCGCGTGAACCTTGTATTGCCCGGCTGGCAACAAACGAACATGACGAAAGACATCTATCCTGAAGATGGAGAATGGCTGGACCATGCGCTACGGCGTCCCACCACCCTCGATGAGGCGGCGCGGACGATCGTATATCTGGCAAGGCTCGAGCATGTCTCCGGACAGGTTTGGAACTGCGACAGTCGGCTGTTGTGACGGCTCATCGGCCCCTACAACGGAAGATGAACTGGCATCTCAGCCAAGAGACGACGTGGAGAGAGCGTGTCTCCGTCTCGTGGAGCCGTGCCACACCCAATGATCCAATGAGCATTCTAATGAGCAAATGAGCAACGGCATTTTCATCACGGGCACCGATACGGGCGTCGGCAAGACAGTGGTCTCGGCGGCCTTGGCGATCGCGCTGACACGACTCGGCCACAGGGTGGGCGTCATGAAACCGATTGAAACCGGGGTCTCGCGCGCGCGTCTCTCTCAATCCGACGCTGCTCGGCTTTGTCGCGCCGTCGGTGGTCGAGAACCACTGGGTACCATCAGTCCCTACCGCTTTCGTATGCCGGTGGCTCCCCTCACCGCCGCCGAACACGAAAGGCGGACGCTCTCTCTCTCTATCATCCGCAACGGCTACCGCCGGCTTGCCCAACGGTATGATTGGACGATGGTCGAAGGTGTGGGCGGGGTCCTGGTCCCCATCACGGCGAGCGTGGATGTCGCCGCCTTGATCTCTCAATTACACCTGCCGACGGTGATCGTCGGACGATCCAGCCTGGGGGGAATCAACCATGCCCGGCTGACGATCGAGGCGCTGCGCCGAAGAGGAATTCCGATTGCCGCCTTGTTGCTGAACCGAACCGCCCCCGTTACGTCACCGAGAGCGCGCGTGCAGGAGCGGAGCACCATCGACGTGCTCCGACGGCTGACCGGTGTGCCGGTGTTGGGACCGTTACCCCATCGGCCGGCATTCTCGCGAGACTTTCACAAAGCAGCATCTCGCCTCGCTCGACACCCCGCGATCACCACCTTGGCTCGGATGATTTCATCAGACGGGCGAACTCCCCAACGACCTGCTTCACATCGGTCGCGTTCATAATCGCGGAAATCACCGCGACGCCGTCGGCGCCCGCCTTGAAAACGACCTCGGCGTTTTCAACCGTGATGCCGCCGATCGCAAAGAGCGGCAGGGTGGTGAGCGAGCGAACCAGCATGAGTCCCTGCACCCCGACAATCGGATCATGATCCCGTTTGGATCCCGGCTTGAAGATCGGCCCGAAGCCGATGTAGTCCGGCTTGAGCCTGTCGGCCTCCTTGACCTGATCGGGATTGTGAGTGGACAGTCCAACCAGTTTGTGGGGCCCCATGATGCGGCGGGCATCGTCATAGGGTAAATCATCCTGCCCTAAGTGGACGCCGTCCGCGTCAACGGCCAACGCCAGATCGCATCGATCATTCACGATAAACGTGACGTCGCAGTTCGACGCCGCCCGTCTGAGTTCCAGGGCTTCCGCGTAGGCCTCTTTCATCGACGCACCCTTGTTGCGATATTGAAACAATCGGACACCGGCCTCGGCGGCCTCGTTCAGGATGTCGGCAAGCGGTCGATGGGGAACACGCGGCAGAACACTTGGTGAGTCAAGAATGACGTACAGTCCGGATAAGGTCGGCTTCATCGGTTTCGCATATGCTGACGGGATCGAAGCCCCCGTCGTTTAGTCGTTTACTCCACGGGCAGCAAGCGAGACGAGGACCGCGAACGTTCCAACGCCCTTTGTTTGAGAATTCGAAAATGCGCTTCCAGTTCCTGCCGGACCGCGACCACCACGATCCAATCCGGGACGAGCGAGTCCAGCTCAAAGACCAATTCAAACTCGGCCTGTGTCTGATTTCCTTCTCCGGCTTGATGCAGGGTCCAGACGCGGCGATAGCGTTTGAAATCTCCGTCTTTGAGATCGGTCACCAAGCCACCACCGGGTAAGAGCCGTGATTCCGTCACCAACCGGCGTTCTCCCGGCAGCAGAGGATGCATAATCCTGAGATCGACGGTAGCGACCCCATCTTGCACCGTCAAGCCAGCGAGCCTCATGCGGACATCAAACAGCTCAGGCCAACGATTGTAATCGGTTAACAGGTCGTGAATGACGTGGGTCTTGGCCGGCAACACCAGACGAGCAGTGGCGCGGACACCACCCATCGGATCTTGGACCACTTCCAGCGCATCCGATGAAGTTGACGCCCGCACGTCTAAGGGGCGGAGAGCAATAAGAACTCCCGCGGCCAAGACAAGCAGCCACAGCCCACGTCTCGCTTGCTGAGCCGGCGATCGGCGGCGCTCCATGAACTGTTTCTTGAACCGTTCCTTCCAGCCGGCCACGTGGCTCCTTTTCCGGCAAATCTCACGCGCCTGTAAGCGAAGATCCTCGATATTCCTTCTTTTGACGCTCCGATCACGATGGATTCTACGTGGAGCAGTCGATGGTCGCAAGCAAGGAACCTGTGTTACCCTCCATCTCCGGACAGTTGCATGACCCTCACGGACTCCATCAAACAAGAAGCCTTCGCCCTGGGATTCGACACTGTCGGCATCGCGCGGGTCGATGAACAGGAGAGTTCACAGGCCGATGCCGATTCACAGGCCGACGCCCGACCGGCATCCGTCGCTTCGTTGCCGAATCTTCTGCTGAACCGCCTGACCGAATGGCTCCGCCGCGGTTACCACGGAACCATGGCCTGGATGGGCCGTGACCCGGCAAAACGGTCCGACCCTCGGCTGGTACTGCCGGGTTGTCGGTCCATTATTTCCGTCGGGCTCAACTATCTGACCGACCATCGGGCGGATGAACGACCAGGATATGGCCGTATTGCCCGCTACGCCTGGGGAAGGGACTACCACAAGGTCTTTCGCAATCGTCTCATGCAGCTTGAAAAACGGATCAAGAACCTGGCACCGGACGCCCACACACGCTCGTATGCCGACACCGGTCCTCTCATGGAGAAAGCCTGGGCGGAACGGGCCGGCCTGGGATGGATCGGTAAACATTCCAACCTTGTGTCGGCGGACTACGGTTCCTGGCTCTTATTGGGAGAAGTGTTAACGACGCTCGCGCTGGACCCCGATGAACCGGCAACCGACCTCTGCGGCAGTTGCTCTCTTTGCATTCAGGCCTGTCCCACCAGTGCCATCGTCGAGCCCTATGTCGTCGATGCCACCAGATGCATTTCATACCTGACGATCGAATGGCGCGGCCTTCGGGAGGAGATCCCAGCCGACATCCAACAACAGATGGGGAACAAAATCTTTGGATGTGACGACTGTCTCGACGTCTGCCCGTTTAACCTCCGCGCCGAGCCGACCAAGGAACAGGCTTTTCAACCTACGCCCTTGGCCCTTGCACCGAACCTCGACACCCTATCCGGCTTGGATGAATCGACCTTCTCCACCCTGTTTCAGCAGAGTCCGATTCGGCGGGCCAAACTCGATGGGCTTCGCCGCAACATCACCATCGCACGACAGAACCTCAAACTTCGCCCCTCTTTAATAATGCCCGCTTCAGCTCGTAATAAATGACAAAATTTTTCTTTGTATTTTCTCTTCGGAATTTGGTAGATAGTTGACCCGGTACCCGCTTGACGAGTGGTAAGGGGGGAAGGTCCTAGTCGCCGCGCTCATCAAGTGCAGCGTTTTTTCTGTCAAAAAATCTAAGGGAGGCTATTATGCAGAGGTTTCGTGTGCTTACCATCACCCTTGGGCTTGGTATCTTATTCGGGGCCAGCGGCTGTATCACCATGCCGGGATCTGCCGGGGCAAAGGTTCATGATGTCACATTCACGGCAACCGAATCCGAAATCGTCATCGACGGCAACGGGACCAAATACAAAGCCTGGACCTTCAATGGACAAATGCCGGGCCCGGTCGTTCGAGTGACTCAAGGCGACACTGTGAACTTCACGCTCATCGGGGACAAGAACAACGCCTTTCCCCATTCGATGGACTTTCATGCGGCCGAGCTCGACTTCTTGAAGAACTATCACCGCACGGTCGGACCGGGGGAGACACACAAATTTTCCTTCGTGGCGAAGAAGCCTGGTGTGTTTTTCTACCATTGCGGCGCGAGCCCCATGATCCAGCACGTCGCCCGCGGGATGTTCGGCGCCATCATCGTTGACCCTAAAGATTCGAGCGTGTGGCCCAAAGCCGACCGAGAGTTCGTGTTGGTGCAATCCGAACTGTGGAAGAACCCCGATAATGTGCAGGCGATGTTCGATCGGAAGTGGGACCATACAGTCTTCAACGGCGGGATCTTCAAATACCATCCGTTCTTTCCAGGAGGAGAGCCGCTGGAAGTCAAGGTCGGCGAGCGGGTACGAATCTACTTTGTGAACGCCGGCCCGAATGAATTTTCGGCGATCCATCCCATCGCGGAGATTTGGGATGCAGTCTATGAAAGCGGCAATCCTTCCAACAAATTCGTCGGAGTTCAGACTTATGTCGTCGGCCCAGGCAGCGGCGCGACCTTTGATATGATTGCCGATGAACCGGGAGCCTATCCGGTCGTGACTCACTCGTTGACAGGAGCCTTACGGGGAGCTATTGCGGTGGTGGTTGCCAACAATAACCCCAAGGACTACAAAGGTCAGTTGATGCCGAACACGCCCTGGAATCCCTGATCACGCACGGACAGAGAGGTCCCAACACAGTCATCCTTCACACAAAAGGAGCAGACGCCATGAGGTTCAGTAAGAAGATGATCAGTGCATCCGTTGCAGCCGTTTTCCTCGCTTTTTGCAGCACAACAACCTTTGCCGAAGAACGGTCGCTCTATGAGCGCCTGGGCGGGGTAGGAGCCATCCAGGCGGTCGTAACCAAGTTCATCAGCAACGTCGGAGGAGATGCTCGGATCAACGGCTATTTCAAGAACGCCGACCTCAAACAGCTCAACAAACACCTGGTGAATCAGGTCTGCCAAGCGACAGGCGGACCTTGTACCTACGAAGGTCGGGACATGAAAACAGCCCACAAGGGAATGAAAGTAACCACGGCCGCGTTTAACGCCTTGGTCGAAGATCTGGTCGCGGCTTTGGACACCTTCAATGTGCCGGAGAAAGAAAAAGGCGAGTTGCTCGCGATCCTTGGACCGATGAAAGCGGACATCGTCGAAGTTCCCTGATAGACCCTTGATGAGGAGAGGACTGAGAGGAAATTTGCCGAGTGGAAGTTCCTTGGGGGCAGGACTTGAAAGGGTCCTGCCCCTATGAATTTCTAAGCCGATCGTTCCAACAACACCAAGCAGCCTCAATTTGATCGCTCTCCACGGGACATAATCCTGCAACTTTCGTGTTATCATGGATGCGTGACCTGCGCCTCTAAACAAGCGGCGCGAATAAGTGTCAGGTCGTCACATGAGTGGCCATTATCAGGAGGAGGAGTCATGAAAGGGAAGTATTGGGCCATCGCAGCGTGCAGTATCGTCACCATCGCCTTGTGGAGTCCGGTCAGTTGGTCAGGTCCCGAGTCCGACCCATTAAAGCCGCGTGTCCCGGAGGCTGAGCGAGGCGAGGCACGAAAAATGAAGAATCCCCTTACTGTTACACCGGCCGTGCTCGCCAAAGGACAGGAACTCTACGAGGGGAAAGGCACCTGCGCGAACTGTCATGGCCAGACCGGAGCTGGAGACGGCCCAGGAGGAATGTTGTTGACGCCTGGTCCCCGCAATTTCACAAATTGTAAGTTCCACAAGAAACGGAACGATGGAGAGCTGTTCTGGGTCATCAAGAACGGAAGCCCGGGGACCGGCATGCCGGCTCTCGTAAAGGGAGGCATTCTGACTGAGGAAGAGGCATGGGCGATCATCGCGTATGAGCGGACCTTCTGCAAGGACACTGAATAACTGATAAAGAATTCTCGCGATCCCCCAGTGAGCTGCCGGCCGATATTGTTCGCCGGCAGCTCGTTTTTTGCCGTCGGGAGATCCCCGGCTCCTGATGCGACTCCCCACTGTGCCTTGATCTCAAGGGTCCCCTTTTTTCTTCAGAGAGAGAGGAGTAGGCTGTATGGGAAGCATCCTTACGCATGGATCCGGGCAAGGATCGTACCGTGAGTTCTACGACCATCCTGCTCATCTCCAAGAATACCGACACGATACGGCTCCTTCAAACCGTCGCTCCAGCCTCAAGTACCACCCTGACGGCCTCGACTATCGTCGAAGGGATCAGATTGTGGCAAACGACCACCCCGGTGTTGGTCATTTGCGAAGGGACTTCTCAGTCCGTGATGCCGGTGTTGGATTTCGCGCGGCACACCATCCCACCCACCCCTCTCCTTGTCATTAGTGATTGCCAGTCGGTCAAAGACGCTGTTGATGTCATGCGGGCCGGCGCGGCCGATTATCTCGTGAAACCGGTTTCCGCCGAAGAACTTCGAACCGCTATCACTCGCTTGCTTCAACAGCCGCTCGTTGATTTTACACCTGCTCCGCAAGACCGCTTCGCCCGGATTGTCAGTGTGTCCCCTCAAATGAATTTGATCAAGCAACTGGCCAAAGAAGTGGCCGCGACCGACGCGACCGTCCTCATCACTGGCGAAAGCGGAACTGGGAAAGAACTCGTCGCGCAGGCCATCCATGCAGCCAGTCCCCGGGCAAGCGCTCCACTCATTGCGCTCAATTGCGCTGGCATTCCCGAACCGCTCTTGGAAGCAGAACTGTTCGGCTACCAACAAGGTGCCTTCACGGATGCCAAACACTCAAAACCTGGACGCTTTCAAATGGCTGAAGGCGGTACCCTCTTCTTGGATGAGATCGGGGAGATGAGCGCAACCGCTCAAGCTAAACTCCTCCGCGTGTTGGAGGATCATGTCGTTGATCCCTTGGGAGCCACTCGCAGCCACAAAGTGAACATCCGCATCATTGCTGCAACCAACGAGGACCTGCCGGCCCATATCAAAGCCGGGCGATTCCGCCTCGATCTCTACTATCGGCTCAATGTCTATCAACTGCGCATTCCTCCTCTGCGCGAACGACCGGAAGACATCGAGGCCATTCTCATGGTCTTTCTGGAACGAGCCCGTCGGGAGCGCGGGTGTCCCATTCGGGCCGTCGCTCCCGATGCCATGGATCTCCTCAAGCACCACGACTGGCCTGGCAATGTCCGCGAACTGCATAACCTTGTGGAGTGGCTCACCATCACCTGTAAACACCAGGTCATTCAGGTCGAGCACCTCCCACCGTCGGTCCGTGCACAGCCCCATCACGACCGGTCAGAGATCGGCTCCCCCCCCTCCCTGCTTGCTCTCGGCCTGTCGCTTGAAGAGTTGGAAAAAACCTTGCTCGCTGAAGCCTTGGAGAAGGCGGGGGGCAATGTATCGGAAGCGAGCCGTTTGTTGAAGATCAGCCGCAATACGTTTCGTTATCGCATGGCCAAGCACCATCTTCGATAGGTGCTGACGGGACCTTTTCCCTATCACATCCGCCCCAAAGGCCTAAGTCTTGGACTTTTACCCAAGAAATTTTTCCTACTCGCCCTCTTCAGCAAAAGCCTCGGCAGTCCGATAGAACATGAAACGCCGCTCTGTGTGACTTCGATGCCCGCGCGAACCATACCCATCAGTCGCCTGAAAGTGGGGATGTATTTGGTCGGCCTCGACCGATCCTGGCTCCTCACACCATTTCTTCGCCATCAGTTCCTCATTCAGCATGAGCATGAGATTGCAATGCTGCGCAAAGCCGGCGTCGCCACCGTCGTGATCGACACGGATCGTGGCAAGGACGTCGAGGATGAACCAACGACGTCAAGGAAGGTTTCTGCCCCCCAGACAGCTCAGCCCGCTCCTCCCTCTACAAGCAACAACGGCCCAGCGGCAACAGGAGAAGATCCGAAACCATCGGTGGCCCGGCCATCTCCTCAGCAATTGGCCACCCACTTCTCTCAAGCCAAACATCACCGCGAACAATGGCTCAGCCAAGCCAAAGTTCTGTTTGAAAAGACGCGAGCCACCGACGTCATCGACGCCGGCGAGGCCCGACACATCGTTGACGACGTACTGGGAAGTCTCCTTGAGCGACAAGCTGCCTATCTCGCCGTAATCGGCCTCGGGCAACCGGATGCCGATTTGCAAGAACATGGATTGACGGTATGCACACTTTCCTTGGCGCTGGGAAAATCTCTGGGCCTTGAGGAAGACCGGTTACGGCTGCTCGGCATGGGCGCCTTGCTGCACGACATCGGATTACTGAAACTACCGCGCAATATCATGAAAATGAAACGGCTCCAGCGCCTGTCTCCCGCGCAACACACCCTTTATGAGACCCATCCAGAAGAAGGAAACAGGATCATGCAGAAAAACGGACTGGAGGAACCAGATCTTCGCTCGATCATCACAGATCATCATCGATGTGAACCAGCGACAGACCAGGCGGCGGACCCACCGTCGGGTACGGACTTGGTCAAATTGGTCGGCGTCATCGACCAGTACGATGAACTCTTAACCGGTCAAACCGGTCTGCCCCCCCTCTCGCCGAACCAGGCCTTGTCCCAGCTGTATCAGCGCCTTCAAATGCACGACGAGTGGAGGATCATCGCCTCATCATTGATCAAACTTGTTGGGATCTATCCACTTTACAGTCTCGTCTCGTTGACCAGCGGAGAGGTAGGTCTTGTCGCCGCCGTTACGCCAGGAAAGGCTCATCTCCCCTACCTGTATCTCTGTCGAGATAAATTCCAACGGCCTTATGTTCCTCCCAAGCCGCTGGATCTGACTCAAGAGCCAGAGAACGGCCGCCGAGTCAAAGCCGTCTTGGATCCCCGACAGTGTGATATTGACATCGAGCTGGTTCTCAAACAGGCCGCAGCATGACCATCTCTCTTCCATTGACTCCCTTTCCTGGCGGTCCCTCTCCCCATCAGAGCCAAACTTGGCTGCCGACCCACCACGATCTCTTTCTTGCCATGGACGCATCAAGGGATGCGCTCTTCGTCACCAATCAGGAAGGCTCTATTCTTTTTCTCAACCCAGTCGCCCAGCAGCTCATCGGCAAAAATCAAGACGCGATAGGGTTGAATCTTCATGAACTCTTTCACTGTGCCACAAGCCGGCGGGAGGCCACCGACGCCTGTCCGCTTGAGACCGCCATCGCTCGCGGAGAAGTCACCACCCTGCCACCATTCCAATGGATCAGACCGGACGGAGTTCCCCTCCTCCTTGCCGCGACCTACTGGCCCCGCCAGAAAGGAACACTGGTTGCGGGCGCGCTCGTCGTCATCCAGGACCTGACCGTTGAGCAAGACCTACAGCGGGATCTTCAACGGGTCGCTCGTCTCGCTGAAGACGCCCCGACTCCCATCGCCGAATTCGACGAAAACGGCGCCATGCTTTATGCCAATACGGCTGCGATCGAATTGATGAATATGATGAGCCACCATCAGGGGTCTGTCCTTTCCGTTTTTCCTCCGCAGCTCGAAGCCATCATCAGCCAGTGCCTCAAGACTCATCAGCCAAGCGGCCCTTACGAACAGCCCCTCGGCGATGCCGTGTTGGCCTGGTCGTTTTTTCCTATCAGCGAACTCCGCCTGGTTCGAACCTATGGAGTGGACATCACCGCTAACATCGAACTCCGGATGGCTAAAGAAAAAGCCGAGGAAGCGGCAAAAGCCAAAGGGCTGTTCCTCGCCACCATGAGCCACGAACTCCGGACGCCGATGAACGGCGTCTTGGGCTGCACCAAACTCCTTCAAGACACCGTCTTGACGGATCAGCAGCAAGAACTGCTCGCCACTATGCAACGGTCCACCGAGGCGCTGCTTGCCTTGGTGAACGATATCCTCGACTTCTCAAAAATCGAAGCCGGCAAGATGACGCTCGAGGTTGCAGACGTAGACCTGCGATCCCTCGTCAAGGATGTCATCATGCTCGTCTCAGAACTCGCTCGACAAAAGGGCTTGACGGTGACCACCGAGATTCATGAGAACGTTCCTCCTCTTTTCCGGGGAGATCCGGTGCGGCTCAGACAGATTCTCTTTAATTTGGTTGGAAACGCCATCAAGTTCACCGAACGGGGAGGAGTCGGCATTACCGTCAGCTTGGATCCTGCCTCTTCTCCCGAAGCCGAACACCTGACGATCCGCTGGACCGTCAAGGATACCGGCATCGGCATGACCAAACAGCAAATGGACCGACTGTTCCAAGCCTATGTCCAAGCCGACGCTTCAACAGCGCGGCGGTTCGGCGGCACAGGTTTAGGCTTGATGATCTGTCGTCAACTCGTCACCTTGATGGGGGGAACCATCTCCGTAGAAAGTACGCCGGGCGCCGGCAGCACCTTCACTTACACGACGAATCTGTTGCCGGCCATTCACCGCACCGTTTCGACTCCATCAGACTCCGACTCGACCCCTCACACCGCCATCTCATCACTTCCACGACGCGTCCTGGTCGTCGATGACAACGAGATCAACCAAGTCGTCGCCTGTAAGTTTCTGCAAAAACTCGGCTGCCAGGTCGAAGTGGCAAGCAATGGAGCCGATGCGATTGAGTCGCTGGCGAGGACGGCTTATGACGCCGTTTTTATGGACTGTGAAATGCCCGTCATGGACGGGTACGAAGCCGCACGTTCCATCAGGAAAAAAGAGAACGAACAGAAATCCCCTCGCCTCCCCATTATCGCCATGACGGGAAACGCCTCCATTGAGGATGCCCGGCGATGCAGAGAGGCCGGCATGGATGACGTGATCACAAAGCCAGTGTCGTTGACCTCACTCCAGGCGGCTCTCGATTCCTTGCTGCACACTGCCTCACGCCGGCGTGAAATGATTGCATGATCAGGAACTCTGGCATACCTCTTCCGCTGACGACGTACAAACTTCTGATGTTTTTAGCCACATGCACGGCAGAGCGTGCCTGCCTATTGGATCACCACGCCACAGGCACGTTCTGGTTTAGATCGCAAATCTGACGGGGATTTCGGACGTGGACTGGCTGCCGTGCCGGATCATGACGCTGATGTCACGCACTGCGAAGTAAGGGGCAATCCGGCCACTGCCCTCACTCCTTGTGCAACCGCCTTCAAGATTATCATCCAGTTGGATCGGGCAAGCATTCCACAGCCAACGGTAAGGAGCGTCTTCCCTTGTTGAGAAAGAATGCGCGTTCCTCCTTCTTTTTCTTTCAAACTTTTCTCTCTCACGCGCAATCCTAGCTCATGCCGGCAAAAATCGTAGCGGCGCCATTTCCGTCACATAAACCACAAAAGGGGCGGGCAACCGATGGGAAGAACGGAGAAAACTCCTTCGAAAAGGCGGCATATCGGACTGAAAACCATACATAGGACACCGCTACCGGCGCCATTTTTTAACCGGACTGCCTTCGCAGTCTTTTCGCGCGGAAGGTTAGTACTGTTGGATGCCCAGCATGTTTGTGATCATGGCTACGATCCCAAATACAACCCCCGTCACGATGAGCCCGTAAATCACCAACTTAATATGGTCCATGCAACGCCTCCTTATGGTTTTGGAAAAACTGGTGCTTTCAATACCACTGACAAAGCAAGAGTGTCAAGATTTTCGTTTTGGCAACTGCCCTTCGATGACTCTCGTAGGCTCTCACGTTGGTCCGTTCCCGTTCCCACGGAGCATGCTCTTCCATTTCAATGAACTCTGCCCCATCAATAAGGATCTCCACCATGGTCAGGGTATCCGTTCTGGGAGAAGATCCGAGTCGTTCAACGAAGCACCTTCATCTCGCCCAGGAACAACCCCTCCGCGTCAGCAGTCTGTTATCTCAAACCTCAAGAAGAGTTTGCGAACGATCCCAACAGGTACTACTGCGTCTCTTGCGATGGCGCCAGAAAACGAAAACGGCGAATCCCGAGGTCGTATGTTTTCAACGCGTTGTTGTCAGATTGACAGACTTGTCGCGTACGAACGTCTAAAACGTATCCATGTCAATAACTTCCGTTTCCTCCCAGAGGTTCTTCCACTCGGCTTCAGCCAGGGCCTTGTCTCGATCGTCCTCCGTATCGTCGCCGAACCGATGAGAAGATTCAGCCCCTTGATTCACCGGTTGACGAGAGCCCTCCGACGTGGACACATTGTTCACAGAGAAGCGCGATCGTTTGCTCTCTGGATGAAAATTGACAGGCATATCGCTCACCCTTCACTCATTCGTTTTTCTTCTGATGTTTTTCACGATTCGATCGATGCCCTCGATTGTTCTCTCCAACACGAGCTTTTCCCGGGTCAATCATACCAGTTTCACCACCGTGACTCCATCTCCCCCTTCAGTCCTCTCACCAGCGCGAAAATTCGCCACGTACGGAGAATCTCTCAGATATTCGCGTAAGACGGATTTGAGCCGACCCGTGCCATGACCGTGGATAATTCGTAGGAAGGAGACTCTGTCCAGCACGGCATGATCCAACGCCGCTATGACTTGATCGAGCGCGTCGTCAGCCGCCTGCCCTCTCACGTCCACCACCGTGTTGACATCGACACCCGACTTCAAACCAATCGGAACTTGCGGCTTCCGCTCCGGCGACGAACTGGTTGCAGACCCGCCATCAGCTTGACGTGAGAGGCCGATCAAGCTGGCGACGGCCGCCAATATTTCTCCGTCCCCCACTTTGACACGCGCACGCTTTTTCCCCTGCGGCGACTCCAGCAAATGTCCCACCATACCAAGCCCGACGATTTCCACCGTATCACCAGCATTGAGCCGCTCAACTGGAATTGGCTCGCTAATCGGCGCACACTCTCGTCTCACCCGCTCTTCTATCTCACTCAGCCGCTGCTTCGCTTCCTTTGCCTTGATGAGCTTCTGTTCCCGCTTGACGGCATCGACTGTAGCCTGAACTTCCGCACGTGCTCGCTGGAGATGCTCACCCAACTTTTTCCGTAGCCCCCTACGAACCTCCCACTCCGTCCGCTCCAGTGCTGCTTGCAGCGCCTTGGCTTCATCAGCCGCCCGTTCGGATTCGATTCTCGCCCGTTTCGCCCGTTCGATCTCCTCGGCCAACTGCCGCTGTTTCAGTTGCAAGTCCGCCATCACCTGTTCGAGTCGCCGGTCGTCTTGCCGCAATCGTCGTCGCGCATCACTCAAAATCGCCTCGTCCATGCCGAGCCGACCGGCAATCTCCAAAGCCGACGAGCCTCCTGGAATACCCAGGAACAGCCGATAAGTCGGAGCCAGTCGTTCAACGTCGAATCCCACGCTTGCATTGGCGAACCCAGGCGTCGTCTGAGCCAAGGCTTTCAGCGACCCATAGTGGGTCGTGACGACAACTTTCATAGGCAGAGCCGCTAGTCGGCAGAGCACCGCTTCAGCTAGGGCCGCTCCCTCTTCCGGATCGGTCGATGTCACCGGTTCATCCAGCAAAACCAGCGATCGTGGTGCCTGCGGCTCAGGGCCCTCGCCCCGCCTACCCGTCTCCGACAGAAGCGCAACGATTTGCAGGATATGAGCGGAGAAGCTGGAAAGATCACGGCTGATGTCTTGCGCGTCTCCAATGTCGGCATGGCACTCCGTGAACAAAGCCATTTCGGATTCGGGTGCACATGGCACATGAAGTCCAGCCCGCGCCATCAGCGAATAGAGGCCGACGATTTTGAGCACGACGGTTTTGCCACCGGTGTTGGGGCCTGAAATGACGAGCACCCGAACCGTCTCATCCGCAATGATGTCGTTCGGCACCACCTCTTCTCTGGCAACCATAAGCAGGGGATGCCGTGCCTGTTTCAATACGATACGACCCTTGGCATTGAGTTCGATAGGGGCGCATTTCAACCGACGACTCAACTCGGCTTTCGCGTGGATACAGTCCCATTCGGCAAGCCTCTCCACTCCTTCACTGATTGAATCCGCTTTCTCGGCCACCAACGCCGTCAACTCACGTAAGATGCGACGGACCTCCCGCTCCACGTCGAGATCGGCCACTTTGATCGCGTTGTTCAGATCGATTAGTTCGCGAGGCTCAATAAAAACCGTCGCACCACTCGCGGAGACATCGTGCACGATGCCCAGCACTTTTCCCTTCATTTCGGCCTTGACTGGCAGCACGTAGCGTCCTTCTCGCTGAGCGAAATATCGCTCTTGCAATACCTCGTGGTACGTCGGCGAACGAAGGATATCGTCCAGACGTTCTCGCATGGTCTGCTTCAAATCATGAGCGTGACGGGCCAGTCGCTTTAATTCCGGCGTCGCCGATTCTTTGACCGTGCTATCCGCGTCAATCGCCCCTTCGATCGCCGACCGCACCGAGCGCAGATCCTGCGCCAGGGCATGAAGCGGCTCAACCACGCGGGCTAAGGCGCCCGTTGCCGAAACGTGACGGGCCGCATACCGCGCCACCTCTTCCAGCACAGCCAACATCACCGCGCAGTTCCACAACTCAGAAGCCGTGAGCTCTGCCCCCTTGGCCGCCCGTCCCACGATGTCGCGGAGGTCTGGAAACCGAAGGCTCGGCATCGGCTCGTCACCTTCAAGCAACTTCACCATCTCGGTCGTTTCCTGCTGGCGCAACCGAGCCTCAGCCAAATCGGCGACCAGCGGCAAAGACCGGCACCTCTCTTCCCCCAGCGTCGACTGCGCATGCTGAGCCAACAGCTCGATTACGCGAGGCCATTCCAACGCCTGTGCAGCTTTGAGAAGGGACTGATCCATCAACGCCTCATGCCCCTGATAGGTGGCCACTGCTTTTTTTGAACTCTAGCGAAGGCCAGCGTGATGCGCAAGGGCGGCACTCCAGCGCTTGCGGCAACATGCTTGACAACGATGAAAGGGCATGGATACTATCACGTGCCTCCTCGGATACCTTCTAAAGAGAGACCGAACTATTTTTTAAGTAAAGGACCTTGTATCATGGCTATGCGAGTCGGCATCAATGGGTTTGGTCGGATCGGGAGAACGGTGCTCCGCGCTTCGCTGGGTGATCCCGATATCGACATCGTCGCCATCAACGACCTGACGGACGCCAAGACTCTGGCGTATTTGCTGAAATACGACTCGGTCCATGGCACCCTGAAGGAAGTCGTCGAAGCTCAAGACGACCAGATCGTGATCAATGGGAAAGCCATAAAGGTTCTGGCTGTCAAAGATCCAAAGGATCTGCCCTGGAAATCGTTGGGGGTGGACGTCGTCATCGAATCCACCGGTCGGTTCACTGATCGGGAAAACGCCGGCAAACACCTTTCGGCGGGGGCACGATACGTCATCATCTCCGCGCCGGCCAAGGACCCGGATGTGACCATCGTTCTCGGCGTCAACGACGAGAAGCTCGACCCAAGGTCCCACCATATCGTGTCAAATGCTTCCTGCACGACCAATTGCCTTGCTCCAGTCGCCAAGGTGCTCTTGGACAATTTTGGCATCAAACACGGGATCATGACCACCATTCACTCCTACACCAACGATCAACAGTTGTTGGACCTTCCTCATAAAGATCTTCGCCGGGCTCGCGCAGCCGGTATGTCAATGATTCCAACCAGCACGGGCGCGGCCAAGGCGCTGCACTTGGTCATCCCAGAACTAAAAGGCAAGCTCGACGGCCTCGCCATCCGTGTCCCCACCCCCAATGTGTCGCTGGTAGATCTGACCGTCGAAACCGAGAAAGATTGCGACATTGCAGCTGTAAACGACGCGTTTAAGAAGGCGGCGGACGGTCCGTTGAAAGGCATTCTCAAATATTCCGAGGATCCCATCGTGTCCATCGACCAAAAGGGCGACGCCCACTCCGCCACGATCGATGCCCCACTCACAAACGTCGTTGACAAACGCATGGTCAAAGTCACCGCCTGGTACGACAATGAATGGGGGTATTCGTGCCGAATCCGTGATCTGATTAAAAAGCTGGAAAAACAACGTTAAGAACCAGGGCTCTTGCCGACGCCGGCCGACTTCCACCCCCCAGGTCGCCACGACGAAAGCATGGGACTTCGTTCGCCAGAGAGGAACATCCGTGAACTTGCACAAAAAAACCATCGACGATGTGATGGTTCGCGGGAAACGGGTCATTATCCGCGCTGACTTCAATGTGCCGCTGGACGAAGCATTGCAGATCACGGACGATACGCGCATTCGCTCCACGTTGCCGACCATCAACCGCATCGTCGACGAAGGCGCCAAAGTCATCGTGTGCTCCCATTTGGGACGCCCCAAAGGAACCTTTGATCCCAAATACAGTCTGGCGCCGGTCGCAAAGCGACTCGGACGTCTCCTAGGCAAAGAGGTGATTTTCGCGCCAGATTGCATCGGACCGACCGTTGAAAAATTGGTCGCGAAGATGAATCCCGGCGACGTGCTCCTGCTGGAAAATCTTCGATTCCATCGCGGTGAGGAGCAAAACGACGACGCCTTTGCCAAAGCCCTCGCCTCCTTGGGCGACGTCTATATCAATGATGCGTTCGGCGCCGCCCACCGCGCTCATGCTTCTACGGTTGGCATTACGAAATTCATCAAGGAAGCCGCAGCCGGTTTTTTGCTCAAAAAGGAAATTGAATATCTGGAAGGCGCCGTCGCCAATCCCGTTCGACCATTTGTGGCGATTTTGGGAGGGGCAAAAGTGTCGGGGAAAATCGGTGTCATCGAAAACCTGGGCAAGAAGGTCGACAAGGTCATTATCGGAGGCGGCATGGCCTTTACGTTCCTGAAAGCAAAAGGCCTAGAGATCGGCAACTCATTGGTCGAAAACGACATGCTCGACTTCGCCAAAGGCATTGAAGACCATGCGTTGTCACGAGGGATCAAGTTTTACCTTCCGGTCGATTGCGTCGTCGCGGCCAGTCGCGAACCGGGCGCCGAATCAAAGATTGTCCCCGTCCAGGAAATTCCCAAAGGATGGTACGGTCTCGACATCGGCCCGGCTTCGGTGAAGCTGTTCAACGAGGCCGTTCAAAACGCAAAGACGATTCTCTGGAACGGACCGATGGGCGTTTTTGAAATCGACGCCTACGCCCGAGGTACGCTCGCCATGGCCCACGCGATCGCCGATGCCTATGCCTTAACCATTATCGGGGGAGGCGAGACAGCGTTGGCCGTCCACCGGGCCGGCGTTTCCGAAAACATGTCTTTCATTTCGACCGGCGGCGGCGCCGCACTGGAACTGCTTGAAGGGAAGACACTGCCAGGCCTCGCCGCATTGCCCGATCGTGAAAACTAGCGGCGCATACCGCCACAAGCAACCGCATCACGGTACCGTGCGGCCTCTTCTCATCGTCGGCAATTGGAAACTGAACAAGACCGCTTCCGAAGCAGCGGCCTTCCTCCGTGCTGTCTCACTGCGGCTTCCCCTGTCGCCGGCAGTTGAATTCGTGGTGGCTCCTCCCTTCACCGCACTCGAGTCCGCCCGTACGGCCCTCGGTTCTTCATCGCCGATTCAGCTCGGCGCGCAAAATATGTTCTGGGAAGACCACGGTCCCTACACGGGCGAGGTTTCCGCCCCCATGCTAAAGGATCTCGGCTGTCGATACGTCATTCTTGGCCATTCGGAACGACGCACAGTGTTCGGCGAGCGAGATGAATGGATTCACCGGAAAATTCGCGCCGCGCTCGCGCACGACCTGAAACCGATCGTGTGTATCGGAGAATCATCGGCTCAACGGGAACAGGAACGAACAGAAGAGGTGCTCCGTCAACAATTGAATAGCAGCTTGGGGGACCTGCCGCTTCAAGCGATGACGAACGTCACAATCGCCTATGAGCCGATCTGGGCCATCGGAACAGGCAATGCCGCCACGGCCGATCAAGCGGCGAACGCCCATCAAGCGATCCGGAGTTTCTTGAAGGACCGTTGGTCGGCCGATGTCGCACAGTCCACGAGAATTTTGTACGGCGGGAGTGTCACACCAGACAACATCGGCGCGTTCTTGCAATCAGAGCAAATTGACGGTGCATTAATCGGCGGGGCTTGTCTGCACGTGGAGTCCTTTGTTACAATCGGCACCATTGCTCGAGCGATCACGGACCGAGGATAAATGCTCTACACATTGATCATCATCCTTCACGTCTTTATTTCGTTCCTCATGATCGGAGCCATTCTGCTTCAGTCCGGAAAAGGCGCTGAAATCGGGGCGGCGTTCGGAGGATCCAGCCAAACCGTCTTCGGAAGCCGAGGCCCTGCAAATTTTCTCAGTAAGCTCACTGTCGTTGTCGCAGCAGTGTTCATGCTGACGTCTCTCAGCCTGGCGATTTTGGCTAAAGAACGGAACTTTTCTTCGACCGTCATCGACCTAAACAAAAAGAGCGAGCCTCCAGCTTCTTCCTCGCCGACTCAGCCGGCAACCGAGCCCCACTCCGCAGAGGGAACTGGCTCACCCGGTGAACAACACTGACCCCGGTCCAAGACCGGCTCCCTCACTCATGCTCGACCGAGCTGACTTGCGAGCTGACTTGATTGATCTGAACAGGTGCGGGAGAAAGCACCGTTATGGGCGCCCATCAAAAGGCTGGTAAGTGGGAAGCGATAAGACGGTCCCGCTGGGACACCTGCCTCGGACCGTGAGCGGGGAACCATCTCTTTACCCCCTTCTTTTGCATCACAGCCATAGGCCGTAAGATTCCGTCAGACTGGTGTCAACCAGGAGGCGTAGGTAGGATTTTCTCCCCGCACGACCGAAAAGAACGTCTTCTGCAGCATCTGAGTGATCGGTCCCGGTTTGCCGCTTCCGATCGCGCGACGGTCGATTTCACAAACCGGCGTCAGTTCCGCCGCCGTGCCGGTCACGAATACCTCATCCGCAATATACATTTCATCCCGCGTAAATCGCTCTTCCTCCACGACAAGCTGTCGCTCCCTGGCCAATTCGATCACCGAATTTCTGGTGATGCCTTCAAGTATTGACGTAAGAGGAGTGGTTTTCAATTTGCCTCTCCGGACAATGAAGACGTTTTCTCCCGTCCCCTCCGAAACGTACCCCTCGGCATCGAGCAAGATCGCTTCATCATAGCCGGCGGCTTTGGCTTCCCGTTTCGCCATGATCGAATTGACATAATAGCCGGCTATTTTCCCCTTCGTCATGGACACATTGACATGGTGACGAGTAAAGGAAGACACGCAGGCGCGTATGCCGTTCATCAACGCGTCCTCTCCTAAATACGCCCCCCATTTCCACGCCGCGATGGCGACGCGGATTGGATTGTCGCCGGGATGAACCCCCATCGCCCCGTAGCCGATATAAACCAGCGGGCGGATATAACAGGCATCCAGACGATTGATGCGAACGGTTTCGAGAATGGCGTCGGCGATCTGCTTCCGATCATAGGGCATGGTCATCATGCCGATATGGGCGGAGTCAAACAGTCGATCGACATGCTCCTGAAGCCTAAAAATAGCCGAACCGGTCTTTCCTTTATAGCAGCGGATTCCCTCAAATGCCGCCAAGCCATAATGCAACGAATGGGTCAAGATATGCGTATTGGCTTGATCCCATGCGACGAACTTGCCGTCCATCCAGATTTTTTCACTTGGCTCCATGAATGCGACTCCTGCGCGCGATAACAGTCCCCATTGCATTTGACGGGCGCGAACTATAACGCGAGGCCGACCATGCGTCAAGCAACCAGCCCCGTCTTCCTCTTATTAGGAAGAACGCGGACTTGATTCTGATTTGGATAGAAACCGATTCAATGCGAGAGGCAAGACCGTCGAAGCCGAGTGTTGAGAAACGTTCCGATCCGCTCCTTGGCCTCCGGATTCAGTCTGACTATTTTCGCCCCGAACCACGGTCCACGCACCCAGCGAACCAAGGCAAGCCCGATGTCCACCGAGCCGGCGCGGTCGGGGAGAGACAACCGAGCAACGAGTTCCATCCCCGGCACCACTTGATGATCGCCGAGCGCTCGAAATCCGATTCGAGATAAATTCGTCACCGTTCCCTTGCCGAGAAACTCCTCGCCCATATAGTAGAAGTTGCAACGGACAGGAATGCGATGGTACGCGCGAATCACAAACCGGGTTGAAGGCATACCGTTCTCCTGAAGAAACGACCCTCCGCATTTTTATGACCGAAGCGCTGACGGCAAAATACTCCTTTTCCCCCAACGTTTCTATCCCTTCTGAAGAGGGGTGAAACAACTTAGCCCTGCCCGCCTTGAGCAAGACGTCCCGAGGACTCAGCGGCTCACTTGACACCATATAAACGTGCATGGTATCTGATCAAACTCACTTATGGAGACATGAAGCATGTACGCGATCATCGAAACAGGTGGGAAGCAGTATCGAGTCGAGACTGGATCCACGATTCAGGTTGAAAAGCTGCCTGGTGAAGTCGGCGTTGTGGTCGAATTGGACCACGTGCGCTTGGTTCACGGCGATGCCGGCCTAGTTGTCGGACGACCGCTCGTGCAGGGCGCGAAGGTCACAGCCGAAATCGTGCGGCAAGGCCGGACGAGATCCATTACAGTTTTTAAGAAGAAGCGCCGGAAAAACTATCGTCGGACTCGCGGTCACCGGCAGCACTTTACGAAGCTTCTTATCAAAGACATCACAACAAACTAACGGTTGAAATCAGTCAAGGGGTCTGCCCATGGCAACAAACAAAGGCGGCGGTTCGTCGCGGAACGGTCGGGACAGCAATCCGCAGTATCTAGGCGTCAAGGCGTATGGCGGTGAAACCGTGACGGCAGGGAGCATCATCGTCCGCCAACGGGGTACGAAGTTTTTTCCCGGCTTTAACGTCGATATCGGACGAGATCACACGTTGTTCGCCCGAATCACCGGGACAGTGAAATTCGAAGGCGGGCGCGGCAGGCGGAAGGTAAGCGTGTATCCGCTCCCCGCTGAGTCTTGACCCTCTCTTCACGCATCCCGATCTCATTATCCGATACCCTGAACATCCCTTTCCACCGGCGATAGCAGGTCGGGTATACTCCACCCTATGACAAGCTCCGATACGTTCAACTCGATAGAGACATATCATGTTCGTCGATGAAGCGATCATTACCGTTCGCGCCGGGCGAGGAGGAGACGGCATGTGCAGTTTCCGCCGTGAAATGTACGTGCCTCGCGGCGGCCCGGACGGAGGGGACGGCGGCGATGGCGGCAACGTCATCCTGATGGCGTCGCATCGCCTCACGACGCTGCTGGATCTCCGTTATCAAAAACACTACCAGGCTGAGGATGGACGAGCCGGCGGGAGTTCCAAATGCACCGGCCGGTCGGGCGCCGACGTCGTCGTAACGCTCCCCGTCGGCACTGTGGTGTACGACGCCACGA
This sequence comes from Nitrospira sp., assembly GCA_024330965.1. GTDB lineage: Bacteria > Nitrospirota > Nitrospiria > Nitrospirales > Nitrospiraceae > Nitrospira_D. The sequence continues at coordinate 21,388 of JANDJL010000009.1, read as the reverse complement.
CGGGTGACGTGCTGGCCGACCTTGTCAACGACGGAGAAACGGTCGTGATCGCCGAAGGCGGACGAGGGGGGCTCGGCAACTGTCATTTCGCCACCTCGACCAACCGGGCCCCGACCCGGTGGACCCACGGAACGGACGGCGAAGAGCGAACTCTTCGGCTCGAGCTGAAGCTGCTCGCGGATGTCGGCTTGGTTGGCTTTCCGAACGCGGGCAAATCGACGCTCATTGCGGCCATTTCATCGGCGCGCCCCAAGATTGCCGAATACCCATTCACCACGTTGACTCCCCATTTGGGCGTCGTGCGTTGGGGATCCGACCGTAGTTTCGTGGTTGCTGATATTCCCGGCTTGATCGAAGGGGCTCACGAAGGGAAAGGATTGGGACTTCAATTTCTCCGCCACATCGAACGCACGGCTTTTTTACTCCACCTGATCGACGTCTCGGAGTGGACGCCTGTTGAGCCGATCGCCGGCTTCGAGGCTTTGAGGCGCGAGCTTGCGGCGTACGATCATACGTTGATCAACCGCCCCTTCGCCGTTGTCGCGACAAAGATCGACATCGGCGGAACGTCGGATCGGCTCGCGCGACTCCGGGACTATTGCGAGCATCATCGCCTTCGGTGTTTTCCCGTTTCATCCGCCACGAGAGACGGCCTTGACGACTTGGTCGCCTTCGTCGGCGCACAAGTGGATCGTCTCAGAAGCCGACCATGCGAAACGAAATCTTAACGAGAGCCAAACGCATCGTCGTCAAGATCGGAAGCAGTCTGATCGCTTCCCGCGCCACCGGCTTGCGTCTTGATCAAATCGAGCGGCTTGCCGATGAGCTGGCCGCTCTGCGGGCGAGCGGCCGAGAAGTGCTGGTCGTCTCATCGGGCGCAATTGTGTCCGGCATCAAGAAATTGCAGCTGAAGGAATATCCGAAAAGCCTGCCGGTGAAACAAGCCGCAGCGGCCGTCGGACAAAGCCGCCTGATTTGGGCTTATGAAAAAGCGTTCGAACGGCATGACATTCAAGTCGCGCAAATTCTCCTCACCCATCAAGACCTAGCCGATCGCCGTCGGTTTTTAAACGCCCGCCATACGCTCGCGGTTTTGATCGGATTTGGAATCCTTCCCATCATCAATGAGAACGACACCGTGGCCGTCGATGAAATTCGAGTCGGCGACAACGACACGTTGGCGAGCGAAGTCGCCCACTTGGTGGACGCGGAGTTGCTCGTCATTTTATCCGACGTCGACGGGCTCTATACGGAAGACCCGAGAAAGAGCCCAACCGCGACACTGATCCCGATCATTTCGGAGATCACGGAAGACATCGAACGACGAGCCGGCGTCTCCAGCACCTTTGAAGGAACCGGGGGGATGGCGACCAAAGTCCGCGCGGCCAAGAAGGTCGGCGAGTACGGCGTGCCCACGCTAATCATCAATGGCGAACGGCCGGGACTTCTTTTGAGCGTGCTGGCCGGAAGCCCGGGCGGCAGTCTGTTTCTGGCACGCGAACGGAGAATGAAGAGTCGTAAACATTGGATCGCCTTCACCCTACGTCCCCGCGGGCACGTGCGGGTGGATCACGGAGCGGTCGAGGCCTTGGTCAAACGGGGAAAAAGTCTCCTGGCTTCCGGTATCGTTGAGGTCATCGGCAACTTTGAAGCGGGAGATCCAGTCGCTTGTCTGGACCCCGATGGAAAAGAATTCGCCAAAGGACTGGTCAATTTTTCCTCGGACCTTTTGGATCGCATGAAAGGTCTCAAGACGGGGGACATTCATGAGCAAATCGGACCACAGGAATACGAAGAAGTGATCCACAGAGACAACCTGGTCGTTTTTTAGATTTGAGTCGCACGTGCCGCCGTTCGGTTATGAGCGCTTCTCCTCCTGTCTCCTATCCCTCCCCGTTAAAACTGGGACTCCTCGGCGGCAGTTTCAATCCTATTCACAACGGCCACTTGGCCGTTGCGAGTGAGGTCCGAGACAGGTTGGGACTCGACCGAGTGCTCTTTATTCCGGCCGGCGATCCGCCCCACAAACGGAACGGATCGCTGGCGCCCGCACCAGATCGCTATGAAATGGTCCGGCTTGCCATCGCCGGAACGCCGTCGTTCCATCTCTCGGATATAGAAATCAGGCGAGCCGGAAAGTCGTACTCCATCGATACGATTCGAGCCTTGGAACGGCAATTCGGTCCCTCGACAGACTTATACTTCCTCATCGGCCTTGACGCATTTCTTGACGTCCACACTTGGAGAGCTCCTCTAGAATTGTTGCAAGCGTGCCGATTCGTCGTCGTGCCTCGACGGGGACAATCATACAAGCATCTGGTAAACATTCCACTGCTGCCGAAGCTCGACCTCGACTTGCTGGCCAAGCTTGACACGGGAGTCCTGCCCCGACTGGACATCTCAAGTTCATCATGTCGAGGTGTGATTTGCCTCCCGATCCCGCTCTGCCCCATTTCGGCATCCGACATTCGACGGCGGGTCAGAAATGGAGAACCACTGGTAAATCTGTTGCCGCCCTCCGTTGAATCTTATATACTTCGACATCGCTTGTATCAGGAGGACCGCGATCGGACAAACATCTAAGGCCATCGCTCTCGCCATCGGGAAGGCGATGCTCGACAAGAAGGCCGTCGATGTCCAGGTGCTGCACGTCGCTCCGTTGACCTCCGTCGCCGATTACTTGGTCATCGGCTCGGCGGACTCGGATCGGCAAACCCGCGCTATTGCTGACCATATCGATGGAACACTCTCCCGTCTGGGACGTCGGGCGCTGAGCATCGAAGGAACGACGACGGGGCAATGGGTCTTGATCGACTTCGGCGACGTGGTCGCCCATGTGTTTAGACAGGACGCTCGATCGCACTACGCCCTCGAGCGACTCTGGAGCGACGCGGCGTCGGTGCCGATTCCCCCGGACTCAAAGATCGCCCCCGATGGGCCCCCACGACGGGTCACGACTGGAAAAACAGCCGCCCGCAAGTCGGTTTAGTCATGTTCAGACTGTTGATCACGATCTTTTTGATCAGCGCCGGCATTTTCGTCTATAGTTATTTCCGCGAACTGAATCCTGGCGCGGTGACGATTCATACAAGCCCCACGACCGAATTCGACCTCAACCCTGTCAACCTGGTCCTGATTTCCATGGCCGCCGGTTCGGTCTTCGTCGCCTTCCTGGTCGGCCTCCAACAGACGGCCCACGCCATTGTCAACTGGCGCAGCAACCGACAGGTCCGTCGCAAGGAAAAGGTGGACGTGTTGCATCGGGACGGCACCCATGCCTTGATGTCCAAACGCACGATGGAAGCGATCTCGCTGTTTGAGAAGGCCTTGGCCATCGATCCCAATCGTGTTGATTCGCTGCTATGGCTTGGGAACATCTACCGATCCGAGCGCAATTTCTCCGAAGCCATTCGGCTTCATCAGCACGCTCATCGGGTCGACGACCGGAACATTGAAATTTTGCTCGAATTAGGCACGGACCTGGAGTGCGCCAAGCGGTATGAAGAAGCACTTCAGTCTTTCGACAAGATCCTCAAGATCGAGTCGGACAATTTGATGGCGCTGATCCGCAAGCGAGATCTCAACATCCGTTTGGAACGGTGGAGCGAGGCGCTCGAAATTCAGCACCGGTTGCTCAAAACCTCTCTCCCGGCTCAGGAAAAGCGGGCAGAAGCGGAATTGCTGGTCGGCTGCATGTACGAAGTCGGGCGTCAACTGCTGGAGCGCGGACACCCGGACAAAGCTCGCCGATATTTTCGAGGCGCCATCAAAAAGGACCGCGCCTTTCTCCCCGCATACATCGGGCTGGGAGAAATTTTGATCCACGAAGGCAAGACCAAGGAAGCCGTCGAAATCTTCAAGAAAGTGTACGCCAGAACCAGGAGTGTCATCATTTTGCATCGGCTTGAGGAATTGTTTCTCGATCAAGGAGAGCCGGGCGAGATCATTCGGGTCTATCAGGACGCGTTGCAATACAATCCCCAGGACCCGGTGTTGCAATTCTATCTCGGCAAACTCTACTATCGGTTGGAGATGGTCGACGAAGCGTTCGAGATCCTCTCAACGATCGAAGGGCCGCAGGACTATTTGCTCGACTACCACAAAATCATGGCCAATCTCTTCTTACGCAAGCAACAATTTGAGCAGGCCATTGTGGAGCTGAAAAAAGCACTCGGGTTCAAAAAGCGCGTCGTCGTGCCCTACATCTGCACCCAATGCAAACAAGAATCCACCGAGTGGGTGGGTCGCTGTCGAGGATGCGGGCGGTGGAACACCCTCACCGCTCTTCCCTGGCTCGAAGCCGGTCAAACCGCCTCTCACACGGAGGGGGAAGGAAGCCCGCTTGTTCGCACCATCCCTTATCAAGGCATTGCATCACCGTTTGAAACCGTGTAGGGTCTTGCATGCCGGTCCGCTCCTTAGCAACAGGCCGTTTGCCGATGCGCATGGAGAAAAGACTCGCGTCGAACGATCCAGAACCACCTGACAAGAGGCCGCGGTGATGACCACCTATTTGCAACTCGCAGAAAAAGCCCTTCGCAACCAACCGCTGACCAAAGCCGAATCATGCGCCGTTTTAAACGCGCCGGATGATGATCTCTTGCCCTTACTGCACGCCGCGTTCCTCGTTCGGTCAAAATATTTTGGTCGGACCGTCCGCCTTCAGATGCTCCAAAACGCCAAAAGCGGCGCTTGCCAAGAGGATTGTCACTACTGTTCGCAGTCGTCCATTTCTACCGCTCCGATCGAGCGATATAATTTGTTGCCGCGGCTTCAGATGATCGAGGGTGCGCGTCGGGCTTCCGCTTCAAAGGCTCAACGCTACTGCATCGTCATCAGCGGCCGGAGTCCGTTGGATCGGGAAATCGAAGAAATCGCCGAAGCCGTCCGGTCGATCAAGCGGGAAATGCCCATTCAGATTTGCTGTTCCCTTGGTCTCTTGAGTGAGGCACAGGCCCGGCGGCTTAAAGAAGCAGGGGTAGATCGGATCAATCATAACTTGAATACCAGTGAAACATATCATCCCTCGATTTGCACCACGCACACGTTCCAAGATCGCTTGGCCACGATCAGAAACGCGCGTGCGGCCGGATTAGAAATCTGCTCCGGCGGCATCGTCGGAATGGGAGAACAAGACGACGATGTGATTGACCTCGCCATGGCACTTCGAGATGTGAAGCCGGATTCGATTCCTCTGAACATGCTCAACCCGGTGTCGGGGACGCCGCTGGCTGCCTGCGATCACCTCACCCCGCAACGTTGCTTGAAGGTGCTGTGCCTGTTCCGTTTCCTCCATCCTCGAACTGAGATCAGGATCGCCGGAGGTCGGGAATACAATCTCAGGAGCCTCCAGCCGTTGGCGCTCTATCCGGCCGATTCTCTCTTCGTCAACGGCTACTTGACCACTCCCGGATCCCCGGCGCCGGAAGTCTGGAAGATGATTGAGGACTTGGGGTTCACCATTGAAGTAGACGATCGGCAACCGGCAGCCTCATCGCAGTGAACGCTCATGATCGATTCGACACAGCTTGGACGCTTGTCGGCGTTTTCACGATAACGCCAGGGCCTTGCGGCGTCATCGATGCAGCAACCTGAAACCGGCCCGTCTCGCCGTCACCCGTCACAGAATCCCAGGGGCCGAATGCGCCGAAGGCTGATCCGGCAAAGAATCGCGGCAAGTTGCCTGGCTGGCATCGTGCTCTTTTTCCCGCCTCTTTCTGAATCCTTGGCGGAACTCGATCCGGTCCAAGTGCCACCCGCAAAGGGAATCCTGTTGGTTGCACATCCGTCGATGGATGACCCCAACTTTCACCACACGGTCGTCATCCTTATTGAACATGGTCCCAGCGGAACAGCTGGGTTGGTGCTCAACCGGCCCACAAACATTTCCTTATCTCAAGCTCTGCCGGACCGTCCCGCCCTCAAAGGATCCAACGATCGCTTATTCGCCGGAGGCCCGGTCTTGCCGAATCACGTCACGATGCTGATCCGCACGAAAGAAACTGGTCCCGCTCTTCAACGAATCGTTGACGGACTCTACGTGAGTGGTTCGCTGGAGATGCTGGATCGTCTAGCAACGCAACCCAAGCCGGCGGAAGCCTTTCGAGTCTTTGCAGGAATGGCCGGTTGGGCACCTGGACAACTGGCGTTCGAACTACGTCAGGGAGCTTGGGCCACGTTGTCAGCAGATCTGACCATTCTTGACGACGACCCAGAGACGCTCTGGCTCAAGAGTCTCCAGCGCCTTCAGACGCCGCGCTTTATTGCTCGTTAACGCAGATTCTCTTGTCCTCGGCAATCCAGCCGAGCCACCGTTTTTTTTCGATTGCCGTCCTGAAAAAACTGCTTTATAGGGGGAATTATGAGGAGGCAAACGGCTTTAGGAAAATGGTCTATTGTCTCGCTCAACAAGCCATCCAGCACTCAGGACCAGAAACTCATCGCCAAGAGGAGAAATGAGTGAACACCATACCGTGGAAAAGTTTGATTGTGTGCTGTCTGGTCGCGGCATGTGGAACGTCAGACTTTTCGTTCGCCCAATCGCCTGACCCCGTCCTGTCGAGGCCGGATGTCGTCACCTTGCAGAACGGCAGTCTCATTTACGGCGAAGTCGTTGAAATGGCCGGTGGTGTTCTCTCCGTCAAGACGGCATCCAGCGCCGACGGCATGATCTCAATCAAGTGGAGAACGACGTTACCGCGTTGGAAATCACCCATCCAATCCCCTTCCATCTCAAAGAAGGAACGATTCTCAACGGCACCGCCGTCGTCGGCCCCAATCGGACCATCAATATCCAGGCCGACCCCATTCAAGGGTCAATGTGGCTGTCCATCGAACAACCTCGCACCTATGTCTGACCATTTAACGGGATGTATTCGACAATCGTCGCGGGCTGGCCAGCGGCTTTCAGGTGACCACGCGCTACAACAATCGGCCGCCGGCCATGACGACCGACACCGACCTCCTGTATCTGTTCACGTTGGGTTATAGTTTCGACACCACACGTAAGCGATAACGGGTACAACATTGCACCAACCCTGCCTTTGAGGAGGAACATCATACTGAAAGAATTTAAAGAATTCGCGATGAGAGGCAACGTGCTTGATATGGCGATCGGTGTCATTATGGGAGGTGCATTCGGCAAAATCGTGTCGTCGCTTGTCAGCGACGTGCTCATGCCGCCCCTGGGCTTGATCCTTGGCAAGCTTGATTTCTCAAGCCTCTTCATCAACCGGTCCGAGACGTCCTATCCCTCGCTGGTGGCGGCCAAGGCCGCTTAAGCTCCGACTCTCAACTACGGAGTCTTTTTACAAAACGTCTTCGACTTTCTGGCCATCGCGTTCGCAATTTTTGTCGTGATCAAGCAGATCAACCGTTTTAAGCGTGAGGCGCCTCCTCCGCCTCCACCTGCCCCGCCTGAGCCGACCAACGAGGAGAAGTTATTGATGGAAATCAGAGACTTGCTGAAGAGCCGTCAATCTGGTCTCCAATAACCGCCTGGTCAGATCAACCGAATTCTCGATAGTACCGCGCGTGATGCCATACACGAACAAGGAGGTTGTGATGAAGAACCGCTGCGCTTGTGACGATGGGCTTGGTGACTCTCATCGGTTGCTCTTCCTATTCAAGCAACCGGAGGTCTGCATTGACCGATGGTACGGGTACGTCCAAGACGGTGGACGCCCCTCTACCGTCAAGGCTACGGCCATTGATGAAACAGCATCACACCTGGCGGCCCTTGAGCGAGACCGGCAACGGCTGCCGACGAACTGGACGCACACGGCGTCAGAACAGCTCATTAAGCAGCCGAGTGAGCGATTTGGAACGACAACTGGCCGATCGAGATCGGGAACTTGCGACACTTCGGGCCGGCAGCAGCGAGCGTGAGCGATTGTCCAGTCAACTTGCCTCCGCCCAGAGCGACCGGGACCGGCTGGCGGCGGAACTGGCAGCAGCTAACCGGCGGATCGCGGATTTCGAACGTCAAGTAGCCGAGGCACGAGCCGCTCAAGCCGCTGCCGTTCACACACTCGAAAGCGCAAGGCAGGGTCTCGTTCGATCACTGCGGCCTCAAATCGCCAAAGGTGACATCGCGATCGACTTGAACAGTGAACGGCTGTTGATCAATATGGCGTCCAACGACCTGTTTGACTCAGGCCAAGACCAGCTCAAGCCAGGAGGCGTTGAGGCTCTCAAGAAGGTCGGCGAGGCGTTGAAAGACTATCCTGAGTACACGGTATCCGTTGAAGGCCATACGGACAACAGACCACTTCGAAGTAGCTTAAAGAAGAAGTTCGCGTCGAACCAAGAACTGTCGGAGGCTCGGGCAGTCAGCGCGGCCAAAGCGCTGGCGGAAGGCGGGCTCACCTCTGTGGCGACAGCCGGCCGTGCCGACACACAACCAGTCGCCTCAAACAACACCGAGGCGGGACGCGCTCAGAACCGCCGGGTGGAGATCATCGTCAAGTAAGAGAACGGGCGAGAGGCTGACAAGCCGACTCCTCCCTGCCTTGATACGGCCGGAACAGATCTTCCACGTGCGAGGATCTCTTCCTGCGCGCTCCGACGTTTTCTCACGTCAAAGCCGGACGCTCATCTGGGTTCCCGCAGGAACCGCTCAAGAATTCACTCCGTCCCTCCGATAATCAGGCACGACAGGCCATGAAGTCGACCGTGCAATCTTCCTCTCCCGAACTGACCGCCGGTGCCGTCATGTCCGCTCATGTCGTCACCGTCACAATGGACGACTCTCTTGCAACGATCCGGCGCCTTTTTCAGGAGCATCATTTCCATCACCTGTTGGTTGTCGAACGGGGCGAACTCGTCGGCATCATTTCCGACCGCGACCTTTTGAAAGCGATCAGCCCGAACATCGGCACCCTGTCTGAAACGGATCGTGATCGAGCTACCCTCAACAAACGCGCCCATCACATCATGACGCGCAACCCCATCACCGTGCAGACGACGACATCCATCGAGACCGCCGCCGCGCTGATGCTGGAGAAGAAAGTCTCCTGTCTCCCCATCACTTCGGGCAACCGACATCTCGAAGGGATCTTAACCTGGCGAGACATCTTGCGGGCTCTTCTCAACCCGGCTCGACCTCGGCCATAATTTCCGCGTATCTCGTCGCGCAGGCCCCCGCAATCCGCTCAACCCTTTTCCCCAAAACACCGAGACCACCGGTCGTTCCACATGCTCCCTACTGACGATGACGTGCGGAGAACACACTGTAATTCCGTAGTCTTGAGGCTCTCAACCGCCTGTCGGCTTTACCGACACCCTCCTATCGATGTAGCCCGAGAATCGTCAAGGCTGGGACCGATCGACGATCCGGAATCGGGCTTCATCGACCAGCGTATAGGCATTGGCCCGCTCCCCGGCAAACAGACCGCAGCGATAAAGACCCAGAGGCCAACCACCTTGAGGCGGGGTCAACATGAAATAACCTGACTGATCGTTTGTCGCGGTCATGACCTGATCCTGCGCGATCACGTCGCTTCCCTGCCGACCCTCGCCGAGTTCAATGGAACATCGCGCGGCCAGGGACACAGCATCATAGGAAGGCGATACCAACCCAAACACCAGGTAAATCTCCGATTGCGTCGCCGGAAACGTATCCCCAGCGTTCAGCGGAATAAAGTCATGGGCTCCGGTTGGGAAATCATCCCGCACGACCTTCCCAGCCGGAATGACGAACCGAAACCAACTGAAGTCGGCGTCTCGGCCCATAAGGGACACCCCGTCGCCCATCGCATTCTGCGGTTCCACCTGTTCAACGGCCTTGGCATACAAGGCTTCTTCCTCTGCCTCGTGAGTAAGATCCGCATCCTGCGGCCTCGCCGCCTTCATTGATTCCATCTCCCGTCTGGCCTCCTCCGAGAGATGAGGGCGCACCCGCTCAAGCCAGCTCGCGAGCTTTTCTTTCGAAAGCACCAGCATCCCACCAGGCAACGCTACATCTTTATTGGCTTCCTCGAATTCGACCGCCGCGTTATACAACACTTGGAAATGGATAAAGGCCTCGTCCCACCGTTTCAACTCCACGAGGCATTGCCCCATTCTGAACATGGCATCCGCAGAGTGTTCTTCGTTGGCGTCAAGATGAACCACTTTTCCAAAGACGGTGAGCGCTTCTTCGCATCGCCTTAGTTGCATAAGGGTAATGCCCAGGTGATACGCAGCCAGCGGGTCTCGATCATTGAGGACCAATAGTCTGCGGTAGAGAGGTTCCGCCTCACGGTACCGGCCCGCTGCAAACAGCCTCCAGGCATCGGCACGCAGAGACGCCCACTCTTTTAATTGGGCAGCCGTCGTCCCAGGTGTAAGAACGGGCGTAAACCGCCGACCGCGATCCATCGATTCATGAAGTTGGGCCAACTGGTTCTTGGCCGATAATTCCAACGGTGAGCGGGGCGGTGCCAGCTCGAGCACGGAGCGGAGCTCAGCTTCTGCGCCGGCGTAATCCAGCACATCGAACCGAGCGCGCGCCAAGGCCAATCGCCAGTCCAGCAAGTCGGGCGCAAGTTCAACCGCCCTCCGATACGACTCGACCGACTCCTCCAAGTGATCGGCTTTGCGAAGTTCCTGGGCCAGTTTCAAGTGAACGAGCGGATTGTCGCCATCAAGTTGAACGATCTGGCGCAGTTCCCGGATCGCCGCCTCGGCCTGTCCCCACCATACCAAAACGCTCCACTTCGCCCACCGAGTCGCGAGCGAAACAGGATCCGCAGCCAACGCCAGATCATATTCGCGGACCGCCTCTTGAGGACCTCGGAATGCCGCGAGAATATCCCCGCGGAGCTTGTGCAAAATGGGAGACTGTGGCAAGGCACCCATGCCTTGATCCAGCAATTCAAGCGCAGACAGCACCGCCCCGCTGTCCCACACCACCCGAACATCTTGCGCAATCTGCTCCTCAGATGGACCGATCGGCTCTTGGGCAGCCCCTTCCACGCCAATCAGGGACGCAAGGAGGAGACTGAGCCATCCGACCATGCGCCAGGCAATCGATCGACCATTGTCAGGAGGAACCATCGGGGATCGAAACCGGTGCTTGTTCATGAATGGAATCCTTGTTGCCGTTCACTATACCAGGAAGCTTGGCACGAGCAATATGGACCTCGGACCCGACCTCATCGAAAAAGCTTCCCACGACCATGAAGTTCCGGCACAACCAGTGAAAAACCGGTCGTGCTACAAGTCGTGCTATAGTGGAGCGCGCTTCGGCCAGCAGCGCTGGTGTATGTTCGACATCATCCTCTACCAACCGGAGATTCCCCCGAACACCGGAAATATCATCCGTCTCTGTGCCAACACCGGCGCGCGATTGCATTTTGTCAAGCCGTTGGGATTTGAGCTTGACGATCGGCGGATGCGCCGCGCGGGGTTGGACTATCGCGAATATGCCACTCTGACGATCTATCCGACATGGACCGATTGTCTGGCCTATTTCGCCGGTCGCCGTATGTTTGCCCTCTCCGCGCGAGGCATGAAACGGTATGATGCGGCCCGATATTGTATCGGTGACGCCTTCCTGTTCGGACCAGAGAGCCGAGGATTGCCTGATCACATTCTCCACACATTCCCTGCCGAGCAGCGCCTCCGCTTGCCGATGCTTCCTGAAAGTCGCAGCCTCAACCTCTCGAACGCGGTCGCGGTCGTCGTGTATGAAGCCTGGCGGCAAATTGGGTTTCCCAATGGGTGGTAGCACACGGGGTATCTCTTTCTCTTTCCTTGACGCTCGTGATGGATCTGTTACCCTCAGCGACGAGAAGCAAGCACGACTCATCAAATCAGCCGGAGGACAAGCATGATTCTCGTCACAGGCGGCGCCGGTTATATCGGCTCCCATACCTGCGTGGAATTGCTCCAGGCAGGATACGCCGTCACCGTCTTCGACAATTTCAGCAACAGCAATCCCGAAGCGCTTGCGCGTGTGCGGCGGATTACGGGAAAGTCGTTGCGTTCGATTCACGGCGATGTCCGAGATCGAGCGGCTCTGGTGACGGCCCTCCGCGAGAGCGGCGCCCATGCGGTGATTCACTTCGCCGGCCTCAAAGCGGTTGGTGAATCGGTCCAGCAACCGCTTTCCTATTACGATCATAACGTCGTGGGTTCCTTGCGTCTCCTGGAAGCGATGGAACTCACCGGCGTCAAGACGTTGGTGTTCAGTTCTTCGGCAACCGTCTACGGCGAACCCCAGCAACTGCCCCTGACGGAGGATCACCCCCTCTCTGCCACCAATCCCTACGGGCAAACCAAACTCACAATCGAGCACATGTTACGAGACGTGCAGCGGAGCCATTCCTCATGGCGGATCGCGATCCTTCGCTACTTCAACCCCGTCGGCGCCCATGAAAGCGGCTTGATCGGCGAAGACCCCCGAGGGATACCGAACAACCTGATGCCCTTTGTCGCGCAGGTTGCGGTCGGCCGGCGACCGCACCTCAACATCTTCGGCAATGATTACCCCACGCCGGACGGCACGGGGATTCGGGACTACATCCACGTCGTGGACTTGGCCACTGGACACCTCAAAGCACTCGAGGCACTGGCGTCTTGGACAAACCCTACAGAATGCCTCACCGTCAATTTGGGAACAGGCAAGGGCTACAGTGTCTTAGAGATGGTCCGGGCCTTCGAGGCAGCCAGTGGGCGACCGATCCCGTACAAGATTGCCCCTCGACGTGCCGGCGACGTGGCAGTGTGTTACGCCGATCCTTCCAAAGCAGCCACGTTGCTGGACTGGAAGGCTCAACGAAACCTCGACGACATGTGTACCGACGTCTGGCGCTGGCAACGGTTGAACCCACACGGATACGATTCGCCGGCTGCAGGCGCCTGATCGCCTGTTGCTCTTCTCGCGCCATGCGGACAAAGACCCCTTCGTTGTTCCTCCCGAGAAGATAAACCGCAACAACCGGGGCGAATAATCCATTCGCCCTTGTATCTCACACAAAGTCCGTTGACCCGCTGCCTATCTGCCCCGGACAGCGCCGTTTGCTGCCGCTGCAAGAACTGCCCAGCGTTTCTTTCGTTTCTCTCGACGTCTTGCCCCTCCTGCAGAAACCCTCATACTCGGCTGATCACAGCACAAGATGAGACTGGAAAAGCGAAAGACAGGATACTTGACATATGCTTTTTTACTTGCTACAAGGGGGCACCGATGAAACACCGCGAACAGGCCGTCGATCCATCGCTTCCTATCGTCGCGAATCGTCTTAAATCCTTCCGCCTGCAAAAAGGATGGTCTCAGGCTGAATTGGCAGCCCGGGCTGGGATCACCAGGCAGGCCATCTCTGCGATCGAAGCCAATCAGTATTTGCCGGTCACCGGTGTGGCGCTCCAACTGGCTTCGGCACTGGACTGCCGCGTCGAGGATCTCTTCAGTCTGGTCAAGCGTGAAGAAACCATCGTCGGCCCGTTGATCGGACGACTCCAACAGAGTGACAACACAGCATCTCGGGCCCGCGTCAAAGTTTCAATCGTGGGCAGGCGGGTCATCGTGCGCCCCGTGCAAGATATGGGTGAGCTGTTCCCCTATGTGATCTCGGCCGACGGTTATGCCACAGTGCCTGGGCCTTCATCCGGCGCCTCTGTACGTGTGACTTTGGCACGAGATCGGCAAGCCATCGAGCGAGAAATTTGGGTTGCGGGATGCGATCCGGCTGTTTTTTTGGTCGGCGACTACCTTCACCGTCAGAAAGATTCTTCCTCTGTTATCGGCTGGAACATGGGCAGCCGGGCCGCGCTCAATGCGTTGAAGCGGCGCGAAGTCCATGTAGCGGGCATTCACCTCTACGATCCGGTCACCGGCGAATCCAACGTGCCATTCGTGAGGCGCTGGCTCAAAGACTCTGGCTATCATCTCGTCACCTTCGCCTCGTGGGAAGAGGGGTTTTTAGTCCGCCCGGGCAATCCGAAATCCATCCGTACCGTTGCCGACCTTGCCAACCCGGACGTGACACTGGTCAATCGCGAAGAAGGTTCCGGCGCACGATTGCTCCTTGATCAACGGCTGCGGGCAGCAGCAATCGCGCCAACTCTGATCCGCGGCTACGATCACATCGTCGGGTCTCATTTCGAAGTCGCTCGAGCCGTTGCTGCCCACCAAGCTGACGCAGGCATCGGTATCCGTTCCGCTGCGCGGCACTTCGGCCTCGACTTTATCCCCTTGCAGACAACCCGTTACGACCTGGTGGTACCAACACCGTTCTTCACCTCGCACCCCACCTTAATGCGGCTGTTTGACACCTTGACGGCCAAAGCTTTTCGTCAGGAACTCGCGGCGTTGGGAGGCTATGACACCCGTGAAACCGGAAAGCTCCAGTGTCTACGGCCCACCTCGCGATGACACCTCTCCCCCCTCTGGGTACCGAAATACGCTCGCAAACAGAGCGTGATCGATTTATGCAACGGCCGATCCAGCTTGCACGTAGATCTCTGGTTTGGGCGGTTCCCATGCTCCTCAACCTCCTGCCGGTCACCGGCATCGCACAGACATCAGAGCCGCCTCCTTCGTCACCACCCCACTCGGTGACCGAATCCACATCGCAGACTCAAAAACAACGGCCGTTGGGCTATTCGGATCTCCTCCTGAATGTCAGGGAACTCGAACAAGAACTGGAGCAGAATCTTGAGGACATCATTCACACAGCGGACCAACAACGGACACCGGGCGCGCGCACAGAGCCAGCCGATGATGTGCTCACCCAAATTCGAGAACATGAGTGGTCCCGCTATGTGAAGACCCTCTTGACCATGCCAGAGTGGATCGACCTGGGTTTCGAGAACCGGACAAGGTTTGAAACGTACGATCATCCCGTCAACCGGAGTGCGGCGGTCGGTGGTGGCAGAACAGATGCCCAAATCGCCCTGCGCTCCCGCCTGCGGGCTCAGGTAGGAGGCAACGGCCCCCTCCGAATGTTGTTCGAAGGACAAGATTCCCGATCATTTCTTGACCAAGATCCGGGAGACACTCGAAATACGACCACGGTCAACGAGTTTGATGTCCTCCAATTGTTTGGCTCACTCACCATACGCAATCTGTTTGGAACAGGTCTCAGAACCGATCTCCACATCGGCCGCATGACGCTCGACTTCGGTCGCCGCCGACTCGTCGCCAGAAACGACTACCGCAACACCACGAACGCATTCGACGGACTCCATTGGTACCTCGTCAAAGACAACACCTGGCGCTTCAGAGCGTTTTTCACCGAACCGGTTACTCGCTTTTTGGACAGGGCCGACAGTGTCAACCATAACAACACGTTCTGGGGCATCTCTGCCGAAAGCCGATACTGGCCATGGCTCAAAGGGGACCTCTATTACTTTGGCTTAAACGATAGACATGTCCCAAACGTGAACGAACATCGTACCTATTCAACCATTGGATTCCGCCTCTTCAAGGACGACAGGCCCGGTGAACTCGATTACGAACTCGAAAGCGCCTACCAATTCGGTACCCGGGGGCAAGAAGATCACTTCGCTCATTTTCAGCACCTGGACCTCGGCTATACCTTTGACATGCCCTGGAATCCAAGGATCGTTTTCCACAGCGACTATGCAAGCGGCGACCGCAATCCCTCCGATGGGAAAAGCCAGCGATTCGATAGTTTATTTGGAGCACGCCGATTTGAATACATGCCCACTGGCATTGTCGGCCCATTCTTCCGAACCAACCTGACCGGCGGGGGGTGGCGTCTCATCGTGACACCGGCAAAGGGGTGGATACTCCACATTAAGCAGCGATTCTGGTACTTGGCGGAACGGACGGACATTTTCGGAAGTTCCGGCCTCCGTGATCCGACCGGCGGGGCCGGCAGAACTCTGGGACACGACCTTGAATTTCGTGCCCAGTGGTTTGTCTCCAACAACGTGGACTTCGAGGTCGGATGGTGGCACTGGTTTAAGGGATCCTATTTCGATCGGCTCCCCGCGTCGGCCGGTTTACCGCCCGGAGGAGAGAAAGATACCGATTATTTCTTCGTTCAAACGAGAATCAGGCTGTAACAGCCCAACCCTGACCAGGAGCGGAAATCCATGTCACCTTTTCAGCGGAGTAAACGAAGCGAGGGCTGTCCGTGGATCTTCTCCGCCATTCTGGTCATCGCCTTCTTCACCGGGACCGGTCATGTCGCAGCATCCGAGATTCTTGTGGCGGCAGCAGCCGACTTGAACTTCGCGATCAAGGACATCGTCGCAGAGTTCGAGCGGCAGACCGAACACCGTGTCAGACTCTCATTGGGCTCATCAGGCCATTTCTACGCGCAGATTTCCAATGGCGCACCGTTCGACATCTTCTTTTCGGCCGACATCGACTTTCCCCGAAAATTGATTAAGGCAGGGCTCACAGTGCCTGAGACGTTGTTTTCCTATGCCGTCGGCCGAATCGTCGTATGGGTGCCAAAGCAGTCGCCGATTGACGTGGAGAAACTGGGCATCTCTGCGTTGCTCGCCCCATCCGTCAAAAAGATCGCCATTGCCAACCCGAAACACGCTCCTTACGGCCGAGCCGCGGTAGCGGCGTTGAAACACTTTGGCCTGTACGACAAGGTGGAATCCAAATTCGTCTTGGGCGAGAACATTTCGCAGACGGCTCACTTCATTCAATCGGGCAGTGCGGAGATCGGGATTATCGCACTCTCCCTCGCGGCAGCCACCAGCTTGCGGCAGGCAGGACGGTTCTGGGAAATTCCCCTGACAGCCTATCCCCGGATGGAACAGGGAGGCGTGATTCTAATGACCGCCGAGAAAACTGGTCACTACGAGGCGGTGAAGCAGTTTCGTGACTGGGTGACGTCACGGCATGGCCGAGCGGTACTCAAACAGTACGGATTTTATCTGCCGGAGGAGCCGCGTGAACAGGAACGGGATGATTCGCGCCCCTGATCGTGTCAATGTCGAGAACGGGAGACCGAACGAATGAACTGGACGAGCGTACAGACCACGCTGCAACTTGCGGGCGTGACCTCGATGATCCTCCTTCTGATCGGAGTTCCGATCGCCTACTGGCTCACCTTCTCGCAGCGGCGATGGAAATTTCTCGTGGAGTCGGCAGTCGCCCTTCCCTTGGTGTTGCCGCCGACCGTTCTCGGATACTACGTACTAGTCTGGTTGGGACCACATAGTTGGGTGGGACAGGCCATCGAACAGACTATCGGCCATCGCCTCCCGTTTACCTTCGAAGGGCTGGTCGTCGCCTCCTGTCTGTACAGCCTTCCGTTTGCCGTACAACCGTTGGCTGCCGGCTTTGCGGCCGTTCATCCACGGCTGATCGAGGCTTCATGGACCTTGGGAATTTCGAAATTCATGACGTTCTTTCGCGTGATCCTCCCCCAGTCAGGTCCCAACGTCCTGACGGCGGTGGTCTTAAGCTTCGCCCACACGGTCGGTGAGTTCGGTGTCGTGCTCATGGTCGGAGGCAACATCGAAGGGGTCACCAGGACGATCTCCATCGAGATCTACGACGAAGTCCAGACACTCAATTTCGATGCTGCTGGTCACACCGCTATCATCTTGTTGTTGTTTTCCTTTGCAGTACTCTCGCTCGTGTACGCGGTGAATCGCAATAGCCGGCCGGTCTGGCCAGAGATCCTTGGCGAGAAGAAGGAAGGGCGGCATGGCGGCTGAGCTCGTAGTCAACTTCGAGAAGGCCTATCCACAGGGACCGCTCATTCGGGCAAACTTCTCCATGCCGATCGATCATGGCCACGTCACCGTGTTGTTCGGCCCCTCCGGCTCTGGGAAGACCACCACCTTGCGCTGTCTCGCAGGATTAGAGCGTATCACCGCCGGCCAGATCGTATGTGGTTCAGACGTATGGGCTGACGTGGATCGTGGAATCATGATCCCGCCCCAGCAGCGAAGAGTGGGATTCGTGTTCCAAGATTATGCCCTCTTCCCTCATATGACCGTCATCGACAATATCGCATACGGAATGTCATCCGGTTCCAGAGCGGAAAGGCAACAGAGGATCGCCGCCCTCCTTGAACAGTTGCAGTTGACCGGCTTGGAACAGCGCCGGCCGCAGACTCTCTCCGGTGGCCAGCAGCAACGGGTGGCTTTAGCTCGTGCTCTAGCCAGAAACCCTCGGCTTCTGCTGTTGGACGAACCGCTCTCCGCTTTGGATCTTCCGACGCGCCTGCGTCTGAGGGCCGAACTGCGAGCACGACTCCGTGAAATCGGCAGACCGGCCATTTTAATTACCCACGATTGGAGTGAGGCGCTCTACTTAGGCGATTCGGTCATCGTGATGGCACAGGGTGGTATCCTGCAAACCGGATCGCCGCAAGAGGTCTTCACAAAACCAGCCCATCCAGATGTCGCTTCGCTCGTCGGCGTGGACAATCTGATTCCCGGTCACATCATCCGGCGGGAGGGTGGAGTGGCGTATGTGCAGGTGGGGTGTCAGACCATCGTAGCGGTCGATTCACTGGAAGATCACTTCACGGCTTGTTATGTCTCGATTCGCGGCGAAAATGTCGTCCTCGACCGTGAGCCGGTCTCCTCCAGTAGCGCCCGCAATCACCTCGCTGGCCACGTGGTTGACATCCAGCCAAGCGGTCAATTGGACCGGGTGGTCATGGACGTCGGCTTCCGCTTGGTCGCCTTGGTGACGCCCCTTGCCGTTAAAGAACTCAGCTTGATCGAGAACACTCGTGTGATCGCAACCATCAAGGCAGCAGCGATCCATCTCATTCCTCGATAGGATCGTGACCAACATTGCTTTATAATGCCGGTCCTGATGATCGTTTTCGATTGATTCGTGACACAAGACCATCGTCCCATGTCCTGAAAGGGTCGGGCAGTCTGCTCTTTCCATGATCCAGATCATTGGCCTGCTCCTGTTTGGAGCGAGTCTCATCTTCACATCCTCACAGCCGGTTCTCGGCCAAACGAATCAAGCCTCTTCGTCGTCCCACCTCGACCATCCGCCAGCCGCTCACCAGCACCAGTGCGCCAGAGGAGTCCCGGCTCCCGACGATGAACCATCACTTGAAAGTGTGCAAGTCGAAACTACTGATCTGCGTCTCTATGAACGGTTCTTTGAGCAGTTTCTTGGCGCTCGCCTCCTGTTCAGCATGGATCATCCGCTTGTCGATCGGATCAAGACCTATTGCTATCATCATCTTTTGATCACCATCCGACAGGATCTCAAAACCCCTCGGATCACCGGCTGGGTGCAGGTGAATTTTGTGGTGCGGGATCTGGAGACTCTTAAACAAGAGGTGGAAGAGGCTGGTCGTCGGCTCGCCTCATCGGAGCCTGGAGTGTCGGGAGAACCTTACCCCATCCGGGTCAAGAGGGGAATCCCCCGTAATCTGTGTCGAGTTGATCGATTGGAACTGGTCGGCCCCGAAGGGTTCCTCATCGGCTTCAATCAGATTCACAAGGAAACCTGTCGGCCCCCGACACTCAACGAAGGCCCTCGTCAATAAATCGAGAGTAGCCCAAGCCAATGGAGCCTGATACCCCTCGGCACACCGTTCTTTTTCAACGAAGGTCAGGTGATAACCGAGACGGTCATCAAAAGTTGACAATCCAGAGTGTATGGTAGCAATGGCCAACGGCTCTAGAGCACACAGAGGGTAACTGCTAGGAATCCCCTTCACAATCAGCCACCGTGATGACCGATGCGATGCTTAAAGAATCAGGTTCCCCTCTTGCTGTATCTTGCTTCGCCCGAATGAATGAGCCTCGTGTTCGCTCATTCCTTTGGGGAGCTGCGCAAGACACACGACACAGGCTCTGCGCATGAATGCTCTTCCCTGGATCAATCGCACGGTCATCGGCATTGTCCTGGCCACCTTTCTGTCTGACTTTAGCCACGAAATGTGCACGGCGGTCCTCCCCCTTTACCTTTCAACCTTGGGGCTCGGCCCGGCTGCGCTGGGTGTGATCGAAGGCGTCGCCGACTTTCTCGTCAGCCTGTCTAAGCTGGCCGGCGGCGTGGTCGGCCATCATGTGGAGCGCAAACGGCCATGGACTGCGCTCGGATACCTGACCACCACACTCGCAACAGGAGCGATTGCCTTGGTCGGATCATTGGCATCACTGGTTTCGCTGCGCAGTCTGGCTTGGATCGGTCGAGGATTCCGCGGGCCGCTTCGAGACTCTATGCTCGCAGACGCCGTGGAACCTTCCCACTTTGGACGGGCCTATGGGCTCGAACGGGCTGGAGACATGTTGGGTGCGGTCGCCGGCCCCTTGATCGCCACCTTGCTGGTCTGGAGCGGCGTCGAGTTCAAAACCGTGATCCTCTGGACCCTCATCCCAGGGCTCTTGGCGGCTGCTTCCATCTTTTTCCTGGCGCAAGACCGCCCGACTCTGCCCCACTCTCCATTTGATCCCGTGAGGCCTCGTCCTGGATGGCGGGCCTTTCCTCGATCATTCTGGTTATTTTTGGGCGGCGTCTTCCTCTTCGGTCTGGGGGATTTCTCACGAACCTTTCTGGTGTTGCTGGGGGCCCGGCAGTTCGGAGAAAGCAGCCTGCATGCCGGGGGAGCCTTGTCCACCGCGATTCTCCTGTACACAATCCACAACCTGATCAGCGCCCTCGCCGCCTATCCTATTGGGCACCGCGCCGATCAGGGGAACAAGTTCACGATACTCCTTTGGGGATACGTTCTTGGAGTCGGCACCAATCTTTTACTTGCCGTTGGTGGAACGTCCACCGGCGGACTCTTGGTGGTGGTCTTGTGCTCCGGTATCTATATCGCCGTGGAAGAGACGATCGAGAAAGCCGCCGCAGCAGAGATGCTGCCACGAGAACTGCGTAGTCTTGGCCTGGGACTTCTCGCCTGTGCCAATGCCGTCGGCGACATGGTTTCGAGTCTCTACGTCGGATATCTGCTTGATAGCCACCATGCGGAGGCGGCATTCGGCCTCGCAGCAGCCTGTGGTGCGATGGGAGTCCTGTGGCTTCTGGTGATACGAGCGAGAGCTGGAATCAGAAGTCCGCGTTAATCGCTCGTCGTCTGTTTTCTCATCGTCTTATTCAGCAGCTCCACCGATGCCCTCTGTCGAAAAGACAGTCGGCACGAAGACTCACTCTTTCGGCCCAAACATAATGACTGCCATGCCGACGATGGCAATGGCGGATCCCAGCAGATCCCACTGGGTGGGACGAACCCCTTCCACCAGCCAGAGCCACAGGATGGCCGTGGCCACATAGACTCCTCCATAGGCGGCATACACACGCCCGGCCGCCGTCGGATGCAGTGTCAGCAGCCAAACAAAGAGCGCTAGTGAAGCAGCAGCCGGCAGGAGTATTCCTATGGGTGCCCGATCGGTCAGCCAGAGCAGAGGCAAATAGCAGCCGACGATCTCAGCGATCGCCGTTGCGACAAATAAGCCGGTGGCGCTCAGAAACGTCATACCGCCC
>JANDJL010000008.1 GCA_024330965.1 Nitrospira sp. | reverse complement strand
CGCGGTGACGCAGGACGGGAAGTATCTCACCACCCGCTACACGGTCTATTACTACTCGCCATCTGACGGAACGCTGAAAAACGTGGAGAGTTTCACAGACACCCATGTCCGTCTCGGCCAGTCCGACCTACCGGCCACCAGACGAGTCATCTCATTTGAACAGGGTGCCGTCCTGGTGAGAAACCTGACCGTTCACAATCACAAGCTGCTCTAACGGCTTTAACGAATCGGCGCCGCCATCAGCAAGAGAATCACGGTGGGGGAACGTCCACTTGGCCCGCATGATCGACAAGTGCCGGGCCATCCTCGCCGGCACCCAAAGTAATGACTGCCCCCCCTGGCCCAGGCCGAAGGGTTATCTCTTCATGGCCCGGATCTTGGCCGCACGTTGAGACAATGCCAGGGCCTCAGAACCACGATCTGTGGCCAAGTACAAAACGGCAAGATTCTCAAGGCTCGCCGCCACATCGGGATGGTCGGGACCGACATTCTGTTCGGCCACCTGCAGGGCCTTCTGCGCGAGCACCACCGCTCGATCGTAGTGGCCGGCACGGAACAACCTCATAACTTCTTGGTTGAGGGTCTCCCACCACACGTTCAAGCCTCCCATCGAAACCCGATCTCGCAACCGTCCACGACACGAAGAGACCCACTCCCAAGACCCAGCAGCCAGGACGGTTTTGTGTTTTGTATATGAAACCCCTCCTCTTGTCAAAAAATTGTCAAAAAGATGGACAGGAGCCATCGGGTACCTCTACCCCGTCGGACCATTTTCCTTGAGACAACTACGGTGAATAGCTTCTCGACGGCCCTCGATGACAGGACGATACCAGGCCGTCGGTGCTGACCTGCCTGGGTTGTAGCCATCGGGGCAAACAGGTCGCGGTGTTGGGCTTGTGAGAGGTCAATAGGTCAACGCCGGATATTTCCCAAGGTACGTCGGCTGCTCTGCCTGGGTGACCATGAAATGGGCTACATCCGCGCGGGAAATGGAGCCGACCTTCATACCCTTTTCAAGAGTCGTCAACACTCGGTACTGGCCGGTAAAGGGTCCATCGGTCAGCCGGCCAGGCCGGACAATTTCCCACCGCGAATAGTTTCCTGCGATCACGCGCTCCTGCTCGGTTTTATCGGCATAGACCGCCCTAAGGAGCAGGGCAAAGAAGATGCGCATGGGCAATGAGTTGTAGCTTCGGCTGTCGCCGGCACCAAAGCCGGTCAGGACAAGCAGTGTCGGCGAGAGGTGCATTTCTTTGAGCACTTGTAACAAGATCCGTGCAGAAGAGGAAAACAGCTTGGTCGCCAAGGGACTTTTCACGCCCAACGTCACAACAACGGCCTCGGCTTCCTTTACCGTGGCCGCAACTTTGTCGTCTTCTGTGGCACTTCCTTGCACTCTTCTGAGGCTCGCACGGTCTGGCACCGGAACGACTCGACGAGAAAGGGTGGCGACCTCATGCCCTCGCTCAAGGGCCAAACGAGTCACCTCGAGCCCGATACCGGCCGAGGCACCGATCACGGCAATCTTCATCGCGACCAACTCCTTTATGGAACGACGTGGCACTTCAACGTGGTTAGGAAGATCGCAGACGCGATGCTGGTATTCTTCAGCAGATGTACCGGCTCGGTCAAGAGTGAGATTTCCCTGGCGCAGCACTCACAGGGACACAGGCCCCTTGGCCCAGTGCCGGAGGCTTCCTCTCCGCCCCCGCTCAGCAAGGCGGCAAGTCGTCATGACCGCGGCGAGACGACATCGAGCACCCGATACATGACATACACATCCACAAAACCCAGGTGCGCATGGCGAAACGCCTCCGGTAACGTCCCGACAATCTGAAACCCTAGCTTTTGCCACAGGCGAACGGCCGCGACGTTGGTCGAGACGACAAAATTAAATTGCATGGCCCGAAACCCAAGCCGACGGGCCTCTTCAAGACAGTGCTCGCCCATACGCCTGCCGACACCTCGCCTCCGGGCTGAAGGAGCGACCATGAAGGCGGCGTTGGCCACATGGGCCCCAAGTCCTGGCTGGTTGGGCCGTAACATGGAGGTCCCGACAATGTCGCCCTCTTCTTCAGCCACATAGGTGTGGGTATCGCCTCGAAACCAGTAGGCCATGGCTTCATGGCGAGGCGTATCGGGAGCAAAGGCGTAGGTATCGCCGGAGGCGACCACCGTCTGAAAGATGTCCCAAATCCGCTCCTCGTCGGCGGGACCAGCCTGACGGATTTTTACCATCAGTGCCCTATTCTTTTACCATCGGACGGAAAACACGAACCCCACCCTCCACAGTTCCATTCACGTCTCAACTCGTCACGTCTCAACTCGACCACGTGCCCCGACCCTTCATCGAAAACCCGGCTCCTCCCCAGCTTTACTCATCCAGACTGGGTCTCAGCAGAAAAGGTCCGTAATAGAGTACAAACAACAGGTAGGCGCCACTCCAACTGGCTGCGGCCAATCCCATTGCGAGATGGCTCGTGAGGCCGGCCGCCGGGCCAAAGACCCGAATTAGAGCCCCAAGGAACGCCATGAGGTAGATGCCGACGGTCAGGGGTCCTGCATGGCGGGGCCGTCCCGTGTGGCCCAAACTGGCTCGTGTCATGACGCCCAGAGTCATGACGCCCACAGCGCCCGCGGTCAAGGCATGCAGAGCATCCGCCGGCGGAAGACCGATCCCAAGCAACGATCCTCCCATCAGCACCAGTGCCGCCACCACCCAGCCATACCCCACGTGCAACACCAAGACCAGCGGTTCTGGCCAGGTGAGCCAGCCCTTCCACCGCGCAAGACGACCGCCATTGACAATGCCGGCTAGCACAAACAGCCAACCAGTCACGTTCTCGAACGGCCATCCCACCCAAACCATCCCAGAGATGACCACCAGCAGAATCGCCAGTCCATCATACCGAGAAAACGGCGCAGGCCGTTGCGACCTTCCCCGTAACTCAAAAAACTCTTCGGTGAAATTCGGAATGATCCTCCCGCCGATCACCGTCAGCAGCACCAGGATGACGGCCAGCGCCATTCGAGGAGGAACATCCGCGCTCCGTTCGCCCACCGTCAGCAGGTGGAACGCGATATTGGCCAGAGCATAGAGGCTGATCAATACCCCCATCGGCGCATGTCTCCAACTTTTCGCCGCGGCGATTTCCCGCCAGACCAGTCCCGCTGCTACGACCAGAAAGGCGCCATCCACCATCGCTGCGAGGGAAGCATCGACCCATGGCATCGCGATCACCAGCCGCCCCGCAAGCCACAGAGACCAGAGTCCGATCAGCTCAAGCCCTCTGATTGGCGGCCGATCCGTCCAGTTGGGAATGGCGGTCAACAGAAACCCCATCATGACCGCGGGCAGAAACCCGAAGACCATTTCGTGGATGTGCCACAGCCTCGGTGGGTAGAGGACCGTGCCCCCTTTGACCCCGCTGAACATAAGCACCCACAAGGGAACAGCCATGCCGGCAAAGAGGGCTGCGCTCAGAAAGAACGGCCGGAATCCCATCGAAAAGAACGCCGGCCCATCGTAAGGGGCTTCTTGATCAAGTCCGTGACGCATCAATACGGCCATATGTGGCGAGGGGACTGCGAGGGAACCGAAGGAGGACTACCAGATCGACCTTTCTGATTTCAGATGAAACGACGAGATCATCCGTTACCGCCACCCCTCTCCACTGGTCCCGCCGCCGAACCCGCCCCAGTTGCCTCCGAATCCACCTTGACCGGTTCCCCAGTACTCGCCCCTTTGCAACCGCCGATAGGGATGACGCCGATCCGGTCGGCTGATCGCCCAAAATACTGTCACCGCAACGGTGCTCAGCAGCACCGTCAACCAGAACCCCAGCCCTTTCATGTGCGTATGGGGCAAATCGCCGACGCGAACCTCCTGAGCCGGGGAAGCCAAGGCCACCACGGTTCGATAGAGCCCGTTTCCGAAATCGCCGCGTTCAATGGCCGGAAACAGATAGCGATTCCCCACGTCTCTTCTGATGTCGGGCGTGATGATCGGCGTCATCCGACGTCCCAATGCAATCGCCGCCTGCCGCTCCCCAACAGCGACCAGCAGCATCACGCCGTGCTCTTGTTGAGTAGAGCCGATGTTCCATCTCTCATAAAGCACGGTCGCGTACTCGTGTGCCGAGCGATACGGCTGGAGGGTCGGAATCGTCACCACGACCATTTCGACGCCGGTTTTTCGCTCCAAATCCTGGCACACCGAACGGATACGCTCTTTCCACTCATGATCCAACACGTGAGCATGGTCACTCACATAGCCGAGCGGGCCGGGGAGCGGGACCCGCTCTTTGAGGTGGTCGTAATAGAGAGACTGGCCTTGTCCCGTTCCCGCCGCTATCAGGCTCATCGCCAGAACGAAACCGGTCATACGAGGGAGACGATGGTTGAGCCGCACCGTTCTCATGGTTGTCCGACCCGCCGTTCAACCCATGCCACGAATCGCCCGAGGCTGTCGAGATAACGATCCATCACACGCGGCACCTCCAGCCGCCCCGGCGAGCTATGCCCTCGCTTGAGCGACCACGCCTCTCGCAAGGCAGCGAGATCGGTCTCGCAACAGATTTCCAGATCTTTGAGCAGCGCCTCCCCGTCAAACAACACCGGCCTGTCCAGAAGCCGTTGAACGCCCCGCAGCACCGGCAACAACGACGTAATCGACAAGCCCAGCAAGATCGTCATGGCTTCGCCTGTCGCCTCTCCTTCGACCACCCGTTGCCGGAGACGGACCAGATTCCCCCGCAGCCCCTGCAAAACTTCGCCGGCCAGATGACGATGATCCACGCTCAATCCGACGAAGGGATCCTTGCCCCACAACAGGCGATGGCAGTCGAGAATATCCTGGCACTCAAGCGGAAAGACCACCGACGACGCCCGGAGATCGTCGCCGGTGAGGAACAGCGGCGCCACAATCTGTTCCTTTCCCCATTTCGCGTGCAGCGGGACGTACCGCTGCAAGAGAGATAGCTCGCAGGATGAAACAACCAGCAGGACATTCAGATTCGATCGCCCCGGCAAGAAATCCCCTCGCGCGGCGCTGCCATAGAGCAGGACGGCTTCCAGCCGATCGCCGAAGGCCTTGATCACATCTTGCACATACGAACGCAGCAGTTTGTGCGTTCCTTCCGGCAACCCGTCGATGCTCCAGCGCGGAATCGACATCGCTTCACCCGACATCGTGGGCCGCCCTGTCACAGGCGCGGGGGTCGGGCAGCAACCCCGCCGCCATGAAGCGGTCAACCATGCCGAACGGCGGCCTGCTCCGCAATCCGGCCGTTGTCGAGAGCACGCGATAGCGCAGGCGGGCGTTGCGATCCAACGTTTTGAACACCCGATCCCGCAAAAACCCGATCACTGGATTCGCCGTGTTCCAAAACAAGACCTGTTCATCGGCCATCCGCTGTAACATCGTCACCTGTGGACGGCGCAGACGCTCGAAGTGTTTCAGTCGTTCTGCTGAACAATCATTCGCGGTCAGACAGTCGGGCAAGAGATCGGCCAGGGTGACCGCATCCACCATCGCCTGCATCCGCCCTTGCGAGGCATGGGGATTCATCGCATGGGCGGCATCACCGATCAGCACGGCGCCATCGGCCACCCAGGTCGGGGTCCGAACCCGACCGGTTGGCAGAAAGGCGGTTTGGTTCCAATCCGTCAAGGCGCGAAAGATCGGCTCATCGGGCGGACTGATGGCCGTCCAGGCCCGTTGGAGCGAAGGGATGCCTTGGGCTTTGACGCGGTCGTATGAACCGGCATCGATCATGTAGAGCAGAAAAACGCGGCGACCGGCCGCCGGAAACAGCGCGAGAATCGTGCGCTTGCCCACAAAATACTTGGCTTCGTCGATCGGAACGGGCGCGTCGATGACGGCGATCAGATAACCTTGAGGATACAGATGCACGTCGGCGGGAATACCCAAGGACTCCCGGACCTTGGAAAAGGCCCCATCGGCACCAACCACCACCTTGGCCCGCACCATGATCGCTTCGCCTTCCCTGTTGGCCATCAGACCGACGACTCGCCCGTTTTCTCGCAACAAACTGACAAAGGACGTTCCGTACCACAGGGACACGGACGGTTGCGTGCGAATGGCGTCGAGGATGGCATGGTGCGCCACGTTGGGCAACGTCACCACCGCCCGGTTGTAGGGGGGCGGCAATTCGCCATAGTCCACCGTACAGAGCCGTTCACCGCCCGCCCGACAAAAATGAAACAGCCGAACCGGGCGGACCGAGTCGGCCGGCAGCCTATTCAACAGCCCGAGCTGATCGAGCACCCGCTGCCCGTTGGGTTGAAGAATCTCGCCGCGCAAGCCGCGAGGGGGCCCGGCGGCCTGCTCGAGCACGATCGTGTTGACGCCCTTGTGAGCCAAGGCCAGCGCCAAGACCGCCCCACCGCCCCCAGCTCCCACCACTACAACGTCCGCTTCTTCTTTTCTCACGTCATGCCCCGCTACGAGGGTTCCAATCCTCGAACCTGGTGTGATCACGCCACATCGAAAGAAATTTGTCGCGCGCCTTGACCGAGATGGCCCGATCTCGAATGACGTCAAGTCGCTCATCATTGTATCGATTGCCGCTGCCCGTATGATTCATCGAGCCGTTCATATTGACTTGGTCGTCGATGACCACTTGCTTCAGATGCATGAGGCCGTCATGCCGATTGACCTTGATGGGAACACCGGCTTCCCGTAGAGCCGTCATCGCGACACGCTGCTTGGGATCGTTTAGACGTTGGCGGTCCGTGATGATTCGCACGTCCACCCCCCGCCTATGCGCGGCGAGCAGAGCCTTGATCGCGGAGGGAAACGTCATCCCATACACCGCCACATAAATATACTGCGTCGCCTGCTCGTACAGCCCTACCACCCGTTGCAACGGCTTGTCTTCCGGCGCATACCACACCTCGACCGAAGAGACCGAGACTTCCCCGGCCAATACGGTCGAGAGGCCGCCTCCCAGCCCTCCGAAGATGGCGACACAACATCCGATCCAGAGCAGAACGCACCGCCGTAATCCGTTCATTCAAGGTCAAAGAGCGCGCGAAAATGCTCCTCCGACGCCTCCCAGGCTTCAGGCGCATGGGTTTGAAGCCATCGACCCAGGAATTGTTTCTGCTCCGGCGTCAACATCTGCTTGATCTGATGAGACCGCCCTTGGAGCGGCTGGAGAAACCCCGCACGTTTCGCCACGTCCAACGCGGCGGTTCGGACATAGACCGTGGTGAACATCGAGGGTTTCTCCTCGTCGCCTTCGCCCTGCACCCAGACGGACAAAAACCGCTCGAGTGTCAGGCCGGCGCTATCCATCGCCGGTTCGGCATCATGAAACAGCTCGTTCTCCGATTCCGCCATCGGCGTCCCGTCACCGGCCCGAAAGAGAAAATTCTTTTTCCACATGGCAATAGTCTTGGCACCGGATGAATCACCTACCCCCGTTGCAATACACCTTGTCCGCTCCTTCCACCATCGTCCCCCAAACTGAAGCAAAATGGGAAAGTGGGATAGTGGGACGGAACCTGCTCAAAGTCAAGCACACAAGTCGGGGGCAAGCACACAAGCCAGGGGATTGATCGATGATGTGGAGAACCATCCCATCAGCGTCTTGCCCATCGGTGCCTTGCCCGGTCACATCCCTCTCGTTACGCAAACGTAGGCTTGGGACTATCCCTTCCCTGTCCCGCCCTGAACCGACGCCTCAGAACTTACACCTTGACCAGAATAGGCCACCACCAGGCTCTCTTGCCAGGCTGCCACGATCCTTGCCTGCGTTTTCCCCCGAACCTGTCTTCCAAACTTACCAATTGGGGCCGTCGCCTTGACAAGCATCGCGCGCCTTTGTTACGTTGGCGAAAATCTCAATTTCTCTGCCAACTTCGGAGCTTCCATGCAGGTGAAAATCAACGGAAAAATCGAGGACGTGGCGAGTGGAACCCTCCTTGATTTGCTCAAAAGCAAGCAGATCGAACCGCAAATGGTTGCCGTCGAGGTGAACGACAAAGTCGTAGATCGCGACCGCTTGGCGACGACTCCCGTATCTGAGGGAGATCAGATCGAGTTCTTGTTCTACATGGGAGGCGGTCGATAATGTCCGGTCTTCATAAAGACATCACCGAACTCATCGGACGGACCCCGCTCGTTCGGCTCAACAGACTCTCAAAGCCCAACTCCGCGACGGTCTATGGCAAGGTTGAATTTTTCAACCCCGCCGGCAGTGTCAAGGATCGGATCTGCCTCAACATGATCAATGAGGCGGAGCGCCAAGGGAAACTCCAACCAGGCGGAACGATCATCGAGCCGACCAGCGGCAATACCGGCATCGGTCTCGCCATGATCGCGGCGGTTCGCGGCTATAGGCTGATCCTCGTCATGCCGGAAAGCATGAGCATGGAGCGGGCCAGTCTGCTGTCGTCCTACGGCGCCCAGCTTGTCTTGACACCGGCGTGGGAAGGCATGAAAGGATCTATTAAAGAAGCGGAGAGTATCTTGGCCCAGAATCCGTCGTATTTCATGCCCGATCAATTTTCAAACCCGGCCAACCCGGCGATGCATCGCATGACGACGGCCATAGAAATCTGGGACGCGCTGGATGGGAAGATCGATGCGTTCGTCGCCGCCGTCGGCACGGGCGGAACGATTACCGGATGCGGCGAAGTGTTCAAAGAAAAAAACCCGAACATCCAGGTCATCGCCGTGGAACCGGCCACCTCTCCCGTCCTGTCCGGGGGAGAGCCAGGCCCGCACAAAATTCAAGGAATCGGAGCCGGTTTCATTCCCAAGGTGTTGAACCGGAAGATCTTGGATCGCGTCATCACGGTCACCGACGATGAGGCCTATCAAACGGCCAAGTTGCTCTCCAAGAAGGAAGGCCTCCTGGTCGGCATCTCGGCCGGCGCCAACGTCTTTGCCGCCCAGAAAGTCGCCGATGAATTGGGACCGGGGAAAAACGTGGTGACCATTCTCTGCGACACGGGCGAACGGTACATCAGCATAGAGAAGTACTTCAACATTTAACACGCATGCAACGCAACGGGTCGGTTCTTGCGTCGAACGTTGCAGATTCGTCACGTTTCATCGACAACGAGCGACCGGATGGACTTCACCGAAGAACAGATCAACCGCTATAGCCGGCATATTCTGTTGCCGGAAGTCGGCGGGAAAGGGCAGAAGAAAATCGCCAAGGCCAAGGTCTTGCTCGTCGGTGCGGGAGGATTGGGCTCCCCAGCCGCCCTCTACCTGGCCGCCGCCGGGGTTGGCCGAATCGGGTTGATCGACAGCGACGTGGTGGATTTGACCAACCTCCAGCGGCAGATTCTCCACCACACCCCGGACGTAGGTCGCCCCAAGGTCCTGTCTGGGAAAGAAAAGATCCAAGCCTTGAATCCCGATGTGACCGTTTCAACCTATGAAGAACGGCTCACAGCGGGAAACGCCTTGAAGATTTTCGAGGAGTACGACGTCGTCATCGACGGTGTCGATAATTTCACGGCGAAATTCCTGATCAATGACGCCTGTTTCTTCACCGGCAAACCGTTGGTTCATGGCGGGATCCTGCGATTCGACGGGCGGGTGACGACAATCGTCCCCAAACAATCGGCCTGTTACCGCTGCGTGTTCAAGGCGCCGCCGCCGCCGGGCCTGGTGGCGTCGTGTCAGGAAGCGGGCGTCATCGGCGTGCTGGCCGGCATCATCGGAACGATCCAAGCGACGGAGGCCTTGAAACTCATCCTGGGGATCGGGCGGCCGTTGACCAACCGCTTGCTTGACTTCGACGCCAGGAAAACGCAGTTTAGGGAAATCAAGGTTCGCCGCAATCCCGATTGCGCCCTCTGCGGCGAACATCCTACAATCACCGAATTGTTCGAGGACGGAGATCCCTATGCCGGCTGCGCGGTGCGTCCGTAACGGCCGATTGCCGAAGGTGGTACAACCATGAGCAAGATGAAAGCGCTGGTCTGCCGAGAATGTGGAAAAGAGTATCCGACCAAGGCGATCCACGTCTGCGAGATGTGCTTCGGTCCCCTCGAGGTGAAATACAACTACGACGAGATCAAGAAGACCATCTCCCGCAAGACTATCGAGAGCGGCCCCCACAGCATGTGGCGCTACCTCGATCTGCTGCCGGTGGAAGGAGCGAATCTCGTCGGCCCTCACGCCGGGTTCACCCCCCTGGTGCGAGCCAAAAATCTCGGCGCCTATCTTGGGCTGGATGAACTCTACGTCAAGAACGACACGGTCAATCATCCGACCCTGTCTTTCAAGGATCGCGTGGTCGCAGTGGCCTTGACCCGCGCCCGCGAGTTGGGGTTCGAAACCGTCGCCTGCGCCTCAACCGGCAATCTGGCCAATTCGGTGGCGGCGCACGCGGCATCGGCCAATCTCCAATGCTATGTGTTCATCCCCGGCGACCTCGAGGCCGCCAAGGTGCTTGGCAATTTGATCTATCGGCCCCACGTCGTCGAGGTCGAAGGAAATTACGACGACGTCAACCGGTTGTGCAGCGAGATCGCCGGCGAACACGGATGGGCTTTCGTTAACATCAACATCCGTCCCTACTACGCGGAGGGTTCCAAGACACTGGCCTTTGAAACCGTGGAACAGCTCGGATGGAGGACACCGGATCACGTCGTGGTGCCGATGGCATCCGGGTCGCTGTTGACGAAAATCTGGAAGGGGTTACACGAAATGAAATATGTGGGCCTTATTGACGAGGTCCGCACCAAGATCAACGGAGCCCAGGCCGAAGGCTGCTCTCCGATCGCCACCGCGTTCAAAGCTGGCCGCGACTTCTTCAAACCGGTGAAACCCAAGACCATCGCCAAGTCCCTGGCGATCGGGAACCCGGCGGACGGCTATTATGCCCTCAAAGCCACTGCCGAGAGCAGGGGCGCCATGGATATGGTCACCGACGACGAGGTCGTGGAAGGCATCCAACTGCTGGCTCAGACCGAAGGAATCTTTGCGGAAACGGCCGGCGGCGTCACGATCGGGGTCCTGAAAAAACTCGCCAAGCAAGGGATCATCGGCAAGAAGGACGTGACGGTCGCCTATATTACCGGCAATGGGCTTAAGACGCAGGAAGCGGTCATCGACGCCGTCGGCCGGCCGACCCGTATTCAGCCGAGCCTGGTGGCTTTCGAACAAACCTTTAAACTGAGAAAAACCGACGGTGAGAACCTATGATTAAAGTCCGTATTCCGACTCCACTGAGACCGTTGACGAAAAACCAAGGCGAAGTCGATGTCGCCGCCACCTCCATTGAAGATCTGGTGAATAATCTGGAATCCGCCTACCCCGGCATCAAAGCGCGCCTTTGCGACGACACCGGTGAACTGCGACGATTCGTCAACATCTACGTCAACGAAGAAGACATCCGTTTTCTCAAGGGCAAAGACACCGCCTTAAAAACCGGCGACGAAGTCTCCATCGTGCCGGCCATCGCGGGAGGATAGCCATGACCAGCCTGAGATTCCACATCAGATTTCCGGAGGACAAGATCAAGGAACCGATCATCTATCAAATCGGGCACGAGTACAACGTCGTGACGAACGTTCGCCGTGCGGACGTGCGCGAAACGACCGGCTGGATGGATTTGGAGTTAAGCGGCGACGTCGTCGAAATCGAGCGCGCCATCGCCGGCCTCCGAGAAAAAGGCGTCATCGTCGATCCGATCGAATTGAACGTCGTGGAATAAGCGAAACACATGAACCGGCGTATAGGAACCATCGACCGGAACAGCAAAGATCCGAATACTCGAAACCATGCAACTGACTGAATCGGAAATTCAACGATACAGCCGTCACATCATTCTCCAGGACGTCGGAGGCAAAGGGCAGCTCAAGCTCAAACGCGCCAAGGTGCTGCTGATCGGCGCGGGAGGGCTGGGGTCTCCCGCCGGCCTCTATCTCGCTGCTGCCGGTATCGGGACCATCGGCCTCGTGGACGGCGACGTCGTAGACCTGTCGAATTTGCAACGGCAGATCATGCATTCGACCGCGACCATCGGGCAACCCAAAGTCGAGTCGGGCAAGAAGACGCTGGCGGCCATCAACCCGGAAATCACCGTCAACGCGTATCACCAACTGGTGGATGCCGATAACATTCTTCCGCTCATCTCGCACTACGACGTCGTGCTCGACGGTTCCGACAACTTCTCGACAAGGTTCTTGGTCAACGACGCTTGTTTCTTCGCCAAGAAGACCCTCATTTCGGCCAGTATGTTTCGATTTGAAGGTCAGTTGACCACGATCAAACCTCATCAAGGATACCCCTGCTACCGATGCCTCTACCCGGAACCGCCCCCCGCCGGATTGGTGCCCAATTGTCAGGAGGCCGGCGTGTTAGGCGTTTTGGCGGGAACGATGGGCATCTTGCAAGCTTCCGAGGCGATCAAGGAGATTCTGGGCATTGGCGAGACGCTGGCCGACAAGTTGTTGATCTATGACGCCCTCGAGATGAAGTTCCGAAAAGTGGCGCGGCCGAAAGATCCCGCCTGCCCTCTCTGCGGGCCGAACCCGACGATCAAAGATCTCCGGACGGATTACACCGTGACCTGCACCATCTGACCCCATCGAAGCACCGCTGTGAAGTGGAAGTCGAAAACGGAGAACACCTCGCCGTGACGGAGCTGGTCATCCCTCGCGCTATCATCGATGACATGATTGCTCATGCGAAGGAACTCGCACCTCACGAGTGTTGTGGGCTCCTGGCCGGAACCGGCGGCATCGTCGGCCGGATTTACCGCATCACGAACATCGTCGCGATGGAGGGGGCACAACATCTCTCTTCTTTCGATACTGCCAAAGCCGCTCATTTGGAACGGCTTTCCCCCGCTGAACGGGCGGAAATCGCATTCGTCATGGATATGCAGGATTTCTCAGCCGCCAAGAAAGACATGCGTCAGCGAGGACTCGATCTGCTGGTCGTGTATCATTCACACCCGCATGACCCCGCTCGTCCTTCTGTGACCGATATCAAAATCGCCACCGATTACGAAGAGATTTGGCCCAAGATCAACCTGCCGGTTCCCTCCTATCTGTTAATTTCCCTCATGGATGCCGAGCCGGATGTCAGAAACTATTGGATCAAGTCCGGGCAGGTATCCCCCGCTCCCTTCACGGTCAGGTAACCTCGGTTTTTGCAGTTTTCTTCTCCGCCCTTGAGTGCGATAATAGCGATGCCGCGCGCCGTCGCACTCACTCACGATGAGGAGTCGGATGCTGACACTGTTGTTTGTTCTGCTGGTCAATGCAGCCCTCACCGGAACCGCCCACGCCGTCGAAAAAAGCTATTACAGCCCCGTCATTCACATCGATGTCGAGAACCATCGCATTCTCATCTCGCAACTCGGAGGCGTGTTCTACATCGACGTCCCCGAGGCCGCACGGCCTCACATGGAAAAACTGCCGATTTCCGGATTGGTTGACTTTGTGGTGGAAGTACGGGGCGAACATGAAATGCCGGTACTCAAATCATGGAAGGTCAAGTCCGGCGAATCGACCTGCATGCACTTCAATGGAAAAGAATGTACGGAGAAATGACGGAAGGACAAGGCTACTCCCCGCTTCCCGCCATATCGTCGATGAGCGGACGATTAATGTCGGTGCAGCCCGGACAGATCCGATCCAACAACTCTTCGAAATCCGCGACGAAATGTTTGGCGTCCGCCAGCCCTTCGTCGACCACCTGCGAGTAACAGGTCTCGCAGAGCATCATCAGGCCTCGCGAGACCCCGACCGTTTTTCTCCCCGCGCTGCCCGTCATGCCGCTACACCGATCCCTTCTGAAGCGCCGTGAAAAAGTCTTCCCGTTCGAGATCGATCCCGCAACGCGGGCACTCGTAGGGCCGACCTTCAGGCGGCAAGCTCAACGGTGTGCGATCGATCCGTCCACAACAGACGTGGTAGAAACGGCCCCTCGCATGCTCGTCATCGAGAGGATCGCTTTCATACATCAGCACCATGACATTGACCTTCTCATTCGTGGGCGTGAGGAGAACAAACCGCTCGTCCCGACGGCAACCACCTGGTGAAGTCGGCCTCATACCTGGAACTGTGCCTCGTACAAACCGGCATAGACCCCTCCTCGACTCAGCAGCTCCTCATGGCACCCCTCCTCAACCAGACGACCGCCGTCGATCACAAGAATTCGATCGACGTCGTGGAGCGTGGACAACCGATGGGCGATAACGAACGTGGTGCGTCCTTTGGTCAGTTCGGTCAAGGCTTCACGGATTTGCACTTCCGTCTCCGTGTCGATATTGGACGTCGCCTCGTCGAAAATGACAATGGGAGGGTCTTTTAAGAGAACCCGTGCGATGGACACCCGCTGCTTTTGACCGACCGACAGCTTGACGCCCCGTTCTCCGATCCATGTCTCGTATCCTTCCGGCAATTTCATGATGAAATCATGGGCTCGCGCGGCCTTGGCAACGGTCTCCAGACGATCCTGGTCGGCCTCCAGATCTCCATAGAGAAGATTCTCTCGCACCGTTCCGTTGAACAGAAAGGGTTCTTGTTGCACGAAGCCGATCTGCCGACGAAGATAGGCGACCGGCATCTCGCGAACATCTCGTCCATCGATCGTGATCGATCCACCTTTGACGTCGTAAAACCGCATCAGCAGTTTGAGAATCGTGCTCTTCCCCGCTCCGCTTGGCCCCACCAGCGCCACCCGCTCTCCTGCAGCAACAGACAGTGACAGATCTTTCAGCACCGGGACATCGGAACGATAGTGAAACCGTACAGACTCAAAACGAACGTCGCCACGCACACGACACACAGGAGTTTGGACACCGGGGCGATCCGCCACCTCTGGAACAGCATCCAGCACCTCAAATACCCGCTCGGTCGCAGCCAGCGCGTGTTGCAACATATGATTGACCGAATGAATCTGATTGATCGGCACGTAAAACAGTGCGAGGTAGGACAAAAACATCACCAATTCCCCGATCGTCAAGCGGCCTTCCGTGACCTCCCCGGCCCCGTACCAGAGAATAAGCACCGTGCCCAGCGAGCCCAGAAAAATCATGCCGGGGGAATAGACCGACCACAACACCATGGCTTTCAGATTGGCATCACTATAGGCTTTGCTCAACCGGTCGAATCGGCGCTGTTCATAGTCTTGCCGCATAAATCCCATGGTTTCCCGGATTCCCGACAGAGCATCCTGCAAATAGGCGTTCAGGTCGGCGGCCTGTTTTCTGATTTGCCGGTAATAGCCATGCACTTTCGAGGTAAACCAACTTGCCGAGAGCACCAGAAAAGGAATCGGGGCGAGGGACAACACCGCCAGCTTCCAATTCAGGGTGAACAGCATGACCGTGATGCCGATCAAGGTCAGCGCGGCGGTAATCGCGCCCTCGACTCCATCAATGAAGATTCTCTCCATGTGCTCGGTGTCGTTGATCACGCGAGACATGATCTCGCCGGTCGAGCGGTCCTCGAAATAATGCAACGACAGCCGCTGCAGCGCCGAAAAGACGTGGCACCGCAACCCGTGCACCACCGTCTGCTCCAATCGATTGTTCAGCCTGATGCGGAGCGACGCGAACAGGTTTTTCAGCACATAGGCGCCGACCAACAGCCCCAGCGCCGACGGCAACACCTCGGTTCGCTTGGTCTGAATGACCTCATCGATCGTGATTTTGATCGCCCAGGGAGGCACCAACTCCATAATCGTGGCGCACACGGCGCACAGCAGCGTCGCTCCCGCCAACGCGCGGTGCGGCCGAAGATAGCTCAGCACTCGAACAAGAGAGTTCACGACCAGTTCAAGGAGGAGGAATCACACTACACTGGCCGGTTGTTTCTGCCAGTATTGTTGAAATTCTTCGAGCTGAGTCAGCGTGGAGAGATCCGTCATTCGATCCAAAAACAGTTTGCCAATCAAATGATCCAATTCGTGCTGAATGCAAACGGCAAACAGGCCGGTCGCCTCAAAATCGAGGGGTTTCCCCTTTCGATCCAACGCGTTCACTCGCACCAGAGACGGTCGCGTCACCTTGCCTCGCAAGCCGTCGACGCTGAGACAGCCCTCCCAGTTTTCCACTTGGTCCGGGCCGTAATACACGATCGACGGGTTGATGAGCACCGTCTCGGGAAATCCGTCTTCCCCTTTACACCCCATCACGACCAACTGGATCGATCGAAAGACCTGCGGGGCCGCCAAGCCGATCCCCGGTTCGTCGTACATGGTTTCAAACATGTCGTCGATCAAACGCTGCATCTCGCGCGATTTGATCTCTCTCGGATCAACGGGAGCCGCGATTTTTCTCAAAATCGGATTACCCAGCTTCGCGATTTTCAACATATCGTTGCGTCGTCAAGACTTAGACGGTTACAGATTGACATCGAGCTTACTTGATCATTCCTAACACAGGTCTCTTTCGTGCTGCAACTGCGCGCGTCCAAGGCTATACCAGGACTATGATCGGGGCTTGGGTCGCCGGGGTTCCGGAAACTCAAACGTTTCCTTGTTCGCCTCCCACCAGTCGATCCACTCGCTCGCCCATGCCGCTCGATCCTGCTTCGAAGAGGTATCCCAGTCATGAAACTCGGTCTCATGACGGGTCAAGATCCACAGCGATTGCACGGCCGACAAGGCGACGAACCGTTCCTCGTCAGTCACCAGCTCGATCAACAGGGGAATGACCGATTTATGCCGCACGTATCGGGCTTCGAACGCAGCGGCTTTGCGGACCGACGGGTTCAAATCTTTCGCCATCACTTCAATAGCCTCGACCGTCTGCAACGGATCAAGACGAACGGCGACCTTGAGCGCGTGCGCCCGGACGCGCGGCATTTCCTCCGACCGCCTCGCCGTCTCGATGAGCGCGGGCACTGCGGACACGCCTTTGATCATGAAGATAGTTTCGATGGCATTGTAGCGAATTCTGGGGCTCGGCATCGAGAGCGCCTTGATCAAGACCGGCACCGACGGTTCTCCCAAGTGCACGAACTCGCCCATGGCCCAAAACTCTTGCTTGCCTTCCAACAACGGCAGCAGCGCCTCCGCCCGTTCAAGTTCCTCCGGACTGAGCGGCTCGGTATTAGGGGGGATCGACATGTCCGGCGCGTCCTGTGCGGCCGGAGGAGCCTCGTACGGCATTTGCACAAGCCAAACGGGAAAAGGCTGTCCGGCCCAGGCGAGCGGCCCGTCCAATCCAATGACAAGTCCGATGACAAGAACGGCCGTGAGAACGACCGCTCTTCTGCCGACGCAAGAGATATTCACAATGGCCAACTCCTTTCTTCCCGTGAAGGATCGACCAGGCTTATGTTCTCGATGAACCCTGATCGTCTCCACGAACCGGATCGCGCCCGTACACCATTTGATAGCAGACCGGCAGCACCACCAAAATCAAGACCGACGCCGTCAGCATACCACCGACCACCACTCGTGCGAGCGGCTGCTGAGCCTGCGCTCCAACGCCCGTCGCCACAGAGGCGGGCAGCAACCCGATCGCAGCCGCCAAACTGGTCATCAGCACTGGACGCATTCGCGCTTCTGCGCTCCTGAGGATAGCCTCTTCTAAACTATGCCCATCCTGTTTCAGGTCCCGGATTCGAACGATCAAGATTAAGGCCCCTTGAACAGCAACACCGAAGAGCGAAATAAATCCCACAGCGGCTGAAATACTGAAGTCCGTCCTCGTAATGAACAAGGAAAATACTCCTCCGATCAACGCAAAGGGCACGGCTGACAACACCAGCACCGCATCCTTAAACGACTTGACGGCTAAATAGACCATGAGCAACACGATCAAGAGACTCACAGGGACAATGACGGCCAGACGTTTTTTCTCTTCTTGCAACTGGTCATACTCACCGTGCCATTCCATCCGATACCGTTCGGGTAAGACGACGTTCTTTGCGATCCGGTTTTGGGCCTCTTTGACGGTACTTTCGAGATCACGCCCGCGGACGCTGAATTTAATTGGAATATACCGCTCGTTGTTTTCCCGGTAAATGATGAAGGGCCCGGTCTGCACGCTGATGGTCGCGACTTGTTTGAGCGGAATGCGAACTCCATCCGGCGCACTCACCAGAATATTGCCGATGGCCTCCACGTCCTGCCTGTACTCCGGAAGAAACCGGACGACTAGATCGAAGATCCGCTCTTCCTCATACACTTTCGTTACAACTTGACCGCCCACCGCCGCCTGAACCATTGTGTTGACATCCGCCACGGAAAGTCCGTAGCGGGCACAGGCCTGTCGATCAACTTGAATCAACAAATCAGGCTGCCCCATCACCCGGAAAATCCCAAGATCTTTGACGCCATGAACCTGACTCAACGACTGCTCAATCTCCACGGCCTTTTCTTCCAGTGTTTTCAGATCCCTCCCATATAGCTTCACAGAGTTTTCGCCCTTGACGCCCGACATGGCCTCCTGCACATTATCTTGAATCACTTGTGAAAAATTGAACGTCACGCCAGGAATTGTGTATAACGCGCGCTCGATGTCTTCGATCAAGCCTTCCTTGTCACGCAATTCGGCACGCCAGGTCGAACGAGGCTTCAAATTGACAAGAAACTCGGCATTGAAAAAACTGGTCGGGTCCGTCCCATCGTCGGGACGCCCAAGCTGAGATACGACACTGGTGACTTCTGGAAACTGCCGAAAGATTCTCCTTATATCGGTAGCAATTTGATCGGCCTCTTCAAAAGAGATGTCCACCGGCATCGTCGCACGTACCCAGAGATTACCTTCCTCCAACGACGGCATAAACTCCCCCCCAAGAAAGGGAGTGACCGCGATAGCCAACGCCAGCAGGCCTCCTGCAAAACTGAGCACAGTCCGCTGATGTCCGAGCGCCCATCGTAGTGATGACAGATAGAACCGGTGCAGCCACCTGACAATCCGGGTATCCCCTTCCTGTACTGAATCGCTCAATAACAGCGAACATAGTGCGGGAGCAAGGGTAAAGGCCATCAGCAACGCTCCGGAGAGGGCGAGTCCATAGGTCATGGACATCGGAGCAAATATTTTCCCCGGGACGCCCGTCATCGTGAACAACGGCAGAAAGGCAATGACGATAATTGTGGTCGCGAAGAAAATGGGGCGCCCAACTTCCTTGGCCGCGCGCATGATATGCACCGGCACCGTCACTCCGTGTCTGCGTTGTTGAGACAAATGAGAAAAGATGCTCTCGACCATGATCAGCGTCGAATCGACGATGATGCCGAAGTCGATGGCCCCGAGCGAAATCAAGTTGGCTGACTCTCCAATCACCACCATGGAGACGAATGTGAACAACAGAGTCATTGGAACCGTCATCGCCACAATCAGCGCGGAGCGGAAGTGGCCCAGAAACACGAACAGAATAATAAATACGAGCACCATCCCACTGATCAAAACATCCAGAACCGTCTCAACG
The DNA here is from genome assembly GCA_024330965.1 of Nitrospira sp. Taxonomy (GTDB): domain Bacteria; phylum Nitrospirota; class Nitrospiria; order Nitrospirales; family Nitrospiraceae; genus Nitrospira_D. The sequence continues at coordinate 83,368 of JANDJL010000008.1, read as the reverse complement.
GTCGTATGGATCAAGACGGTGCGGTCATACAATGTTTTTATTTGGACGCCTTGAGGGAGCTTCCACAAATTCAACTCCTCGACCTTTTTCTTGACCGCCTCAAGCACCGGTAGGGCTTTGTACCCGCGCTGAAGCAGCACGACACCTTCGACCACATCATCACGGTCGTCGATGCCGACTTTGCCAAGACGCACGCGATGCCCGACCGTCACTTTCCCCAACGTCTTAATGAAGACGGGCGTGCCTTCCTTTTCCGCCACCATCACGTTTTCAATGTCGTCCAAATTGTTGATGAGTCCTAACCCGCGGATGTTGTAGCTCTGTGCACCGATCGTCAAATAGTTGCCGCCGACGTTCGCATTGCTGTTCGTCAGCGCCGTCATGACCTGTGAAAGATTGACGCCGTAGCTGATGAGTTTTCTCGGATCGATATCGACATGGTATTCCTTCGTGGTGCCGCCAAACGTCGTGACATCGCTGACGCCCGGCACACGCTTAAATGCCCGCCGCACCTGCCAGTCCTGAATCGTTTTCAATTCCGTCAGGCTGGTGCCTTCGCTGGTCAACTCATACCGATAAATCTCGGCGATTGCCCACCAGGGCGAAATCACGGGTTGCGCGTCCGGCGGCAACTGAACCGACGTAAGCCGATTCAACACTTCCTGACGATCTCGAAACAGTTCGGTGCCAAAATCGAAGTACGCCTTGATATCGCTCAGCCCGAAAATCGAAATCGACCGAATGTCCTTGAGCCCCGGCATACCGACCATTGCTACCTCGATCGGAACGGTAATTTGACGCTCAATTTCTTCTGCCGACCATCCGGGATATTGAGTGATGACTTCTACCATCGGAGGGGAAGGGTCCGGATAGGCAACGACATCGAGAAGATGGAACGCATACAGACCTCCGAACAAGAGGACCAAGCCGAGCGTGACGACGAGAAATCTCTGTTCCAGGGAAATTTCGACGATTCTGGCGATCATGGGCCTATAATGCCTGAAACGCGACACGCAGGGATCTGGTCAATCGAGGCTCCCATTTCAGTCGGTTACTCCTTAATCAACACGGCGCCTTTGACCACCACTCGCTCGCCGTGACGTACCCCTTCAAGAACACGAACCTGGTCGGAGGATGTGTTGACAACCTTAACTTCCCGTTTCACATACCGACCGGAGTTTTCCACAACGTACACGAACTGTTTGCCGTCTTTTTCTAAGATCGCCTTCTGCGGCAGGATGAGAAACCGGCCAGCCTCGCTCAGGTCCAGTTGCAAGCGCGCAAACATCTCCGGCTTCAACAAACGAGCCTTGTTGTTCACCAGCGCGCGCACTTTGATCGTTCTGGTCGAGGAATCGACGATATCGCCGACCGCCGTAATCCTGGCCGGAAAATCGATATCCGGATACGCCTCGACTTTGACCACGGCAGACTGTCCCTCCTTCACCAGCGCCACGTCCCGCTCATAGAGATCAGCCAACACCTGCAATTGATCCAGATCGGCGATCGTGAAGAGAACCTCGCCCATCACCAATTGCCCTGGCGTCACGGCGCGCTCCACGACAACCCCTGTCAGCGGACTCTTCAATTCAAACCGCGAAGTAATGGTCTGTTTATCCAACGGTTTGTCTAATTCTTCGGGTGTGATTCTCAGCGAGAGCAGACGCTCTTTGGCTCGTCGAAATTCGGCCTGCGCCTTGACCAGCTCGTTTTCGGCTTGCTTGAGATCCTTGAGCGCTAACGCCTTGGCCTCATACAAGTCCTTGGCTAACTCGTACGCTCTTGTGGCGTACTCCAATTCGGAATCTTCTTTCACATACTCCGAATAGGCTTGCGCGATATCCGGGCTGTCAACCACCAACAGAATATCGCCGGCCTTGACCCGATCACCCAGATGGGCTCGGACCTCGATAACCCGCCCTTGGAGCGGTGACGAGATACGCGAGTACCGGTCCTCGCCATAAGCTACCTTGCCGAAGAGCGTCAGCTTCTGATGGGAAGCCCCCCATTCGACGACCGCCGTTTCGACGAGCGGTGATGATGTGACCGATGCCGTTCTCTTGTCGCCTTCTGGAGGATTTTCTTTGGTCAAATCACACGACTGGTCGGAACGACCACAGGCCGTCAGCAGCAGCAAAGCCGATAACCAGACCGAGACCTTATTGTAGGCATTCGTCTTCCATCCCCGTCTTTCCCCCATTCCTGAAATCCTGCTCTTGCCTCGAGCCAACGCCGCTCCCTTTCCATTCAAATCCCGATATTTGCCCCAACAGCGTTTTCCAATTGAAGGATGTTTCGCTGATACGTAAACAGCGCCTCGATAAAGTTTTCTTGGATCATCCAGGAAGTTCTGGCCGCGTCTAGCAAGTCGACAAGCGTGGCACCGCCCCGTTCATAGGCACGTTCTACGATCGCCAGCGTCGCGCGCGCGTCGTCGAGCACGCCGCTGAGGTACGCTTCGACCAACCGCCGGCTATGGACTACATTGCGATAGGCGACATCTACCTGATTTTCGACAAGGTTCAACGTTTTGGAGAGATCCGCTTGAGCCAACTGGATCGCCGTCTCCGCCTGCATGATCCCGCCCTGGTTCCGGTTGAACAACGGCAGCGGGAATCCAAGACTGATGCCAATTTGATTAGAGTTGTCCGGTCCCCGTGGTCCTTGAACGGCATAGCCGGCTCCCACCGTGACATCGGGAACCCGATACGCCTTAGCGAGCTTGAGGTCGGCCTCCCGTTGCGAAAGCACGAACTGTTTCATACGCACATCGGGACGAGATTCGAGTGCGATGGCGCCCAACATGGCTCGGTCAAGGTTCAACTGCTTGAACTCCAAATCGCTCGTCAATTCGAAATCAGTTGTAGGAGAAACCCGCAGCAGTTGGCGAAGATCGGATTGGGCTGATTCCACCTCTTGAAGAGCCTGGATCACTTGAGACTGGAAATCGATGTACTGAAGCCGGATGCGAATCAGCTCGATTTCCGCAATAAATCCTTTCTTGAACCGAATAGTATTGACCTCGAGAATACGTGAAAAGCGCTCTTTGTTTTCCTCCGCCAATGTGAGTCGTCTTCGCGCGAGCTGGACTCGATAGTAGGCATCCTTGACCGCGAAGCCGAGCTGACGGACCGCGTCCTCAAAACCTGCTTCTGCCGACTGCGTACCGAATTCGGTGCCTTCGATCCGATACCCTCGTTTTCCCGCTAATTCAAACAACTGTTGAATTTGGGGATAGAGTTGCCCGCTGTTCGAAAGCGTTCGACCGTCGACTGGAGAGCTTACCATCCCGATAGACACTACAGGGTTCGGAAACAATCTCGCCGTGACCTCCTGAGCCTTACTCATTGCAATGCCGAATCGGGCAATTAGAAGGTCAAGATTCCTCCTGAGGAATAACTCGACCGCCTCGTCAAGGCTCAATCGTAGGGTCTTGTCCGATACGACCTCGTCCGACCGCGGGAGCACTCCAAAGACTGGATCCGTCGAGACGCCGGAGGCTGCCGCCTGGCCGTCGACGAGGCAGCAGATCGCCGAGACCAATAGACTCGGCAATAGCCCGTAGGGCAAACAGGACCGTACACAGGCTTTCTTCATGGATCAGCCTCGGAAGAGACAATTTTTAGAAGAGTCGGTGAGATTGTCCGTGACAATGAACAGCCGAACGGATGCCCGATCTTGTCCAAACCGGCTGTTCTCTCTCTGTACGGATACGAGTCGCCTTGTGCTGGAGACTCCATTGATCAAGCCCGCGAAACCGGCCGGAATACCGGTAGTAAAACACTCAGTCTTTCAGCCCCGCCCTGGACATGGCTTCTCGCACATGCTTCCTAGCCCGAACTTTCTCACGGTGTTTTTGGAGCAATTGGCGGCGGATGATGTCCCGATCCTCCGCGACGATCCGCACCAGACGATCCATATCCTCGGCATGGTCCCGCACCAACTCGGACAACCGTTTGAGCTGCCCCTCCAGGCGATCCAGACGCCATGCCATGTCGTTCATGAAGTTGGGGCGAAGAGAAGATGTTTCTCCGGATCGATGGGTCTGTTGGAGAGCCTCCACCAGAACATCTCGCTTCATAGTCGCTCCTTTTTTCAAGGCGCCTCCGAAAGGACCGTGCACGCAGAGGCCAGTATCATCTGATGCCCTCGGTAAGTCAACGATTCCCCTTTCTTCCTATTTCCCGACGGTCCTGTTAGAATTTCATCCGATGATGAAGAAAATCTTTACGATGATCCTCGCCGGAGGCAAGGGAGAGCGGCTCTATCCCCTGACGGAGCAACGGGCCAAGCCGGCCGTCCCGTTCGGAGGGAAGTATCGGATCATCGACTTCACCTTGAGCAATTGCCTGAACTCGGGGCTTCGTAAAATCGTCGTGCTGATCCAATATAAATCCCACTCGCTCGACCGGCACATCCGAATGGGGTGGAATGTCTTGAACGCCGAGTTGGGGGAATATATCGCCTCGGTGCCGCCCCAGCAGCGCATCAGCGAGGATTGGTACAAAGGTACTGCCGACGCGGTCTATCAAAACCTCTTTCTGATCGACGCGGAGAATCCAGAATTCATCCTCGTGCTCGCCGGGGATCATATTTACAAGATGAACTATGCCGAGATGTACTACTGGCTGATCGCCAAACAGGCTGACGCCGTCGTCGGCGCGATTGACATCCCCATTGAAGAAGCCTCTCGTTTCGGGGTTATCTCCGTGGATGAAGACCATCGCATCACCCGCTTCGATGAAAAGCCGGCCCACCCCACTCCGTTGCCGAACGACCCGACCCATGCCTTTGCTTCAATGGGGATCTATCTGTTTCGGACCAAGGCCATTCGGGAACATCTCATCGCGGACGCCCAAGAAGGGGGCGCCCATGATTTCGGCAGGAACATCATCCCTCGGATGATCGGGCAACACCGCGTCTACGCCTTCAAGTTTCAGGACGCCAACAAGAAAGCGATTCAGTATTGGCGCGACATCGGCACGTTGGACGCCTACTGGGAAGCCAACATGGACCTCGTCTCCGTGGATCCGCAGTTCAATTTATATGATCCCGAGTGGCCGATCCGCACGTATCAAGGTCAATTTCCCCCGGCCAAATTCGTGTTCGCCCAAGATTTTCAAGGGGGCCGGATGGGAGTCGCTCTTGATTCCATCGTCAGCGGTGGGTGCATCATCTCCGGTGCACGGGTACAAAATTCGATTCTTTCACCCAACGTCAGGGTGCAAGATCACGCCGACGTCCGGGAATCCATCCTCATGGACAACGTGCAGATCGGCCATCACAGCCGCATCAAACGAGCGATCATCGACAAAGACGTCACAATCCCTCCTCACACAGAAATCGGGTACGACCGCGAGGCCGACGCCAAACGATTCAAAGTGACGGATTCCGGCATCGTCGTGATTTCAAAGGGAATGAACCTGCATGCCGCCATCAATTCATCCGGTTGACCTGATCACCGCCCTGCGCCAGAAACACCTGACTCCCGCCATTGTATTTTTGACATCACGTCGTGCCTGCGACGAGGCCATGGAATCTTTCGACCACGCCGATATCGTTCTCCCCCCCGTTCGTCAAGAAGCCATCGATGCCGTCCTCCAGCAGGTGATCGCTCAGTACCCAAGTGTCGCGGATCACCCACTCATCCCGACAGTACGGCGGATCGGTGTCGCGGCACACCACGCGGGACATCTGCCCTCCTGGAAAATCGCTGTTGAAGAACTGATGAGACAAGGCTGCCTCGACGCCGTGTTCGCTACGACCACGTTGGCCGCCGGCGTGGACTTTCCCGCCCGCACCGTGGTCATCACCCAATCCAGCATTCGCAAGGCACGAGACTTTACGGATCTGACGATCGGTGAAGTACAACAAATCGCCGGACGAGCAGGACGACGCGGCAAAGACCAAGTCGGATTCGCCGTCATAGCCCCTTCGCCCTATATTGACCTGAGCGTGCTCACTAAAGGATTGACCGGCCATCCGGAACCTATCGAGAGTCAATTCACCATCACCTATCCGATGGTGCTCAACCTCTTGAAGGCTCACCCCTTAGAGCAAATCCAGTCGATTCTGGCCAAGAGTTTTGCTCAGTTTCAACTGAACCGACGCGCCGAATCATTGGAACGCAAACTGGACGCGCTGCACGTTCAGATGGAACCGTTCGGCCCTCGAATTTGTACTGATTGGATCACGCAATGGCAGACCTTCGATCAAGCCCGCCGGCAACGCCCCCAACGCCACCAGCCCCACCATGAATCGCCGGAGCTGTCGGCGCGCTTTCACTTCATGACGCCGGGACGAGTGGTCGGCCTGGCCCGCGGGCGCGGGATTGTCCTCCGGCAATATCGCAGCAAGGGCCAGCGGCATCCCATGATTTCGGTACTCCGGCCGAATGGCACCGTGACGGAATGTCCTGCCGCTGCCGTCGTCGAGATTTTCGACCGAGTGTTCGACTGCGAAGAAACCTCCTCGTTTCCCTGGTGTTCGGCGGCATCCTTTGACGAGCTCTGCTATCAACTGACGGAACTCCCTCCACGACTGCCGATTCTGCCGATTTTGGTTTCCCAAGAATCGGTCCCCCTTCCCGACACCGTCGTTCAGTCCCTCGGTGACTTTCCGTGTCCGACCTGTCCCTCCCGTCCGGCCTGTCAGAAAGATTTCGCCATCGCCCACCGGCTCCGACAGGAACAGCAACGCTATGTCAAATCCATCCAAGCCCTCCGCGCCAGTCTGTGGCATCGGTTTCAAGAGCGTGTCGACGTGCTCCAGAAATTCGGCTATTTGACCTCCTCCGCTCAACTGACGGCTGACGGCGAATGGGCGCGATTGATCCGCATCGACCATTCATTGTTGATCACGGAATTGATCCGGGCCGAAGCGTTCAGCGGCATCGAGCCTGCCATCCTCACTGGCATCCTCTCCAGTATCGCGCACGACGACGACCGTCCCGGCTCGTTCCCCCGTATCAGCCCGGGCCTCAGTTCATTGTTGGGCCAAGTACGGAAATTGGCCGAGAGCCTCTCCCCCTACGAAGATCCTCCACTCCTCAGGGCTGATGTTGCAGCCATTGCCGAGCGGTGGGTGGCCGATCCTCAACTAACATGGATTGGACTCTGCCGCTTGACCACCATGGCCGAAGGGGATCTCTATCGCCTGCTGGCCAGAACATTGGAGTTTCTCTCACAGATCCACGCCTTGCATGCCACGCACCCAGGCCTGGCGGACACGGCTTCAAAAGCCATCGCCCTCATTCGGCGCGGTGTGCTGGAGGAACTGCCATGAAGACCCACGTGACCATGCCTCAACGTGCATACCGCCTGCCGAAGCATTTTCGTGGGGGAGACGTTATGATGATCGATGGTGAGGCGCAACCATGACGACAGACGAACTCGAACAACTCCTGGCGCAACAGCCGGTTTCGCTGCTTCATCGCCTGGCGCGGGGACGGGTGCACCGGCATTTTCGTGCCGGCAAACGGCGACTGATCGAACTCCTACTCCAACATTCAAGTCAAAATCTAGCGGGCCTTGAATCAGATTTACAAACATTGATCGCCGAGCGGCAGGCTCTTCCTCAACGGCCCAGGACTCCCGCACGGCGAAAAGAAGAAGCGGCGCCCACCCCTCCCAAACGCCAACACCCCCCGACCACGGGAGGAGAGCCGGACACGGGCGGACCGGCCGTTTCTCTCGCAAGCTGGCTAGAAGGGATCGGCGTCCCCCCTCCTCAACCATTCGTCCCCGATCCTTGGCAGGTCGAAGCCTTGGCTGCCCTGGCTGAAGGCGATGTGGTGGTGAGCGTGCCGACTGGAAGCGGAAAAACCTACGTGGCGATCGAAGCAGCCCGCCGGGCCATGGAGGACAATCGCACGGTCATCTACACGTCACCGCTCAAGGCCTTGTCCAACACCAAGTTTACCGAATTTTCCCGTCTTTTCGGGCCTGAGAAGGTGGGGATTCTCACCGGTGATCGACAGGAAAACGGCCAGGCTCCCCTGCTGATCATGACGACGGAGATTTTACGAAACCTGCTGTATGATGCGGCGAGCGGCGAAATCGACGTGCGGCTGGATACCCTAGGGCTCGTCATCTTGGACGAATCGCAGTACCTCGCGGATCCGGAGCGAGGCGTCGTCTGGGAAGAAACCATCATCTTCTGCCCGTCGCAGGCCAGACTGTTGCTGCTTTCGGCCTCCATCGGCAATCCCCAGGACATCGCCGACTGGTTGTCGTCGATCCGCACAACGACCTGCCGCTTGATCCGGCATAACAAACGCACCGTGCCGCTCCGCGCGGGCTATCTTCATCCCAACGGCAAATTGGTGCCGCTCTTTAAGACGGCGTCGATCCCCTACGGCCATCCCAATCACATTCACCCAGAAGCCAAGCGACTGTTCATGCAATACGAGGAAGAGACCCTGCCGTCCGGACGGCCACGGCGGTAACGCCTAGAACCGGTACAGAATGCCTGCTGTCAGCCCGTGCCGCAGCGATTCCATCTCAGTCAGGGGATAGGAAAACGACCGCCCATCAGCCTGGTGGCCCTTCCAAGTTCCATCGATCAGACGGTTCCACCAGACACGGTAGCCCACGTAACCGGAAAACGAGCTGGTCAACGAGACCGTCGCCGTGACATCGGCATCCGCCCCGAACCCAATGCCTCTCATCGTAAAACTAGGATCTTGGAATTCGCTTGGCACACGAAGATGGTGCGTATCGTCGTTCGTGAAAAAATTAATCGGTTTGACAATGATGGAGCCGCGCAAACTCAACCAGCGAACAAGACGATAGTCGGCGTGAACGCCGGTCCGAAGCGAATACCACGTGTTGGTATTGGAAATGGCAAGAACGCCGCTGGATATTGGAGAAGCTCCCGGCACACACAGAGGATTGACGCCGGGCATGACCGGATCAAGATCGATAGAAGCCCCCGCCGCCGAGCAGGATACTTGGCGCACACCAAAAGCACGATGCCGCTGCCGCCAATACTGAAAGCCGCCCATCGCCTCCACACTTCCCCGTCCCTCGTGAAACTCAAGGACCTGAGCGCCCACGTCCATATTCAAATACCAGAGGCCAGAACCATCAATATCACTGTGAGTCCGCAGGGACGGATTCCCTCCGTCCTGGACCAGAAAATCGTCGTCCGTCAGCCTCCCTCCTCCGATACGAGCGCCACCGATGTTGAACTGCCCAAACCATCGCGGCCCCACCCGTACCTTAGCGGTCAACTCCACGACATTGGCTGAATGGTCTTCATACGTTAAGCGGGATGTCGGATTCCCAAAAGGGGAAACCACTGAAGCATTGTGGCTCCAGGTCGTTTCCCCCACACTCAGCCAAGTACCAAGGCCTACCTCCACCCTTAGCCGTCTATCCGCCAGATCGTCTTGAGCAATGGAGAAGGTCGCCGGCGTCGTACAACCGACAACCAGGGCCACGATGCACAGCCCATGGTGAAATCGGAGACTTGTCTTTTTCATCGTTTTCCCCCGCCCCGTTGAAGGATGACTGTATCAACACACCGTTGCACTTTCTCCGGCATCGTCCGTTCGCAGGCAGCTCGTATGGCCTCATCGTCAAAGGTGCGCTGAATGGAGATCGCAAACCACACCAACCAGGTCCCCACCGCCGCCACAAGGACGGCGCCTCCCACCACATAACCCCAGATGAGCCAGGGAGAAATCCGCTGTTCGGCAGGATCAGCTTTTCCTTCCTTTTCAGCATCCGTGACGAGGTGCATCAACGACATCGCCCAACTCCCATCCAGGTAGCTTCACTGTCTTACCGACATCTCGAATAGGCCGATCTTACCGAACCCCCACAATTTGGGACAGCACTTTTCAATCTTCTTTCACGCCCCATCGTGCAGCCAGTCACATTTCAATCCATTTCAATGCGTCTATGGTTGTTCTCGGAAAAAGCTAGAACTTGACTGGCCCATCTTGGTAAGATGCGACCCGTGCAAGCGGCTGAGGCAAAGAAGCGGTCCTGATGATGCTTGTTGCCTTACCGCACAGAGACCTCACACCTGTGCCGAGGTAGCTCAGTTGGCAGAGCACAGCCCTGAAAAGGCTGGTGTCGACAGTTCGATTCTGTCCCTCGGCACCATACCGCTTCCAGACGCAGACACAGTCCTGAGCAGGCAAAAGGTATCACGAATAGCCTTCAATCCTTTGCTGTACCTCGTGGAGATTGTTCAGCCATGACCTTGTTGGACGATTGGCTAAGGGCATGCCTCAAAGGCACGTTGAGAAGATTGTCCCGCTCCTTTGGTCCTCAAAGGAAGCTGAAGAAGTGGTACGGTTCTACGTCATCGTCTTTTGCGACTCTTGGGGAGATCGCGTGACATTGATGAGCAAGTCGCCGAGGAGGCCACTCGGATCGGTCAAGGCAGTCAATTTCACGCGACTCGACCAGCGCTTTCAGGCCAACAGAACAGAGCCACATCACAACTTCGACGATGGAATGTCGATGGAGGCGTTGCGCACGCACAGCTCCGGTTGTGCGTTGGCTCCTAAGGAGGAGGAGAGGGCACATGTGTGAATTGCTGGGCCTCAATTTTAACCAGCCCGTTCGGTGTTCGCTTTCTTTCAGAGGGTTCCGTCATCGTGGCGAAGAGAACCCACATGGGTGGGGGATAGCCAGATTTGATGGCCATGCTTCTCAAGTATTGAAGGAACCAATTAAGGCCCCAAACAGCAAGTTGGCCACGTTCCTCCGTGACTATGACTCTTTTGTGAGCAAGATTTTCATTGGTCATGTGCGGCACGCAACCCGAGGGAAGCATACACTTCAAAACACCCATCCCTTTTCACGGCCGTTTCGGTCCCGCGACATCGTATTCGCCCACAATGGCACGGTGAATCTACCGAGACTTCCACTGAAGTTTCACCCTGTGGGCGAAACCGACTCCGAGCTCCTCCTGTGTGCATTGCTGACGAGACTCTCCGAAGATGACATCCGCTTCACAGAGTTCAAGAGAATCGAGGATCTCCTCCATGAATTCAACAAATATGGCACCATGAATCTTCTTTTTTCGGAAGGGGATCACCTGTACAGTTATCGCGACTATGATGGCTATAACAGTCTTTGGATCACTGAGCGGACTGCGCCATTTGGGAGAATCTCCCTTTGTGATGAAGATTGGGAGGTTGATTTGGCTGAGGAGAAACGCCCGGATCAAAGAGGTGTTGTAATAGCGACTGCCCCTTTGACGGACGAACAGTGGAACGAGCAGCAACCAGGCTCCCTGCGCGTTTTCAAGGATGGAGCGTGCGTTTATGGTGCCTAACCAGGCGCTGCGCCTGCGAGCGAAGCAATGCCTCCCGCCCCCTTTTTCTCCTCACTGAACAGACCTCCTCTTGACCTCGTATTCGTAGCGGTCTAGACTCTCCGCGACTCATCAATGAGTCGCCCTAACTTCCTTCCAGAAAGGAGTTCCGCCATGAACGATCATTCCATTCACGATCAGCATCACCATCAGCACGGAATAAGGTGCGGACACCAGGCTATTGTGCATAACGGCCACACGGATTATCTGCATGACGGGCACCTCCATCATCTTCATGACAACCATGTAGATGAACATCGCCTTGAAATCACTGCCCAGAATCCAGCGACCTGCACACCAACCCACCACTGTAACGGGCATGAAACAGACCATCGTCACGGCGCTACCTGTGGACATCAGGCGGTTCCTCACGGCGATCATATCGATTATCTCGTTGCAGGCCATCTCCATTTCGCCCATACCAGTCATTGCGACGACCATGGAGTGGTGCAGTTCGCCTAGACCTCCTGTGTCGCCCGTTGCTCAAGCAGCAACGCCCTGTCGAAAAAAGGGATCGGGAGTCGGTATCGGGTTGTTCCGCTCAAGCCGGAACGACCCGGCACGCTAAAGAAAGGGTTCATGGGGATTTGATTAGCCTTCACGGCCGAAGTCTTTGTCGTGCACAGTGCTCGCAGGTGGGCCACACGCTGCGCTATGCGGAATAGCGCAAACATGGCTGATGGTCTGCTCAATCTCTACCGCGGCCGGACCGGTCTGCCCGATCCGGTCGTTCCACTTTATCAGAACGCTCGATGCGCTCCGGTCTATCGCCGCGCCCGGAGCGATCTGACCGATCAACCCGCTCGCGGGCTGAATCGTGTCGGTCGTCCCGATCCTTCCGGTCATCGCGGCCGCCTCGTTCATTGCGGTCTCCACCGCCCGACCGATTCCGATCCTCGTCTTTGAAGAGCCGATCTCTTCGTTCTCCACGGCTGATCTGTTCGCGAAGCGCGTTGAGACTGGCAGGGTCTCTTTCAAAATCAGCCCCGCGCCGTTTGACTTCGCGGCTGAGATCCAAGAGTTCGACCGCGCGATAGCCCTGTTTGATTCCCTCGCTAACCAACGCCATCCCGTCTTTCGATGGAATTCTTCCCTCTTTCATCACGGCCACGCCCTTTGCGCCGGCTGCGAGTTCATCTTGCGTCACCTTATGACGGCCTTCTTGCGACAATCGACTCAGCTCCCGCACTTCATCGACCGTGGCCCCCCGTGCAAACGCTTCCGCCAGTGTTTCCAGCGCGCGCTGCCGATTCCCCTCCGCTATGCCGCGGCCTTTCGCTTCTTCCAACACTTCGTGAGCGGATTCGAGTCGTGACGTCATCTGCCGCAAGACCAGATCGATCCGTCTGGGTTCAATTCCCTTCGCCAGTCCTTCCCGCACTTTGTTCAACAACGAGTCAGTGGGAAGTCCCCTCTCGCCGGCCTTGTTCACGTGTTCCAGCAAGGAGGTGATCTCGGTTTCCGAATGACCCTGCGTCGCGCCAAGCCGCATAATGGCTTCCCGATCCTGAACCGAGAGTGGTTCGGCCCAGACCGAGACGGCGGTCAATGCGACCATTACGCTCAACGCTCCCATCGCCATGTCGATTCGCATGTTCATCGACTTACCGCACGATCACAACCCCGTTGGTTCGCCCAAAGCCATCGGTGACGAAATCCTCGGCCTGAGGCGGTGTCATCCATCGAACTCCATCGATCACATACATGAACGTGTATTCACCCTCTGCGAGCGGCACATCAACCGACCAGAGTGAGGAGCCATTCACGATACTCATCGGCGTCGATTCCTTGGCCCAGCCATTGAAGGAGCCGACGAGAAAGACCTGTTTGGCCCCCGGCACGACCACCGTGAAACGCACGGCCCCGCCCAGAGGCTTGGGCACGTCCGGTTTCATCGCCGGCTGGTTGGCGCAGGCCAGGAATCCACACGCCAGTATGATCATGATGATGAGCGTCCGAAATTGCCGGCTGAGCCCCTTCAGTCTCATTCCCATAGGCGGGAGCGTACCGAAGCACTAGGCCTGTTGCAAGGAGTTCCGGGCGCACACTAAATGTCCACGTCCAGCACCGCATTCTGCGAACCAAACCCATCGGTGGTTTCTTCAGTCGCCAGCGGATCGGCGATCCATTCTTTCCCGTCAATGACAAACATATATTGGTATCGACCGGGGCGAAGGGGAATCGTGACAGTCCACATGCCACCGTCCGACCGCTCTAGTTTAGTCCGGGCCGGATCCCATCCGTTGAAGTCTCCTGCCACTGATACCGATCGTGCTTCTGGTTGCAGCAAGACCAGCCGGACGAACACCGTCGGCTCCTGTTTTATCCCAACCGCAGTCGCCTGGGGTGGAGCCGTTGCAACCGGCACCTCCACCACTCGTTCCGGCATCATGGTGAACAGCCCCGCCACGACCACGATGGCGACACACGCCGCTGCAACGGCGCCGGCCAGGTTCCATTCCAGTCTTCGCGGCATAGTCACAGCGGCGTACCAGCGCTCCCACCAGTTGGGGACCGGTGGGGAAACTTTAGCCTTGAGTTCGCTCAAGAACCTTGGGGATGGGGTCACCTTCGGTAATCGCGCCGCTTCAGCGACCACCATTTCCAGGTTGAGCCAACGCCGACGTAACAGAGGATCGGCATCAACGGCCTGCAAAAACGCCACTCGCTCCTCAGGGCTTAAATCTTGGTCGAGGAACCGCTGAATCAACAGTTCGTGTTCATTCATCGCATCACCGCAGTGAGGGTCCGTTCCTAGCGACTCGGATTGAGCGATGCTAACTCTCGGCTGAGTTGGAGTCGCCCTTTATAGACGCGCATTTTCAACGTGTCGCCATTCACACCAAGGATCTCTTCCATCTCCTCATAGCTCAACCCTTCGACGTGCTTCAGGACGAATGCCTCACGGTAGAGCGGCGGCAAGCGCGCGATCGCCTGTTCTAATTCCTGCGCAACCTGTTGTTGAGATAACAGGACTTCAGGGGTCCGGTGCTCAGCCACATGATCGTCTAATACCTCATTGGCATCACTGTCATACAGTCCCTCTCCTGGTCGCTTGGCTCGCAACCAGTCTTTGCACTTATTGGCCGCAATCCGATAGAGCCACGTGGAAAATTTGGAATCGGCACGAAACGTCGATAGCGCCTTGAAGGCGGTCAGAAACGCTTCCTGAGCCAGATCCTCTGCTTCCGCACGATTGCCCACCATCCGATAAGCCAGATTCACAATCGTGGACGCATGTCGCTCAATCAGTTGCCCGAACGCCTCATGATCGTGCTTGAGGCAGCGGGCAACCAGTTGCGCGTCATCGGGTCCTATCTGCTGATCCGGTGGCATGCTCCGACTCCGGTTAGTCTGGCCCGATGCCACAGGACCGTCTGCTTTGGCCTACCTGTTTCATTAGACGCATCGCTGAGAGGCGTGTAAACAGCCTCGAAAGGGGGGAGAGGTCGGCTAGAACCGGTAACTGGTGCCAATTGAGACGACATAGTCCGGTGCTCCATTGGAGACGCCGACCGCCACGCCGCCATTGAATCTCCACGCGGCGGACGCTTTGTAATTCATCGCAAAGAAGAAATCTCGAATGTTCACCAAGCCGGGCACCAGCGCCCGATACTCTTCAAAATAGACGCTCGCCAGGAGGTTCTTGGTGAAGTAATATCCGGCGCCGACGTCATACCAATATTGATTCTGGAGCTCGACGCCATCCGGATTTCCGATGAAATTGTATCCGCCGTCGAGAAACGCCAACCACTTCTCCCCGATGAGCTTGGAGATTTCAACCCCATACCCATGATCAAGGGCACCGGTTCCCAACCCCTTTCCTTCACTGGCAGTAGGGATCTTTAATCGCCCCGTGATCGCAATCAAGGGAACATAGTCGCGCTCTTCCACGAGATAGTAGCGCCCCCTGAGGATGATGTCGCCGAGGCCTGAGTTGGTCACCTTTTGCGCCGCCCGCCCGGCGATTCCCTGACCCGCCTTGAGCAAGGCAAGACACTCCGGCTTGTCGGTATCGATTTCCGTCCCGCCTTTCTTGAGACACCGTCCAGGCAAGGTCTGAATCGGCTGACCGCCGACTAACGTCGCCGTGCCGTTACTGGTCACGGACACAAATGGAATAACTAACGACACATCGCCGTCTCGAAAGTACCGACGCACCGAAAACGGGACATATACAAACTCACTGGTGGTATTGGTGCCGAAGTTACCGCTGCTGTAACTGGGGGTCAGCCCGATCTGCCAGTTTCGTTCAGACGCGGGCTGTGGCCGCTTATCGACCGGATCGGCTGCCAAACCTTCTCGTCCATACAGTCCAACAACAACTACCACTGTCATTACGAGTACCGTCCACCTGCGTATCTCCATTGACATCCCTTTCGGCACGAGAAATCCATCCACTTTAGCAGCCCATCGCGCACGAGTCGCGGCCGCAGCTTAGCCAGAGACCGATCAGAGTGCAACGACCTAGACAACACACAGGACCACACAACAGAACGGCGCCGGGACAATCCCGACGCCGTTGTTATTTGCCGCCTCAATACCAACAGAAGTTTAATGTCTTCCGGGCCGTTCCGGTCTCTCCGGCCGTTCCGGCCTGCCCGGACGCTCTGGTCGCTCTGGCCTCTCTGGCCGCTCCATCCGTTCCGGTCTGTTCGGGCGATCCATTTGCATCATGCGGGCATGGTCTCGCCCTTCTCTGCCATGTTCACCGGCAACCTGATCGGCCCGGTCAAGGCCACGAAATTCGCCGCCTGCGTTCGATCGGTGATCTTCTCGGCGATCCACGCGCCTATCCATCTGCCGATCTTCTTGTCGGTCTCTTTGGCGATCCGCTCGTCGATCTTCACGACGATCTTCTCTTCGGTCGATCCTCCGATCTTCCCGCCGGTCTTCCTGACGCACATCCTCAGCTTGTGCCAGGTACAAACGGTCCCTCCCGTTTCTCCCTCGATGATCGTCACCATCACGACCACGGTTGATGGACTCGGAACCGCTATTGAGTGATCCCGGCCCGTCATTGAGCGAGCCAGACCCTCGATTATCAACACGAGCCGCCGGCTCTTCGGCGGAGCCGGTGCCTTGGCCCACAACCGGTGAGGTCATAATCGAGAGTCCCGCAAGAGTCCCTATGATCATTTCTTTCCAACTGATTCGGTTCATCATCCATCTCCTTTTTAGAATCCCATCGTCGCAGTCTAACCCGCTTGCCGGCATACGCCGAGTTAATCTTCCAATTCGACTTCGCGCCATTGAACCGTTTCACCAACCAGCCGGCCCTGGACTTTGACAAGCGTGCCGACTTGAACTGTATTGAAGAAAGCCGCCCGTCCGATTACTTGCCCGTTGAGCCCTTCAAAATGATTGTCCTGCAGTCCCGATGTATCGATGGACGTATTCAGAATGACCAACGTTTGGCCGTTGATCAATTGCACCGGTCCCTGAAGAACCACATCATTATCAGGTGAGCGCAGTTGGATACGGGTCGCGATCACGGTATTTGAACCAGTCACTCGACCACGCACCCGCACATGGTCATTGACCGCCAGATCGCTGAGGGTGTCGATGGTTCTACCCCCACTCGCCCTGAATTCAGTCTGACGATTCACGGTAACCGTAATACCGGACAGCCCTCTGATGGTTATGGAATCCGTTCCGATCGCTGCAATATCGCCTTCCAACCGAACACTCTCATGAAATTTCACATGCTTGGCAGTCAGAACGTTGTTCTCCCATCGGCCTTCAGCCGACAGTTTCGCCCCCACGACGATCTCATCAATCGTCCCTCCGCGAAACTCCGTGTTGCTGGTTGTCTGGACATGCGTGTTGCCGATCAAGAAATCGCCGGCTCCAAGCACCTGCGTCACGTAGCCCTCGACCTCAAATTCATCGATATTGCCGGCGATGCCCTGATTCTCCGGCTCGACTTTAGTGGCAACGAGCGTCGTCGTCTCACTGTCAAAGTTCATCCCTTTGACCTCGACGAAACGACCGTCCCAATTGTTGCCGTTCGGTGTCGGCATGTCGCTGATGTCCGCTCCACTGTAGTGCACCGTGAGAGTGCCGATCCGGAATGTCGCAGATCCTGACGCATGATTGCTCACGAATCCCCGCACCTCCGGCGTCACTGTTCCCATCGGTTTCTTCTCGATAAACGTCGCCTGGATCACCCCGTTTGGCCTGATGTGTCCATTGACTTCCACCGCATCCGTCCCGGCGACAAGATTCCGCACATCTTGTCCTGGGATGTTGTTGTCGATGATGGTGGTATTATCGAGCAGGACGGTTTGTCCCATCACCACCAGACTCAACCCATCCGCCGCCACCGATTGGACAAGTCCCTCTACCGCATCCTTCTGATGAACAGTGCTCGCCGACCGCTGAGTGCCGTTGAACGAGCCGTTCACCGTGACCATCATCCCCTTCTTGAGCCCGCACGTCGTCACGGCATTGATGGTGCACCGCTCAATAACGCCGTCATGCCGCACTTCCACATTTTCCGTCTCGAACTTCTTTCCATTGACAAACACGCTCCCGAACTCCGTGATCGTCCCGGATGCCGATGCCGATCCGGACCCTGATCCGGACCCGCTTGCCGAAACCGATGGCGCTCCCTCGCTGCCGCATGCGGCAAGGAGCCCTGCTATTCCCATCAAACCTATCAAACTAACGACACATCGTGAGGCATTCGAGATATTCATAGTGTGTTCCTTGTTGACGAATTGCGGCTGTGGTTTCTAATTTTTCCGGTCCTCGGCCAAGACGTTGGCCGATCATGGTATATCCCCTAGCACATCCGCCGACCAGGTGACGCGCGCCGGACACCATTGCCAAACGCCGAGCGTAATAATTCGTGTGAGGCCGGCAGGCATGCACGCCAGTCTATTGACCGATACCTCCCGATTGACCACTCTGGTCGAGGCTCCACATCGATTCAGATACGGCTCACTCGAGACATCACGTAGATCGATGTGCGGGGTAACAAAGGCGACGACTGGGACCGGCAATACGGCGATGGATGAGTCATCTACCCACTCGCTGCCGCTGCAATGGCCTCCTAGTCCGGCCGTGCGCTTCACCTCATCGCGAACCAACGTGGAGGTACAGCCGGACAACAGCAAGAGTACTGACAGGAGCGACATGCTCACGTGTGAATGGAATGATTGCATACCCCCTCCTTCCAACCTTGTCTGATGGGTTAGACGGAGGGGGAGAAAAAAAGTAAATGGGAGTCTCGGAAAACTTTTGGCCCTGCGAAAGGGAGGGGATCGCAGCCCAGCCTGAACAAAGCTCAGGCTGAACTGGTCAATACATTATTGAATTGGATTATGTTGAGACGGCGTCAACTGATTCTTCCATGAACCAGGAAGCTTCTGGACCCATCCGTTGTAAACCACCGGAACCGTCAGAATCCCCTGGCCGCCCCTGCCGCGATGGCCGGTGATGGCATCGTCGGTCGCGGTGATCCCCACTGTAGTCAAGAGGATACGACCGGCAATGGTTGGGTCATCCGGATTGCCACCCGACCTTCCTTCTCCGCTTGAGCCTCTCCTAGTCTTCCGTCACGATCACACCCTCACTATTCGGCTGGCCCAAGTGGATCGAATCAACTGCTGTTGTTCGACGAATCTCGCGCGACACCATCTCCGGAAATACCGGACCAGCTCGTCTGAACCCGACGCGGAGCTTGCAGTCGATGACCACAATGAAGGCGCTCCTCCACACTTCAACAGATTCACTCTGAAAAACGGCATGAATTCGATGGGTCGGGGCAGCGCGGCCAGGTGCCCGCAGCCGCACCAGCAAGATTCCCTCATGCCTTGCTGGCACAAAACAGTGGTATTGGAAAAGTTTAGATCCTGCGTGATGAAGAACCGCCCTGCTGCCTAAACCGCAGCCCACACCTCATCATCCGGTTTCCCCGCCATGTCCTCTTGGGAATGGTGTCGGTATCCTGTCCCAGCTCGGCAAACACCCGAACGAGCTTGGCCGGAAGATTTTCGTCGAGCATGATCCTCACGCAATACACACGATAGAGCCCTCATCGTTCATTCCTATCCTCCAAATCCTGCTAAAAATCCCAGTGGGTCGCCCCTATCCTGCCAAGGTCTTGCCAAGGCTTCGTACCACACCTCACTATGTAAGCTTTCTCATCTGGCTTGAAGATGCTGTCTTCGGCCGGATGACACATACCCAGGGCGATGCTCACCCTTCAACTTTTCACTCGCTTGAGCAATTCACGATGCGCTTGGCGAATGAGGAGGAGATAGGCCGGGAGATGAGAGTAGATTGTTTCCGCAGTGGCTTCGTTATAGGTGTGGCTCGTGAGATTGCGGTCTTCCAACATCCGAAACCAGTCCGAGCATTCCTGAATCAGTCCCAATTGAAACGCCGTTCTCAGGCTATCTCTGGGCGAGTAGGCTTCAAGACCCGATTCCTCGGCGTACGCTTTCAGGCTCTTCCAAAACAGCTCGAACGTGAACTCGAACCGTTGGATGGCGGAGTCCCGCACAAACTCATTGACCGGTTGAGCCAGCGCTCCCTCGAATCGCTGCAAGGCGGCATCCAGGACCCGCAGCAAATTACGCAGTTTGTCGCTCATAGAGAGACCTTGTCTGTTGAAGGGCTACGGCTCTGAACGCTTCATCCACACTGGAAAAATCGACCACATCCACCTTCTGTAAAATCGGCAGGTCGTCGAACGCATCTCGCACTGCCGCGAGCACTTCCGGCACCATTGGATGCCCCAGATCGATCCCCACATCGATATCCGACCGAACCCCGGCACGCCCGGTCGCCCTGGAGCCGAACAGAAATAGCTTGACCCGTGGTTCTGAAACCAAAAGGGTAGACGCCACTTCTCGGGCTTTCCGCTCAACAAGCGATACCGGATCTTGCCCAATTTCTTGCACAGCGATAGTCCTCTCCACGCACATGAACGAAGACGGCATGTGTGTCTATAACTTCTCGACACCTAAAAGGCAAGTAATCCGCTTCGGACTGTCTTGGCCGGATTCCGACGAAACTCTGCGGTCCGTTCATCCAAGCATTAATGCGCATTAATAAGAACCCTCGATGGGAGACTGAATTAGCATCCATCATGAAAGAACGCGCGCGGCAGCACCGGCAGATGAAATTCCATGTGGAGGATAATGAGCAGCACACGGACAAAGCTTCTCCAGACGCCCATCGTCACGAACTGGCGCGCGTCGGTCATAACAGGCGGAGAAAGCAAGAGTGGCGTGGTGACCTTGATAAGGACGTTCGCAAAAGGCCACCTCCTGCTCTGTGCCGCCGAGGAAGACGATCTTGAGATGTCCTTCTGAAGAAAGGGACGTGACGTTTGTGGCTTTTCGAATGTTGTCCGGCCATGCGCTGGTAAGGCGAACCACCAGATAGGATTCACGGTCGGCTCGCCCCACACTCATCAATGGGGTAGCATGGTCAACAGCGCGATGGTGACCATGCCAGCTATAAGCATTGCAAACTGCCAGACCCCTTTGGCCGCTCCCATTTGCCCATGTAACTTCGGCACGAGATCGGCAAGCCCCACGTATAAAAAACTCGCTGCCGCCACACACAGCGCATAAGGCACGATCGTCTGAGCATAGGCCAATCCTCCATAGGCCATGAGAACGCCCAGCAACGTGCCAAGGGCCGAAACACTGTTCCATACCAAGGCCTGACGCCACGAGAACCCACAGGCGAGCAAGATCGTAAAATCGCTTAATTCCTGCGGCATCTCATGACCAATGACCGCCAAGGTCGTGACAAAGCCCAGGGCCGGCTCAGCTACGCTCGCTGCCCCGATCGCCACCCCATCTGACAGGTTGTGCACTGCATCACCGATCAAGATCAACGTGGCTGTCGTGTTGGCTGTTCGACGGTGACGGCCGGCCCCTGCCCAATGGGAACCGGTCTCCGGCTCGTTCATGTCGTCGTGAGCATGGCGCCAGAGCACCGACCACTCCAACACAAAAAAGAGGACAAGCCCTCCCAACAGTGAGAGACCGGCTTCCGAGATCGTGATCTGTTCGAGTGATTCTGGGATCAATCCCAATATCGGCGTCGCCAACATGGCCCCGGTCGCGTAGCTCAACAGATAGGGCAGCAGCCAATGACGCCATCGGTCGGATAGAAGCAGGACAAGCGCCGTGGGAAGGAGAGCTCCCAGGCTTCCGAGCAGCCCCATCAGGAAGGCAAACCCCCAGGATGAATCGGACGGCAGGCTCACGACGATCCATTTAACCTTAACCGGACCATCACGACATCTCGTATGGCCCTAGAGGAACGACCGTGGTGTAGAAGAAGCCGATGGGCACTGCGTAAGAGACAGTGCCCATCAGCCATCCGTAGACCATCCCTTAACCTTGGGAATTGGACGGTCGTTGACGAGCCAGCAGCGAGACCGAGGCAAGACCTGAAAGCATGAGCCAGACCGCAGCCGGCAATGGCACAGGACGAACATCAAAGTGAAAAATGCCACTCTCGCCTGCCACGCCATTGAGATCGATCAACCGGAACGACGCCGTATACCGAGATTCTCCGACCGCCACGGTGTACAACGTTGGAAAGAACGAGAAGCGATCGCCCTCTCCCAGCACGTAGGTCTGTCCTGGTCCGGTGAAGATCGTCGTGCCTGTTTCATCCATGACGCGAAGACCAGGCGTCAATCCCACCACCTGAAGGGCTAACCTCGTGCCGGCCAAAGACCTGGTCCACCGACCACCAGAACTATGAAACAAATAATGTTCCGGGGATCCGGGCTCTGCTCCACTGATCTGATCAATTGGTGCCCATTGCAAGAAGCTATACTCTAATTCTGGAACCGGTCGGCTAACCCAGAGTCCCGCATGGACCCCTTCACCAGGAAACAGGGGCAACGGCTCCTGCCTGGTGTAGGTTTCAGGAATGCGGTTGTTGGCATTCGTGGGATTGACCCAGGGTGCCTCGGCCGGACCACTGTAACTATAGGCCCCAATCCCATGGTAGTGATTTCTTGTCGGATCCGTTTCATTCATGTGGGCAAACAAAAAGGTCACCCGCCCATAGTTGGGATTGGGCAAGCCGGCATAGGTTCCCGTCGGAATGATCTCCCGTCCATCAATGCCCACGTAGTACTCCACTGCCTGAGACTCAACACCACCGGCCAAGACAAGGCCAAGCGCCACAAGAGCGAGGCTTCGTGTGACCTGCTTCGCGTGCCCTCCCTTTAACTGACCCCACATAACAACACCTCCTTGATGATGGGTTCACGGTCGCTGCTCACGATTTACGCAGCGACCAGGCTTCTCTGCACGACGTCCACCATGAACGTCATCGTGCACGCGAGCATAGTGAGCGCTTGTCGGCATCAACGAGTACTTTTTTATAAACGGTGCCCCTGCACCAATCAGCGGTCTCCGACAGTCCATTGATCGGCCAAGCTGTAGGTCGCAGAGCCATGTCCCTTCAACCATGCCCCATCCGATCGCCTCGCTGAGTTAGTGAGGAGAAGTGGCTTCTTGAGCGTGCACACCGGACCGAGGCAGTACGGATGGCAAGAGAGCCTTTCGGAAGGGCCTCAGTTCAATGGTGAAGAATGAGTCATTGTGTGCTCGATCCCGAACGCAACACCAGGATCGCCAGTCCTGATCTCGAACAGAAGGGAGACTGCAGTCATAAGATCTGGTGTTCGGAACAGTCGATGACTCTCGTCATCACTGTTCCTTGGTGGCCGAACGAAACCGCGCGGCGGAGGGGCAGCCAGAGACCTTGCACGTCGCAATAGTCATTGACATAACTTTCCATACCGATGACAGAGGCCCCATCTAACGTGAAATAGGTCATCACATAGTAACTCGCGTAGAGCTTTCCATCTGGCGTCATGCCATACCGTTCGATCGAGTTGACCCGCCGCTCGGTCATGGGGGTGAGTCGGCCAATCTGCCGGTAACAGTGATCCTTGATGCGGTACCAGGATTCGAGTCGTCCACCGGTCAACAGAACCTTTCGTCCGCGCGGATGAAGCTGGTAGGCATCGTCATCCGGTGCAAAAGAGATGACATACTTGCCGTCTCCCTGTTCGAACTGGTTCCAGGCCAGATGCATTCCTTGTGTCCAAAGCCTTTCACGCACCCATTCTCGAAGGGAGTCGCTGGCACCAGGCAATTCAACGTTCGTCTCTTTTCGCGGCACAAGCCGGACTCTGCCAGTCCACACCTGTCCTTCTTCGTTTACAGTCAGAACCGCCTCATAGCCGCGAAACTCCTTGGGCCAGTGATACATGTGCTCGTGCGCATCACGCACGAGCGCCCTTGCTTCCGGATGATCAAGTGGAGAAGATGGCCTCGCCGCCTCCGCCTCCATGGCTACATCGTGCTTCATCATGGTTTCCTCTTTCGTGTTTTGCTCCATCGTTTGGTCTGCCTAGCTGGTTTCACCAGACAGTCCTCCAATCCATCCAGAAATTGCTCCCACGGCACACGCCGTCCGATCACGACGATCGTCGCGTACGACTGATTCACACCGCGATACGGTGTCACAGAAAGACGGCCCAAGGTCCATTGCACTTCTTGCAACCCTGGACACCCGTTGACTTTCACATATCCCTTCAGCCGCACCACCGACCGTTGATACCGCTTGAGCCACCGTTCAAACCGATTCAAGTCAATCGGCCGGAGAATCTTGAAACTCCCGCTTCGGTAGCCAGCGGTTGAATCCCTTGTGGTTGTCCCCTGGGAGGCCGACCGCGGCTTGTTCCTCGGTCCCGCGAGCAACCAGTCAACCGGCACATCAGCCCCGACCGCCCGCGCAAGGCGAGCAATCGGATTGATTGATCTGACCCGTCGCTCGACCTGAGCGGCCTGTCGCTCGTCAATCAGATCGAGCTTGTTGAGCACCACAGTATCGGCTTGCTTTAGATGATCCTCCGCTTGAGACCAGTAGGAACCAAGCGTCAGAAACCGTGGGGCATCCACCACCACGATCACCGAGGCCAGCCTGCCTTGGTCCTGATGGTCCACCAACGCTTGCTCAACACTTTGGACCACCTGCCCGGTGTCGGCGAGGCCGGTCGTCTCGATGAACAGCGGCCCACCTTGTGACTCCTTGAGTAGATGCCTGACCTTGCCGACGAATTCCTCCGAAAGGTCGCAGCAGATACAGCCGCTCAGCAGCGACTGCAGTTCCACATCGTGGGAGCGTGGATGCTCAGAGAGCAGCGTCCCATCGACATCGACTTCCCCAAACTCGTTCATCAACACCGCCGGCCTGATATCCCGATCCAATTGATGAGCCAGAATCCGCTTGAGCAACGCGGTTTTTCCGCTGCCCAAAAATCCCGCGATCACATAGATCGGTACCACTCTGCTGCGGGTCGTAAGGTCGATATCCGTCATGCCCGTTTTCCTCCTTGTTCGCACCTGCGTGACAACCGTCGGGCAACGTTCGCTCATCTTGTCATGATCTTGATCCTCCAGTGCCGTGGCCCACTCATCCCATGAACCGCTCCTGCACATGTTTCAACGGCCCCTGCAAGCCTCGCTCGTGAACGGTCATCGGACCACACGGGCTCGATTGTCACCGTCATGAACCGAGAAGACTTGCACGACGCCGTCAGCGGCACCAGTGATTAACCACTGACCATCATGACTCCAGGTGACACAGGACAGTGCGTTGCCCCTGCCCACCTCTATGCTGAACAGCGGCGTGGTCGCGCGAGGCTCCCACACACAGAGCCGCCCCTCTTCTCCCACCGTCGCAACCAGCGATCGGGTTGGATGACAGGTCAGGTCCTGAATCCATCCCTCATGTCCTATGAACAGGCGACCGCCGGTTCCTTCGAACCTGTTCATGTTCCAGGACACCAGATCACTGCCCGCCGCCGTGAACAGATGTAAACCGCTCTGGTCGAAGCGGACATGGCTCACTTTGACTGGATAGCCGGACATGTGCCACTGCCGATCATCGTCCGTGCGGAAGAGATGCACCGACCCGTCCAAATTGCCAGAGGCCAGATATTCACCGGAGGGACTGACTGCGATCGCAAGTACCGCTCCCGTGTACGGGAAGGTACGACGCGGTCGCTCGTGGCCGATCTGCCAGAGCCAAGCCCCTCCATAGGCCGAGGCAATCACAGCTTCTCCTTTCGGCATCCATGCCAGATCTGAAATCGTCGTCTGAGAAAAGACCTCTCCCGCAAGTTCTAGCGATCCCTCTCTCTCGCTCTTCCATATCCGGAGCGTCTTCCCCGCCGCTGCGGCCAGAAACCAGCCATCGCGCGACCAGGCGAGATGTTCCACCCACGCGCCTTGACCACCCACCGGAAGCACCGCTCGCTCTTGCCCACTGGGAACCTCCCAGATTCGGACGACACCATCCTGTCCGCCCGTGGCTAACTCTGGCCTCTTCGGATGCCAACCCATTGTGAGAGCCGCCGACCGATGCCCATTCAGTTCACGGACGACACTGAGAGAGGCAGCATCCCAAACGACGACTTGGCCGGACGCGGAACAGGCGGCGACCCATGCCCCTTCCGGCATACAGGCGACTCGATGGACATAGTCGTTGACCGCCACATGACCGATCTGGCTCATCGTGACAGAGGACGCTCGTTTTGCGAGACGAGACATGCCCGAAATCCCTCCACCAACAGCCGACGATCGAGATCCTTGCCAATGAACACCAACTGATTCCGTCTCGGCTCTGCGGCTCCCCATGGACGATCAGCCCGTCCGTTCAGCAGCATATGAACTCCTTGAAAGACATATCGGTGGTCGAGACCCTGGACATTCAGAATGCCCTTCATTCGATACATCTTCGTTCCCATCGTCGTGAGCACTTCTCTGAACCAAACATTAATTTTGTCTTCGTCAACCGCACCTTCCTCGATGAGAGCAACGGAGAAGACGCTGGGATCATGCTGATGCGCGTCTTCACCAAGAAAGTTCGGGTCGACCTCCAACTTGCGGCTCAGATCGAAGGCGCCGATGTTCAACAGCCGACTGATCTCGACCTGAGCCTGTTGTGTCTTATAGATCGTAGCCATTACGTTGATGGCCCGTATTCTCGACTCAAGCTTGTCAACATCAACGAACGGAACGAGATCGGTCTTGTTGAGGACGATCACATCCGCAAACGCGATTTGTTCCTTCGCTTCGGGTGTGGTGTCTAAATGATCCCAGATATGCTTGGAATCGACGACGGTCACAATGCCATCGAGCAGCAATTGCCGCTTCAACTCGTCATCGATGAAGAACGTCTGTACAACAGGAGCCGGATCGGCGAGACCCGTGGTTTCGATCAACAGATAGTCGAATCGATCTTTCCGTTTCAGAAGGTTGCCAATGATACGGATCAGGTCACCTCGCACGGTGCAGCACAGGCACCCATTATTCATCTCGAAAATCTCTTCTTCAGCACCGACGACGAGCTGATGGTCGATCCCCACTTCGCCGAATTCATTGACGATCACGGCAATGCGCTTGCCATGTTTCATCGTGAGAATACGATTGAGCAACGTCGTCTTCCCTGCACCGAGGAACCCCGTGAGCACCGTCACGGGGATCCGTCCATGCCCTACGGCAGCCATCGCATGTCCCCCTTCGTTCCTAGTGCACGGTCAACCACGCCTTCACAACAGCCAATCGGCAGCGGAAGAAGACCGTCGTCCTCAAAAACACGAGCGCCCGTCGGCTCGCCGGCACACGCCTGCTACCGAAACAAGCGGCGGCTCCCTCGCGCACAACACGAAAACGATCAGAACGGCAAGGAACTCTTTGCAGAAGGAGGACCCCGCGACAGTTCAACCTGACGTGATGGAGGATGGATCGATGAAGAAAGAGATGACTCGATGACAGCGACCTGAGCCATCAGAGGCAGACTCACCGGACCGGCTTGCAAGAACACACCGGCCACATGGTCGAGCCAGGAGCAGAGGTCGGTTTCACTGTGGTGCAGATCGGTCGGCGAGGCCAATGTGTGTTCGAGGAGCAGCGGCTGGAACGTCACGGCCAGCAGAAGGTAGGCTGCCGTTACTGCCAAGCGAAGCCCCAAAGATGGCGACGCTTTTTCTAGCGACATTGGGGGCACCATCCGAAAAACTCGAGCGTGTGACTCTCGACGGCAAACTTGGTCTGTGCCTCGATCAGTGAGGTCAATTTCTTCATCGGACACAACATCAAATCGACGATTTTGCCGCACCCCCGGCATTGAATGTGGTGATGATGCGCTCGACCATGGCGCACTTCATAGCGTATCTGCCCGTCGTGAAGGCCGACAGCCGTCACGAGGCCAAGTTGGTGGAGCATCGCCAGATTGCGATACACCGTCACCAGATCCATCGGTTTCTTGGCATTGCGTAACCGAACATGCAGCTCCGCAGCGGTCATGGGGAGTGCACTCTGCACGAGAATCTCGAGCAGGGCCTTCCGGGCCTTCGTGAGTTTCTTGCCGCCGGCTCTGAGCCTTTCAATGATCGTGTCTGGCATTACACGCATCTGGAATGCAGATGACTTGCATTTACCAGTTTCTTTGGTCACAAGTCAAGCACGCAACCATAAGACTCCGCCTCTCCCCATGGAAGGGCACCACACGCGACGCCTCGCGTGTATTCCCATGCACCATGCGCCCCTGGCTGCCACCAGCGGACCCATCAACTAGTGTTATCACCGTCCGACTAAACGAGCAGAAACGATTCATGGGAATTGACCAACGCCTCAGATGAGGCTACCTCCGAGATCTTCGCTCATGGTACGATGGCGCCATGTTCATCGACACCCATACCCACCTGGACGACGCACGCTATGACAACGACCGAGAGTCCGTCATTGCCAGGGCACGTAAGGCCGGGGTCCAAGCCTTTGTCACGATCGGCTGCGATCTGCCATCCAGTCAAGCCGCTGTCGCCCTTGCCGATCAGTACGACTGCATCTACGCTGCAATTGGAGTCCATCCCCACGAAGTCAGGCACATCGCCCCTGGCTGGTATGACGAACTTCGCCGACTGGCACGGCATAAGAAGGTTGTGGCCTACGGGGAGGTCGGGTTGGATTACCATTACAACCATTCCTCGCCAAAGGAACAACAGATCCGATTCCGTGAACAGGTTCAGCTTGGGCGAGAACTGAAGCTCCCCCTCATCATCCACACACGAGAGGCGCAGGACGACACGATCACCATCTTACGAGAGGAAAAGGCGTCGGAGGTCGGTGGGGTGTTTCATTGTTTTTCAGGAGATGCGTGGCTCGCGAAAGACGCACTGGACCTGGGATTCTCCCTGTCGTTCTCTGGCATCCTGACGTTTCAGAACGCCACCATGCTCCAGGACATCGCTAGGACGGTTCCTTTAGACCGGCTGTTGATCGAAACCGACTGTCCGTATCTTGCGCCGGTCCCTCATCGTGGAAAACGCAACGAGCCTGCCTACGTCGTTCAGGTAGCCGACAAATTGGCGGCGATTCATGGAACTCTGTCTTTACAAGAGGTTGCAGCCTATACCACCGAGAACGCCAAGCGCCTGTTCAAAATCTCTTAAGCTGGTGCTGTCGCCGCCGTTCCGCTTTCGGCAACTTCCGAGGGTTTCCTTTTTTCTCTGATCCCCGCCCCGGTCGTTCATCCTGTCCACGATCCAATTCTTTGTACGGCACCACGCCGCCTGGCAGCGGGCCTCGCAGCTTGGCCGCGAATTCCCGAGCCTCCAGAACAAAGGCCCCGTGCGCCCGCGCCACAGCAATAATTTCACGATCCGAGGTAACCACCGCACAGTCTCCGCCGTAATGGCGCGCCAACCGTTGGATCACCTGATCGGCCTTCTCTCCCCTCTTGGAATAGATGACTTCAATGCCGCCGTAGCGGTCATGCTGTTCAATCGGTCGGTCACGCCGCCATCCGTCGAACACCACCGTCATGACATGTTGCTTCCGGTGACGATAGGCGGCCAGCGCCTTCAGCAGATCCTCGCGGGCGGATTCCAACCCATCCGCGAAGCCCCAGAAGGCGCCTAACAGGTTATACCCGTCGATGATCAAATGCGTGCTCACACATTCACCAAGTCCTCACCGAAATCCGGAGTCGGCTTTCAGGAAAACTTTGCAAGTCCTTGACAAGATAGAAAGCTTCTGGGAATAGTTTGCTACGCTTCCCTATCAAGCCTCTCATGCGATTGTACAGAGAACATCGCCCCTTTGTCACATGGGTGAAAACAGTCATGGTGAGCGTTTGTGTGCTCATCGCCTCCGAGGTAACCATTCCCCTACCCTTGCTGTTTGCCGCCCCCCCGAACGACCGCACTGCTCCCGTGCGTCCCGTGGCATCCGCAAAGGTACCCAAGATCAAGAGCGCTCCCGCCGCTCTGGCCTCCGCCACTGTCCGCAATCTTCGCGTCTGGAGTACGCAGGAGAAAACCAGGCTGGTGCTGGATCTCGATCGACAAATTCAACCGGTCGAAAGGCGCATGCCGCACTCGGAACAGGTCATCATTTCGCTCCCCAACACCTTGATGAGTCAATCAGCCAGAGCCAAGGCGGAAAAAGGCGGTCCTCTGCCCTCGCTTTTTACCATCACCCAGACAGAGGAGCCGACTGTGTCGGTCTCGTTTCCGGTCAGCGGGCTTCATGCTTATAAACAATTCACGCTTTCGAATCCCCCCCGTCTTGTGATCGACGTCGTCGTTCGAAGTGAATCACCTTCCTCTTCGTCCTTGGATAACCCGGAGCCGGCGCCGCCTCAGACCGACCTTCCCGTTCAACCCATTATTCCCCCATCCAAAGGCCATACAACCATCGTGATCGATCCGGGTCATGGGGGCAAAGATATGGGGGCCAAGGGCCCTCGGCATACGGAAGAAAAGGATATTACCTTGAAGGTCGGATTAAGCCTCCGCGACTTGCTGAGCAAGCAGCCCAACCTGCGAGTGCTCATGACGAGAGATCGCGACGTGTTCGTCGAGCTTGAAGAGCGAGCCAAGTTCGCCAACAGTCATAACGCCGACCTGTTCGTATCCATCCACGTCAACTCGCACCCTTCCCACCACGTCAAGGGCGTTGAGGTCTACCACTTTGGAGAGGCCAAGGATCAACGGGCGCTCGAAGTGGCGGCGCGCGAGAACGGTACGCCGCTCAACAGCACCGGCGTCGGTTGGGAGTATCTGGTCGCCGACCTGTTGACGACAAAAAAAATCGAGTCTTCGCTCGATCTCGCATGGACCGCCAAGGAGTCCATGATCGCGCACATGAGCCGCCGGTATCCAATCAACGATCACGGCGTCAAGACCGCCCCGTTCTATGTTTTGCGCTTCACGACCATGCCGAGCATTTTGGCAGAAATAGCTTTTATCTCGAACCCGGAGGAAGAACATCTGCTCCGGCAACCAGCCTATGTCAACGACGTCGCCCTGTCGCTCTACAAAGGCATTATGTCGTTTCTCGCCTCTAGAGGAAACGGCACCCGATGACCGACGCGGATCCATCGGCGGACCTCCATGCCAGTCATTAAATTGACCCTCGAATATGACGGCTCGGCCTATTCCGGATGGCAGCGCCAACCAGACCGGCCCACGATTCAAGAAGCGCTGGAAACCGCCGTCGAACGCGTCACCCAAACCAAAGTGCCGGTCATCGGCGCCGGCAGGACGGATGCGGGTGTCCATGCTCTCGGACAAGTGGCAAGTTTCAGAGTCGAACGCAACCTGACGCCTCGCGATTGGGTCCGGGCGCTCAACGCCCATCTGCCGGACACGATCGCCGTGCTGGCGGCGGAACTGATGCCGGATACCTTCCATGCCCGATATTCCGCGACAGGCAAACTCTACGAATACCGCATCCTCAATCGACCGGAACGGCCGGCCGTCGAGCGGCTCTATTGCTGGCACGTGCACAAGCCACTCAATGACACCGAAATGAACCACGCTGCCTCGCTGTTGATCGGGAAACACGACTTTTCCTCATTTCAGACTCAACCCACCGACAATGAAGACCCTGTCTGTCATCTCCGGCACCTGGCCGTTACCAGAGAAGGACCCCGCCTTAAAATTGAGGCGTATGCCGACCGGTTTCTCAAGCAAATGGTCCGTTCCATCGCCGGCACGTTGGTCGAAGTCGGATTGGGCAAACGGCCGCCGGAAGCCATCAGATCTATGCTGGACGCGCACGACCGTTCATCCGCCGGGAAGACCGCGCCGCCAAGAGGATTGTTTTTGGTGCGAGTCGATTACGAAGGGAGCCTCCGTCCAGAGGAGACGGTCTGAAGAGAGCTGGCAACGTGGTTGGTTCGATTGTCGAGCGGTTAGGGAGGGGAAAGAGCCGCAAGGAGGAGAATTTCACAAGGCGGTTCTTTTCGGAACCTTCATGAATCGCGGTTCTCCAGTTTCTTACGAAGTTCGATCAGCTCCTGTTCCAAGGCGACAAATCGATCGCTAATAGGATCCGGAATATTGGTATGATCCATCGTTGCATCGGGCAATCGTTCGCCTTGCGACTTGATGATCCTGGCCGGTACACCAATGACGGTGGAGCCGGCCGGGACATTCTTGAGCACCACAGAGTTCGCCCCAATCTTGACGTTGTCGCCGATCTTGATGGCTCCCAGAATCTTGGCGCCCGCGCCGATGACGACGTGATTGCCGATCGTGGGGTGACGCTTGCCTCGCTCTTTGCCCGTCCCGCCGAGCGTGACGCCCTGAAAGAGCGTGACGTAATCGCCGATCTCCGCGGTTTCGCCGATGACCACGCCCATGCCGTGATCGATAAAAAAGCCCGTGCCGATCTTGGCGGAGGGGTGAATTTCGATCCCGGTCAGCCAGCGAGCCACCTGCGAAATGAAGCGCGGTAAGAACGGCACGCCATGCACCTGAAGCCAGTGAGCGATACGGTAGGCGAGCAGCGCGTGGAAGCCGGCGTAGGTTAACACGACCTCCCAGCGGCTCGTCGCCGCCGGATCCCGATCGAAAACCGCTTGCAGATCTTGGCGCACCATTTGAAACATCCTGCGCATGGCTCATATCCTACCCCGCTCAGGCCGGTACGATCAAACAAACCGCATGCGCGACCATGCTTTCTTCTTTTCCCACCGAATCGAGCCCCTCGCCGCTCTTCACCTTCACGTTGACCAAACCAGGCTCGATCCCCAGCGTCTCGGCCAGTTGTTTCGCCATGGCGGATAAATGACCGGCCAGCCTCGGCGCCTGCGCCACGATGACACTGTCGATATTCCCGACCCGATAGCCCTTGGCTTTGAGTTTGTCGGCCACGTCCTCCAAAAGCTTCAAACTGGAAATATCCTTGTAGCGGGGATCAGAGCTGGGAAAATGCCGACCGAGATCTCCTTCTCCCATGGCGCCCAGCAACGCATCGCACACCGCATGCACGAGTACATCGCTGTCCGAGTGGCCCAGTAATCCTTGACTGTGCGGAATCTCGACCCCTCCCAACATGAGCTTCCGTCCAGGTCCTAACGGATGCACATCATAGCCGTAACCGATTCTCATGCAACTCCTCGTAACGCGTCACTCGTCATTCGTCAACCACCAGTCAAGGTCAAACGGACGTCGTTCGACGACTGTCGATCGTCGTTCAACGGTTAACGTTCCATCCGCCTCGACGCCAGAATCGCTTCTCCCACAACCATGTCCTCCGGTCTGGTGACCTTGATGTTCTCACCGCTTCCTTCGACCACTACAACCGGAAGCCCGACCCACTCGAACAAAAACGCGTCGTCGGTGGCATGCACCCCCTCTGCGTGGGCTTTTCGATGAACCGCGAGCAATCGATCGAATCGGAACGCTTGCGGCGTCTGGGCCAGCCAGAGCGGCCGCCGATCGACCGTTCGCTCAACGTAGCCCTGCGCCCCCACCTGCTTGACGGTATCCCTCATCGGCAACGCCACGATCGCGCCGCCCACTCGACGCGCCGCTTCCACCGCATCGCCCACCATGCGTTCCGTCAAAAACGGACGAACCGCGTCATGAACCACGACGATCTCCGTTTCATTCGGGACATGTTCGAGGGCGTGACGGACAGAATCCTGACGCTCCTTTCCACCGGCCACGACCTTGGTGATCTTCGTAAAACCGGCCCCGGGAATAAGGTGGTTCAGGCAATAGTCGACATCGGATTGAGGAACCGCCAGGATGATTTGATCGACGACGGATGAGGCCTCAAGAACGCGCAGCGCATGAATGACCAACGGTTCTCCGCCCAAGGCAAGAAACTGCTTGGGAACGGCGCCACCCATGCGCAGCCCTTTCCCCGCCGCCGGAACGACGGCGACGACGAGGGACGCCTCCTTGCTCGGAACGTTCCTCCGATCCGTCCGTCGTATCGGTTCACCCACCGACTTCATTCAGCCAACCGCACGAGAGGACCGGTTAACTTTCATGCGCATCAGCCGGTCACGGACGAAGCGTGAGATAAATCGTTCGCCCTTGTCGCTTAAGGAGGAGCAGCACCGCTTGGTCTTTCGGCAACTTGCTGATGATTTTCTCGTACGTTTTGAGCGAGGTCACCGCCTGCCGGTTCACTTCCAAGATGACGTCTCCCTCACGGACGCCGAGTTCTTCGGCCACGCTTCCCGGCTTCACCCTGACGACGATGACACCGCGCTCGCCGGATTTCAACCCGTACCGTCCGGCCAGCTCGTCGTTCAGTTCACGAACATCGATGCCGGACAGGACCCCGCTGGCAGTGGCTCCGTCACTCTCGTCGTCACCGCTTAATTGAGACATCGATTTCGGCTGCTCGGCAATCGTCAATTCTATCGTCCTGGGCTTTTTATCGCGAATGATCTTGATCGCCACCTTCTTGCCCACGGGAGTCTGCGCGACTGCGTTGCGAAGATGCGTGGGGGAATCCATCGGTTTGCCATCATACTCGACGATGACATCGCCTCGCTCGAACCCTGCTTTCTTGGCCGGACTATCGTCCATGACATCGCTGACCAACACGCCCTTTGTATCGGCGATGCCGAACTGGGACGCCAATTCCGGCGTCAGGTCTTGAATCGACACACCCAGCCAACCCCGTACGACCCTGCCCGTCTGCACGAGCTGCTGCATGATGGAGCGAGCCATGTTGCTCGGTACGGCGAACCCGATCCCCATGTTCCCGCCGCTCTGACTGAAGATGGCGGTGTTGATGCCCACCAACTCGCCTTGCACATTGACCAGGGGTCCTCCTGAATTCCCGGGATTGATCGCCGCGTCGGTCTGGATGAAATCTTCATATTCTGCGATACCTGCGGATCGGCCCAATGCGCTAACAATTCCCATCGTGACCGTTTGGGTCAATCCAAAAGGATTGCCGATCGCCAGCACAAACTCGCCGACCTCCAACTTGTCCGAGTCCGCCCAGGGCACGACCGGCAACCCTGTCGCGTCGATTTGCACGACCGCGATGTCGGACTTCGGATCGGTCCCAATGAGCTTCGCCTTGAACTCCCGCTTATCCGAAAGGGTCACCCGAATATCCTCCGCTTTCCCGACCACGTGATTGTTGGTGATGATCAACCCGTTCGGGTCTACGATGACGCCGGATCCCAATCCCCGCTCTTTTCTCGGCTGCTGCTCGAACCGCCGGAAAAACTCGTCTCCGAAAAACCGGCGGAAGAACGGATCGTCAAACGGCATGACATGGGGCCCGTCTCCCCGTCCGGTCTTTGTCGCATAGATGTTGACCACCGCGGGTTTCACCGCCTTGGCGATATCGACGAACGATTGCCCTCCTCCGCCCGGCAAGATCGGTTGCGGCGCCGTCGCGACCGGCCTGGCCATCGGCGGTGCGGACGGAGCATCGGGGACCGCGTGACCGGTCGGCATCCAATTGAGATCGGAGGCCACCACAAAGCCGATGATCACCCCCGCCGTAATCAACGCCGCCGCCAGAATCCAGCTTCGGCTTCCTCTCGGAGACTGTCGTTCGGGATGCTGCTGGATCATACTCCCCGTCCTTTCATCGAACTGACCGTCGCTCATTGAACCTTGCCTGCGTAGATATCCATGATCGTATGGAGAAACGTGATCGCTTCGGCCTTCGGTCGCTGAAACGAATTCCGGCCGATGATGCTGCCGAATCCCCCTCCGTCGCGAATCGCTCGCACTTCCTCATAGACGTTCTTGTCCTCGCTCTTGGCCCCGCCTGAGAAAATCACGATGCGCCTCCCGTTGAATGCACTCTGCACCACGTGCGCCACCCGCTCCGCCAACGTCTTGACCGGAATCTGAGCCGACTCATAGACCTTTTTGGCGGCGGCCTGTTCCACATGCGCGGTCGGCAACTTCACCTTGATGATGTGCGCGCCAAGCTGCGCCGCAATCTGAGCCGCGTAGGCGACCACATCTATCGCCGTCTCACCTTCCTTGCTCAGCGAAGAGCCTCGTGGATAGGACCACACCACCACGGCCAAACCGTGGTCCTTGGCCTCAGCGGCGATTTCCCGCAATTGTTGATACATGATGTTGCAATGGGCGGAGCCGGGATAGATCGTAAAGCCCACCGCGGAGCAGCCTAACCGCAGAGCGTCCTTGACGCCGCCGGTCACAGAAGGAAGCGGATCCTTATCCTCGTGCAGGACGTCGTGGTTGTTTAATTTCAGAATCAACGGAATCTGTCCCGCAAACTCCGCCGCGCCGGCTTCCAAAAATCCCAGTGGCGCCGCGTACGCATTACAGCCGGCGTCAAGGGCGAGTTGAAAATGATAGTGCGGATGATAGCCGGGGGGATTAGGCGCGAAACTCCTCGCCGGCCCATGTTCGAAACCTTGGTCGACCGGCAAAATTACCAGCTTGCCCGTGCCCGCAAGCCGACCCGATCGCAATATGCGAGCGAGGTTGGTTTTTGTGCCGGCATTGTCACTACCGTACCAACTTAAGATCTCCTGCACCCGGTCTCCCATAGAGTGTCCTCCCCGTCAACAACCTACCATAAAAAATGCGCCTATACCTTCCCTTGAATGAAGGATTCCGCCTCTTCGACGTCAAGGCGACTTCCGATGATCAAGGGCACCCGCTGATGCAAGGTCTTCGGCGCTATCTCCAAGATTCGCGTCGTCCCCGTGGAAGCTTTTCCACCGGTTTGTTCGACGACGAAAGCCAACGGATTTGCTTCATACAAAAGCCGAAGCTTTCCTTCGGGCTTGTCCACCTCTCCGGGATACAGATAGATCCCTCCGCCGAGCAACAGCCGATGGACATCGGCGACCAGACAGCCCGAATAGCGGCTGCTATAGGGGCGGCCCGTCGCCTTGTCGTTGACCTTGAGCGACTCCACATACCTCTTCACGCCGGGCTGCCATCGGGAAACGTTTCCCTCGTTGGCCGCATACACCTTGCCCCGATCCGGCATTTTGATCCGATCATGCGATAATAAGTATTCGCCGGTATCGGGATCGAGCGTGAACCCATAGACTCCTTGTCCCAGCGTGAAAACCAACATGGTACTCGAACCATAGAGGAGATAGCCGGCTGCAATTTGTTCTATTCCTGGTCGAAGCAAATCTTCTTCCTGCGGCAACCGATCGGCTCGTCCGTGCTTGAGTACGGAAAAAATGGCCCCCAGCGGCATGTTGGTCTCGGTATTGGAAGACCCATCGAGCGGGTCGAAGAGCAAGAGATACTTGCCCTGCGGCCAATTCTCTTGGAACATAAGCGGCCGCTCCATTTCCTCCGACGCCACGGCGCAGACACATCCGCTGTGACGAAACACCTTGACGAAATCATCGTTGGCGATCTCATCCAATTTTTTGACGGCCTCGCCCTGCACGTTTGTGCCGCCGGTTGCGCCCAGAATCGGAATGAGTCCCGCCCGCCGAAGATCGTGGGCGATGAGTTTTCCGACCAACCCGATTTGTGTCAAGAGCGTCGAAAACTCACCGGTCGCTTCACGAGAGGCGGCCTGGCCTCGAATGATAAATTGGCTTAATGTAAGGGGAAATTCTCTCATGATCGCTCACAGTATAACGGGTTTGCGCTCAGTGAACAACAGCCTCTCGCCAACCGTATCTTCGTGAAACGGCTCGCCTACTTTCCATGACCGGTTCCCGAGAATCCATCCACCAAGTCGGCGACGATCGATCCTAAAACAACCTTCGCCCTCATGCGCAGGGGGGTGCGGCGTTCATCGGTCGTGAGCCACACACGGATGTTTCCTTGATTCATAAACAGTCCATGAAACGGCATAATCACCAGCAGTCTGGCGGTTTCCGCGCTGCCCCATCGACCCGTGATGACTTCGATCTCCTCAACCCTGACTTCGACCGGCCTGTTCTTCTTATCGTGATAGACGTTCATCGTCAGAGACGAGCCGGGCGTCAACGGCAACACGCTCCTCGTATAATACAGACATGAAATGATGTCCTGTGTGCCGGTCGGAATCGGCAACGTTTCGGTCGTTCCTCCTCTGACCGCCGTCACTTTCCCTTCCCGCTGGTGAAACACATACTCGATGTCCTCTTTTCTTTTCCCTTCCCGCCGCCGAAACGTCATGTGTTCTGGAACAAGCGAGGGGAGATCGATTTCGGATTCAACGCGGTTGTCAACGGGAAAAATCCTGGTCAGAATCGGTCTGGATCGGGCGGTTCCCACCAATTTCGCGAGTGCACCGTCGGTAGCCCGATCAAGGCCGTTGATTTCCATGACCGCGACGGCAGCATTGATATTGAGCCATGAAACTTCGTATGTCAGCCGCTCGCCCACCTGGAACGGATGTTTGACGCCAGACGAGGAGCCGTCTTCGGCCTGCACGGGCCACGAGCAGGACAGAACCAGCAGGACGACCGCCGCCGGTTGCCTTCGCATGAAGACTCTCCCACGGGCGAGAATATGATTCAGGCCGCTTCCCTAACAGCCGAGCGTCTGTCTTACGGAGGCCAATTCGCCCTCGATAAAGGAACGGATGGCATCGAGTTTTGTCGGGGAGGCCGCCTCAAACCGCAAAACCAGCGCCGGCTGGGTGTTGGAAGCCCTGATCAGCCCCCACCCATCGTCGAAGATCGCCCGAACCCCGTCAATGGTGATAAGGCCCCGGAGTCTGAGACCATCGGACCGGCTTTCTTGCCGCTCCTGGAGATACCGCTCGCACCGCGCTTGGATCGACCGGATCACCTCGAATTTGATCGCATCGGGCAAGTCCACGCGGATCTCCGGAGTGACCACGGTTGGAGGAAGGTCGGCGACCAACGCTGAGAGCGGCTTCTTTCGTTTCGCCAGGATTTCGATGAGCCGGCACGAGGCATAGACAGCGTCATCGTAACCGAAGTACCGATCGGCAAAAAACATATGCCCGGACATCTCACCGGCCAACACCGCCGATTCCTCCTTCATCTTGGCCTTGATCAACGAATGGCCGGTCTTCCACATGA
Source organism: Nitrospira sp. (assembly GCA_024330965.1). Lineage (GTDB taxonomy): Bacteria > Nitrospirota > Nitrospiria > Nitrospirales > Nitrospiraceae > Nitrospira_D. The sequence continues at coordinate 44,707 of JANDJL010000008.1, read as the reverse complement.
TCGGACGCCCGCCATGCTTGGCAACATCGTCGTAGAGACCTTGCGAGGCCTTGACTTCCGAGATGATCGTCGCCCCCGGCTTCTCGGCCAAGATCTCGCGCGAATACAAGACCAAGAGTTTATCCCCCCACAAGACCTCGCCGCGCTCATCGACCGCGCCGATACGGTCCGCGTCGCCGTCATAGCCGATTCCGACATCCGCGCCGTGTTGTTCGACCGCCTGCATCAGATCGCCTAAATTCTCGAGCACCGTGGGGTCCGGATGATGGTTGGGAAAACGTCCGTCCAACTCGCCGTACAACGTCGTCACCTTGCATCCGAGGAGTTCCAACGCCTGCTTGGCCACCAGGGAAGCGGCGCCGTTGCCGCAATCGATGACGACATGCAAATGACCGGCATCCACGGAGTCGAAACTCCGGCGGAGATAGGCCAGATAATCTGGAATGATCTCGTGCCTAGACAGCCGTCCGACGCCGGAAACGAAGGCCCCCTGTTCCATCACGCGCCGCAACGCTTGAATGTCTTCGCCGTGAATCGCTTCGTTGCCCACGCAGATCTTAAACCCGTTGTACTCGGCGGCGTTGTGACTCCCCGTGATCATGATCCCCCCGCCGACCGGCAACGTGAACAGCGAAAAATACACGAGCGGCGACGTGCAGACGCCGAGATCAACGACATCCAACCCGCCGGCGAGCAACCCCTTGAGCAAGGCTCGGTGCAGGGCTGGCGAACTGGTCCTGCCGTCCCGGCCAACGCTGATCGTCGTCACACCTCGCGGTCTGACATAGGTCGCGTAAGCACGCCCCAGTCGCTCGGCAATGTCCTCGGTCAATTCCTGGCCGACGACGCCGCGCAAATCATATTCTCGAAAGAGTCCCATATCCTCGTTCCTCGTCCCTGAGAACCGGCCAGAAGAACCGGCAAGGGGCCGCTGTCATCGCCGGGATTGGTTTTACGAACGTTCTACCTTTCTTCCGTAGTCATCCTTAAACCGCACAATATCGTCTTCTCCGAGGTAGGACCCGTTCTGCACTTCGATGATATGCAATGTCTCATGACCAGGATTCTCGAGCCGGTGGGGTGTCTCAACCGGAATCGCCGTGCTCTGGCCCACCCTCAGATCGAAGATTTCCTCTCCTCTCGTCACACGGGCCCGGCCAGCGATCACGACCCAGTGCTCGCTTCGCTTATGATGCAACTGCAGTGAGAGCCGCCCCCCCGGATTAACCGTGACCCGCTTGACTTTGAAGCCGGGCCCCTCTTCCAGCACCGTATAGGATCCCCAGGGCCGTTGAACCGTCACGTGCTCCAGATGCTCCGGCGCCCCCTGCTGCCTCAGAATCTCCACAACTTTTTTGACATCCTGGGCTCGAGATTTCGGGCATACCAACGTCGCATCCGGCGTATCCACGACCACCATGTCCTTTAGTCCGATTGTCGCCACCACTCGGCGATCGGCGTAGACGATCGAATCCGTGCTATCGAGATCAACGACTCGCCCGTTCAGGATGTTCCCCGCCCTATTTTTTCTCGCCACTTCGTCCAAGCTACCCCAACTGCCGACGTCGGACCAGCGGAACGAGACCGGCACCATCGCCGCCTTCGATGACCGTTCCATCACGCCGTTATCGATCGAGAGAGACACAGCACCGCGATACACGTCATCGATTAAAGAGGTCGGCGCGCCGGATGCCTTCAGGTGCTGAATCCGATCCATGACCTTGGCAAGCGCGGGCTGGTTCCGGCGAATTTCCTCGAGAATCGTTGCGGCCTTCCAGACGAACATGCCGCTGTTCCAATAATAGGAACCGGACTTGAGATATCGCACAGCCGTGGCGGCATCGGGCTTCTCCACGAACTGACGCACGCGATAACCGCAAAGTCCTCCCAATCTCCCAAGCACCGCCTTGCCGTTCGGCTTGATGTAGCCGTAGCCGGTCTCCGGCCTGATCGGCTTGATTCCAAACGTGACCAGATAGTCTTCTTCGGCCAATCGGGCCGCCAATGAGACCGCGGCCTCGAATGCTCGCTGTCCCGTCACCACGTGGTCGGCCGGCACCACCAACATCAGCCCGTCAGGGTTGCGCGCCAGGATTTCGATCGCCGCCAATGCGATTGCCGGCGCCGTGTTCCGCCCTTCGGGCTCCAGCACATAATTGTCTTTGATGTCATCTTTCCAGTCGGCCAATTGAACACGAATCAATTCAGCCTGGAGGCCGTTGGTGGAGATCAACACGTTGCGTGCCGGAGCACATCCGAGCACGCGTCGCATGGTTTGCCGAATCAACGTGTCCTCGCCACCGATCCGCAAGAGCTGTTTGGGGAACAGATGCCGACTCAACGGCCAAAATCTCGTGCCGCTGCCCCCCGCCATGATGACTGGATAGAGGCGGGAGGTCCCGCCACTTTCTTGAGTCCGTCCACCGCGAATTGCCATGCCTCACTCCATCCGATTTTGAGCCGATTGAGCCCTGCCGAACGAGCCGAACGATCGGCCGACGATCATTTTTGGCGAGGTTGCTGCGCCTCTAAGATCATCTCGACGACTTCCCTGACCGCTCCTTCCCCGCCCTTCTTGTGGCACACGTAATCGACCGTTTGCAGCACTTGAGGCATCCCATCGGCAGGTGACGCAGAAAACCCCACGGTCTTGAGTGCTTCAAGATCGTTGACATCGTCGCCAATGTAGGCCACCTGATCGAGCGCAAGCCCATAGCGGGACGCCATCTCACGGATCATGGACAATTTGTCCATCACCCCTTGATGCACCTCTGGAATCGCGAGTTTCTCAGCCCGTCGCGCGACCAGCCTTGTGCGTTCCTGCGTCACAATGGCGGTGATGAGACCGGCCTTTTGCAGCAGCTTGATCCCCATACCATCGCGCGTGTTGAACTTTTTCCACTCGTCCCCGGATTCGGAATAATACATCCCGGCATCGGTCAAGACACCGTCCACATCCATGGCGAACAGGCGAAGGCGGCGGAGCACGGACTTAAGAGAACGTCCTTTCGCCGATGATCGTCGATGTCTCGGCTTGACTCCGACTCTTTTTTGCATCACGGCCTTCTCATCACCTTCGCAACAGCGGGGGACCAGGGGAACGTCGTCCATGTCGTCCATACGAATGACGGAATGAATGATGGACCGCCGGCTCACCCCTTTCGTACCAGTTTCTATTTACGACACAGACCGCATCATAGCGGAAAGACTGTTTCTCGCCAACCTCAAGCAGTCACTACGCCTGCTTTTCTCCTTGGCTTCTTTGTATCACCCCTCAGCTCTCCCACAAGCCGGCATTTCACGAGTGATCCCACAGTCTCCGCAACACATGCCGGACGCCATCGCGCCAATCCGGCAGGCTTAGATGAAAGGTTCCACGGAACTTGCTCGTATCAAGGCGGGAGTTGGCCGGCCGTTTGGCCGCCGTCGGATAGTCTGATGAAGAAATCGCTTCCACAGCGTCAGGCGAGAGTTTGAGTGACTTACCAGCCGCGAGGGCTTCTGTGACGACAAACCTGGCATAGTCGCACCAATTCGTTTCTCCTCCCGCCGTCACGTGATACACCCCATAAGGAAACGGCCGATGTCCTCTCCACTGCCACTCGCGAACAAGATGGGCCGTAATGTCGGCCACTAGCGCGGCAGAGGTGGGTGCCCCCCATTGATCGGCCACGACTTTGAGCTGGTGACGTTCCGCCGCCAGCCGCAGAATGGTCTTGGCAAAATTGGCGCCGTGGGCCCCCACGACCCAACTGGTGCGGAGAATCAGGTGACGAGCCGTCGCCCGTTGCAGCGCGAGTTCACCCTCTCGCTTGCTTCGGCCATAGGAGTTTATCGGCCTGGGTTCATCCTCTTCGGTATAGAACCCTTGCTTCTCGCCGTCAAAGACATAGTCGGTCGAATAATGCACAATCAGAGCCCCACGTTTGTCCGCCTCTTCCCCTAGTACTCCGGGAGCAACCGCATTGACGGCATGGGCCACATCCGACTCGGATTCAGCACGATCCACCGCAGTATAGGCAGCTGGATTGACGATCACGGCCGGTTGAACCTGGCGCAGAAGCTCCCGAATGGAAGACTCTTTTGCAAGGTCGCAGTCCTCTTGATCGACGGCGCACACTTCTCCCAACGGTGCCAGGGCACGCTGTAACTCGAATCCCACTTGACCGTTCTTGCCTGTCAATAAGATCTTCATACGAACGAGGCGCGAGGAGTACGCCTTTGCTCCACGAACGGTGAGACACTGGGCCGGACGACGTCGCTCTGCCGGCACTCACAAGAGAGAATCGCCCCTCAAGAATAATCTAGGAAACACGCTCAGAAATCAGTGGGTGAAAACTTGGCACAAGCCGTTTTAATTCTTGGAGTATCTCGTCATCTTCACAGTTCGATAACCGATCGGGCAGCTCTTTGATCCACGCTTCGAAATCTCCCACTGGCAACCCTCCCCCGACCGCGCGATGAATCTTGGGATGAGACGTCGGTTTCACTTGCTCGCTTGCCTCGAACAACTCTTCATACAGTTTTTCCCCGGGCCGCAGCCCGGTATAGACGATCTGAATGTCCTTGCCAGGCACCAGCCCGGACAACACGATCATATTCCGCGCCAAATCGGCCACCTTGATCTGCTCCCCCATGTCGAGCACGAACACCTCGCCACCCTGCCCCATGACACTGGCCTGAAGAACCAGCTGGACAGCCTCGGGAATCGTCATGAAAAATCTCCGGATCTCCGGATCCGTCACCGTCACCGGCCCTCCCTTGCGAATCTGTTCGGCAAACAACGGCACGACGCTGCCGTTGCTCCCCAACACATTTCCAAACCGCACGACCGTAAAGACAGTCGTGCCCAGGCCATTGAGATTTTGAACGAGGTGCTCGGCGATCCGCTTGGTCGCCCCCATCACGCTCGAAGGGTTCACCGCCTTATCCGTCGAAATCAACACAAACCGATTGACGCCCGAGTCACGCGCCGCCTCCGCCACCACGCGAGTCCCCACCACGTTGTTACGAACCGCTTCTTTGGGATTGAGCTCCATGAGCGGAACGTGCTTGTGCGCCGCCGCATGAAAGACGAGATCCGGATCGGTTTGCCGAAAGACCTCCGCCACACGATCGGCCATCGTTACATCCCCTACCATGGGCAATACACCGACACGTGGAAAAGTTTCCCGCAGTTCCAAGAGCAGCGCATGCAGCGAGTTTTCATACCGCTCGAACAGCACCAATGATTCCGGCCGATATTGCGCGATTTGCCGGCACAGCTCCGATCCGATCGATCCGCCGGCACCGGTCACCAGCACGGTTTTCCCTTCTATCAATGGATGTAACTCTTGGCAGTCGGTCTGGATCGGCTCCCGCTGCAACAAATCTTCAAGTCTCATCGGTCGAATCTGTTGGAGCAGGACCGGGTCGCCAAGGAGCCGTTTGACGCTGGGCAAGATCTTGATCGGCACCGTGCAGCCCTCGGAGGCGGCAAGAATCTTTTGTTTGAGGTGGGTGGGCGCAGACGGAATCGCCACGATGATCTCATGGGCTCCCACGCGATCCACCGCGGTCTTGACGTCCGCCGTCGTTCCCACCACCGGAATACCATGCACATGCTTCCCTCGTTTGACCGGGTCATCATCCACAAACGCGACCGGACGGCAATGATAGTCCGGATCCGAGAGCATGGCGCGGACCAATTGTTCGCCCGCATTGCCGGCACCCACGATCAAAACCCGCCTGGCGCTCGGACTGATCATCCGAAGCCATTCCCGGAACCACCTGACTGCCAGTCTGATACCTGCCAAATAGAGCCCGCTCAACAGCCCGGTGAGAATAATGACCGAACGGGGATACTCCTTCGCTCCCAACAAGAAATGGACCAATCCGTAAAAGACCGCCGAACCGGCGAGCGAGGCCCAGAGAATTCTTCCTAAATCGTGCAGCCCCACATAGCGCCACAGGCCTCGTTGAATGCCAAACACCCACAGACCGGCGCCGAACACCAGCAAGACGACAGGAAGATATGTCCACATGACAAGCCGATGCTGCGGGGGGATGTCGCCGTCAAATCGCAGCAGAAAGGCGGCCACATTCGCCGCGAAGATCAGACTCAATTGCGTGCCGATCACGATCAGCGAACGATAGTCCAGGAGCAGGTTTCCGTATCGGCCGGCTACGGTGTGGAACAGTTGAGTGGCGATCCGTTTCATACGTGACCCGAGATGATGGACAACGGCTCTCTTCGCTCAGAGAGCTTCACTGAAAGCATCGAGCGAGCCGCGTCAATGACGGAAGCGGCGGGCAATTGTTGAAGACACTCGCTCAGGCTGTCGATGTGACGACCACAGCCCTCGGCGTAACAGGGCACACAGTCACCTTCTCCTTGAAGCAGCAGGACATTGCCCTGACGCTGAGACCCCTTCGTCTTCCACGGACTCGTTTCGCCCAACGGAAAATCCTTGGGCCACGGTCCCCATTTGACCGGGTTCGAGGGCCCGAACAAGACGACGCTGGGTGTGCCGACCGCGGCTGCCATGTGGCTCACCGCCGTATCGGTCCCGATGTACAAAGCCGCACGGCTCAAGAGGTACCCCATCGACGGAAGACCAAGCTGCCCAGCAAGGTTCACAGAGCCTTCCCCCAATTGGCGTTGCACCTGATCGCAATAGGCCCGTTCTGACGCAGCACTCCCACCGGTCACAACCACCATCAGCCCTTCCCCTTGAAGCCACCTTCCCACCGCCACCCATCCGGCCACCGTCCACGCTTTGTAGACAAATTTGGGCGATACGTGGAGAACGGCGTACCGGCCGGGACTCCCGCACAAGAGCCGGCGAACCTGTTCCTCATCTTCCGTCCTCCACTCAACAGTCGGCGTCGCATACGGCATGATGCCCAAGGATTCCACAAGGCGCAGATTCATCGCAATGGTGTGGATCGTTCGATTGTCAAGCGGGATCCACTGATTGAGCAAGCACCGTTTCCACCAAGACTTCCTGTCCGGCAGCAGGATTCCCATCCGAGACCGGCCGGCTGCCCATGCATACACCGTGGGACGATCACTGGCCAAGACCGACAGCGCCAGATCATACCGGCGCCAGATGGAGCGCAACAACCTGACATGTGCCCCGACCGTCGGTCGTTCGGCCACGGTCCAGACTCGCTTAAGATCGGGATCGGCCGAGATCACGTCTTCGGTCCCTTCAAAGACCAGCATGTCGATCTCGGCTTTCGGATAGGCGGTCTTCAACGACCGGACCACAGGCGTCGCCAACAGTACATCGCCGATGCGACGCGTACAGATCACCAGCACCTGACTCGGATGCCGAATCACTCACACCTTCCGCAAGAACGCGAGCATGTCGTGCCCCTTGCGGCACCACATGGCTGGTGCATTCAGCACTTCGGCTACGATTTTCAACGTTCGGTACAGGAAGAACGATGTCTGAAACGACTCCACGAACCGAACGCGGCGAGTCTCCAATCGTTCGATCCGAAAGCCACACCGGCCAGCCAATTGTTCCAGCGAGCGCGGAGTGAAAAAGCTGATATGGCCTCCGTATCGCTCCATGTGAAAGTAATCCCAGCGCTCCCGCATGATGGATACCGTCCAACTGTCAATATTGCCGGTTCCAACGACCAGGATGCCGTTCGGGCCCAAGATATTCCAGATTTCCCTTACCACGTCAATCGGTTGGCGAAGATGCTCGATCACTTCCATCATCGTGACCGCATGAAATCGCCCGGCTGGATACCGAGCCTCGTGCAGTGTGCCGTGAAATACCGTAAGCCCGGCCGCCCGCGCCGCTTCAGCAGCCCGCCTTGCCGGCTCCACCCCTACCGCTTCGATCCCCTCTTTCCGTGCGCTGAGCAGCAGCGCTCCGCTGGAGCAGCCAACGTCGAGCAAACGAAATGGCGAGCCGGGCGGAAGGCCAAGAAGCGCCCGTATCCGTGCAAACAACCTTCGAGCCCGCTGGTCATGGCGCCGTTGGGACCGTTGATCGGGCAACGTACCGATGTCCGTGTCGAACTTCGCGACGGCCGCAAGATAATCGATTTCTCCAATCTGGCTGACAAGATGCCCGCAAGCCGCACAGGCTAGCAACCGCCCTTCGGGCATGGCGATGTCCGAAGGATGGAAGTCGGCATCACAACCGGCAGGACACGACGTAACGAATGGCGTGGTCATCACGCGTCAAGTCCCCTGATAGCGATCCATTCCCATCATAGAACGGACTCGGTCCGACTGAAGCAGCGCTTGCAAGCGGGCCCGATTCTCAGGTAACGCCGACCGGTCCTGCTCTGGATGCCACAAATGAAATACCGGCGCCGCATATCGGGCGCTCTTGTGTCTAACCCCCGCGTGAAGAAGCCGAATGACTAGATCAGAGTCTTCCAACCCCCACCCCTCGTACGATTCATCCAGGCCATTGACACGCACCAGATCGGCTCGCCAGACGGAGAGATTGCAGGTCTTGATCCCTTGCCAACGGTTCGGCGCCCACTGGCGAAACGGCCCGTCAGGAACCGTGATCAATGGCAGTAACCGATCCACCTCACCCTGCGCCCACGCACGTCCCCAATCCCTCCAGCTCCACCGATAGATCGGAAGCTGCTCGCGCAACACCCGTTTGGTCAAAGGTTCGCTCAACAACATGCGATGGGAGTCAAGAAAATAACCGGGCTCGGCGAGGGTCTTATGGGCTTCGACGAAACGGCAGGATGGCACACAGTCGCCGTCGGTAAAAATAATGTAGCCGGCGTCCGTCGCCGCCACAGCTCGGTTGCGAATCGCCGCGGCACGAAATCCTCGATCCTCCTGCCAGACATGCATCAGCTCGACGATACCGCGCTGTTGAAACGACCGAACCACCGCCGTGGTCTCTTCCGTCGAACCATCGTCGGCCACCACCAGCACAAAGTCCCGGTCGCTCTGATGACAATACCCTTCCAACACACAGGCCAAGGCATCGGGACGATTATAGGTCGTGACGATCACCGCGGTCTTCATTCCGGAGAGAGGTGTCCTGGCCGTCGCAGGGGCGGTTGCTGGGGAATCGCCCACCGTGCTTGCCGTTCAAATCGTTTGGCGTATCGGTAAAACGTCCCCTCGAAACTCCCAAAAGCAATCACAAAGCCGGCCCAGCCATCCAAAAATCCCCGCTTGGCAAGGTAATGTTTGAGAAACGCCCAGATTGCATGCCAGAGGGCCTCCCCCATCGACACTTGCTTTCCCTCCAATTTCAAGGCCCCAAGGGTGGAGTAGCGATTGCCTTTTCGGACAACTTCCTCGAAATCCCTGAAGGGAATTTGCCAAATGGCGTGGTGGAGCCGGCCGACCGGTTTATCGGTCAACAGTTCGTAGCCTTCGTGGACAGGCAATTCCATGTACCGCATCGCGCCTTTTCGGAACAACTGCGGCTGGCGAAAATTGGGATACCAGCCGGAATGTTCGATCCAGCGCCCCATGAAATAATTCCGCCGCGGAACCAGATACGCATCATGCGCCGGGCTTCCCGACAACAGTGCCAAAATTTCATCCCTCACTTCAGGGGTGCAGAGTTCATCTGTATCGAGACTGAAGATCCACTCATACTGACAGGCCTCGATCGCTTGATTGCGCAACTGCCCGAACCCATGAAAGGGAATTTGCACTACCTTGGCTCCCAACTCCTGCGCGATCCGATCAGTCCCATCAGTGCTGTAAGAATCGGCCACGATGATTTCGTCTGCCCACAGCACACTACTCACCGCAGCGGCAATCCTGTCAGCTGAGTTATACGCAATAATGTACGCCGATACCTTCACATTGTTTCTCGCAAGACATGCACTCTGTTACAGAGAACGGCCTTCGTGTTCCGCCCTTCCGTGTGGAGCCAACAGCACCCCCAGAAACGTCGTGACCAGGTGTCCCTCCGCGAACGTCCTGAAATGCGAGCTAAACAAACTCGACAGACACCAGCCACACAGAATCGCCAGTGCCAGTCCTCGATAAGAGCCGGCCGGCGTGGTCGCCAGAGCGATCAGCCAGACGAGAAAGACCAACAGGCCAGGCAGTCCGTGCTGCACCAGGACTGCTAAATACTGATTGTGCGGATCGCCGGTCACTGCCGATCGCCAGTCGTTGGGATCATATTTCCCAGCGATCTGTTCCGCATAGGCACTCTTGAACCCCCCTGTACCAACCCCCACGAAGGGATGCTGAGCGACAATCGCCACCGTATGCAATAAAAAGATCTTCCTGCTCCCCATCGAGGTCTCCGTTGGCAACTCCTCTGCATGGGTCCATTCATCGATCGCCACTGCCAGCCGGCTTTGCATACTCGGCGACAACCAAAAGACAGCGACGACAGTCACCGACCAGATCAGCAAGATAGCGATCCGCTGGCTGGGTCTCGCATGCCATAGTGCCAACATGCCGATTCCAATCACAAGGACTCCATAGCCGCTTCGTGCATGAGACACAAACACCACGTTCTGCGCAAACCCGATCGCCCCAGCGAGAGCGACCCACCGCCCGCTCCCTGTCCATCGCCCGGTCACCGCGAGCCACAGACAGATCATCGCTGAAATCGAAAACGCCATGGCTTGCGTGACATTGTTGCGGAGAAGCGCATCCGGTGATTTCCACAAGGGGATTCCCACCCACGTTCCGAGACATGACGCGAGCAGCCCCACGCCGGTCCCAACAAGAAAGGCAAAGCCCAGTCGATTTTTCCACCCTTCCTCGTCGAACAGGGCAAACAGGACGATGAACCAGAGGATCGTTCGCCATTTGAGCACATCGGTTCCCCGCTCGGGCCACGAAGCTGGTCCATACATCACCCCCAGGAGCACAATGCCAAGGAACGCCAATCCCCAATAGACAGAGGGACAGGCCACCACTCGCTTGAGTCTCGAGTATGCTTCGCCACTGGCGAGAAACGCCAGATAGGTCACGATCAGCCCGACACTTGCCACCGTCGGGGAGTACAGGAGCCCTACCAGGGCAACAATGGCCGACCCTCTGGCGATCTCAATCCACCGGTTCTCCGCCGAACGAACAGCGAAGGCCTGAAGCAGAGGATGAATCAGGACAGCGTCGCTCTTAGCCACGGTAGAAATATTTTCGCCTCACTTTCTGAAACGCAAACTTGATCCCTTGCACAACATTGGGAAGAGCCGGCTCCAGCGTGGAGCGAAACGTTCCATTCTTACTCCCTTGCACGACCACCGGCTCTTCCAACCAATACAACCCAATACCCTGTTCCTGATCGATCCGTTCAAAGAGGTTGTCCGCGGGCAACACAATCCCATTGGCTTCAATCCAGGCCATCTGCAATGCCGCCGCCCGCCGGCTCACAATATACGCCTCGGCCAACCGTCCCTTCGAGGTTTTGTAAAGCCGTTTCCCTGGCACCAACAGATGGCGCGGTGTGTAGAGGTTTCCTCCACTACCAATGAACAGCACAGATGGCTCTTCCACGCTTGCTGCCTCCGTCAGAGCATCACGCAGACCTTGAACAAAGTCGCGCGCAAGGATCACGTCATCTTCCAGAATCAGGGCCCGTTGCCAGTTTCGTGCGAGAATCAGACAATGGGCCCACACATGCTTCATGGCGCAGGACTGTTGCGCGAGGCTCAACGTCGATCCCCGAAGGTATCGCTGCGCCACTGGCCCCTGAAGCTCTGACACATCATAGTCATGAATAAATTCGTACCGAAGGCCGAGAGGATCTAACTGGCGCTCGATGTTGCGCCGGCGATCGATAAAGCTGCGAACATTGACGACCAAGATGCCATCCAAACCTCCATGCGCGACGTTCACAGGCGACGGATGACTCACCTGACCGGCCTCCTCATCACGGTTCGACCAAGACTCCATGACGGAAATCCTTGACGGAACCCTTCTGCTCGACAAACAGGATCAACCGGCCGGAAGCCCATGAAGACCATTGCCACGGCACCAAAAAATCACGAAACGGCCCCGAAACCGATTACACAATGAGCGAGCCAAGCCCGCAGATACTCATCAGGCCATACTCCACATACGCGGTCTTGCGATGCTCCCATCCAGCCAAGACCAATCGCTGATAGAAGTGTGACCGGTGGGCTTGCCGAATTTTCTCTCTTTTGAGGAGCCGCCTTGTCAAGGTCACTGACGCATCAACGATGAAGGGGCAAAGATCAGCACAGGTACTTCCAGAGGCCAGACCCCGCTGTTCCAGCCCATTTAAACCCAAGCCAGCAACAAAGCACCCCGCGTCATTCGAACCGGTATCGCCCCAAAAGAGGCGAGCCGGATGAAAACCATTGAAGAACAGAAAGGTGTCGGCCACCGCCGTAATCGACAGACTTATAAAAGCCAGGGTTACCGTCAGCCACCACTCGATCGACGATGCCAATGACGCACCCCAACACACCCATAAGCGAAGATTTCAGGAAAAGTACTCCGCCTGTTCGAACGTGACACCCTGCCGGTCTTTTCCTGACAGAATCGGCTCTCCGTCGAACGGCCACCGGATCCCGATCGTCGGATCGTTCCAGATGAGGCACCGCTCATATTGCGGGGCGTAGTAGTCCGTGGTTTTGTAGAGACATTCCGCCACGTCTGACAACACCACGAACCCATGCGCAAATCCTTCTGGGATCCACAACTGGCGTTTGTTGTCCGCCGACAACACCTCTCCCACCCACTGCCCGAAGGTCGGCGACGACCGCCGCAGGTCCACTGCTACGTCGAAGACTTCGCCTTGCACCACACGCACCAGCTTTCCTTGCGCTTTGGGCGGCAACTGATAGTGCAGACCCCGCAGCACGCCTTTTTTGCTTTTTGAGTGATTATCCTGCACGAAGTCGATGTCGAGCCCCGTAGCGGCTTTGAAAACCTGACGGTTGTAGCTTTCAAAGAAAACGCCGCGATCGTCGGCAAAGACCGTGGGGTCGAGCGCGACGACATCGGGGATGGACAGGAGCCTGATACGCATCAAAACACCTGTTCGTTGATGATCCGCAACAGATACTGACCATAGCCGTTCTTGGCCAACGACTGAGCCAGCCGTTCGACCTGCGCGGCATCGATCCATCCCTGGCGAAACGCAATTTCTTCTGGGCAGGCAACCTTGAGTCCCTGACGATGCTCAACGGTGGCGATGAATTGGCTCGCGTCGAGAAGCGACTCATGAGTCCCGGTATCCAACCACGCATATCCGCGTCCCATCACCTCGACATGCAACAGTCCCTCTTGCAGGTATAGCCGATTCAGGTCCGTAATCTCCAGCTCACCGCGGGCCGACGGCTTGAGACGCTTGGCATACTCGACAACCCGCCGGTCATAGAAATAGAGACCGGTCACGGCATAGTTGGATTTCGGCTTGGCTGGCTTTTCCTCAAGCGACAGGACCCTGCCTTGTCCGTCGAATTCCGCCACGCCATAGCGCCCTGGATCATGAACGTGATAGGCAAAAATCGTGGCCCCGTCGGGGCGAGCCATCGCACGCATCAGCAAATGCTGAAAATCATGGCCGTAGAAAATGTTGTCCCCTAGGACCAGAGCCGACACAGCATCACCGATGAAGGATTCGCCGATCAGAAAGGCCTGCGCCAAACCATCCGGCGACGGCTGAACAGCGTAGTGGATCCGTATCCCCCACTGTTCTCCTTCGCCAAGAAGCTGCTCGAATCGGGGAGTATCTTGCGGTGTGGAAATGACGAGGATGTCCCGAATGCCAGCCAGCATCAGGGTGCTCAGCGGGTAGTAGATCATCGGCTTGTCGAACACCGGCAGCAACTGCTTGGAGACCGACAGCGTGGCTGGATGCAGCCGTGTGCCTGCTCCTCCGGCCAGAATGATGCCTTTTCTGGCGATCGCTGAGCCTGGCCGAGCATCTTGCCTCATCGCAGACTCCTCCTCTTCCGCCATTAACGGACCGCCGACCTCATTGTTGGTACTGCTTCTCGATCCAGTGACGATAGTCTCCGCTGGTCACATTCCGCACCCAGGTTTCATGGTCCAAGTACCAGCGGACGGTTTTCCGGATGCCGGATTCAAACGTCTCGGCCGGCTTCCAGCCCAGCTCTTGTCCGATCTTCGTCGCATCGATTGCGTAACGGCGATCATGACCGGGCCGATCTTTGACAAAGGTCACTTGTGTCCGATACGACTGGCCGTCTTGGCGAGGACGCCATTCGTCCAAAATGTTGCAGATGGTGTACACCACATCCAAATTGTATTGTTCGCTCCATCCACCGATGTTGTACGTCGCACCCGGCACACCCCTCTCAAGCACCAGACAAATGGCCCGGCAATGATCCTCGACGTATAGCCAATCGCGCACTTGCCGACCATCGCCATAGATCGGCAAGGGTTTTCCAGCCAGCGCATTATGAATGACCAGCGGAATGAGTTTTTCCGGAAACTGATAAGGACCGTAGTTGTTGGAACAATTGGTCGTCAACACCGGAAGGCCATACGTATGGTGATAGGCACGGACCAAATGATCGCCGGCGGCCTTGCTGGCCGAATAGGGACTGTTGGGACGATATGGAGTTGTCTCGCGAAACGCGGGATCTTGTGGCCCAAGGGAGCCGTACACTTCATCGGTCGAGACATGCAGGAAGCGAAACGAGGCCTGGGCCGTCGGATCAAGCGTCGTCCAATAGGCTCGTACTGCTTCCAGCAAGTGAAATGTGCCGACGATATTTGTGCGGATGAACTCATCCGGCCCGTGAATCGATCGATCCACATGACTCTCCGCGGCAAAATTGATCACGGCGCGCGGCCGGTGCTGTTTGAGTAACGAGGTCACCAACGCCACGTCACCGATATCGCCGCGAACGAACAGATGTCGCCCATCTCCCATGACCTCGGCAAGATTTTCGAGGTTGCCTGCATACGTCAGCTTATCGAGATTGATCACCGGCTCCTGGGCCTGCTTGAGCCAGTGCAGGACAAAATTCGACCCGATAAATCCGGCACCGCCCGTCACCAGGATCATGAATGCCTCATCGCTTGCAGGCAATGACCAATTCTTCTAAGCTCGACATCCATAGCCGGCACGGCTCCTTCCCCCTCTTATATTGACGTTCCAATCACCCTGCGTCGCTCCAGGTCGCTGATGACCAAACCTGCACACGTTTCAAGATCTCTGTAACCGGTCTCCACGACAAGATCAGGCTGCTCTGGAGGTTCATAGGGTGATGAAATTCCCGTAAATTCCGCAATGTCTCCGACCCGCGCCCGTTTGTACATTCCCTTGGCATCACGCGCCTCACAGATTTCAAGCGGGGCATTGCAATAGATTTCAAGAAATTCTCCCTCCTTGACCATCTCGCGCACACGCTGTCGGTCGGTACGAAATGGAGCAATAAGCGCTACCAGCACGATCAGACCGGCGTCCATGAACAATTTTGCAACTTCTCCAACACGACGAATGTTCTCTCGACGGTCACCAACAGAAAACCCCAGATCACCGCAGAGTCCATGGCGCACATTGTCTCCGTCCAACACAAAAGACCGGCATCCTCGCTGGTAGAGCAACCCCTCCACCGCATGAGCCAACGTCGATTTTCCTGACGAGGGCAATCCTGTCAACCAAAGAATCGCACTGCGATGGCCATTTTGCTCCTCGCGTTGAGCGCGGGTTATGGTAGGACGGTGCCAGACCACATTGGACGAGGCCGGCCTATCCTCCACCACCAGACGAACGGTCTGGTGGGTCAGCCGTTCACCAGCCTGTACGCTCTTGTCATCCGATGAGGATTCTCTCCCGTCCATGAGTCGCCCCCAGACGCCGTCACCCATAGAATGAAGCAATCGCGTCAACCACTTCCGTTTGTTGCGCCATCGTGAGTTCCGGATAAATGGGGATCGCGATGGTTTCTCGAGCTGCCCGCTCCGCTTCAGGGAAATCCCCTCCTCGATAGCCCAAGTATTGAAAACACTCTTGGAGATGGAAGGGAACCGGATAGTAGATTTCAGCGCCAATCGCCTTCCGTTTGAGATGCGCCATCAGCTCATCACGCCGTTCCACCCTCAGCACAAATTGGTTATAGATGTGATGGTGTTTCACACCCGATTCCCGATAGACGGCATCGGGCAATCGGACGGCGCCTTTCTTGAGCAGGCCGCTCTGCTGAAACAACTGGCGGTATCGATCGGCATTGTCCTGCCTGCGCTTTGTCCATCCGTCCAGATAATTGAGTTTGACGTTCAACACCGCGGCCTGAATCGTATCCAACCTGAAATTGCCTCCGATCCACTTGTGGTAATACTTCGGGTGGCTTCCGTGGACCCGCAAAATTTTTAGGCGTTCGGCAAGATCGCCGTCGCTCGTCACAATCATGCCTCCATCACCCAGGCATCCCAAATTTTTGCTCGGGAAAAATGAGAGGCAGCCGACCGCCCCCATGCTGCAGGCCCTCCGACCATCCCGATACTCTGCCCCGATGGCCTGGGCCGCATCTTCAATGACGGCAAGGCCGTGACGCCGTGCAAGGTCCAATATAGGATCCATGTCGGCGCACTGACCATATAAATGGACCGGAATGATCGCCTTGGTGTTGGACGTCACGGCTGCTTCTATCTTGGTCGGGTCGATGTTGAAAGTGACTGGATCGATATCGACGAACACAGGCTTGGCGCGCAGCCTGGCCACGACACCGGCCGTGGCAAAAAACGAGTAACAAGAGGTGATAACTTCGTCGCCAGGGCCGATGCCGAGCGCCATGAGCGACAGCAGTAACGCATCGGTTCCCGATGTTACGCCGACACCGTATCGGGCCTGACAGTACGAGGCCACTCGTTCCTCCAATTTGCTGACGTCCGGACCGAGAATAAACTGATTACTTGCGAACGTCTCTTCTAATGCCCGTACAATCTCCTCGCGAATCGGCTCATGATGTGCTTTCAAATCAAGTAAGGGGACTGCCATGCTTGCTCCTTAGTTTCGAATGATCTCTTCACCCCCTCCACATCGTTCCTCTCAAATTCAGGGGCCGCTTGGTGACGCACACCTGCCCCCCACCGAACGACGGCGTCTCGGATTCCACAACACGATTCCAAGTCCCCACCCTTTGACCTCACAGCGTAAGTCCGGTGATGTACTGGTCAACAGCCGCCACGAACTCCTCCGCCTCCCGGACGGCCCGCCGCGCAGTCTCTTCATCCAAGTAGGACAAGGCGTCGTAGTCGCCGGCTTCGCGATCGTCTTTCAGGTTGCTCAACAGCTTTCCCCACCTTTTGTCCAGTTTTCCGGTTTTCACCAGCAACAGGCCGAACAGGGTCACGACACCCTTGTGGGTGTCCGCACGTTGTCCTTCCGTTAAGAGCGCCGCTTGCGCCGCGTGGTACGCGGCATAGTACGCGCGGGAAATCGCATCGTCCCATTCTCTCTTGGCATACAGGTCGCGGGCCACCCGTGCCTTCTCACGGGCTTTTGCCAGATAGCCGCGGATGAGCTCCTGCTGCGCCTTATCCAACAAGCACTCCTTCCCGATTCACTTGCTCCATGAAGGGGGTCCGCAACGATTGCAATCTGGAAAATTCCCGTTCCGGAAACACTTTCAACGACACTAACCGCCCATGCTCTAACAGAACGTCCATCACCGCGTCATAGAGAGCGTCAAGCAAGGCATCATCTTTTCGAGAGACGACGAGGAGCAAATCATAATCCGAGTCGGACCGATGAGTCCCCCTGGCGCGCGAACCAAACAAGACAATCCGCTTGATCAGTGGGCGGACGGAAGCGATTTTTTCCAGAAACGCATTAAGGATGGGGTCGGACTCGATCGATGGAGTCACAGGTTGATCCGGTCTGTCTCTGTTGTACTTGTGTTTCTGGCGACGCGTTTCACCTCGCAAGAGGCGGAGGCCCCGTCGGCGGTGAGACCGATGCTGAAAATCTTCTCCTTCAGAATCCCTTGCGGAATCCCTTGCAACACCGGCCGGACCAGAATTTGCGGGCCAGGCTCCAAATCGGCGATCAGCAGCCCGTCAAATTCCTATTCCCATTCTCTCCGCGATGTGATCGGCCGACTGAATACGACACAAAGGTTCCGGCGGACCGATCGTCCGCAAACCCCACGAGGGCGAGTTCACGTTTCCGCAACATCAGATGAACCAGTTCGCCGGTCTCCACGATCATCACCATCTTTCCCCACCTAAGCCGGCTGTTCCACAACCGCTTTGAGTCTCACTGGTATGCCCCGCTCCTCTCTATTCATGTAAACCGAGGCTTCACGACAATCCTGGATATGTCAAGAAGAGGCCCAACACGTACTGGAACCGCCAGGCTTGTGACGTCGCCCTTATATGCCAGTGTTTGAGAATAAGATGGATCAGCGAACGTTCACCAGGTTGCGAACCAGTGTTAGGTGATGACTTTGCTTTGATCTAGCTCCTTCACAGCAGGGCTCGCTGGCCTTGCGGTCCGCCACGTTCACCCACTAACACACCCCTCAAATCGGTCATGATATGAACACAAGGGAAAAGATCCGTCAAGAGAAGAAACCGTGATCGACCGGCCGCATCAGGTTTCGCCCTCCTCCAAAATGAGAAGGGACTCCCGCTTACAGATGAAGCACCGTCAGCGGTGCCTTGGTTTGTGCCACGCGTTCCACAGCAACCACAACCTGCGAGACCGTCAATCGGTCAAGACAGTCCCAAAACGGACAGACCTCGCCGATACATTTTTCACAGGTGGGGACGTCGGGTCGCAGCAGCAAGCCGGTTCCCAGAGGCCGCCATCTCGTCGGCAAATTATTTCTGCGCGGATCAAAGAGACTGACCACCGCTGTGCCGAGCGCCGCTGCTATGTGCGCTGGCCCGGTGGCTCCGGATACCACCACGTCGGCGGCGGCAATCACTCCCATCAGATCCCGTACCGAGAGACATCCCATCAAATTGCACAGATTAGAGACACCGGAGGGAAGCGGTGCTCCCAATAATACCTCGCGTTCGAACTCACTCCGTTCCTTCTCACTGCCCGTCAAGATCACCCCGCATCCCTTTTGCATGAGCTCAACGGCGAGAGCCCGAAAATGCCCCGGCTTCCAGCGGCGCGCGGAATGGCCTCCCGGATGAACGACAACGCGCGGGCCCGCCATCGCTTCCCACCGTTGTTCACCGCCTCGCCGTTCCTCCTCACTCACAACCAAGATCGGACGGTTCCCCGTCCGCGGACGCAACCCCAGTCCTCTCAGCATCTTCACGTTGTACTCCGACTCATGTCGGAGAAATTCGCTGCGGTGTTCGTAGATCCGCCGATTGGCGAGGACGCTATACCATCGGAAGCCAGTCGCAACCCTGACCGGCACACGCGCCAGAAAGGCCGCCCACATGAGACGCCGAAATGGTTTGAGAAAGAGCGCCGCATCCACTCCATCACGAAAGACTGCGCGCAAGGTTTGGAGCGAATCCGTCCATCGCATTGTTCGCACATAGTCCACATCGGGATGATGATCCAGCAAAGACGCGGCCACCGGGCTGGTGAGAAAACCAATCGTTGATTCGGGAACGAGCCGTCTCAACTCCGTCGCCACCGGAATCGATAAGATCACATCCCCGATGCCATCCGGCCTCACGATGAGCACATTCATGGGGAGACCAACCGCTCAGCCATGACACGGCGGGCGATATCAACGACCTCGGCGGGTGTAATGAGGCGTAAACACGCAAGCTCAGGCGTGTGTTGGCAGATGCGGCTGAAGCAGGGTCGGCAAGCAGTCGGCTTCGTCAGCACATGATGGCCCGATCCATAGGGGCCCGTGCGAACTTCGCTGGTCGGCCCGAACAGCGCGATGACCCGAACCCCCACCGCAGCAGCAACATGCATCGGACCAGAATCGTTCGTGATCAGAAGAGCTGCTCTCGAAAGAAAAGCCGGCAAACAACCCAGCGGGACCTTACCCGTGAAATCAAGAAACGGACTTCTAGCGATGCTTCGCAGTTGCGCCACATCCGACCGATCGCCGGCACTCCCGATCACCACGACCGGTCCCAGCTCTTCCTCATACAGTCGATCCAGCACCTCGGCAAAGGAACTCAGCAACCAACGTTTAGTCGGCCAGCGAGCTGAGACGTTCATGGCGATCCAAGGCTGATCGATCGACAGCCTTTCCCGCGCACAGACACCCTGAATGATTTCCCGATCACGGTCGAACGTGACGAATGAAAACCGAGGCGTCCCCGACACTCGGAGACCTAGGGATCGAGCGAGAAGTAAATACCGATCGACCGCATGCGTCTCTTCCCTTGGGACAGGCACGCGCCTTGTGTAGAACCATGGACTGCCTTCCCTTCCATTGGCAAAGCCGACGCGATGAGGAGCGCCGCTCAACCACGCAAGGGCCCCGCTCCGGAACAGGCCCTGTAAATCGACCGCAAGATCAAACCGCTCAGCTCTCAGACGTCGTGCCTGCTTGATCCAATCGCGAGCCGTTTCGCCCACCGGCCAGACCCGATCGACTCCTTCGATCCGCTCGACCAATTCCGCCCACTGGCGTTTGACGACCCACGTCACATGGCTCACAGGCCATTCTGCCTTGATGGCTGACACCACCGGCATCGTATGCACAATGTCGCCAAGGGAACTCGGTTTGATCAGTAGAATGCGGGCTCGATCGAACCGAAAATCCGGAAAATGACCATCGGCCGGGGCATCACACATGGAACGTCCTTGTTACCAAGCTGACTAGAGAGGGAGAAAACCGGTCGAGGCCGGTCATGCAACTCCGTGATCCGACTCAATCGAGCAACAGGTCTGCAACTCCCGCCTGTAGAGATCGTCGAGCAGAGCCTTGCCGCTCAGCCCGCTCGTCGTCTCTCGCCATTCTTCAAGTGACCGTCGTCCACGCTGCCAGGCTCTGAGGTACGGCATCAGCGACAAATGGTGGCGCCAGGCACGGTGCCCGCGGACGATGCGGGCGATCCATTCGTAGTTGCCTGGAATGTCCAGCTTGACATCAGCCTCAGCGGGCGATTCATCACGCGCAAGCGCCATCGTGATATTGCCACCATCGCGAGAGATGACGTGCCGGATCTCATACAACCCCTGTTTCTTGGCCAATCGGCGTAACGTCACGACGTTGAAATTGTACAGATGGGCTTCGTGGAACGTGTTTTGGGGAGCCTGGCAGGTCGCCTCCACGTTCGGCACCTCGACAACCAACGTTCCGCCAGGTTTCAGCCAAGAACGCAAGCGTGCCAACACCGCCCCAGGATCCTCCGTATGCTCGAGCACGTGCCACATGGTTATGAGATCGAATGATTCGGCCGGAAACACCATGTCCTGAACAAAGCCGATCCGTACCGTCAATCCATATTGCCGTTGCGAATATTCAGCGTACCCCCGATTGGGTTCTACACCGTGTATGTGATGTCCCAGCGATTGCAGAAGATAGGCAAATTCTCCTCCGCCGCTTCCCACATCCAGGATCCGCTTGGGGCCCGCCAGCAAAAATTCTTTGATCTTCTCAAAGCGAGAGAGGGCAACCTTTCCGGCCCGCAGCACATGTTTGGATTTTGGCTGGTAGGTCTGTTTATAGGAGATGCGATATTCCTCTTCATAAAACCGCCTGGCGTCATGGGGACGAGGATCGGACCAGACCAGTCCGCAGGCCCGACAGATGACCGTGCGCAGGGGTTTCCCGCTGCGACTGCGGTTCGACAGGGTGGAGACCTCCGTTCCTCCGCAGAGGTTGCAGGGTATCGAGGAAGGCGCTCCCCCTCCATATCCGCCTGGTTCGTACATGATCTCAACCACGTTTCTGCATCACGCCCGTTGGGCCGTCAGAGACCGGTTGTGCATCACCGTCGCGCTCCTCTTCGGATCTTCGAACGGCCGGCTGGTGAAACCGAGCCTGTGCATCTCCCAAAATCCATTCCGCAGCCTCCTCAAGCGACGACGCCACCCGATCAGGAACAAGGCCGGCGTCACGAAGACCGTCCACCTGCTTGGGCTCAATAGCCCCTGTCGTCACTAGCACACTCCGCGCCCCCACACGCTTGGCCAGTTCCATATCACGCACCTGATCGCCAATGAGATAGGACCGAGACAGATCGATCGCATGGTCGCAGACCGCCCGATCGATCAATCCGGTTTTCGGTTTTCGACAATGGCAGCCATCATCCGGATGATGCGGGCAGACATAAACGGCATCGAGGGATACACCGGCTTCGCCCAGCAGGTGGGCAAGTTTTTCATGAATCGCCTCCAGATCCCTGAGCGACAGCAGCCCCCTGGCCACGCCCGATTGGTTGGTCACAACGATCAATCGGGCTCCAACCTGCTTCAGCTTGGCCAATGCCTCGGCGACACCAGGAAACAGTTCAAATTGGTCTGGCGAACGAATGTAGCCAGGGTCAGGATTCAAGGTCCCGTCACGATCCAAAAATACCGTGACACCGGCCAGACCGGCGGTCATGTCGGCAGACTGCCGGGCTTGTGCACCATGGGCCGTGGGGGAATCTCCCGCCGATTCGTACCGTGCCCTGTCATTGCCTTGCACCTGACGCACCGCCGTCTCGTACACCCGATCAACCGGCACTCTCGTCATACATCGATGATCTATGGGGCATTCTCTCAGCAGACAGGGGGCACACTCAACGGGCTCCCGCACGATGCCGCCTTCCTGTCCATAGGGGGACGTCGTCCGCCAATCCGTCGGCCCAAAAATCGCCGTGACTGGCACGCCGAGAGCCGCGGCAATGTGCATCGGGCCGGTATCATTGGTCAGCAACAGTCGGCACCGTTTGATCGCCGCCATCAATTCTCGAATCGTGGTCGCCCCGGAGAAGACCGCCGTCTTTCCATCAAGACGGCCCGCGATCTCTCGTCCCAAGGCTTCTTCCCCCTTGGCGCCGAGGATTACCGTCGCCACCGCCCTTCCTTCGTGCCCACGCAATCGTCCGGCCAGTCGTCGCGCGACCTCCGCAAAGCGATCAGACGGCCACCGTTTGGCCGCCCCGTACACGGAGCCGGGGTTGATGCCGATGACGAGATCCGACGGTCCGATTCCCGCTGACGCCAGTCTCTCGCCCATCTTCCGTTCCTCATCGGGCGATACAGTCAGCGCCGGAGCCACCGGCTCTCCATTCAAGCCCAACGGTTTGAGCAAGTTCCAGTAATAGGCGACTTGATGAACTGGTCTCCGGAAGTCGGGAACCGCGACCGGATCGGTCAGGAACAAGGTACGCCCATCGGTGGCATACCCATACCGGCGCGGGATACCGGCCAGCCAGGCCAGCAATGCCGCCTCGAAGGCGTTTTGAAACAGCACGGCTAGATCGAATCGGTGCCGGCGTAGAGTCTCGGCGAGCGCCCATTTTCCCGAAAGCCCTGCGTGAAGACGGCGGTCGTCATACAGGATGATCCGGTCCGCGCCCGCGTGACCGCAGAACAGTTCCGCAACGGAGGGCTTCGCCAGCAGGGTCAGTTCCGCATGAGGAAACAGTGACCGAAGCCCGCGCAACGCCGGCTCGCACATGACGGCGTCGCCGATCCAATTCGGCGCCCGCACGACAAGCCGCTTGACCGATTCCCTACGCACCGGTTTCCTGTCCTCTTCTGATTTCTCCGAGAACAAGGTGGCGCAGCCGCTCCAGCCCCTGGAGGATCTCCACGCGAATCCGCAACGCCCACCAGGAATCCTCCGGCTCAAGAAAGGACGACAATTTGCCGGCATCCTTCTCCGTCGTGAGTACCAGTTCCGCGCCGGCGGCCCTTGCTGCGGCTCGAACGAGACCGACATCGTCACCTCCGTAACGGTGGTGATCCCCGAAGGCGGTCTCGCCGACAATGACCACGCCAGCCGCCTCAGCGGACCGGCGGAACGATTGGCTGTTACCGATGCCGCTCACCAGCCACGTTTTTTTCCCTTGAGCCCATTCGAGCGGCCGATTCCCGTCATCCCGCACCGACACCAGCACTTCCGGCCTGAACGATACCTCGATCCCATCGTGGCACGTGACGCCGGCCTCCTTCAGACGCCGGTGGATTGCTTCGACGTTCTCTCGGGAATCGGCCCTCGTGACGACGACCGCCGTCGCGCGAGCCAGTTCTTCAAGCGGCTCGCGCAGGCGACCGGCCGGCACCAGCGCGTCAAGCCCCGCCGCGTCGGTCGCGTCGAGCAAGACGACATCAACGTCCCGATGGAGCCCCCGATGCTGAAACCCGTCGTCCAAGATCATGCAATCCACCTGGTGTTGCGCCAAAACCCATCGGCCCAGTTCGGTTCGGTCAGCCCCTACCGCCACAATCGCGGACCGGCACCGCTTGGCAATGAGAAAGGGTTCATCACCTGCTTCCGACGGGCCGGTCAGCACCCGGACCCCATCGGACACCAGCAGCCGGCTCGCTCCCTTCACTCGTTTGTAGCCCCGGCTCAACACGGCGACCTTCAGCCCTTCGGCTTGCACCCATTCCGCCAGCAAGATGACAACCGGCGTTTTGCCGGTTCCACCGACGGTGAGGTTGCCTACGCTCACCACCCTGCAGGGCAAGCGGGACGGAGAAGCCCAACCGCGTCGATACCACCACCCACGCGATCGCACGAACAGGCCATAGAAAAACGCGGCCCACCGAAGCCATGTCCGGACCGGTTGTCCGGGCTGCAAGAGCGCCATATCAGCTCGGCGTCCCCCCGACCGTGAAGACGCAACGACCGAGCGCCTGAACGCCGCCGCGCACATCCCTTCTTGAATTCATTTCCCTTGCGCACATTCCTAGGGGTTTGACGGCGTTCTCCTTTATACAACCGGCGCTCGATGTCTTGACGATTCCCTCGCCGTACAGGTCACGAAGGCCGGAGGGAACGGCGAGACGCCTCTACGGCGTTCAGGCATGACTCGATCAGGTCCAGTGCGCGTTTCAAGGCACCTTGATTGTCCGACACGACACGCCGCGCGGCCAGTCCAACACGCTCACGGAGATGGGGATCGGTAAGCCATTCGCTGCACGCGCGCACTAAGTCTTCCACGTCCCTGACGCGCCTGCCTCCCTCCGCTTCTTCCAGCATGGTCGCCACGTCCGCGCAATGATCGGTGTAGGGTCCGAAGAGGACCGGTTTTCCCCAAGCCGCCGGCTCCAGCAAATTATGGCCCCCGACCGGTACCAACGTTCCTCCCACGAACGCCACGGTCGCCTCGCGGTAGGCGCGGGCCAACTCCCCCCTCGTGTCCAAGATGATGACCCGTGGCCCCCGTCCCTTTTGTTCGATCCGGCTTTTCCGTTGAACCGTCAAACCGGCGTCGCGAATCATGGATTCGACCTGCTCCACCCGCTCGATATGTCGAGGCGCCAGCATCAACACAGCCGAAGGATCTGCTCCCACAATCCGGCGATAGGCCGCGACCAGCATTTCTTCTTCACCAGCGTGGGTGCTGCCGGCCAAAATCAGCTTGTCCGACCGATGTAACCCAAAGCTCCGTTCCGAGGCCTCACCGTCCTCCCCAGCGGGAAGCGGTTGATCGAACTTGATATTGCCGGTCGTATGCACACAAGAAGGATCGGCGCCCAGTGCGACCATTCGTTGTCGATCCCGATCAGATTGCATCAAACACAGGGTGATCGACCGGATGACGGATCGATAGAACAAGCGAACGGCGCCCCTATTTTGGCGACCAAACGAGCGGGACGACAATCGGCCATTCACCAAGATCGTCGGAACGCCCCGATCGTTCAAGGTCCAGAGCATGTTGGGCCACAGCTCCGTTTCAACGAACAGGTACAGTGAAGGCCGCAGCCGATTCACCATGCCGGAGACCGCCCATGAAAAATCCAGCGGCGCATACCGATGCTCCGCCACGCCGGCTAATCGTTGCTCGACCACCTCGCGCCCGGTCTCCGTTACAGTTGTCACGATATAGCAAAACTCCGGATGGCGTTCCCGCAACGCCTTGACGAGCGGAGCAGCCGCGACTGCCTCTCCCAGCGATACCGCATGCACCCAAATGACCGGTCGATCCTGTTGTTCCTTATCAGACGGATGGACTTGCCAGCCCATTCGCTGGAGAAACCCTCTCCGGCATCGAGGCTTCGCCAGCAGCAGGCCGACGACGATCGGCGTGGCGACCAAAAGACCGATGTTATAGAGAACGCGCCACATGGCAATGCCGTCGTGCCCCTCACCTTTCAGACACCGGTCGAAGAACGCTCCGAACCACCCGGCTCAGACAGACGCCTAACGCCGGTCGTTGTACGCAACACCTCTTGCTCCGCTTGATCCGTCAGGCGATTCAGCGTCGTTTCCAGCTCAAGACGAGCGGCTTCGAGCGCCGCGTCGTCCGCCTCACGCGAGACCCACAGGGGTTTGCCATACAAGAACAGGCCTTTGGAGAAGGGGTACGGGACCATGTATCGATCCCAGCTCGCAAAGAGTTTTTTTTTGAACAGGCGAAGGCAAGGGGGATAATCGGCAGGCCCGTCGCCTTGGCCAACTGGATCACTCCGAGCTTCGCCTTACAGCGAGGCCCCTTGGGACCGTCCGGCGTGACGACCACATCCCGGCCCGATCGGCCCAACTTGATCAACGTGCGCAGCGCACCGGCGCCTCCGCGCGTGCTCGACCCCCGCACCGCCTCATGTCCGAATCGGGCGATAATGCGGGCGATGATTTCTCCGTCTCCGTGTTGGCTGATCAACACGTGAGATCCCGCGCCTCGATAGCCCATCGGGATCATCAACTGTTGGGCGTGCCAAAAGGCAAGCACGATGTGACGTCCCTCCCGATACAGGGCATCGACATCCTCATGGCCTCTGGTTTCGCAACGCATCGTCCGAAACAGGGCGCGGACCAAGACCGCCGCGATCGGTGGCAACAGCGAACAGGCCGCCCATCGTCCCAGCCGCTTCCGAAAGCTGGTCCTCTTCTCTCCTTTTAACATTCCGCCCTCATCATCCGTTCGTACGCCGCCGCATCCTGAAACTGCATGGTGTAGAGGCGATGGTACAGCCCTCTTCGCCGCAGGAGTTCATCATGGGTTCCCATTTCCACGATCGAACCGCGGTCCAACACGACGATGCGATCCGCGTTTTGAACGGTGGACAGTCGATGCGCGATCACCAACGTCGTCCGGTTCTTCATCAAATTGGCCAACGCCAGTTGCACCATCCGCTCGGATTCCGTATCCAAGGCCGACGTGGCTTCGTCCAGAATCAACAGGGGCGGATCCCGCAAAATCGCCCGGGCGATCGCCAACCGTTGCCGTTCGCCGCCCGACAGCTTCACCCCGCGCTCCCCGATGACCGTGTCATAGCCCTGGGGAAGGCGGAGGATAAAATCGTGGGCGTAAGCCGCTTTTGCCGCCTCTTCGATTTCGGCCATCGTCGCACCCGCTCTTCCAAACGCCAGATTGTTCCTCACGGTGTCGTCGAACAAGACGACGTCTTGGGAGACGATGCCGATCTTCTCGCGCAGCGACCGCAACTGGTAGTCCGCGAGCGGCCGGCCGTCCAATAGAATCCGGCCGGCCGTCGGTTCGTAAAATCGTGGCAACAAACTGATCAGCGTCGTCTTGCCGCTTCCGCTGCTTCCGACCAACGCCACCATCTCGCCGGCCTTGATCGACAGATCGATCCCGTTGAGAGCCGGCACCGCATGGTTGTCGTAGCGCAGCGCGATTGCTTGAAACTCGAGCCCCTGATTGATGTGCTCTAACGGAACAGCGCCCGGCTCTTGGAATCGCTCCGTGGGAAGATCCATGACGTCATAGACCCGCTCGGCCGCCGCCAACGCCTGCTGAATGATGTTATTGGCCCCGGACAGTTTTCGGATCGGCGTATAGGCCATCAGCATCGCCGCCATGAAGGAGAACAAGGCACCGGGCGTCATCTCACCGTGGATGACGAGATAGCCACCATACCAGATGATCCCCGCCACCCCGATCACCCCGATCACTTCCATATGCGACGATCCGATCGACCACACTTGATTCGCTTTTAACGTTGTAGCCAAGAAGGCCCGGTTGTATTCTCGAAACCGAGCTGCCTCCGCGTCTTCGCGTCCGAACGCCTTGACCATCCGGATACCGGCCAGTGTCTCCTGCAACATGGACGACAGATCTCCCATCTGCTCTTGCCCGCTCGTCGCCAACCTCCGCAACCGCCTGCCGACCCGCACCATCGTCGCCGCTGACAGAGGAATGACGACGGCCGAGATCGCCGCCAACTTCCAGTTCTGGTAAAAAATCACGGCCACCATGGCCAGAAACGTCAGGACATGCTGAACAATATCCTTCAGCACATTCGACGCCGCACTGGCCATCAGACCGACGTCATTGACCACCCGCGACACCAACCGTCCCGACGTGTTCGCATCGTGAAACCCGACCGGTAGACGAACCAAATGCCCAACCAATTCCTGTCTGATATCCGCGACAATACGATTCGTCACATAGGCCATCAAATAGCCGACACCGTAGCTGAAGAGCGCTTTCAAGACCGCCACCCCCATCAGGACCACGGGGAGAATCAGCCACAGGCGCTCATTCTTTTCGATAAAGATCCCGTCCAGCACCGGCTTGGCAAGCCACGCATAGACCCCGCTCAGCAGGGCGACCATGGCCGAACATGCCAATGCCCCGATGAATCGGCCCCGATAGGGCTTCACAGAGCGCATGAGGCGCTTAAAACGATCTAGGCCCGACATGACGCCAACACAACCTCCGCAGCTCTGAGCGACGCGCCAGGCTCGCCCAACGCCGCCCGCACCTTCGCCAAACCGCGCTTCATTTCATCATAGGCGGATCGATCTTCCAAGAGGCGACGGGCCTCCTCGTACAATCGCTGGCCGGTCGCGTCCGATTGAATCAGCTCAGGCACGACGGTCCGCTCCGCGACCAAATTCACCAACCCGATCCATCGAACCCGGATGAGAAAAAACGCCAACCAGAACGTCAGCGCGCTGGTCCGATACACCAAGATCAGCGGCGTGCCGATGACCGCGGCCTGAAGCGTCGCGGTCCCCGACGCGATCCACGCCAAATCCGCCGCCGCCATGACGTCACCGGCCCGCCCCTTGATGACCTGGACGGAAACGGAGCTCCTTCCCAACAGAGGCTGAAGCAGATGATCCTCGATCGTAGGAGCCTGCGCCAACAGAAACTGCGCCTGAGGCTCGCGCCGGGCCAATTTTTCCGCGGCTTCGATCAAGACCGGCAAAAGCAGTTCCACTTCCCTTTTACGGCTCCCCGGCAGCAGCGCGATGACCGGACCGCCGGAAGCCAAGGCGAACGACTTGCGAAGCTCTTCACGATCATGCCGAAGATCGACGGCATCCAACAAGGGATGGCCGACGAACGTGCAGGGGATCTTGGCTTGATCGTAAATGGCCTTTTCAAACGGCAGCACGACCAACACATGATCGACCCGCCGTTTGATCCAATGAATGCGGCCCGGCCTCCAGGCCCAAACTTGTGGCGCGATATAGTAGAACACGCGCAGCCCCGCCGCCTTGGCAAAATAGGCGTACCGCAAGTTCAATCCCGGATGGTCAATGAACACAACCGCGTCCCAGGGCTCCGACCTGAACAATCGACGAACCGCCCAAAACCGCCGGAGAACCCCTAGCGCCATGAGCGGCCCGACCATGCCGATCACGTCGAACCGGCCGGACTCGCCCACGAGTCGGACCCCGGCTTCCTTCATCGCCGCACCTCCGATACCGACCAACACCACGTCGGGGTCGCGCGCCCTCAGCGCCTTGGCAAGATTCGCCCCGTGAAGATCGCCGGAGGCCTCGCCGGTAATGATTAGAATACGAGGCATGACGTCACCGCCTGCTGCAGTTGCGCCCGATTCGTCGTTCATGAAGCCTGGCCCAGGGCGAAGGCCGAGTTCGGAACTTCACGCTGCTGGTTTCTTGTTCATGTTCGAAGAAGCGGTCTCGATTTGTTCAAATGGTGATGCCCAAAACTGGAATCCCTTGGCCGGAGGCGAGATCGACTCCACCGGAAGCGACATCCCACGGGCACCAGCAAGAGAAGTTTTGGAGCGCGCCCGCCTCGTCTCTTATCCCGACGCCTCCCGTTCCACTTGACGCTGGACGAACAATGTGATCGCGGCCAGGACCTGATGCGCAAGGGCCACCGCCGCAGTCCCGTCTTCTCCGGACACGACGGGGGAGGAGCCGCTTCTGACCGATCGAACAAACGATTCGAGCTGCAATTTCAGAGGCTCGTCATCGCCTCCTTTGTACTCTTCGATCACGAATCCCGGTTTGCCTCCCGCCTCACCGGATCGACGCCCCACGATCCCTTGTCGGGAATGAAAATCGATCGACACGTAGCTGTCCCGCTGAAACAGACGAAGCCGCCGCATCTTCGCAAGTGACACCCGGCTGGCGGTCAGGTTCGCCACGCAACCGCTTTGAAACTGAATGCGGGCATTGGCAATATCGATCGTGGGCGACAGAACCGGGACGCCTGCGGCCCGTACCTCTTCGACCGGACCCGGCTGGAAGGACAGTACCAAGTCGAGATCGTGGATCATCAAATCCAGTACGACATCGACGTCGGTTCCCCGTTCACTATAAGGCCCGATCCGATGGCCTTCAATGAACGCCGGCCGCCGAATGTGCGGCCGCATCGTGTGCATGATGGGATTGAACCGTTCGCTGTGGCCGACCTGCAGCAAACATCCCTTCGTCTTGGCCAGCTCGACCAGTTCTTGCGCCTCGGCAAGTCGTGCGGCAAGGGGTTTTTCCACCAGCACGTGTTTGCCCGCTTCAAGACAAGCCCGCGCCACCTCATAATGCGCCGACGTCGGAACGGCCACACTGACCACATCGACACCCCGGAGAAGATCCGATACGGTTTCGAACACCCGTGCGCCGTGCCGGCTTGCAATCAGCTCGGCCCTTCCACGGTCTCGATCCGTCACGCCGACGAGTGTCACGCCCGGCAATGTCGCGTACAATCTGGCGTGGTGTTGACCTAAATGCCCGACGCCGACGACTCCCGCTCGCAAGGTGGTCATATTCCCGTTTGCTCACGAATCGAGCGCCGCCTCGAATCGCGCCGCTCGCCATGAAAAGACGTGCCCCCGGACTTCAAGCCATCGATCGCGCGGTTCACGATCGATCGAAAGGACGACGTCACGCCATCCGGAGGGGAAACCTGAAGCGCGAACCATTCGACCCGACGCCCGCTCACCTCCTGTTTCATGCCTCGCGCTCGATGTCGCTGGCCGCCACGCCGATGACCGCAATCCCCGCCTGTTCCGCCTGACGCACCAGTTCATCCCGATCCAACATCACCGTCCGACCCGGTTCGACCGCCAGCACGGCTGCCTTGACCGATGCCATGACTTCGATCGTCCGAGGCCCGACCGCCGGCAGATCGAAACGCAAGTCCTGCTGCGGCTTACTGCGCTTGATCACCACGGCTCCTTCTTTCGCCAGCTCCCCGCCTCGTTTGATCGCCCCGTCGGTTCCCTCGACCGCCTCCACCGCCACGACCACCCGATCTTTGACCACAACACATTGGCCGATATCGAGACGTCCCACTTCCTTGGCGATTTCCCACCCGTAACGGATGTCGTTCCACTCTTTCTTGTTGGGGCGGCGGGACGTGAGCGGACCTTCTTCGACCAGAATCCCCTGCAAGCCGAACGTGGACTCACAAATGGAAATGCCTTCCCGCTCCAATTCGGCGGCGATTTCCCGAAGGATATCGTCATCCTTCCACAACGCCAGCCGAGCCGCCAGTGCCAACGCGCGAAAATCCGGACGTACGGTACTGTACACATGGGTCTTTTTGATCCCGCCCAACATCACCGCCTGCCGGATAGCGTCCGCCTTGAAAGCGTTGATCAGTTTGTTGAGCTGTCCGATCTTGATCCAATGGATTCGATCGACATGTCGTTCCAGTTCCGGTTCCGTTTCGCCCTCATGCGCCACCGCGGAGACGAACAAGCCCATCTTTTTGGCGTTGTCCGCGAAAATGATTGGGAACCGGCCGTTTCCCGCAATCAGGCCGATGCGGCCGTCTTGCACTGGCATCGATGTAGTCATATCGGAATCGCCTCACCCCTCTTGATCGAACTCGATGTCCAAATCAACGTTCACCACGCGGGAGATGCCGCGCTTGGTTCCTTCTATGAACGTTAGGATTTTGGCCACGTCCGGATGGCCCTTGAACTCTTTCTTGGCCAGACGCATCGCCTCGGCGATACGATGTCCCTCCCGGAAAAGCAGGTCGAACGCTTTCCTGATCACAGCGATGCGCTCCATCGAAAAGCCATGCCGTTGCAACCCGACCGTATTGGGTCCGTAGAGATGAGCCCGATAGCCGCCGGCCGCCCGCATGAAGGGGGGCACGTCCTGGCCGATAGCGCAACAGCCGCCGACCATCGCGTATTCGCCGACCCGAACATACTGATGAATGCCCGTCAGGCCTCCAATGATCGCGTAATCGTCGATCGTGATATGTCCGGCCAGACTGGCCGCATTGGCCATGATGAGATGATTACCGAGCCGACAATCGTGCGCCACGTGGACATAGGCCATCAAGACATTGCACGAACCGATCGACGTGACCCCTCCTCCTTGCACCGTCGCCCGGTTTACCGTCACATACTCGCGGATCACATTGTCGTCGCCGATCACGACCTTGGTGGGTTCCCCGCGGTACCCCAGATGCTGCGGAGGACCACCGATCGAGGCGAACGGATGCACCACGTTTCGTTCTCCGATCTCAGTCCACCCGTCGACCGAGACATGGGACAGAAGTCGAGTCCCTTTGCCGATCGTGACGTGCTCGCCGATGATGCAATAGGGGCCGATTTCTGCGTCGTCGGCGAGATTGGCTTTGGGATGGACAATCGCCGTTGGATGGATTTTCACACCTAACCTCCGTGATGAGTGCTTCATGATGGGCAATGGGCCGGAATCCGGATGAGCGCCCGGTGACTCACCACGTCTCATTTGCCGCTCTTTACCGCCTCTTTGTCCTCGGCCACCATGGCCGTGACAACCGCTTCACACACCATTTCGTCGTCGACATACGCCTTCCCCTGCATTTT
Source organism: Nitrospira sp. (assembly GCA_024330965.1). GTDB lineage: Bacteria > Nitrospirota > Nitrospiria > Nitrospirales > Nitrospiraceae > Nitrospira_D. Next base: position 11,720 of record JANDJL010000008.1, on the reverse strand, counting down.
CCAAAATGGAGGACGTTTTTTGAGCACCTCGATTTCGAACCGCAATTGATCGCCGGGCACGACCGGTTTTCTGAACTTCGCTTCGTCGATGCCGGTCATGTACATGACCGGCCGTCCGGAGGACCATCCGGACTTGAACACCAAGACCCCGCCCGCCTGCGCCATCGCTTCGATGATCAACACCCCCGGCATAACCGGCCGTCCGGGGAAGTGCCCTTGAAAGAACGGCTCGTTGACCGTGACGTTTTTGATCGCAATCACCCGCGTGCCGGGCTCCAGTTCCTTGACACGATCCACTAACAAAAAAGGATACCGGTGCGGAAGGAACCCCTGAATTTCCACTTGTTCGACCTTACTCATCGGCGCTGCCTCCTCATTCGGGCGGTTGTCACACCGCATTCTGCGTTAATGATTCTGCCGATCGAACTCTTGGATGACCAGATCGGTGACGTCCAACGTCGGCTTGTGATAGAGCACGATGCGGAAGAGCGCCTCGTTCCCCTTGTCGAGAATAGCCGTGTAGCCCTCTTTTTGGGCGACCGCCTTCGCCGCCTCCGCGATCTTCTTCCCGTACTCCTCGACCATGCTGCGCTGTTTCTCCTGAATCTCTCGATTGAAATCCTGGATTCGTCGGTCATAGGCCGCCAGCTTGCTTTGAAACAGCTCCTGCTTTTCCTGCCTGGCGGTCTCGCTGAGTTTGCTGTTCGGATCTTCCAGCGCCTGCTGAAGCTCTTTGAGCTCCTGTTCGTCGCCGTCGATGATTTTCTGCCTCGTCATGGAATAACTTCGAACGCTGTCCAAGGCAGCCTTGCCCGCTTTGGACTTCTCCATGACGGCCTGCATGTCCATGACGCCGATCTTCATCGACGACGCAGCGTCCCCTCCCGATGCAGCGAGAGCCGTCACAACTACCGATATCATCATGACCATTGCTGTTCTGTTTCTCATCAGGCCTCCACGGTACGTCGTTATGGATACTCCCGATCGAACTCTTCGATCACCAATCCAGAGATATCGAGCGTCTCATCGTGATAGAGAGTCGGGCCTCCCTTGCTTTTATCCACGACGATTTGCAATCCCAGCCGCTTCCCGACCTTCGCCGCCACGAGTTCGACCTTGTCTCGAAAGGCTTCCAGCACATCCTTCTGTTTTTCCTGGACCTCGCGATTCAGCTCCGCGGCCTTTTGCTGATAGTCTTGCAAACGTCGTCGGAACTGCTCTTCCCGTTCTCGTCTGGCCGCAGGGCTCAGCACGGTGGCTTGTTTGACTAAATCTTCTTCCATCCGGCGTAATTCTTTTTCCTCTAGTTCCATCAGCGCCTGGCGGCTTTTGGAAAACGACAGCAGATTGTCCTTGGCCTTCTTCCCCGCATTGGTCCGTTCGAACACCCGCTGTGCGTCAACGACGCCGATTCTGCTGTCGATCCGCCGCTCGATTTTCAGCCAGGACGAGCTGCAGCCCGACATCAACAGCGCTGCCGCCAGTGTCGCGCCCGCCGTCCATCTGCCCGCCCGCTCAAACCAGCAGCGATTCATCCCTTCGCCATCCTTTTGCGTTTTGCACCGGCCGGTTTCGTCAGAAAATCGATCCGATCGTAAACTCAAAGACGCCCCCCCGCTCTCCAGGCCGAGGGTCAAGATTGATACCGTACGCCGCGCGCAAAGGGCCGAACGGCGAGATCCAGCGGCCCTCAAATCCAGCGGTTTTCCGGAGATCCAACGACAGCGCTTCGTTTTCGTCGAATCCTTTTCCATAGTCGAAAAAGATCACGCCGTTCAACTTCGCCTCGGACGAGATCGTAAAGATCAAGTCGGCGTTGAAGATGATCTGCTTGGCGGCGCCGATCGTGGTGCGCGTCGCCGGCACCACGGGGCCCGCCCGTCCGAACACGAATCCGCGGACCGTATTGATACCGCCGACGTAGAACCGCTCGCTGAGGGGGACCGGCTTGCCTTCGAACGGCCGAATCTCGCCGAACCGGCCCCGGAGCGACAATCTCATGTCAAAGGGAAGCGGTGTGACCTTGATCACGTCCGCGGTGTACTTGATGAAATTGTTGCTGCCCCCCATCCACGGCGTACCCCAGTCGAACCCGCCGCCGATCCGCCATCCCGACCGGGGATCAAGAAAGTAATCCCGCGTGTCCCGAAACGCACTGACTCTGAATCCCGTCGTCGATTGACGCCCCAGTTGTTCGCAAATGTCGGGCCGTGATTCGCAAACACCCAGCGCCGGACTTCGGTAGTTGATCTCTTCGCCGAAGATACTGATACTTCCCGTATTGTATTCAGACAGCCAGCGGCCGAGCGTGACGCTTCCGCCGGTTCGGGATTCGAAAAACGACAGGAAGTTCGTCATGGTTCGATAGCCGTCGATTTGAAACGACGTCAGCGAGTCGTTGAGGTACGGATTGCGGAACGTGATCGTTCCCATGCTCCTCCGCTGGCCGATCTGCCCGCTGATGCGCCCCATGTAACCGTAGCCGCCGATGTTCCCTTCGGTGATATTGGCAATAGCCATCAACCGATCCAACGAACTGAACCCGCCTCCGATGCTGAACTGACCGGTCGGCTTCTCCTTGACCCGGACGTTCAGATCCACTTTGTCGGCGGCCACTTTTTCCGGGAGAATTTCAACGGTCTCGAAGAAATTCAAGTTGTTCAGCCGTTGGAAACTCCGCTTGAGCGAAGGGGTATCGATCACATCCTGTTCGTCCACCCGAATTTCCCTTCGGATGACGTTGTCGCGGGTTTTGTTGTTTCCAAAAATATTGATTTGGCGGATACGCATCATCTCCCCTTCCTTCACGTTGAAGATGATGTTGACGGTCCGCTCCTGATCGTTTGGAATCACGTTGGGAGTGATTTCGGCGAACGAATAACCCTTGCCGCCGTATTTGTCGGTCAAGCGGGTGATTTCGTCGCGCAGTTTGGCGCGTTGGAAAATCTCACCCTCTTTGATTGTCATCCCCTCGCGCAGTTCGTCCTCTTCAAACACGGTATGCCCGCGAAAGCCCACCTGGGCCACGGTAAACGGCTCTCCTTCGAAAACGTTGAACGTGACCACGAACCATTGTTTGTCGTCGGTCAGTTCGACCGACGAGAGGCTGACCCTCGCGTTAAAGTAGCCCTTATTAAGCAGCACTTCTCTGATCCGTTCCACATCATTCGACAATTCCTCTCGCTTCAACACGCCGGCGTCCGAGATAAACGAAGGCAGCGCGAAGCGCGTGAAGATCCCGTACCATGGCACCCATTCGCGCGTGCTCAGCACTTTGAACAGCTCGTCCCTGGTCGTGGCGCGCAGTCCGTCGAACACCACGCTTTTCACGCGCGCCTTTTTTCCTTCTTTGATAAAGAAAGTCAGCCGTTTGCGCTCCTGATCCAACGTCTGGACGACCGGGACCACTTGGCAGTTGAAATACCCCTCTTTCTCGTACGCCGCCCGGATGTTCTCCGCGCTTTCCTTGACCTGTTGGAGATTGAGAAACGTCTGGCTTTTGATGACGGTTTTTTCCTTCAGCTTGTCGTCACTCAGATTTTCGTTTCCATCGTACACGATCTCGGTGATGAAGGGTTTCTCCCGCACGACAAAGATCACGGCCGTCCCACCCGTCACCGCTTCGGTTTCAACCTGCACGTCCTCGAAGAATCCCGAGTCGTACAAAATCTTGACCTGCCCGCGAACGATCTCGGGCTCGTAGAAATCACCGACCTTGAGCGTCAGACGGCCGAGGATGGCGGGAACTTCAATGCGCTTGTTTCCGCGAATCTCGATCGACTGCACCCTGGAACCGATCGTTTCCGAAACCGCTTCGCACCACGCGGACAGCGCGGAGCCCATCGCGGCCAGGGCGATCAGCCATCGAAATTGTTTCAGGAAAGTCGTGGTCACCGACAAGGATTCCGTTATCGAACGGCCGATACCGAAGGCACTCCTCAGCGTTCTTTTCGATCATCAGAACAAAGATGACGGGAACGTGACCCGCCCGCTGACAAGACAGGGAGATCCCGTTTCACTTTTTATGCCCGCAAAAACTGTCGGATTATATTGATGCGTCCAACCATTGTAAAGGATGTAAAGGACTTGGTGTCGAGTCCTCCTGATTCGAGACGTGGACGGTCCATCCCGCTCCCCCACTCCCACCCACGTCCCGCGACTCCCGCCCGCATCCCGCGCGGTCGCGTCGCCTCGCGTTCCGGCAGCGCGAATGCGAGGCGGCCTTTTCTTGACATCCCCACCCCCATCACATAGTATCCGCTGCATGTCCCGCGTGACTGTCAGAAAAGCCGTGCTCCCCGCAGCGGGCCTGGGCACACGTTTCCTCCCCGCGACAAAGGCTTCTCCCAAAGAAATGCTGCCGTTGGTGGACAAGCCCCTGATTCAATACGCGGTGGAAGAGGCGGTGGCATCGGGCATCGAAGACATCATCGTGATCACGGGCCGGGGCAAGCGGGCGATCGAAGACCACTTCGACCGATCGGTCGAACTCGAAGAGAACCTGAAAGGAACGGGGAAAAGCCAAGTTCTCCATCAAATTCGCCAGATTTCAACCCTCGCAAATTTCTGCTACGTGCGGCAGCAGGAAGCGCTGGGATTGGGCCACGCCGTCTTGTGCGCCCAACACCTGATCGGCGACGAGCCGTTTGCGGTGATTCTCGGCGATGAGATCATCGACGCCGAGGTACCGGCGCTCGCGCAATTGATTCATGTCTACCGCAAACATCACGGCGCGGTTCTCGGCGTACAGAACGTATCCAAATCCGACGTCAGTCGATACGGAATCGTGGCCCCGAAGCGGCTTGCCAAAGGGTTGCATCGAGTCGAGGATATGGTGGAAAAGCCGTCTCCCGCCGACGCGCCCTCCACGCTGGCTGTGATCGGGCGGTATGTCCTCCCCCCCGAGATTTTCCCCATCCTGCGAAAAACGCCGCCCGGAAAAAACGGAGAAATCCAGTTGACCGACGCACTCAAAGAACTGGGCAAGAAATCCCCGATGTTCGCGCATGAGATTCAGGGACAGCGCCACGACGCCGGAGACAAACTCGGATTTCTGATTGCGACCGTCGAGTTCGCGCTCAAGAACCCCTCGTTGGGCGCCGACTTTCGCGAATACCTATTGTCTCGAACCCGCGCGATGATTCAGAATCGTCGCACATAAGGCCTCCGCCACCGTCTTTGATGCGCCAGGTCCGCCAAAGACGGCCGTCTTTAACCCGGACGAACGCCAAGAAAGAGCCGCACCATGAATGATCCGAACGAGCAAGAGATCCAGATTCCCCACAACATCGACATTCCGTCGCAGCTCCCCCTCCTGCCGGTCCGCGACATCGTCGTCTTCCCCTATATGGTGCTCCCGCTTTTCGTCGGACGCGAGATGTCGATCAAAGCCATTGAGGCGGCCTTGGCCGGCAACCGCATGATCTTTCTGGCCACGCAAAAGGCCCTCGACGTTGAGAATCCCTCCCCCGACGACATCCATACGATCGGCACGGTGGGGATCATCATGCGGATGCTCAAGCTGCCCGACGAGCGAATCAAAATCCTAGTTCAAGGGATCGCGAAAGGAAAGATCGTCAAATACGTTCAAACGGAGCCCTATTTTTCCGTTCGAATCGACAGACTGGCCGACACGAAACCCACGGCGACCGCGTTGGAGGCCGAAGCGGTCATGCGCACGGTCAAGGAACAGATCGAGCGTCTCGTCAGCCTCGGCAAGGCCTTAATTCCCGACGTCATGGTCGTGATCGAAAACCTGGAAGATCCTGGGCGACTGGCCGACATGGTGGCCTCAAATCTGGGACTCAAAGTCGACGTGACCCAGACCGTACTGGAAGTGCTCGATCCCATCGACCGCCTCCGACGAGTCAGCGAAATCCTCGCCAAAGAAATTGACGTCTTGTCTATGCAGCAAAAAATCCAGGCGCAAGCGAAAGGCGAGATGGATAAGACCCAGCGCGAGTACTTCTTGCGGGAACAGCTCAAAGCGATACAAAAAGAACTGGGCGAATCGGACGAGCGAACGGAAGAACTCGCCGAGTTCCGCAAGCGGATCGCCGAGGCCAAGATGCCCGAGAAGGTGCTCAAAGAAGCCGAGAAACAGCTCAAACGGTTGGAAAAGATGCACCCGGACACCGCCGAGTCCGCCACAGTCCGCACCTACTTAGAATGGATGGTCGAACTCCCCTGGTCGAAACGCTCCAAGGATAATCTCGACTTGAAAGCGGCAGCCAAAGTCTTGAACGAAGACCATTACGACTTGGAAAAGGTCAAGGAACGGATCTTGGAGTACCTGGCGGTCCGAAAACTCAAGGAGAAGATGAAGGGCCCCATCCTCTGTTTCGTCGGCCCTCCAGGCGTCGGAAAAACTTCGTTGGGCAAGTCGATCGCCCGCGCGCTGGGCCGTGAATTCGTCCGCATCAGTCTGGGAGGCGTCCGCGACGAAGCCGAAATTCGGGGACACCGCCGCACCTACGTCGGCGCGCTGCCGGGCCGCATCATCCAAGGATTGAAGCAGGCCGGGACGGCCAATCCCGTGTTCATGTTGGACGAAGTCGACAAGGTCGGCATGGATTTCCGCGGCGACCCCTCCGCGGCCCTGCTCGAAGTGCTCGACCCGGAACAAAACGCCTCCTTCACCGACCATTACCTGGGCGTGCCCTTCGACTTGAGCGAGGTCATGTTTATCACCACATCCAACTTAATCGACCCCATCCTTCCCGCTCTCCGTGATCGCATGGAGATCATCGAAATCCCCGGCTACACGGAAGAAGAAAAGCTCGGCATCGTCCAGAAATATCTGATCCCCCGTCAATTGGAGGAACACGGGATCACAAACCAACACGTCCAGATCGCCGAACCGGCTATCAGGAAAATCATTTCGCACTATACGCGAGAAGCCGGCGTGCGAAATTTGGAACGCGAGATCGCCAATATCATGCGCAAGGTGGCCAAGAAGGTCGCGGAGGGCAAGGGGCAGGGATTTGTCGTCGATGCTTCGAATCTGCACAAATATCTGGGCGTGCCCAAATATGTGCCGGAAGCGGAACTGGAGAAAGACGAAGTGGGGGTGGCAACCGGCCTGGCATGGACCGAAACGGGAGGAGACGTGCTTCACATCGAAGCCACCGTCATGAAAGGCAAAGGGCTGTTGACCCTGACGGGGCATCTGGGCGACGTGATGAAAGAGTCCGCTCAGGCAGCGCTCAGTTACGTTCGATCCCGCGAAAAGACGCTGCACATCACGCCGGACATGTTCACCAAACAAGATCTGCACATCCACGTGCCGGCCGGAGCCATCCCGAAAGACGGGCCGTCGGCTGGCATTACGATGGCGACCGCCATCGCCTCGGCTTTGTCGGGTATCCCCGTGCGGAGAGATCTTGCGATGACCGGCGAAATCACATTGCGGGGGCGCGTACTGCCGGTCGGCGGACTCAAGGAGAAAATTCTGGCCGCTAAACGGGCCAGACTGACGACGGTGATTCTTCCGCGGCGCAACCAGAAAGATCTGGAGGAGATCCCCAAACACCTTTTGAAAGGCATCCGGATCATATTCGCCGATACCATGGACGAGGTGATGAAGGTCGCGCTGGTGCACAAAACCAAGGCAGCACCGAACCCCAAGAAATCGTCGTCTTCCTCCACGGCGACGCCTTCTCGGCCCGGCCACGCTGAGAAACGGCGGCGAGAACGGAGCCGCGCACCGGAACTTCCGGCCGTGCTATAAGTATCCCGACGGTTCATAGCCCCACTAACCCCAGTCTGGCAACTCGTGGCGAGGCGGAAGGTTGCTTCCATAGCGGAATTTTCCTTGATCCGGGCGATCGCGCGCCGGTTTGCCGGACGCGCTCCGAGCCTCATCAAAGGAATCGGCGACGACGCCGCCGTCATCGAGGCAAACGAATCGGTCTGGTGGTGCGTGACGACCGATCTGCTGGCGGAAGGCGTTCATTTCGACCTCAAAACGGCCGATCCCCGCACGATCGGATATCGCGCGGCCATGGCCAACCTCAGCGACATTGCCGCCATGGGGGCCGTTCCTTGCTACCTGCTTATGACGCTCGCGATTCCTCGTCGTTTCACATCGACGTCCATTTTCGCGATTTACGAGGGTCTCATGGAGGCCTGCCGTCTTCACCACGTCGCGCTGATCGGAGGCGACACCTCGGCTTCCCGCGCCGGCTTGTTTCTCGGCATCACACTCATCGGTACCACGGCGGCGGGCCGAGCCCTGTTTCGTCACGGGGCCGTCGTCGGCGACCACATCTACGTGACGGGAACGCTGGGAGACTCTTTGGCCGGATTCAAGTTGCTGAGCGAACGCCGATCGCCTCGTTCGACAAACCGACGTTCTCTTTCGCCGCCCGCGGCCGATCGTCGCATCCTCATCGAGCGTCACCTCCGCCCGTCTGCCCGTGTGAAGGAAGGTCAATGGCTCAACCGAGAACAATTGGCGAGCGCCGCCATCGATCTCTCCGACGGTCTCTCCGGCGACTTACGGCACATCTGCGAGGCCAGTGGCGTAGGAGCGGAAATCGACGGCGGCGCCCTTCCCATTTCCCCATCCTGCCAAGCCTACGCGGAGAGCCGCCGCCTGTCGCCTGTTGGTTTGGCCGTCGAGGGGGGTGAAGATTACGAACTCTTGTTTACGGTTCCACCGCGAATGCGCGCAACCATCGAGCGGCAGGCTCGTGCGAGAGGCTTTCGCATCACCCGCATCGGCACCGTTCGACACCGACGATTCGGAATTCAATTGAAAGACGCCGACGGCATCATGCGGCCGATGCCCATCACCAGCTACGAACACTTCTTCGCATGACACTTCCAGACAAACAGACATCGGCGCTCCGCGTCCGTTCTTTCAGAGCCTTGCTACGTCAGGTGCTTCACCTTGAAGAGCCGCCGCAGCGGACCGCCCTCGCGTTTGCCATAGGCGTCTTCATCGCGTTTTGCCCCGCTTACGGGCTCCATACGGCCATGGCGATCCTGTGCGCGTGGCTCTTCGGTCTCAACGTGGTGGCACTCTTGGCCGGCGCCTTCGTCAACAACCCGTGGACGATCGTGCCGATCCTGGGCGCGACCTATTGGACCGGCGCCCGGTTGTTGGGCCGACCGGAAACGCCGCCATTTAATTGGGATGATCTCAGCTTCGCCGGAATTTACACGCAGGTTGCTCCGTACCTGATTCCATTCATCGTCGGCGGGTTGGTCTTGAGCCTGATCGGAGCGCTCGTGTCGTACCCGCTGGCGCACCTGTTCATTCTTCGGTACCGTTCACCCCACCGGGAGGAGTCAAGCCCGTCGTTGCCGCCCTCGGATCAAGTACGATAAGATCGATTCCGTCATGGACCGGCCGGAGCGATCGGACGCCCATTCGGCGAACGCCCCCTACGACGGATCGGCGCTCATCGCCGATCCCATTCATCGCTACATCTCCTTCACCGTCCCCTATGCCGATCCGGATCCCTTCGAGCGAACTGAGAAGGACCTGATCGATTCGCCGTGGGTCCAACGGCTCCGGTGCATTTACCAGTTACAGAGTGCTCGTTGGGTGTATCCGTCGGCCGAGCACAGCCGGTTCGTCCATTCTCTCGGCACCATGCACGTTGCTGGACGATTCGCCCGCCATCTCTATCCGTTTCTCAAAAAAGTCGCTCAGGACGTTCCCTCGGCCAACTACGTCGAAGAAGTGCTGCGCGTCACCGCCCTGGTTCACGATATCGGCCACGGTCCCTTTTGCCATTTCTTCGACGAGAACTATCTCCACCATTTTGACCTGACCCACGAACGACTGGGACAGATCATCATCCGCGAGCACCTCGGCCCCATCATCAGAAAAATCCGCCGCAGTCCCTCCGGCCCTTTCGCCGGGGGAGAGGAACTCGATCCTGACCAAATCGCCCATCTGATCCTCAAAGAAAAAAGCAAGGACAACTCCCGCCTCCCCCGTTGGCTCGACCTCCTTCAACCCATCATCTCCGGCGCCTACACGGGCGACAACCTCGATTACGTCCTGCGAGACTCCTACATGTGCGGAGTGGCCGTCGGTCCGGTCGACCTGACCAGACTCATTCACTATACGATCATGACCGACAAAGGGTTCACGATCCATAAGACCGGTCTTCCGGCCCTCCAAATGTTCCTCAACACCCGCATGTACCTCTACTCCAACGTGTATTTTCACCGCACGACCAGAGCCATCGACATTCACCTGCGCGACATCTTCGGCGAGACGATGAAACTTTTGTTTCCCTACGATCCGCGCAAACACATGGACAAGTACCGGGCGCTCACGGATTGGTCTCTCCTAGAGGAAGTCCGATCCTGGCGACGCGCCGGAGTCAGGACCCGCCGAAGGCTCGGCGAGGAGTGGGGTCGAATCTTGGACCGGGACGTGAAGTGGAAAATGGCCTACAGCACCTCGCTCAAGGAAAAGGGAGAGGCGCGCGGCATGGCGTTTCCCGGCCACCGGCACTTCGCGCAGCAGATCGCCAAAGAGTTGCCGAAGGAGTTGCGGAATTTGGAGTTCCGCGTCGATATGGCCCCGCTTGATCCGAGGCCGGATCCCAAAGATCAACGAGGCCGCCCGCTGTACGTGTATGATCCGGGAACCAAGCAGGTTTCAACCGACCCCTTGGAGGAATTTCTGGATCTGTTGCCGACCAGGCTCGTCCAATTTCGGGTTTATTCGCTCGACCATACCCATGACGCCGCGCTTTCCCGAGCGGCGGCGGCCGTCCTGAACAAAGCGCCGTCCAGCATCGAGTCCAGCTTCTAGCGCTCGCGGACTACGCCGCCACATGGACCTGTCGATTCTTGAGCAGCAGCGCCTTTAGCGTCTTCATCACGTTGCGCTGCTCCTTGGTCGGAAAATGGATCCCTCGCTTCGTGGGGGGGAATCGCGCGTCAAACCGCTCGATCATCGCCAGCGCGCCGTCGCCGTCTCCCGAGCGGGCCAAGAGACGGGTCAACCGAAGATAGGCGGGAACCAGCAGGAGGAGATGGCGGATTTCCCTGGCCTCGTCGATGACGTACAGATAGCTTGAGATCGATACAGCCTGATTGATGTTTTCATAACAGACCGCTTCCAGCATGCGAACCACGACGCGGTCCGTCTCGGCGCTGATGCTCGTTTCCCATTGTCCGTTCACCAACGCGCGCAGCTCTTCTGCGGACAACTGGATCCAGCCCCTTTTGGCGTTGGCTCGAAGCCGTTGCACAACGTCCCGTGCTTCAGGCCACGCTCCATAAAGCCCAACCAACACACCAAGACACGGAATCGGCCGCCGGCATGTTTCCGGCAGCGGCGAAAACCCTTTTTTCACGATGTAGGACGGCAGAAACACCCGTCCGTGCACAGCCGAGCAAACCTCGCACGCACCGTCGTTTTCCGGGACGACGTAGATATACATGCGGATCCCGGAACGATCGAAAATATCAATGGCCAAAATTCGTCCGGCCATGATCTGCATCTGATAAAACTGCCACACGACCAGCAGGCCCAAGATGGCCACCAGATAGATCGTGACGTCTGGAAGCTCTAGTTCGAACATAGCACCTCGGTTCCTGCTTCAGATCACCTAGTCGAGAATACCAGCCCCTTTTTCTCTCGCCTAGAAATTTTTGTCCCCACGCCGTCCGTCCAGAAGCCGCCTCCCGCGAAGATCCAGCACGTTCATTGATCGAGCAGCCTATCAACCCATACGCTCCCCCATGAC
>JANDJL010000007.1 GCA_024330965.1 Nitrospira sp. | reverse complement strand
AGGGGTGAGGGGGAAGGGGGGTGAGAGGGGGGTGAGAGGCGATGGAGAAGCCGCACAAGCAGCTCGTGGCCTGGCAAGTCGCCATGGAGGCGGTCCTGCTGGTCTATCGCGCCTCCGAGCGGTTTCCGCCCGAGGAACGCTATGGGTTGAAGGAGCAGGTGCGGCTGAGTGGCCTGATTCGAGCCCAGCGAAAGCGCCCCTCACGCCTGCCGCCTCACGACTCCCGTCTGTGAGGCCTGAAGAAAAAGGGATGAAGACCACGCGCTGGTAAGGCGGGAGGGGTGAGGGGGAAGGGGGGTGAGAGGCGATGGAGAAGCCGCACAAGCAGCTCGTGGCCTGGCAAGTCGCCATGGAGGCGGTCCTGCTGGTCTATCGTGCATCCGAGCGGTTTCCGCCCGAGGAACGCTATGGGTTGAAGGAGCAAGTGCGGCGGGCCGTCGTGAGCATTGTGAGCAATGTGGCGGAGGGGGCCGCACGCCAGACGAAGCGGGAATTCACGCAGTATTTGCACATGGCGCAAGCGTCGTTGAGTGAGGTGGACACGCAGATGGAGATCGCGCGACGACTTGGCTACCTTGACGAGGCGGACCAGCGCGCAGTGGATGGGACGTTGGAGCGATTAGACAAACTGCTGAGTGGCCTGATTCGAGCCCAGCGAAAGCGCCCCTCACGCCTGCCGCCTCACGACTCCCGTCTGTAGTGCGACAGGCGCTTGGAACACGAGCGCGCCGATCAATCTGGCTTACGCGATCCGAATCGACGAGGAGAGTCGTTTTCATGAACATCATCATGACAGAATCATCGGGAGCCATAGGAGGGCAAGAGCTGGCGGTGCTTCTGTACGCGGAAGGCTTGCGAGCCCGCGGGCATGATCTCTCGTTGATCGTGGAACCAGGGAGCCCCATTCATCGGATGGCGGAAGCCCGGCACATCCCTGTGGTCACGATTTCCATGCGTCGTGCACACTATGCGTCCGCCATTCTTGCAATTCGCACTCTTCTCGCCCGGACCTGTCCGGCAATCGTGCACACCAATAGTTCTCGCGACACCTGGACGGCTTCCCTGGCCGCACGGCTGATCCGGGCTCGACCTAAAATCGTTCGCAGCCGTCACATCTCTGTACCGCTCAACAACAATCTGGCGACACGCGTGCTCTATCGACGATTGTGCGATTTTGTGATCGTCACCGGAGGAGAGCTGACGCGGCAAGCCTTGATCGAGCGAGATGGGCTGGACCCTCGACGGGTGGACGCGTTTCCCATCGGCATTGACGTGGCTCGCTTTTGTCCAGGCATGCCCGCATCGGATCTTCGTCGGACACTCGGTATTCCGAACCATCATCGACTTATCGGAATCGTCTCCTATCTTCGCGCCTACAAAGGGCATCGATATTTTGTCGAGGCGGCCGCTCGCGTTCTATCAACGATCAAGGATGTCACCTTTGTTATTGCCGGTGAAGGACCGGAGGAATCCAATCTCCGGACACAGATCGCAGAGTTGGGATTGACGGATCGTATCGTGCTCCTGGGATTTTGCCAGGATGAGGTGGACGTCATGCGGTCGCTCGACGTTTTCGTGCTCCCTTCCGTAGAGGCGGACACGATCCCCCAAGCCTTGATGCAGGCGTTGGCAGTCGGCCTTCCGGTGATCTCCACCGTATTTGGGTCGATTCCGGATGTGGTGAAACACGGAGAGACCGGTTTGCTGGCTGCGCCGCGAGACGCCGCCTCGTTGGCGGAACACATGATCACGATGCTTCGGGACGAGTCGCTTCGAAAACGGCTCGGTGCGAATGGCCGTCGGCTGGTCGAGAACCGGTACTCGCTGGATCGGATGCTTGATCGACTCGAGTCGGTCTACGAACGTGTTGTGAATGCGTCCTCCTATCCTTCTGAACCAACCGACTCCGTATCCGATCAGGTACCGGAGCACAAAGCGGAGTAAATCTCATGAGGCACGAAAAGATTCCCACCCCGTTTCGTCGATGCTGTTCTTCGACCTGTTCCCTTATCCTCAGATCCTGTGGACAACCCTGTGGAAAGCATGGGAAATGATCATCAAAACCCGTCCTACGCCAAGCACGCCCGTCACTCTGCCTAAGAAAACGGCATTGTGGCTTTCGTTGGCCATATCCAACCGGTGGTAGGGCCGGTTGTCAGGCCTGTTTGGTCCTTGTCATGAGTTAGCCGATAGACCGAATCACCGTGGTCATCTAGCCCAATAGCAACGTTTCCCTGCTTGCCCCTGGGTCTCCAAGAGAGTATGAGAGGTGCAAAGCAGGAGCTCGGCATGTCCGATACGATGACCTCGTCTGTTGACGCCATGATTGTCTCAGTGGGTGGCTCCATCGAGCCGCTCGTCACGACGCTGCGGGCCCATCGCCCAACCATCGTCATCTTTTTTGCCTCGGAGCAAACGGTCGAGCTGATCGGCACGATCAAGGATCGAGTGCGGGACCTCGGCATTCCGGAGACAGACCGCAAGGTGGTGACGTCCGACCCCCAAGATCTGGTCACGTGCTATACCGACGCGCTTCGATGTGCGGCACTGATCGACGAGCTCGATATCCCCCATGATCGAGTCGCCGTGGATTTCACGGGCGGCACCAAGGTGATGAGTGCGGCCTTGGCGTTGGCCACCGTGGGCAAGGGATTTTCGTTTGCCTACGTCGGTGGGTACGAGCGATCCAAAGAGGGACGCGGCGTGGTGATCACCGGCAGCGAAACGATCGTCCACCGGGATGATCCGTTTGCCGTCTTCGCGGTCGAAGAGCGGAGGCGGCTGGCGCTGTTCTTCCGTACGTTTCAGTTCACCGCGGCACTGACACTCATTCAGTCCGCCTTGGCAAGGCCTCTCCGCGAGCCTGATCGTCTCGCCTTCAAACTGATCGGCGAGGTGGCTCACGGCTATCTCTTCTGGGAACGATTCGAGTACCAGCGCGCGCTAGAAACGCTGGGCCGGTGCCTGAAACAGTGGACGACTGCGGTCCAGGCGAATCCTTCTCTTCGGTATGCCAACATCCTGCCGACGGTGGCAGAGAACGTCACGTGGCTTGAAGACTTGTCTGCTCATACGGCCCGCTTTAGTCGGTACCATCAGCTCCTGGTGGCTGATCTGCTTGCTAATGCCGATCGCCGCGCGGCGGAGGGCAGCTATGATGATGGCATTGTCCGCTTGTATCGCGCACTCGAATTAGGAGCGCAAGTGTCGATCCAGCGTCGCTTAGGCTGTGGCACCGATCGGGTGCCGATCAACCAGATTCCTGAGACCGTTCGGCCTGACTTCCTGGCTCGTTATCGGCAGGATGAAGCCGGCACGCTCCAGCTTCCCCTCGAAGCCAGCTATCGGCTGTCGGCTGCGCTGGGCGAGCCGGAAGGACAACGTTTCGAGCAGCAGCGGGGACAGTTTAAGAAAGTGCAGTCCGCCCGCAATTCCTCGTGGTTGGCCCATGGGATGAATCCCGCCAACGAGAAAGACTATCGCCATTTGCGCGAGGTCGTGCTCACCATTTTGGGTGATCAGCCGACCATCACGTTCGCCATGTTGGAGGAAACGTAAAGGACCTTGCCATGCGCCGTCTCTATCTCATTGCCTACGATGTGGCCGATCAACGCCGCCTCAACAAGGTGCGCGACACGCTCAAGGCCTACAGCACCGGCGGGCAGAAGTCGGTGTACGAATGCTGGCTGACACCCACCGAATTGACCGAAGTGACGGAGACGTTGCGCGGCCTCATCGAGGCCACGGAGGACCGTGTGCACGTCTTTGCCCTTGACGGGCGCAGCAAGCCCGCCACGCTCGGCATCGCCGTCCCACCGTCGGACCCGGCGTTTTTCTACTTCGGGTAATCACGACGAGGGAGAAAAGGGATGGACGTCGTGACTCCCGTCATTTCCTGCGGAAACGCCCTCCCGCCTGCCGTCTCACGACTCCCTGCCCCCTTTCCACGTGATGAACGTCTTTGTTATCGAGCGTAACCGCGCGGGTTGGTGACGAGCCCGACCAAGGCCCTGGCCTCGTCGTCTGTTTGGCGAGGCATGAGCACCAGAGGGAACGGCGCAATGGTGAGCGGGCGAGAAAGCACCGTGTCGGCCTCCAAGTTTTCCGCCAGCAATGCCAGCAGATGGCAGGCGGCCGCTCCCCACACCGTTGCCGGAGCCTGCCACCGGCCGGTGGCAGGCTCCCGAGGGTTGTACGGATAGGCCACGATCCACTCGGCCTTTGCCCAGCGGCTCCCCCTCGGCATGTTCGAAGGATGATAAAACAGGCTCGGAATCAGAATGGTTCGAGGCACGGTTTGACCGACAAGCAGCTCCATGCTTTTCATGTTTGTGAGCCACAGGAGCGGCTGCTCCAGAAGCCGATCTCTGGTCTCCGATCTCTCGGGCCATCGTAGGAGAGAAAGCCCCCTGGCTGTGGCCATCTGTTCGGCCACGGCACCCAGACGTGCGCTCAGGCGATCATGGCGATCGATGGCCACGGTGACACCGGCTGCCCCCTGCTGCGCCGCTGCTTCAATCAGCCGTTCTACTTGCCGTTCGATACTTGGTACTCGATAGAGCCAACGGTCCGACCCGACGGGACTCCATAGGGCAAACGGCAGGACAACCGTGACAGGTCGCGAGGCGGTCCATTCGGCAAAACGTTCTTCCCAGCCGACAATATAGGGGGCGATCAGCAGCAGAGTGCCCTCCCGCACGCGAATCTCCTCTAATTGACGGAGCGCATCGTCCGGATCTCGATAACGGATCCAGCGGATCGATGCGATTGGATGAAGCCGCACGGTTTCCGGACACTGTTCGACGGTGCGAACGAACTGCTCAACCGTTCGATCTCGCTGGAGCTGAGGGACGAGGCCCAGAACGGCCGGCAGGGGAGCAAGAGGCGGAGAAGCGGACGGTGACAGAGCGACCAACTGTTCAATCAAGGCGGACACTTCCGCCTCGGTCAGATCGAACCGAGGCATGGCGGGATTGAGCACGGTCCCGTCAGGTCGATGCCCCGTCGTCAGGGCCTTGAGCAGACTCGATCGATCGTAGGGGAGGGCGGGCAGGCCCGGTTGGACAGGAGCATATTGATCAGTAAGGCTGCTCCAGCGGATGTCCGGCGCTCGCAGTCCACCCTCGACCGATCCTCGTCCGTCGTGACCATGGCAGTTGGCGCAGGCAACCGCCGAGCCCGTGAGCTCCACTCCATTGCCCAGCCGTCCGTGGATTGCTCGTCCATGGACACCGGAGCCCTTTTCGTACAAGGAGCGGCCCAATTCCAGTACGCGACCGGGACTGTCAGTTCCCCCCTGATCGGTACGTCCGCTCCTGGACACATCCAGCACAGCTCCCAGGGTCACGAACACCATCACCACGAGAGAGCCGACACGCCAAGCCGGGGTCTTCAGCCTGCTCATTCATCCGCCAACTGCTTCAGCACCAACGCCACGGTCTCGGGGGAGGCGTCGGGGGGAAGTTTCTTCCAATGTTTCGTCGCGGCTCGCCCGACGATGAAGAGGGTGTGATGATCGGACGGATCGTCGGTCCACAAGCCCAACCGTTTCACAATCTGTGGAAACCGGGCGGGATCGCCGGAGAGAAAATACCAGCCAGGCTCATCGGCTCCATGACGAAGCGCAAAGGCCTTGAGTTCCTCTGGCCGATCTCGTGTGACATCGACACTCAAAGAGAGAAATCGCACCGTAGAACCAAAGGCTGTTCCGATCCGTTCGCGGACCAGACGCAACCGTTCGACCTGCAGGGGGCAAGCTTCTCGACAGTGGGCGTAAAAGGCATGGATCAGCACGGTGTGGCCTGCGAGCAGATCGCTGTAGAAGCGATGCGCCTGCCCATGCTGATCGATCACGAGGTCATCGGTAAAATAGCGGCGAGCCCGCTCGTCGGATGTCGCAGGCTCGGCGGCATAGACAAGTGCCTGCGCCGCACGGCTCAGCCATCCGACCATTCCGCCGACTATCACGACCAACAAGAGGCCTGAGAGGCCCGGCCGAAGCAGGGGGGAAAGCCGTTCAATGAAGAAGGGCCGATTTGGTTTCATCGAGCACCTGAATGACCTCTTGGGGCGAGAGCAGGCTCGTGACCCTCCGCCACGCACCCCGTGCCGGGCTCCCGATGAAGAGGTCGCTCACATGGGCGGCGGGATCTCCTCCCACACGGATGCCAAACGCCCGCCAGAGCCTCGCCAGATCGGTTCGATCTCCGGTGAGCCGATACCAGTGGACGGGGTTGCCGAATTGTTCGTGCTGACTCGCCAGAAACCCGGGCCGATCCTGCTCAGGATCGACTGTGATCGACAGCAACACCACATCGCGCCCGAGCCGCTCTCCCAACTGTCGATGAACCGCAGCGAAGAGTCCATTCACCGCGGGACATGCGGTTCGGCAGGTTCCATACGTAAACGACAACATCACGAGCCGATCACCGGCCAGGTGATGAAATGAGCCGATTTGGCCCTCTTGATCTTGGACGGGAATATCAGGACAGGCAATGGTCAGCATCCGGGCTGATGACCCTTGAGCCTGTGGTTGACCATCCACCGCACCTTCTGGACCGGCCCAGAGAGTGTGACTTGGGCCTTGCAAAAGGGTGACGACCAGGAGGGTCAGCAGTGGGCGACTCTGCCTCATGGCATTGCTCGCTCCTCGACGAGCAAGGTGCCCGGCACCAGAGAGGGACGGCCATTGATGGTCGGATAGAGAAAAAAGGTGCCGGTCTCACGGACGGTTCCCGTGGCCTCGTAGGTTTCGGGACGGTCTGAAAGCCGGCGCATCGGCCACTCGTCATAGAGCCCGCCCCGCGCCCGCATCACTCGCAGGGTCACATGTGCCACGGGGCCGCCATCCTGCTGCTCGGTGGCCGGTTCTCTGGTCAGGTGAATTGTGATTGGCTGCGCCACTTGGGCTGTGAGCTTCGGCAACTCGATCCACTGCCACCAGTGGTGGGCCGGCCTGGTCGTCTCGTGGCCAAGAGCGGGCAATCCGACACAGACTCGTACCGGCGGCGATTCGCCCGCGATCGCCAGCACAAGCCGCCCGGTCGATGCAGGTAACCGCACCCATTGACGATAGACACCTGGTTGGACCTCCTGAAACGTGCGGCGGACGGTCCTCACAGCCATCGGCGTGTGGCCGGAGGCTCGGACTCCCTGTGTCGGCGCATTCATCCCTTCCATGTAGGTGTAAATCGTCCGTTCGGTCGGATGGGCGATGAACACGCCCTTGCCGTCAACCATGGAGGAGAAGGAGGAGGCTTCAACTTGCGCCGGTCTTGGCACCCACGATTGGTCACCGATGGCGATGGACTTGACGGGGATCGTCTCTTCACCGAGCGACGGCCATGAGAAGAGGCTCAGCGCCCCTTGATCCGGCACGAGCACATAGGCAAATCGATCGGTCCAGAGAAGATCGGCCGGTTGGCCGGCCAGTGGAATCGCAACCATCCGGTGCGGTGGGGCCGCGGCGATCGCCGTGAGCCCCACAGACGGAGTCGCCACGAGCACCCATCGGCCGTCCGGACTGATGGACGCCCACTCCAACGTCGGTGCGACAGCCATCCGGTCCCGTTCATGGCCCTCGGCATCGAACCGTACCACCCGCCCCTTCTTGCCGTCCACCAGCCACAGTGCGGGTTCCTGCGGCACCGCAGCCAGACCAGTCGGCGAAAAGTCGAGGGATACGGTCCGGTGCACAACCATCCGACTCGTATCGATCATCGTTAATCGTCGAGCCGAAGGGCTCACGGCGTAGGCCCAGGGTCCATTGGCTGCAAAGGTGACCAGGGACAATCCTTCCCCCACAGGAAACGACTCCACCACAGACCAGGTGGCGGTATCGACGGCGGTCAGCCACCTTTGACGCTCCTGAGTTTTTGCGTGATGGTGTGATCGTTCTTCCACCTCGCTGATCCAGGCTAGACGGCTGTTGGGCTGCATCGTGATACGAACTGGATGCCTGGGTCGTTTAATCTGATGAGCGATTGTAAAGAGACCGGTCTCCACCACGACAATGGTACGAGCCTCTGGGACAGCCAGCATCAACCAGCGATCATCAGGCGTGGCGGCCCAGTCGGCGGCGGGAGCTGGAAGGGAGATTGATCGATAGAGGCTGCTGCGACCGGCGAAGTTCACCGAGGGATCGAGGATCGAGAGGCTCGGTTCCCGATCCAGGGTCACGACATAGGAGCCGGTCAGATCAACGAGCGGACGGGAGAGGAGCGAGCCGCCGAGGTATCGGGCGATCCGCTGAGCACAGACCGGAACGGAGCCAGAAAGGGGATCAATGGACCAGTCGATCCAGGCACCGGGCCACCATTGCGCGAGGGGGGCGCCGCTGCCCTCCCGCTTGGCTTCAACCGTCAACCGATAGGGACGGTCTCTGTTAGAAACAGTGGCGACCCCGTCATCGTCCTGCTCGAGCCGGATCTGCAAGGTCACATCCTCGGCTTGGACCGTCTGGTCCATGAGGACCGATCCCCAAACCGCCGGCTCTGTCGGACCCAGCGAGATGAGCAGCGCCAGCCCGACCAGCCATCGGATCACGCATCTTCTCATGGCATACGGCACGATGTCCGCAATCCCGGCGAAATCAGAGGAGCCCCCTCAACACGCACGAGGGCCCAGAGACCGTTCGTGATCCCGAATCCCGCATGGTCGCGGTAGAGATAGTCGCCCTTCACCAGATGTTTGCCGCCGGCCTTCGGCATGACCAGATCGAAGTGCGCGAGCGGGGTCATGCTCTCCTGCCCGCCGAGCGCGAAACTGAGCGGGTTGCGCCCGATGCACTGGGAGCCGACACCCCAGTCGGCGGGGCGAGAGCCGTTGGGGAAGCCACCAGGTCCCACGTGCTCGGCCAGGTAGGGATCGCGTGACCAGTGGTGGCCGTGCAGTTCCATGACCGTTCCCCGGCCCACGCCGGTCGGCATGACGGTGCGGAGCCGCAGCTCACTGCCGGGCCTGACTCGCAGAATCGGCACGGCCGGGTCTCCCACCGGCTGAGACGTGGTCGTGACACTGCCGCCGGTCGCACAGCAGGAGTTGGAGAAACCCTGCCACGCATGGACGGCGCCGGCGAACCCTTCCCGCCCGAACGGAGCATCGGCCGGCAGGCCGAACCGGAACCACATCGGCTCGGTACCGTAGTTGATCGCCATATGACCGGCATCGTGCGCATCTTCCGGCACGGTCCGCTCGCTCGGCTCCTCCGCTTCTTCCCGTTCAGCCGCCAAATTGGCCAGCGCGGCACCCTTCGCCTCACGCAGGTTCAAACCCTTTTGATGGACCAGCGCGACTTCGCGGAAGCTTCGTGTCACGGGTACGCCATTTTCGACGGTCGGATAGGTGACCGTGGCGGTCGCTCGGCTCCTCCGCTGTTTGGTGGGATCTTGCCGATCCATCGCCCAATCATCGAACGTTTCAAGCCAGGTCGCCTTGGCCGGTTCGATCACCATCGCCCCGACGGCGGCCTTTTGCCCCTGTTTGATCCGGTCCGGCGGGGTCAGGTTGCTTGCACCGAACTCGACAGGAACGAACCGGCACTGTTTCGTTCCGGTCGTAACCAGCCTGGTCGTGTTGGGCGTAAAATCTGGATAGCGATCGAGCCGCCACCCGTACTCAGCCTTGCCGTCTGAGCCTGGTGCGACCCCGACCACTTCGTAGAGGAAACTTTCCGCCAAGCGGAGGGCGACCACCTCGAGGGTGTTCCCGCTGAGCACTTGAGACAGAATCCTCACAAAATCGCCGTGCAATTGCTGTCTGCACCGCCCCCGCTGTGGCGCGAGCGCCAGGGGATCGAACTGCATCTTGGGGGAAAGGAGGGGAGCCCCGTCATGTTGGCCGGGAACGCGGTTTCCATCGTTGTTTTTCAGCCCGTCACCTTGTAACCCAGGCCTCACATGGGTGAGGCTCTCGGTGAGCCCCTGAATCCCGATCGTGGACGGTGGGGCTTCGAAACATTGGGCGTTCGCCACCGCCGCTGTTAACTGCTTCACCAGCGACGGCACGAGTTTAGGCTCGGTGGGGAGCGCCTGCTCCAAGATTCCTATGGCGACATTGGCGAAGAGATCCGGCGTCATGAACTCGTTCAACGGCCGTAAGCGCGGTTGGCGCGTGAACAGGTTCAGCCGATCGAACTGTTGCGGAAGGTCGTTGCCGGCATAATCCGGGCAGAGCGGCCCCGCCGTTTCCGTATCCAGCACCCCCGCGTACCATTGATAGAGTTTGATCCCGCCTGGGGCCACGCCGCCAACCAAGTTGACGCCGACCGTGTCGCCGTCCGACGCCTGAACGTCATAGTGCACCATTTGGGGATGGAGCCCGATCACATTGGAGGGGCGGATGAGATTGTTATTGAACGACGTCATGCTCGACCCACCGGCGCCGTGGTCGCGAATGACGAGTCCGGACAGGGCAGTATAGCCGTCCAGGTCCGGCATGCCACCGGGTTTGACCGGCAATTTGTTGTGCAGCGCCACCTGGACACAGTCGCCCGCCGCGGCACGGATGACCACCGGCTCTAGCGGAGCGCCGGGCTTGAGCTTGCCGGTCGCCGGATCCAGGTCAGAAAGCCGAACGAAGAGGATGGCTGTCGGATCGTGCAAGGGCCCAGCGCCGAAGGTAGTTGGCTTTCCATCGACGAGCAAGGTCAGTTGTGTCTGCCTCGGGTTATAGACCAACGTTCCGCCGTCGGGGTTCAGAATGCTCCCCGGCGCCGCCGGAGGGATCGCGATGCCGGCCACCGGATCCAACACCTGGTTGGCCAAGACCGCCGCCACGTGATACGACCGCACCGGCGCGGAGGCGGGACAAGCGGACCCGGCCGGCAGATGGGACGGTCGTGGATGGCTGGGAAGCGGCACGAGGTCAGTCTGCCTCTGATCATAGCTCCGCAGCACCCCCCAGGCCCCGCTCCACAGTCCGTCCTGGCTCGCATCGATCACGTAGAGCCGATCGTTGATGGCGAACCGGTGGTCTTTAAGCCGGGCGGTGAAGGTAAATTGCTCCGACAGGCCTGTATTCTGCGCATTGCGCCAGCCGGAATGGGGGGCCTGACCGTATCCAGAACCTGCCTGCAGCCAGAGGAGGCCGTTGATCGACCCATTGTGCTCATGTTCGTGCGAGCCGGCCTGAACCTTGACTCGAATCAGGTCGCCGGCATGGGCACGCAGGATCGGGGTGAAGGGATCACCGGCCAGCACCCCGTTCGTTAAGGCCGGGTATGGTGTCGAGCCCAGCGGCGTATTGAGTTCGGCTATTGCGCGATCTGTTCTGGTCTGAAGGGCGAAGGCGAGATCACCGGCCGGCCCACTCGCTTGGGCTCCCGCCTTTCCATCAGGGCCAATCTTCTTGGGATCGTAGACCCGCGCGGCGACCGGTTCGTTCCGATAATTCACGACCATCATGCCGACATCATCCGCAGAGATGGCCTCAGGGCAGGGTCTGGGCGGTGGGGCCACGGCGTTGTACACGGCTCCCGGAAGCCGGCGTTCGTCCTTTCCACCGGGACAGGTCGGCTCATAGGCCACAAGGTCTGGAAAGACGGGGCTGGTCGGTTTCCGATGGGACGGATGGATGGCAAAGCGATAGGTGTCGGGGGTTGGGGCCACACCCTTATCCACTTCATAGGACCAGCCCTTCTCATTGACACCCACGTAAACGCCCTTCTCGTAGGCATGTTGGAAGTCACCGAACTGGAGAAAGAACTCCCGGTGGGCATCGTCCTGTTTGTCCTTGTCGATGTCCAAGGGAGTGCCCTTTTTCCCGGCAATCACCGCCTGCCAAGAGGTCGGTCCTCCATCCTGACGGAGGGAAGGATCATAGAGTTTCTGTCCCGTCTCGTTGTGCCGCCACTCGGAGCCCGGCGGCTCGCTCAACATGGTGGCGTAGAGGCCGACCTGTTGGTGTGTGGAGGGACCAAGGTGATCGTGCGTGAAGGTTGTGCCCAGCCCTCGATGGACATGGCCGGTGTTGACGACCGGATCGGAAAACCACCGTTGCAAGGTGGTCCTCGCTCCCAGCCAGTCGCAGACGCCTGGCATGCCGAAGGTTACTTCGAACTTGTGAGCGTCACCTCCGACCTCTTCCCAAGCCTTGAGGCAGGCTTCGCCGGACTTTTGCAACGGGGTCGGGCTGGCGATCAACGGATTGTCGCCGTTGAAGAAAGGATGGACCGCCGGTGTCAAGGTCGTGGCCCCGGTCACCGGGTGGGGCACCGCCTGGGCGGGATGGTGGAGGTTCCACTCGTTGACCGCATGGATCCGTTCACGCACCGTGCCGGGCGAAAAGGTTCCGTCTTCGTAATTCCAGCCGTTGGCACCGCCGTCCGCCGAGGTCAAGTCCCACTTCGGCAGATGGATGTGTTGACCGATGACGTCCGTCGGCGTCTCGATTTGATAGTCGTCTTCGTAGAATTTGAGCGGTACCAGGTTCGTGTGCGCATACATGGCACAGTCGAACGTGTTCATGCGGATCACAAGCGGCTCCGGCGCCAAGGCCTTGCGTAGGAGCGGCGGCACATCTTCCCACAGAGCCAGAATCCGTTGCTGCGGGTAGTGGTAGCCGAGCTTGTTGAACACGACATCGAGCTGGATGTTGGCGCCTTTGTAGACACGCGGTTTGTCGGCTCCAAATTCGATTCCCCCCGGCAGCGCCTCGCTCACCTTCAGCCAGATGCCAGGCGCGCCACCGAAGAAGCGAGCGTCCTGCCCTGTGATCAACAGTTTGCCGCGATCATCGAGGCAGGGTTCGTTGAACGGCGCACCAGGAACCGGTGGAGCCCCATTCGTTCGAAACAAAGCCGGCCCAGCCACGGTCCCGGCGGGGGTGAGCTTGACCGTCGGATGGTGCATGGCGTGATACTTCATCGCAAGCTGCTCGAGGTCCGTGCCCTGCTCCGGGAAAAACTCCGGCTTGGCTTCTTTGATTTCTTTCTTGGCACTGTGTCGGGAGAGGGTGTCTGCCGACTGGGCCCCGGCTGAATAGCCATGCAAAGCATGGCGCGGCAGTCCCCCATCATGGCCTTTTACCACACCGGGGATCTCTGACATGTCCAAAGGCGGCGTCGTCGGGCGGGATCCAACCGTACTTTCAATCCCAGCGACCCAAAAGGGGAAGCCAGGATTACGGTCTCGCTCCATCACATTAGCAACCGATCCATGAACTTGGTTGTCAAGCCCGATGCGAGGTTTCACCGTAACTTTGCTCGGCATAGGTGGAAGCCCCTTGCCTGGTAACGGCACGACGGCCGGAATCGGCGTGCCGGCCACGATCTCCCCATCGGGCAAGGCCCTTGCGCAACACGACGCCGGCGTCCCGTCCATCAAGCCGAACGGCTGGTCGTGAAAGCCGGTTCTCGTCTCGCTGACCTTGAGCTTCGTGCCGGTTTCCAAGACATCGTGAACACGCCACATCTCCCACATTCCTTGCGCAAAGTGGGGATAGAAGTGGCAATGGAAGATCGCATCGCCGACCGTGCGGTTGCGGTTGCCCGATCCGCCGAAGGCGATTTCATAGGTATACCCCGACCCAGGCCCGACCGCCTGGGCGTCGATGTAGTTGGAATTGTCGTCGTTGGGATTGAACAGCCATTGATGGTTGTGAAGGTGATAGATGTGCTGTTCTTTGCCGACGTGCGCATTGCGGAACTTGACGAAGTCGCCGATATAACTGTGATGCACATTGGAGGGGTCGTGTGGGTAATAGGCTTTGGTCGCTCGATCCTGCGGGTGTTGGACACAGAATTTCTGAAACTCTGCCTCAAAACCAGGCTGCAGGTACTCCGGTTGACAGAGGCCGGTCGAGAGATTGACCGGGCGATCGACGATCATGGCGGGATCGCCCACCGTGAAGGCGGACAAGAAGAATTCTTCGTAGGCGCAGTCCACGCAATCGTGGGAGGGCCCGGCCTTGAGCCGATTCGCGATGATCTCCGCGCCGATGCCGCCTGAGCCATAGTTGATCATGAAGGCGTCGCGGACACCGTGAAGGGTATGGCGCAGCTCGGGGTGTTCGAAAAAGTAGGGAAAGGCTTGAGTGGCCGCCGTCTCGTCATGGAAGATCACGACGAACTCGCGGAACGGTTCCAGCCGATTCGGCAAGGTCGGGTTGCGTTTGCCAGTCGCCTCGAGTGGATAGGTGGACGGAGGAAAGCTTCCATCCGGTTTGGGCCCCATGACGATCGCATTGATATCGCTGTGGACCAGCCGGCCCCTGTGGACCATGTTGAGAATCGGCAGCCCCGCCTTGCCTTCCCGGCACCAGATGCCGCTGGGACAGTCGTTGGGATACAGGGCCTCATAGTTGATGATCGGCTGGCCGAAGGCTGTGTTTCCCCTCGTGGCCAATCGCAGTTCCTCTTCAGTCACTTGAGACCGATAGAACCTCGCCCCCTTCGGCTCGACAGCCACGGCGCCGAAGAGCCCAACCGCTGAGTTGCCGGCCGTGCCGTCGCCACCGAACACAGCCCCGTCGCTACTGATTCCATAGGTCCCCTCGCGGGCCGCAAAGAGGCAATAGGTCCTGGTTTGACCAGGTGCAAGCAGGCTGTTGGGATTCGCTCCCGTGAACGAACTGTCGTCGGCGATGGAGTTCACCAGCTCCAATCCCTGGACATGGAAGCCGATGGTGCGGCTTTCGACCTGTTCGTCGATATGGAACATTCGTTGATCGCCCGGCGTGCCGGGAGGATCGCGGCGGCCCTGTTCCATTGGGTGATCGACGCCGGGGAGGAGATCTGTCTGGTCAGAATGAAAGGGATTGCCGATTGAAGAGTCCGGTGGCGAACCGGATTCCACCTCGAGCAGATTGGTCACCGTCACGGCCAGATAGCTTCCCGCCGGCACGCGCAGTACGAGTGGCCTGGGCCTGAGATCGGGCCGTAAGGCGATGTGGCGACTCTTCGAGCGGCTCTTGACCTCCTTCAACAGCGACGCATCCAACGGCCGGCCGGACTTCAGATCGATCACATCGTGTTGGAGCGCGTACATCGTCCAATTGATGTTTTGGGCGCCAAACCGGTTAAACACGATGGGATGGTCGATCGCCACCACATCGGCTCGCAGTGCGGATGAGGGGCAGGATTGAAGAGGGAAGCCCGGGGGCAGAGGCTTGACAGGAAGCTGCCGCACCGGAACCGGCCGCGCCGCCGCGGCATTGGTTTCTCCGGCCTTGCCGGTGTTCGCCAAGACCGCCTTGGCGTTCACAATCGTCAAAACGATCGCCGCGATCACGAAACCGGCTGTCAGCCCTCGCGGTCCCTTCCGTTCACCTGTCTCGCTCATCGTTCTCCCTTTCTTCTTTGTCATCCGTTGATCTTCGTAGACAATCGCCTGCTACGATGTTTCCTTGAGTCTGCCGCGGTTATACGAAAAGGCTTCCCTTGTGTCAACAATGAGCACCAATGAGTAGCAATGGGCAACTGTCTGCCGGTTCGTCGGACAATGGGCACAACGGGGATTCGCTCACCGTCGCAACGTTTCCACCCTTGCGAGGATCACGGATCCGGCGTATCCAGAAGGGCATGGAACTCTGGAGGATGTTTCTCGAACGACGAGAAAGGATGAAGGATCAAAGGATCGATGGGCGGCACGGTGTATCTGGATCGCAAGGGTGCTGAACTCAGGCTCGACGGTGGTGCGCTGGCGGTCTATGTGAACGGCGAGCGAGAAGGTCTGGTGCCACTGGCACCCATGGACAGGATCGTGGTGATCGGGCGGCAGACAGTCGAGACCGCCTTGTTGCACCACTTGGCCGAGCAGGGGACCTCTGTGTTGTTTGTCTCCGGACGCAGCCACTCGTTTCGTTGCCGCCTGGTGGGCCGGTTGCACAATCATGCCCGGCTGCGCATCGCGCAATACGAAGCAAGGCGCAGCTCAACAGCCCTAGCCCTGGCCCTGGAATGGGTCACAGCCAAGCTCGATGGCCAGGCCTCATTCCTCAGGGAAGCGGCAGAGGTCCGACCAGACCAGCGGGCCGAGCTGCTGTCCGCCGCTACGGTCATCGAGGAGACCAGGACCAAAGTCACCGACGCCGGAACGGTCGAGCGGTTGCGGGGCTTGGAAGGCGCCGCGGCCGCAGCGTACTTCGGCGCATTGCCGGCCGTGTTTCCCCCGAGCCTGGGGTTCGAAGGGCGGGAACGGCGGCCGCCTCGCGATCCGGTCAATGCGCTGCTCTCGCTGACCTACACGCTCGTCCATTGGGAATGGGTGCGCGAGTGCGAGCTGATCGGGTTCGATCCCTTGATTGGTTTCTACCACGACCTGGACTATGGCCGTGAGTCGCTGGCCTGCGATCTGCTGGAACCCTTTCGCCCGGTGGTCGATCGGTGGGTGTGGGAACTCTTCCGCACGAGACAGTTCGAAGGCCGGGACTTTGCATCCGATCAGGATCGCCCCGGCTGCTCGCTCAAGAAAGCCGCGCGCAGCCGCTACTATCAGGCGTATGACCAGTGGATGGCAGGACATCGCCCCCACCTGCGGGAGACCGCCGAGGCGCTAGCTCGGCGGCTGTTGAACAATGGAACGCACGTTGTTTCTCAATGAACGGGCAGGTCTGAGGGTCCGCCGCGACGGTCCATCGCTTTGGATTGAACAGCCCGGCTCGGCCGGAAGCCGCGTGCCGGTGCGATTGATTCGTCGCGTGCTCATCGCCGGGAATGTCGCCCTTGACGCTGAGAGCCTGACAGCTTTCGCCGAACGTGGCGTACCGGTCACTCTGGTCGGTCGAAACGGACAGGCCGTGGCAATGGTCGTGAGTTGCGCCTCCGGCCTGTGCGTCCGCCGAGGGCTTCAAATCGGGGCGATGGACCATCCATCGGGACGGGAGCGGATCTCAGCCTGGCTGCGCGCCTGGGAACGGGGACGTCGATTAGCGCTGGCAGCACGTCTTGACTCCGCAACTGCCGCCCGCTGGCGATGCCTCGGGGTCCGAACTGTGGACTATGAACAGTGGGTCCAACGTCTCGGTCACCAACTCGGGGCCACTCCTCGTCAACGACGCCTGTTGCACGCAGCCGTCAGCACCTTGATCCTCGATCGGATCACCGAGCGAGGCTGGGACCCGCATATCGGTGCTGTCCACCACGGAGAGCCGCTTGGCTTCGTCAAGGATTGCGCGATGGCGATCCGCGCGGACACCGATCGGCTGTGGCTTGAGCAGAGGCGCCTCGCCCCGCACAGCGAGGTGGCGTTGTCTCGTGACGTGGCGGAGTGTTTCGAGCGGCACCGCCCTCGTCTGGCCAGACTGCTTGATCGGCTGCTCGATCAATATGGGAGCCTCCTCCAAGAGCTGTAAAAGGGATCTCTGATGCAAATGCCCTATCTGGTTTGCTATGACATTGCCGATGAGGGCCGACTGACTCGCGTTCACCGCTACCTGAAGGGAGTGGGTGTGCCGATGCAGTACTCCGTCTTTCTCTGTTCATGGACCTGGCCGCAACGTCAAGAGGCCATTGCGCATCTGGCGGAGCTGATCGACGCCAAGGCCGATGATGTCAGGATTTACCCCATCCCGTCCGATCGCCCCATCATTTCGATCGGATTGGGGGACCGGACGCCGGAGGGCGCCATGGTGATGCTGCCGTGATCGATGCCTCTCCCCGTGACCATGGTCCTGTGACTGGATTGCCCCTTTCGTTCGGTCGCTTTACCGCCACCTTTCGGCTCGACGGCCCGCTCCTGCTCCCTCCATACACCGGTTCCCTGTTCCGCGGCTCCTTCGGCTGGGCGCTCATGCGGGCGGTTTGTGTCACGCATACGCTCGACTGTCCACCTTGCCCGCTGCGAGACCGTTGTGTGTATCCCTGGGTGTTCGAGACACCGCCCCCTACTGGAAGTCGAATCTTGCGCAAGTATCCGGCGGCGCCCCATCCGTTCGTGTTGATCCCGCCGGAAGGGGGGCGCACCATCGAAGGTGGCCGGACCATTGAGCTCGGGCTGACCTTGTTTGGGAGAACGGTGGCTTGGCTACCTCATTTTATTTTCGCGTTGGAGCGGATGGGACGCGCAGGATTGGGAGGGCGGCGGACGACGGCGTCGCTCGAGGCAGTGGACGGCTGGCTGGATGGGCACCGGCACGCCGTGTACGCCGCCGATGAGCGAACGTTGCGTAGTACGGAGGTCTTTTCCGAACGACGGGTCCTGCCGGCCATTCCTCCCCCAGCCGGCGAGCCGATTCTCACCCAACGTGTCGCCATCGAGATCCTCTCGCCACTGCGCATTCGGTACCAGGAGCATCTCACCGTGAAACTGGACTTTCATGTTCTCATCCGGTCGCTTCTGCGGCGCCTGGCCCATCTCTCGTATTTTCACTGTGACGGCGATCCGTCGCACGTCGCGTTCCGCGAATGGATCGCCCTGGCCGAACAAGTGAGGACGGTATCCTCATCCCTCACGTGGTCGGATTGGACGCGGTATTCCTCCCGCCAACGGACGGACATGGAACTGGGGGGCGTGACCGGAACCGCTGTCTTTGAAGGACCACTGGCTCCCTTTGTGCCGTGGCTCCGTGTGGGCGAGGTCGCCCACGCCGGCAAAGGAACGAGTTTCGGTCTCGGCCGGTACCGGATGCTCGACGTGTGATCCAGGCGGCTCAGCACCCGGCCGACCACGGATGCCCTCTGACGCCTACGCCGACTTCTGGGCCAAGGGAAGCGTCACCGTGAAAATGGAGCCTCGTCCCACATGGCTTTGGACGTGAATGCGCCCCTTGTGCGATTCGGCGATCCATGCGCAGATGGCCAGTCCCAATCCCGTCCCTTTCTTGGTGTGGGTCCTGGCATTGTCGGTCCGGTAGAAGCGGTTGAAGATTTTCGGGAGGTCTTCCGTGGGGATCCCGATCCCTTGATCGGACACCGACAGAATCGCGTGTTGGCCGTCCGTCACCAAACTGATCTCGACCTTGCCGTTCGGATGAGAATATTTCACGGCGTTTTCGACCAAATTGAGGAGCAGCTCGCGCAAGCGCAATTCATCGCCCTGCACAGCCGCTGGCATGACCGTTCCCAACCCGACTTCGATCTTCCGGTCCTGCCCGAGCAACGTCGCTTGGCGGTGGATGTCTTCGACCAGTGATTCGAGGGCGACCGGCTTGCATTCCATTTTGACCTCGCCCATGTCCGCGCGGGAGAGAAACAGCAGTTCGTCCACGATGTCGGTCATGCGGTCGATCTCTTCGAGGTTGCTCTCGAGCACCGATCGATACTCCTCGACGGAACGGGGCTTCCGCAACATCAGTTCCGTCTCGCCCTTCATGACGGTCAGCGGCGTGCGCAATTCATGTGACGCATCGCTCGTAAACTGGCGGATCTGCCGAAAGGAGGCATCCAGCCGACCAATCATATCGTTGAACGTCTCGGCGAGGCGCCCGATTTCATCCTTGGTAGGGGGTATCGTGAGGCGCTGGCTCAGGTCGCCCCCCGCAATGCGCTGCACGGCCAATGTGATGGCATCCACCGGCCGTAGGGCCCGCCCCGCGAGGAACCAACCGGCGCCCAACGAAACGGCCAGCGCGACCGGCACGGCAACGATCAGCACGATAAGAAAATATTCCAGGGTGTTTTCTATCGACTCCATCGTCGTGCCGACCTGCACAATGTACAGAAGCCGGCCCCGATAGTTGATCGGCACCGAGATCAAGCGCAACTGCGGCTCATTCGGATATTTGGCCGTTTCAAACAGCTTGTTGCCGTTGAAGGTGGCCTCCAGCGCCTTGCGACTCAACGGCAGGTCGTGCTGCTTGATGTTCGGCGAACGAATCGTGATCGTGCCGGAAGGGCTGAAGATTTGGAAAAACTTGTCGATGCGGGCCAGCTCGGGAAATTGGGATAGCAGTTCCTCCTCGTCGAGCAAGGGCAGAAAGCCTCGCTCTTCCAGCGAGCGCACGGCCGCCATCGCCGTCTCCTCCAGTGATTGATCGACGGCATCGCGCAGATTGCGGGCCATGATGGCGTACAGCACGACGGAGAAGACGAGCAGGACCAAGGCGAGGGCGCTGCCGTACCACAGGGTGAGGCGCAGCCGCAACGGCATCAGGTCGCTCCCGAGCGGAGGCGTTTCGCAATCGTTCCAAGGGCCGCCATCGTCGTTCCCGCGACGAGAGATTCGTCAGTCGGCCTTCAACATGTAGCCGCTGCCCCTGACGGTGTGGATCAATTTTTTGGCGCGGCCTCGATCGATCTTGTTGCGCAGATAGTTCACGTAGACGTCGATGACGTTGGTGAATGTATCGAAGTCCTGATTCCAGACATGTTCGGAGATCATGGGTCTGGTCAACACCCGCCCGGTATGCCGCATGAGGTATTCGAGCAGCGCATATTCCTTCAGGGTCAGTTCGATCCGCTGTCCCCCGCGGGTCACTTCGCGGGTGGCCGGATTCAAGACCAGATCATCCACCTGGAGAATCCCGGTGCTTTCCGTCGCGCCGCGCCGAAGCAGGGCTCGGACGCGAGCCAGCAGTTCATCGATGGCGAACGGTTTTGTCAGGTAATCGTCGGCGCCGGCGTCGAGCCCCTTCACCCGCTGATCGACCTGGGATTGGGCCGAGAGAATCAACACCGGTGTGTGGATGCGTTGGCGGCGAATGGTCTTCAGAATGTCCATGCCGGACACGGACGGCAGCATCAAGTCCACGACCAGCAGGTCATAATTGGTCGCCAGCGCCATCTCAAGCCCCTTGGCTCCGTCCTCGCACAGATCGACGGCGTAACTCTCTTCTTCGAGCGCGCGCTTGATAAAACAGCCGACCTTGGTTTCATCTTCGATGACGAGGACTCGCATGGACATCCCGGGACAGGGCGTGATTATACCAAACCACTTTGCGTGAATCTTGTTTTGCGGTGAACGGACCGCCCGCGCTTCTGGATCGGACGTCGCATGAGCGTGCAGGAACAGAGACATTAGGTTGAGTCGCCGGGAACGTCCCGTTCAAGCGAGACGATGGTCGGCTTTCCGCCGCGCATGGTGACGACGAGAGTTTCCTCACCTTCGACCGTGAATTCCCGATCAGCCTGTCGGAGCGTTTCCGTTGTCTTGAACGAGATCTTGGCGCTCCGCTCGTCCGGCGCCAACGACACCTTCGTGTTCTCGCGGGCGAAGTCGTCCGCGCTGGGGAAGGCGAACTCGGCGGCCAAGGCCTTGCGATAGTCCTCGCGCGTGAGCACCGCGGTCTGCTGATGAGCTCCTTGCTTCATGTGAATCAAGATGACCGCGTCGGGCGCGATGTGCCGCAAGACTCCCTCGACATCTTTTCGCCGTATGGCTTGATCCAGGTCTGCGAGCAGTGCCTCAATGGACCCCATGGTCAGCGGCATCTCCGACTTGGCGGACGGAAGCGGCGCCGGCTCGAACGGGGAGACAACAGACGAAGAACCGGTTTTGGACGATGACGACGGCTCTCTCATGAGGTCTTTGAGTCTCGGAGCCATACCCACACCGACCGCGACGGCCACGACTACGCTGAGGCCGAGCACAATCACGCCCATTCGGGCTCCGCCGGCGGAGTTCCATAGTTCGGATGTCGGTGTCCCGTTTTCCCGCGATGCTGATGCTATTGTTGGATGAGGTTCTGTCATAAAACTGAACAGGCGGGCCCGTGGCACCCGTCCGCGCAATCCCCCTTCCTCGGTCTTCCAAGCGAGGGCTGTTCGCATCATTCGTGGGATCGTCATCAAAGTCAAGAGACCGAAACGGTCCGCCTGTTGCTTCCTCCGCCCGTCTTCTTTTTGTGTCTTGGAAACGAACGGATGCCGTGATACCCTTCCTGTTCGTATGGTTCGACCGTCCTTTCCGCCAGATTCATCACCAACCTTCAAAAGGTACTCCTTCTCATGACGTCTTTTGAGCCAACCGATTCTTTTGTTCGTCGTCACCTGGGGCCCACGGAGGCGGATATCAAAGAAATGTTGGCGGCGCTGGGCTTCCAATCGCTTGAGGCACTCGCCGACGCGACGGTTCCCGAAGACATTCGCCTCCGCCGACCCCTTTCTCTTCCCCGTCACCGGGGCGAACAGGCGACGCTGGCTCAGTTGCGGGGTGTCGCGTCCAAGAACGTCGTCGCCCGTTCGTTGATCGGCATGGGCTACTACGACTGTGTCACGCCCTCGGTGATTCGGCGCAATATTTTGGAAAATCCCGCCTGGTACACCCAGTACACCCCCTATCAGGCAGAGATTTCCCAGGGACGGTTGGAAGCCTTGATGATTTTTCAAACCATGGTCGCGGACCTGACCGGCTTGCCGGTGTCGAACGCGTCGCTCCTGGACGAAGCCACGGCGGCGGCTGAAGCAATGGGGATGTGTCTCGCGATCGCTCGGGCCAAGGGGGAAGAGCGGCCGGAGTTCTTCGTCTCGCGTGATTGCCATCCCCAAACTCTTGCGGTCCTGCGGACCCGCGCCGAGCCGCTCGGTATTACGATCCGGACCGGCCTGCCGGCGTCGATCGAGCTCGATGAACGGGTGTGCGGCCTCTTGCTGCAATATCCGGCGACGGACGGTTACGTGGGAGATTTCACCGACATCGTCGCCAAAGCCCATGAGGCGGGCGCTCTCGTCGTGGTCGCTACGGACCTGCTGGCCTTGACGCTGCTCAAACCTCCCGGAGAATTCGGCGCCGACATCGCCGTGGGATCGACGCAACGATTCGGCGTACCCATGGGGTTCGGAGGACCGCACGCTGCGTTCTTGTCAACGAAAGAGGAGTATACGCGCCAGATTCCCGGCCGTCTTGTGGGCGCCTCCAAGGACATGACGGGGAAACCGGCTTTTCGACTCGCCCTCCAAACGAGGGAGCAGCACATCCGGCGAGAGAGAGCTACCAGCAACATCTGTACGGCGCAAGTCCTGCTGGCCATCATGGCGGCCATGTATGCGGTGTACCACGGGCCTGAGGGCCTCCGGCGCATCGCCGAGCGCGTGCACGGGCTCACGCTGCTGCTGGCGGAGGGGCTGCGGCGGCTCGGGTTCGACGTGCGGCCCAACCTGTTTTTCGATACGATTCGCGTTCCCCTCACGGGCACTCAGACCGACCTGATCATGAATCGAGCCAGCGCGTGCGGGATCAATCTGCGTCGTTACGACGATGGCTCTCTCGGCCTGTCGCTCGATGAAGTCAGTTCGGAAGAGGAAGTCGCCCGTCTCTGGGAAATCTTCTCCGGGAGCGAACGGCTGCCTTTCGCGCTATCTGATCTGCTTCCCGCCCTTGATCCCGCCTATCCGCCGTCGCTCGCCAGAGCCAGCAACTACCTCACCCACGAGGTCTTCCACCGCTATCACTCCGAACATGAGATGCTCCGCTACCTCCATCGCCTACAAGCTAAGGATCTGTCGCTCGTGCACTCCATGATCCCGCTGGGTTCCTGCACGATGAAGCTGAACGCCACCACCGAGATGTTGCCCATCACCTGGCCGGAGTTCGCCGGACTTCATCCGTTCGCACCGGAAGAACAGACGCGAGGCTATCAGGAGCTGATTCAGCAGCTTGCGGGATGGCTTTCGGAGATCTCCGGTTTCGCAGCCTTCTCCGTTCAGCCGAACGCGGGCTCCCAGGGAGAATACGCGGGCTTGATGGTGATTCGCGCCTACCATCGGTCCAGGGGCGAAGGGCACCGGAACATCTGCCTGATCCCGGTGTCGGCCCATGGGACCAATCCCGCCAGTGCCACGATGGCCGGTATGACGGTCGTTCCTGTTGCCTGCGATCGCCAAGGCAATATCAACATCGACGACCTGGAGGCCAAGGCAACCCAACACCGGGATCGGTTGGCGGCGGTGATGCTGACCTATCCCTCGACCCACGGGGTCTTCGAGACCGGCGTGCGCCGTATCTGCCAGATCGTCCATACACATGGCGGGCAGGTCTACGTGGACGGCGCCAACATGAACGCCATGGTGGGCCTCTGCCGACCTGGTGACATCGGCGCAGACATCTGCCATCTCAATCTCCACAAAACCTTTTGTATCCCCCACGGTGGCGGCGGCCCCGGCGTCGGCCCTATCGGCGCGGCGGCGCACCTGGTCCCCTTCCTCCCAGGCCATCCCCTCCGACCTCCTGCCGGCCCCTTCTCCGTAGGCCCGATCGCTGCTGCCCCGTATGGAAGTGCCGGCATCCTCCCTATCTCGTGGGTCTACATCGCCCTGATGGGAGGAGAGGGGTTGACCAAAGCCACCCAGGTCGCCATTCTGAACGCCAACT
This sequence comes from Nitrospira sp., assembly GCA_024330965.1. GTDB lineage: Bacteria > Nitrospirota > Nitrospiria > Nitrospirales > Nitrospiraceae > Nitrospira_D. Next base: position 87,756 of record JANDJL010000007.1, on the reverse strand, counting down.
ACATGGCCAAGCGCCTGGAGAAATACTATTCGGTGCTGTACGCCGGTGATGCCGGCTTGGTGGCGCATGAATTTATTCTGGATCTGCGTGAGTTCAAAGAACGCGCGGGCGTCGAGGCGATGGACGTCGCCAAACGGCTGATGGACTATGGATTTCACGCCCCCACCGTGTCTTTCCCCGTGCCCGGCACCCTCATGATCGAGCCGACGGAAAGCGAGTCGAAGGCCGAGCTCGACCGATTTTGCGACGCGTTGATTCGCATCCGCTCCGAGATCCAGGACATTGCCGAGGGCCGTCAGCCTCGCACCAACAATCTGCTGAAAAATGCCCCCCACACGGTGGCTGTCGTGGCAGCTACGAAGTGGGACCGCCCCTACACCCGTGAACAGGCGGCCTTTCCCGCCCCGTGGGTTGCCCAGGCCAAATTCTGGCCGAGCGTGAGCCGGATCGACGAAGCCTACGGCGATCGGCACCTCGTCTGCACCTGCCCACCGCTGGAGAGTTACCAATCCTAGGCACTGGACGTCACCGGACGAACGCCACGACGGATTGTTTGAGAGGAACGCACGTCAGGAAGCCTTTATCGGGGTCCGACTTCGTAGCGGCCGAGCGTCTTCGCCGTTAGCGCCGGTGATAGGGCACACAGAGGCTGTTGGCGCAGTGGGCCACCTTCAGATCGCCGTTCGTCACATCGTAGTAGCTGATCAAGGGCCGGCCATCGACGCCAATAGCAACCGCCGTGAATTGCCCGACATTGTCTTCTCCCTGGACAATGACGTGGGTCGCCTTGCGGCATTCCACGTCGGCACAGTGGGCGACACGCAGATCCCCGTTGGTCACATCGTAGTAGCTGATCAGTCCCCGGCCATCCACGCCGATCGTCACAGCAGTGAACGGTCCGACGCGGTCTCGACTTTGAAGGGTGGTCGTCCTCGCTCGTCGGCACTGCACATCGACGCAATGGGCCACCTTGAGGCGACCCCTCGTCGCATCGTAGTAACTGATCAAGGGCAGCCCGTCGGCACCGATGGTGAGGGAATTGTACCGACCCACATCGCCCGCGCGATCAACAAGATGGTCGCGTGCCGACCCGCAGGCCACATCGGCACAGTGGGCCACTCGTAAGTGCCCGCGGGTGGCATCGTAGTAACTGACCACCGGCAGACCGTCCGAGCCGATCGTCAGCGAGGTGTATTGGCCGACATCGCCTTTGCCGGCCAGCGTCCTCACGTCGGCCGCCGTACATTCGAGATCGACACAGTGGGCCACCTTGAGGTCGCCGTTCGTCACGTCGTAGTAGCTGATCAGTCCCCGGCCGTCGGCGCCGATCGCGATCGAGGTGTATTGACCGACCTGACCGAGCTCGTCGATAGCCTGGTGGGTTGATCGCGTACAGAGCACATCGGCGCAGTGGGCTACTCGCAGGTCGCCATGGGTGGCGTCGTAATAACTGATCAACGGGAGCCCATCGGCGCCGATGGCAACCGACACGTGCCGCCCGACGTCGCCTTCACTCTGAACGGTCGTGATGGTGGCGGAGGCGCAGGCCCGATCGGCGCAGTGGGCGACCTTGAGGTCGCCGTTCGTCTCATCATGGTAGGCGATGAACCCCAGACCGTCTGCGCCAATCACGAGCGCCGTTGAATTCCCCACGTTCATCTCTGCCCCGTCGAGCGGCGTCACCGTTGCCGCGGCGCAGTCCGAATCATCACAGTGAGCGACTTTCAAGTCCCCGTTCGTCCTGTCGTAGTAGGTGATGAGCGGTAACCCATCTGCACCGATCGCAATGGAGGTCTCGTGACCCACATCGCCTGCCCGATCGACGGTCTGGATCCTAGCCGTCGTGCAGGTCGTATCGGCGCAGTGAGCGACCTTGAGGTCGCCGTTCGTCTTATCGTAGTAACTGATGAGGCCCAAGCCGTCGGCGCCGATCGCGAGGGCCACAGACTGTCCCACATCCCCCTCGCTATCCAGGACGGTACGGGTGCCGGAAACACACAGAACTTCTGTGCAATGGATGACCTTGAGATCCCCATTGGTCGCGTCGTAATAGCTGATGAGGGGCCGCGCATCCATCCCCATGACGATCGCACTATATTGCCCCACGTTGCCTGCCTTGTCCGGCGTGGTTGTCAGGGTTGGCTCCGTACACGCTATGTCCGGACAAAGGGCTGATTTCAGATACTGGTCGGTGGCGTCATAATAGCTGATAAGGGGCTGTCCTCCGGCGATGGTCACCGAGGTGAACAGCCCTACGTCCCCTTCTGCCTGGAGGAACGTGAGGGTCGTGATCGTCGCCGTGCGGCAGGCCACGTCCCCGCAGTGCGCAGCCTTCAAGTCGCCCTTGGTAACATCGTAATAGGTAATGAGAGGAAGCCCGTCTGTGCCGATCGTCATGGACGTGTATTGTCCGACATCGCCGTGGCGGTCCAGCGCTGTCAAAGTCGCGGCTGTACAGGCGATATCGGCACAATGGGCGACCTTGAGGTCACCGTTGGTCTGGTCATAATACGCAATGAGTCCCAGATCATCGGCGCCGATGGCGATGGAGGTGTAGAGTCCGACGTTCCCTTTGTAATCCAGCGTGCTGATGGTAGCAGAGGTACAGGCTGGATTAGCACAGTGGGCAACCTTCAGGTCGCCGTTGGTTTCGTCGTAATAGCTGATAAGACCGAGCCCATCGGCGCCGATGGCCACCGAACTGTATCGACCGACAGCGCCGGAGCCATCGCGTGTAATGATGGAAAAGCCCGGACGTTCCAGGGCTCGATCGTCCGCTTGGACGCCCAGAGCGAAGAGGACGCCCGCGCAAAGCGTGAGAGCGATGGCTTGCCGCAGGATCCGACTCATCGTTCCAGTCGGTCGGATTCTCATGAGGCACCCTCACCGCCTTTCCCGTCATTGTGTATTTTTGTCCTTGTCACGGACATTGTGAAGGACCTGTTGGTAAAGAGGCAAGGGGGAGGACAAGCCGAACATCTGTGCGGTATAGGTGACACGGCCTGCGTCGTATAGACTTCGACTTCCTCGCGGCTGAGTGGAGGTGCTGCTCCGGAACCTCTAAGAAGAGACTGATCAGCCGCCGGCAGGTCAAAAAAACAGGAGGCACTGAAGGTGTTGATCCACCGACGGCCATCACGAGGAGGCGATAAAGAGTCGGCGGGACGAGCGAGCTTGATCTGGTGCCGAAGCCGGGATTTGAACCCGGACACCCCTAAGGGCGCTAGACCCTGAATCTAGTGCGTCTGCCAGTTCCGCCACTTCGGCATTTCGAGTGCTGCGCTGAAATCGATACCAGACCGCGACGAGCCTGGGGGGTGGATTATCCTGAATTCTCCATCGCCTCGTCAAGCAAGCGCCTGCGGCGTCGGCGGATGGGTCGGATAGCCGTAGGGCTCGGAAATCGCCCATTGCCCGGTCGAGTCGAGTTCGTTCGGATCGCCGCTGAGCACGAGACGTTCGCGCGCCAAACCGGCCGCCGCCAGCAGGTGGACCACCCCGATGCGCGGCGCTTCATCGACGATGAGGACGTCGAACCGCACGCGGCCGAACAGAGGATCACCGGCGACCCGAGCGGCAGTGGCAGCCACGAACCGGCGATGCTGAAGAAACGCCTGCCGGTTCGGATCCGCCTCGGCGGCGAGCAATTCCCGAATGTTTTTCGCTCCCCCCAGCTTCGTTACCGTTTCCTTGAGTTCGTCATATTCCTGTTTCAAGTCGCGCGAAACGGCCGCCTCCGGCGCCAATTCCCGAATCCGCGCCTGGGCCAGGTCGATCTCTTTGCGCAACGTCTCCATCTGCCGTTGGTACAGCCGGCGGTATTGGTCAAGGGACTCACTGTTCTTTCCGACCGCTTGCATCGCCAACCGTTGGAACAGCGGCAGGCTCTCGTATTGGATGAGTGTGGTTTCCACATCGGCCAATTGGGCCTGAAGATCTCTCATCTGAGAGACGAGTCGCCATTCGAGCAGCCGAACCTCGTCCAGGTCTTTCTGTTTCTGCGCTTTGGCGGTCATCAGCGGGGTAAGCTCTCGGAACCGCTCGTACTTTCGCCTGAGCGATGCCTTTTCGGATTGCGACTTGGCGTAAAATCGACGGACTTGTGCTTCAAATCCCAGCTCCTGCAAGGAGACACCGCTGCTTTCGCCAAGGAGCGGCGCTTCGTACCGACTGATCAACGTCTGATAGCTCAGCCCCGCGGCCTTCAGAGCCCGGGCAATGAGACCCGTTGCCTGGTCCGATTCGCGGTGGTCCGGGCTGAGCAACAGGACTCGCTTGTTGGCGCGGACGAGGTCCACTGTCAATTCAGCCAACCGCTGTCGCCGCAACAATCGGTCTTCCAGCCAAACCATGGTCAGGGCCGATGATTCGGGAGGAATCCGTCGTCCACTCCGCTCTCCTTCCTGGAACAGGGGAACCAATCGTTCAGCAAGTCCAAGGTTATAGGCCTCGCCTTTTTTGATCATGTCCTCCAGTCGATCGGCGGCGATTTTTAGATGTCCGGCGAGATCCGGGATCAAGGTCACGGATGGTACGGGGTCTCCAAGCGCCTCCGCCACCTGCAAGAGAAGCGTCCGGCCTGTTTGGCTCAGGACGAGTCCTTCGGTGGGTTCCGTCTCGTCGCTTGGAACGATCGCAACGGCGACGTCGATCGGAAACGCGATCTCGGAGGGCACGATGAATTCATAAAGGTGAAGACCTCCGCTCGTCCGCACCAATCGACCAGGAGGCACCGTGACTAACGTGTCCTGCCCCGCTTCGATGACCCGTTTTTGTTCTGCGTGAAGGCGGGCAATGCAGGATTCAATCAGGCCATGGACTGTCATCGCCGAATCAGAATGTTCCCGTGCTATCGCTGATACGACTGCATCTTAATGGTGGATCGATATGGCTGTCCACCAAGGCAGAGGCCTCGGTCTCGTTCACTGTCATGGATGGGAGGCACCCTTGTCTTCGATGCAGAAACCTGTCTAAAATGAACCGCTTCGCTGAATGTTCAGAGGAGGGGGCGGTGAAAGGTCTGCGGTTCGAGCGCATCGGGAACGGGCGGCATTACAACGTGGTCTTCCACATCGGCAGCACTTATGTTCCGGTCAGCGATGAAACCGTGGAAGAACTCAAAAAACAGAGTTTGCTGCCGGCGGAGCGGTTCCTCGATCTCCTGATCGATCGTGTCGGGTACTCATCCTATTTGAAGGACCAGATCAGGACGGAACTGAAGCACGCCGGTGATCCCGTGACGCAGATCACTGTGCTCCAAGGAGCGATTCGCGATCTGTAGCGTCCGTCGTTGGCCTATCTCCATCCTTCTAATCCCCCACCTGACCTTCCTGAAAGAGCTGGTTCATAAGCTGATTTTTCTTTTCCGGATCGTGATAATACCTGAGCGCCTTGCTGTAATTCTCCATGGCGCTTTGACGCTTGCCGCGCAAGGCATAGATCTCCCCAAGGCCATGGTAGGCGGCGGCGTCTTCGGCGTTGCAGGCAAGGGCCCGATTGAACGACTCCTGCGCTTCCTGCACGTGATTCCGCCGGAGCGCCAACCATCCCAAAGCAGAATGGGCCTGACCGAACTGTGGGTCGGCTTGGAGGGCGTCGATGTAACTCTTCTGCGCCAGGTCGAGCCGACCCCGCGTCTCGTACAGTCCCCCTATGGCAAAGTGCACCTCCGCGTCGTTCGGGTTCAACCGCAGCGCTTCTTTGTAAGACTGAAGCGCCGGCTCCATCTTGCCCTGCTCGGCCAAGGCACAACCGAGATTTGCATGGGCTACCGGATCGTTCGGTTGCAACTTGATGACTTCCCGGTATTCTTTGATCGCCATCTCGAGTCGGCCCTGTTCTTGATACGCCACACCGAGGTTGGTTCGCGCCGGCGCAAAAGAAGGGTCAAGCCGTACGGCTTCCTTATACTCCTTGATCGCGATCTCGAGTCGGTTCGCCCGCTGGTGAATCTGGGCAAGAAAATAATGGGGATAGGCGGATTGCGGATTCAGTCTCGCGGCCTCCTTGTAGCAGGACATGGACTGTTCTGAAAAACCCGATTGGGACAGGAAGAGGCCCCGGACGAGATGCACGTGGCCGTTGTCCGACTGTCGCTCGACGAGAGAGTCCACCCAAGCCCGGACCTTGGCAATGTCATCGACGGCCTCAAGACACCTGGCATGGACCTTCCAAGCTTCGGCGAACCGCCCCTGCACCAGGTAGGCGACGTTCATCGCGAAGTGAGGACATGGATCAGCCGTGCCGGCGGCCTCCAGTTCCTGGTTCCAAACCAAGGCCTTGGTCAGGAGCGTTTCCCACAATCCGGCCAGAATGGCGGCTTCGCATTCCAGTTGATGGAGGCTCATACGGAGCAGGCCGTTATCGATTCAAGGTGTCCTCAACGTCAGGGGGCGTCGCCTGGATCAGCTCACCCAGCGCCGGGTATCGCTCTGCCAGCTTTTGCTTCATCTGCCAGGCAACCGTGCGATAAGACCAATGGCCTTTGACGCCGGATCGGAGCTTGGCGATGTACTCCGCCTCCGCATAGTCCATCTTAAACAGGCACCGCACCTTGAAACCGAACGGGATGGCATAAAGCGCTGCCTCTTGGTCCTCCTTCTTGAGAAGGTCGATGTCGCCGCGCACGGCATCCATGGCTTGCCGATATTCCTGATCCAAACCGGCTGCGACCAACGGTGGAGGGACGTCATACCCATGGAGGGTCGTAAAATTCTGCTGCACCTGTTGACACCGTCTGTGGCGATGAAGGTCACGCCAGGCGCCGATGTCCATGAGCACGTCGAACAGGATGGCGTAGCCGCTCCGAAACTCTTTGATCAGCTCGTCATAAGGCCCCCGCCGTTTGGTCGCGATTTCGATTGTCTCGCGCTTCTGCTTCTCGGACCAATCCCGCACGGATGCCAGAATGTCCCGATACGGAGCATGTGTGACACGGTACAAGAGCGTCGCGACGATTTCGTCCAACGGATGATGGGGCTCGATAAGGTCGACCGGTTCGACGGGGCTCCAATGATCAGGCCGATCAAGTCCCCTGTCATGCAAGACTTCCTTGGCGTGGCGCGCCAAGTCCGAATACACGGATGCCAGATAGGGGTTGGCCTTGGCGTGGCGCGCCAGCGTCGGAGCCAGGGGATCAGCGTGGAGGATCTTCTGACCGCAGAGCTCGTCCCAGAGGGTGATGGGCGGGCGCCGGCAGGCCTCCTGCAGTTCTTCACCGATGGATCGCAATTCCGTCAACTGGGAAGACAGCAAGCGCGTCATTTGCTTTTCCAACGTTCGGATACTCACGACCTGTCCCACATTGGTCGTGGCCGCAAGCGGAAGGAGATATCTCGTCACGTCGAAGGCGCGCGCTGCGATCCTTCGTTGGTAATCAGCCTGGCTCATCGTCTGCGGTCGAGGTTCCCGTTCTGAGAGATGAGCGACCAACGGGTCATGCAACAGCCGATACACCTCGGAGAGGCTTCGGAGGATTCCTTCATAGACGGCCTCCGTTTCACGGCCCCTGATGTGGTGGGGCACGAACCACCGGCCGGCGGCGAAATTTTGATACCGACTGGATTTGGCCTGGCCGTCCCAGAGCGGCTCGTCTTCCAATCGAATCGCCGCCAGCTCCGAGATTTCTTCGAAACAGATGACGACGTGGCCGAGGTCAGCGATGGAAGCATGGCCGTAGTCGAAGTAGAACTGCTCCCAAAACTTCTCCGACGAGTGACCGTGAACCCACCGGATGCTGTTTTCAATAGAGTCCGGTGAGCGGCTGTACCGTGCCAATGCGTACGCGCATTTTTCGGGAGGCATCGGGCCGACTGCGATCACCCGGCTGGTCGATTGTTCGCGTTTCATCATGAAACGTCGATCTTCCTCGGTTGGTGCAGGGGCGCACTATACCCCCCCTGAGCAATCGACGCAAGAATGGGTCCGTTGAGGGCCGTGCCTCTCTCCGTTGACTTGTTTCGGAGGGCGTCGTTATAGTCCGCCGCGTACTGCGTAAGCTGACAAGCCAGCAACGGAAGAAGGGCTTCATGAATATGATCAAAGGGATCAAAGGAGTCAAAGACATCTTGCCGGAAGAGACTTCCCGGTGGAGGTTGATTGAGGAGACCGCCAGGCGCTGGGCTGATCTTTACGGCTTCCGCGAAATCCGAGTGCCCATCTTCGAGGTGACCGAGTTGTTCGCCAGAAGTATCGGAACCTCAACCGACATCGTGGAGAAGGAGATGTACACCTTCCAGGATCGAGACGGAACGTCGCTCACGCTCCGCCCCGAAGGAACCGCGGGCACGGTTCGCGCCTATATTGAACACCATCGTGCGGCCGATCCCACTCCTCAGAAGTTTTTCTATTCCGGTCCGATGTTCCGCCATGAACGCCCACAGGCGGGGCGACTCCGCCAATTTCATCAATTCGGTGTCGAATCGTTCGGTATGGCCGATCCTCGTGCCGACGTGGAAGTGATCGCCCTGCTCTGGCGCATCCTGTCGGATCTCAAGCTGCCGTCCCTGACTCTTGAGATTAATAATTTAGGCTCCACAGAAGACCGCGCGGCATATCGGCCCCGCTTAACCGAGTTTCTCCGTACCGTCGCCGGCGCACTCTGCGCCAACTGTCGGAGACGCCTCGATACGAACCCTCTGCGCGTGTTGGACTGCAAGGTTCCTGGCTGTCGAGCTGAGACAGAGCCGGCTCCCCGCCTTGCAGACAGCCTTTCCGATCCGGCCCGCACCCACTTTGCCGATGTGTTGAGCGGTCTCGATTCTATCGGCATTCCCTACCGCCTGAACCACCGTCTTGTCCGAGGACTGGATTATTATTGCCTGACCACCTTTGAGGTCACGTCCGCCGCTCTCGGCGCTCAAAACGCGGTCGGGGCAGGAGGGCGCTATGATGGACTCGTCGAGGCCTTGGGAGGTCCCCCCACACCGGCCGTCGGGTTTGCCATGGGGCTGGAGAGAATTGCGTTAATGTTACCGCAGACCGCATATCCCTCATCCTCTCGGTCGCCGGTTGTGTATGTCGCCGGATTCGGCGTCTCCGGAGCACCAGCCGGTTTCTCAGCCCTTGAAGAACTCCGCCTTGCGGGAATACCTGCCGTTGCCGACTTCAGAGCCACGTCGCTTAAATCGCATCTTCGCCAAGCCGACCGACTTGCCGTCGGGTTTACCTTGATCATCGGCGACGACGAAGTTGATAAGGGAGTAGGAATTCTCAGGGATATGAACACGAAAAATCAGTATGGGGTCTCGCTGACCTCTCTTTGTGGTGACGTCTCCTCCCACATCCGTGGATCTTAGTTGTTTTTGCCCGTTGACTTTTCTCTAAAAACCCCGTACTTTCCTACTGTCGTCTAATCATAAGACATTATTATTACGAAGATTTTTTTGTGGATTTTCAAACGCGACGAAAATTGGGGATCCTACTCGCGCTTCCTCCGGCCGATAGAAGCGCCACCGTTGTTTATGGCTTGGCTCAAGCGGCACGCGAGGCCGGTCACGATGTGTATCTCTACTTAATTGATGAGGGAGTCAAGAACTTAAATTCCCCTTCCTATCGGAACCTGGCTACGTCGGGAGTGCATATGTTTGCCTGTGCTTATGGGTGTCAACAACATCATGTCTCGACGGCCGATCTCGATCCTTCGATTTCTCTTTGCGGCCTCGTCGTTCTTTCAGGCCTCATTGACGCATGTGAACCGTTTCTGTCATTCACTTAAGGCATAAGAGACTTATGGCCAAAACCGTCGTCGTGGTCATTCGGGAGGATCCTACGAAAACTCACCGCCCGGTCGAAGCACTGCGCATTGCGCTCGGCCTGGTGGCAGGGTCTCACTCGACAACGGTGATCCTTCTTGGCCAGGCGATCCGGCTTTTGTCTGACGACATGGGAGACATTGTTGACGCAGACATCTTGGAAAAATATCTCCCGTCAATTCGCCACCTTGATATCCCGTTCGTCCTTCCCCGTGATACGGGCCGATCTGTCGTTGACGGAAAGTTTCGTATCAGATATGAGTCGGATGATGAAATCCGTTCTCGTATTCATTCGGCCGACCGTGTCCTCGTTTTTTAGGCGTGTAATTTGAGGGTTTCTTGCATGGCATCGACTTTGTTCATTTTTCGTCAGGCACCTGGGCTGGGTTCAACGATTCTTTGCTCTCCCGGTGACTATGAGAACTCCACGTCTATTTTTATTTCTGAAGAAGGTTTGTGTACTCCAGGGGGAGAGAATGTGAATTATCAGAACCTTCTGAGGCTGGTCATGGATGCCGGAAAAGTTATCATTCTCTAGTCTCTACTCTAGAAGAAAAGGTTAGTCGTCGCAGTCGGAGTCGGAATAGAGGGAATGGATAGTGGGGATAGAGAGAAACCCATTGTTTTTGTGAGAGGGAGTTGGTCGGTTTGCCAGAGAGAATACTGTGGAGTTCTTCTGGGTGATGTGGGAATAGGATGATGAAACGGAGCGGAGGGGTCGAAAACGGCAGCGCTGAATCTCTGATACCAGTTCATCCTGGTGCGTAAAAGAGAGAGTTATCCAAGAGCAATACAGGGGAAAGTGACAAGTTATCCACAAGTGTGAATAATCCTGTGGATAGAGGGTGAATAAAGAGATGAGCGTCCAGATGCTTTGGCAGGAAGCACTTCGGCATATTCAGGAGAAGGTTCCGCCTCAAGTCTATGACACATGGTTTTCTCTCGCGCATCTTGATCGGATCGAGGACGCGGTTGCTTATATCGCGGTTCCTAATAAGTTTTTTGGGGACTGGCTGGAGAAGCACTATGAAAGGCTCCTTGTCGAGGCGATCACAGCGTCTGGAGAGGAAGTCCAGTCTGTAAGTTTTAAGGTTGTTCCAAGTGAGGCTACGCAGACGACGGAGGGAGAGGTGCCGGTCACGACGCCTCGATTCGCGAACCAGATGAGGACCCGGCGCGGAGTCCAACTCAACCCGAAATATACGTTCGAGAGTTTCGTCGTCGGTGCGGGAAATCAGTTCGCTCATGCGGCTTGTATGGCCGTAGCGGAACAGCCGGGGAAAACGTATAACCCCTTGTTCATTTATGGAGGTGTCGGCCTTGGAAAAACCCACCTCCTCAATGCGATCGGAAACCACGTCGCCGAAAAGACGGATCTGCGGATCGCCTACCTGACGACAGAGCAATTTACGAACGAAGTCATCAACTCCATCCGCTACGACAAAATGGTGGACCTGCGGAAGCGTTACCGACACATCGATATGCTCATGATCGACGACATTCAGTTTCTCGTCGGCAAAGAACGTACACAAGAAGAGTTTTTTCACACCTTCAACTCCCTGTACGAGGGACACAAACAAATTGTCCTTTCAAGCGACCGTTTTCCCAAGGACATGCCCGACATAGAAGAAAGACTCCGGTCCAGATTCGAATGGGGATTGATCGCCGACCTGCAACCGCCCGACGTGGAAACGCGAATTGCCATTCTGAGGAAAAAATCGGAAGACGAAGGCATCACGCTTCCCGAGGACGTCATCCAGTTCCTTTCCAGCACCATGAAAAGCAACATCCGTGAACTGGAGGGAAGTCTCGTTCGGCTTGGAGCCTACTCATCGTTGACGGGTCAGGCCATCACGTTGGAGATGGCCAAGAACGTGCTTCGTGATTTGATCGGGGACAAGAAAAAAGTCGTGGCGATGGACGACATTCAGGAGGCCGTTTGCGCGCAGTTCCGCATCAAGATAACGGAGTTGAAATCCCGGCGGCGCAGCAAAACGTTGGTCCATCCAAGACAAATTGCGATGTACCTCTGTCGCGAGCTGACAGATGCGTCCTATCCGGAGATAGGGCGCCACTTCGGCGGCAAAGACCACACGACGATCATGCACGCGTGCAGACAGGTGGCGAAGGCAAAGGAAAAGGATGAGACATTGCACAACGTGATCGAGGCGCTGAAAGAGCAAATCTTGCGGGGATAAATCGGAGAGCCTTGTGGAGACAACACTATGCCTATGAAAGTACGGATGGCGCGGGAAGAGTTGTTGACGGGACTGCAACGGGTACAGGGCGTGGTAGAGAAACGCACGACCATGCCGATTCTGTCGAACGTGCTGCTGGAAGCCAAACAAGACGGAGCCGAAATCGTGGCGACGGACCTCGAAATCGCCGTGCGAGGCCTGTACAAAGCAACCGTCTTCGAAACGGGCGCAATCACCATCTCGGCCCGCAAGTTGTTTGAAATCATCAAAGAACTGCCGCCGGGCGATATTGAACTGACGGTCGGCGACAACAATTGGACGACGATCCGCGCCGGGAAGAGCCAGTTCAAGATCGTCGGATTGCCGGGCACGGATTATCCCGCCTTGCCGACCATCGAACGGGAGGGACTGACGCCTCTCTCGGGAGAAGGATTCAGGGAATTGATCCGCAAGACATTGTTTGCGGCTGGGGACAACGATGCACGGTACATTTTGAACGGTTTGTTGGTCACGCTCATCGTCACCGACAAGAAGACGACCCTTCGACTGGTCGGCACGGACGGTCACCGTCTGGCCGTGGCCGAACAAGAAGTCGGCAAGACCGTCGGGAAAGGAACGCCGCAGGAAATCAAGGCGATTATCCCCAAGAAAGCAGCGTATGAGATGCGGCGGCTGCTCGAAGAAGGAGACGACAGCGAGCCGTTGATCGGCTTCGCCAAAAATTTAATGATTTTCCGAAAGAGCGGGTTGCTCCTCACGTCTCGACTGATGGAGGGTAGTTATCCCAATTACCAACAGGTGATCCCCAAAGACGGCGGCAGACGAATCAGTGTGAACCGGCGCGAGCTGGAAAGCGCGTTGCGCCGCGTGTCCGTGCTGTCGAAAGAAAAAGCTCATGCCGTCAAGGTCTCGTTTGCGCCGGGAGCGATGACGTTGTTTTCGAGCAGTCCGGATTACGGAGAAGCCGTAGAGGAACTGCCGGCCCATTATGAAGGTGAGACGCTCAGCTCAGGATTCAACGCCCGGTATTTGTTAGACGTCTTGAGCGTCATGGACGGCGAAACCGTCTCCCTACAGATGGAGACGCCGCTCAGTCCCTGTTTAATTCAAGAACCGGAGAGCCCTGGATTCAAGTGCGTCGTTATGCCGATCAAAATATAAGGGAAGAGCGGCGTGGAAGGAACGGCATCGGTGCGGGAGCGGAATACACTATGACAGCGGGCGACCCCACGATCAACTCCAAAAGCGAGAGTTACGGCGCGGATCAGATCAAGGTTCTTGAAGGCCTTGATGCGGTTCGCAAGCGACCGGCGATGTACATCGGCAGCACGGGCGTCGACGGCCTTCATCACTTGGTCTATGAAGTCGTCGATAACAGTGTCGACGAACATATGGCCGGATTCGGCGAGACCATCGACGTCACCATTCACATCGATGGCAGCGTCACGGTCGTGGACAACGGGCGCGGCATCCCGACCGGCATGCATCCCACACAGAAGAAATCGGCCGCCGAAGTGGCGCTGACCGTGCTGCACGCGGGTGGTAAATTCGAACAGGGCGCCTACACCGTGTCGGGCGGTCTGCATGGCGTCGGCATCTCGGTCGTCAACGCGCTCTCCGAGTGGCTGGAACTGGAAATCTGGCAGGACGGCCAGGTGTTTGAGCAGCGCTACGAACGTGGTAAGCCGAACGCGCCGCTTGCCGTGACCGGGAAGACCAAACGCCGCGGTACCAAGATTCGCTTCAAGCCGGACGGCCAGATTTTCGAGACGCTCGACTTCAGCTTCGACGTGCTGGCGCAGCGGTTCCGCGAACTCGCCTTTCTGAACAAGGGTCTCGCCATCACGCTCAAGGACGAGCGCAAGGAGCCGGCCAAGGAACAGGTGTTTCTCTACAAAGGCGGCATCGTCTCCTTTGTCGAGCATCTGAACGAAGCCAAGACCCCGCTGCACAAACCCATCTACGCCAAGGTGGAAAAACCCGAGATGATCCTCGAGGTGGCTTTGCAATACAACGACGGCTATGCCGAGAACCTGTTTTCCTTCGCCAACAACATCAATACGAAGGAAGGCGGCACGCACCTGGTCGGCTTCAAAGCCGCCTTGACGAGGACGATCAACAACTACGCCAACGCGAACGACTTGCTCAAGAAGGAGACGGAATCCTTGACCGGCGACGATGTCCGCGAAGGGCTCACGGCGGTCGTGAGCGTCAAGGTCCGCAACCCGCAGTTCGAGGGGCAGACCAAAGCCAAGCTTGGCAACAGCGAGGTCAAAGGCGTGGTCGAGGCGGCGGTCAACGAGGCGCTGGGCAACTACTTCGAAGAGAATCCCGCGGTCGCCCGCAAGATCGTCGGGAAGGCGATCGAGGCGGCCCGCGCCCGCGAAGCGGCCCGCAAGGCGAAGGAGTTGATCCGCCGCAAAAGCGCGCTGGACGGCAGCTCTTTGCCCGGAAAATTGGCCGACTGCTCTGAGAAAGACCCGGCCTTGAGCGAGCTCTATATCGTCGAGGGCGATTCGGCCGGCGGATCGGCCAAGCAGGGGCGCGACCGGAAATTCCAGGCCATCCTGCCCCTCAAGGGAAAAATTCTGAACGTGGAGAAAGCTCGGTTCGACAAGATGTTGACGAGCGACGAAATCCGCACGCTAATCATGGCGCTCGGGACGGGCATCGGCCGTAAGCGAGAAGAAGGCGACAAGGATGCGTTCGACATCACGAAGGCACGGTACCACAAGATCATCCTCATGACCGACGCCGATGTGGATGGAAGCCACATCCGCACCCTGCTGCTCACGTTCTTCTTCCGGCAGATGCCGGAGCTGATCGAGCGCGGGTACGTGTATATCGCGCAGCCGCCGCTCTTCAAAGTCAAAAAAGGTAAGACCGAGCGCTATCTCAAAGACGAAGCGGCGCTCAACGAATATTTGGCCGATCTCGCGGTCGAAGACGTCGAGCTGTACCTGGAGGGTACGCAAAGCTATGTGACGGGACGGCGGCTGTTGCCCATTCTCAAGAAAATGATCGCGTTCGAGTCGCTGCTCGCGCGGCTCAACAAGAAGCCCCACGAAGCCGCCATGCTGCGTGCGTTCGTGGACGAGCCGGGACTGGGCCGCGACCTGCTAAAGGATCGCGCGGCGCTCACCGTCGTGGTGGACCAGGCCAAACGGACGTTGGCCGGGGTCTATCCCAAGCTGACACCCACCTTCGACATCCTGGAGGATGAAGAACATCAATCCAACAAAGTCGTCTGCCGCATGCAGAGCGGCGGGATATTGCACAGCCTCGAGGTCACGCATGAGCTGGTGGGATCGGCGGACTTCCGCGAACTCCAGAAACTCGCCCCATCCGCCATCGGCCTCGGGCGCGCGCCCTACCGGCTCAAGGCCAATGGACAGGAACGTCAATATTACGCGACGGACGAGCTGGTGAAGGCCATACTCGACATGGGCAAGCAAGGTTTGAGTATTCAGCGGTACAAGGGCCTCGGTGAGATGAATCCGAGTCAGTTATGGGAAACCACGATGAATCCGGAAGCCCGTACGTTGCTCAGGGTGACGCTCGAAGACCTGACCGGCGTGGACGAAATTTTCACGATTCTCATGGGCGACGAAGTGGAGCCGCGGCGGAATTTCATTCAGACGCACGCGCTCGAAGTCAGGAACTTGGACGTCTAGCGAAGGAACACCGACGGCTGAGAGCGAAGGACAACCAATGCCCCCCGACGAACGACTGGGTTACATCGCCATCGAAGACGAGATGAAGTCGTCCTACCTGGATTACGCCATGAGCGTGATCGTGGGGCGGGCGCTGCCGGACGTGCGCGACGGGTTGAAGCCCGTCCATCGGCGCATCCTCTTCGGCATGCACGAGATGGGTCTCACGTCCACGCGGGCGTACCGCAAATCCGCCAAGATCGTAGGCGAAATCATGGGGAACTATCATCCCCATGGCGATTCCGCGATTTACGACACTCTCGTGCGGATGGCGCAGGACTTCAACATGCGCTATCCGCTCATCGACGGTCAGGGCAACTACGGCTCGATGGACGGCGACTCGCCGGCGGCCATGCGCTATACCGAAGCGCGCATGACGAAGCTGGCCGAGGAACTGCTGGCGGATATCGACAAGGAGACCGTCGACTTCGGGCCGAACTACGACGAATCGCGTCAGGAGCCGCTCGTGCTTCCCACCCGCGTGCCGAATCTCTTGATCAACGGCGCGGGCGGCATCGCCGTGGGGTATGCGACCAACATTCCAACGCACAACATCGCCGAAGTCATCGATGGGCTGCTGCTGCTGTTGGAGAATCCCGATGCCACCGTCGCGCAGCTCATGAAGAAGATTCCAGGACCCGATTTTCCGACCGCCGGCTTCATTTACGGCGTGAGCGGGATCAAGGAAGCCTATGAGACGGGACGGGGGCTGCTCAAGCTGCGGGCGAAGGTCGCGGTGGAAATCGACGAGCGGACGGAGCGCGAGCGGCTCATCGTCACGGAGATTCCCTATCAGGTCAACAAAGCCAAGCTCATTGAGAAAATCGCCGAGTTGATTCAGGAGGACCGGATCAAGGGCATCTCCGATCTGCGCGACGAGTCCTCGGACCGTGAAGGAGTGCGGATCGTCATCGAACTCAAGCGCAACGAGATCCCGCAGGTGGTGTTGAACAATCTCTATAAGAACACGCAGCTCGAAACCACCTTCGGCGTCATCATGCTGGCGCTGGTCAACAATCGTCCCGAAGTCCTCAACCTCAAGCAGATTCTGCACCACTTCATCGAGCATCGGCGCGAGGTGGTGGTGCGACGCACCGCCTATGAGCTTCGCAAGGCGGAGGAGCGCGCGCATATCCTCGAAGGGCTCAAGATCGCACTCGACCATCTGGATGCGGTGATCGCGCTGATCCGCCGGTCGCCATCGCCCGATGAAGCCCGTGCCGGCCTTATCCAGCAGTTCGCGCTCAGCGACATCCAGGCCAACGCGATCCTCGATATGCGTCTGCAACGGCTCACGCAGCTTGAGCGCAACAAATTGATCGAGGAATATCAGGACGTGCTGAAGAGGATCGAATATCTGAAGTCCGTGCTGGGCAGCGAAGCGCTCGTGCGGACGATCATCAAAGACGAGCTGACGGAGATCCGTGAGGCGTACAAGGATGAGCGGCGCACCCAGATCGTGAAGGAAGAGGCGGAGATCAGCCTGGAAGATTTGATCGCCGAGGAAGAAGTGATCGTCACGATCTCGCACGCCGGGTACATCAAGCGCAACGCGGTGTCGCTCTATCGGGCGCAGCGGCGGGGCGGCAAGGGCAAGATCGGCATGGGCATCAAGGACGAAGATTTCGTCGAAACGCTGTTCACCGCCTCCACGCACGACACGCTGCTCTTTTTTACGGACGCGGGCAAGGTCTATTGGCTCAAGGTCCATGAGATTCCCGAGGCGGGACGCGCCGCGAAGGGGAAGGCCCTGGTGAATCTGCTCTCCCTGTCCGGCAACGAAAAGGTGACGGCGACGCTTCCCGTCAAGGAATTCCGCGACGATCGCTACGTGGTCATGGCGACGAAGAAGGGGCTGGTCAAGAAGACGGAGCTGTCGGCCTACGGCAATCCCCGGCAGGGCGGCATCATCGCCCTCGGCTTGGAGGAGGGCGACAAACTCATCAGCGTCCATTTGACCGACGGGCAACGGGAAATCCTGCTCGGTACGCGGCAGGGCATCACGATCCGCTTCAAGGAGGACGAAGTGCGCCCTATGGGCCGGACCGCCTACGGCGTGAAAGGGATCACGCTGGAGGAGGGCAACGAAGTGATCGGCATGGAAACGATTACACCGGACTCTACGACCGCGATCTTGACCGTCACCGAAGGCGGATACGGCAAACGCACGCCAGTGGGCGAGTATCGCGTGCAGGGCCGCGGCGGCAAGGGCATCATCAGCGTGAAGACGACTGAAAAGAACGGACCAGCGGTCGGCTTCCTTCAGGTCCGCGACGGCGATGAGATCATGCTGATGGCCGCGCAGGGGAAAATTCTGCGCTGCAAGGTGGACGATATCCGCGAGGTGGGACGCAACACACAAGGCGTGCGCGTGATCGAGTTGGAAGGCGAGAACGATCGCGTCGTGGGCGTCGCACGGCTGGCCGAAGTGGGCGACCGGGATGAGCCGGCTTTGGAGGACGGCACCCCCGGCACGTAGCGACGGATCGACCGCCGCGTTGTTCGTTCTTCGGCGAGAGTCTTTACCATGTCCTCTTCCGATCCTCCGACGAAAAAGCCGTTGGACATCGTCGTCAAAATGGGGCTCGGTGTCTTCGTGAGTTCGTTCGCCCTCATTTGGGGAGGTATGTATCTGAGCCGCCCCGACCGATCCATTCCTCCCTATACCATTGGGGCTCAAAACGGGTACCTCGTGGCGGCCCATGTGCCGCGTGATACCACGGACCAGCAGGTTGAACGACTGTTGCGCCGGTTTCGCAAGGTGGGTCATGACACCCGCGATTTCGGTCCCATGAAGATCTATCCGACCACGCCGGGAGACGCCGGCGGCCGGTACCGACGCATGTTTGTTTTCGTGTTCAGTGAAGAGGGCTGGGCCGATCCGGAGAAGTTAGAGAAGTACAGAGCGGGGGACCCCTCCGTTGTCGAGGGATTTGAACGGTCGGTTCGAGGGTACTATCGGTTGGAGGGCGAGGAAGAAGAAGGGGGAATCGGCCCCATCTCCAAGAACGGAACGGTCTTCGAGAACACGAACGTTCTCTTTAAGGGACGGGTCACGGATCCTTTGCCGGTCGAGGCTGAGCCCGTAGAAAAGGGTATCTCGCTATCGCCTCTGTGAACCGCCGACGGAGTTCCGGATCCCGAATGCCAATCGGAAGGGGGTCGAGTTCGACCTCATCCCAAGCGGGCGGGCGGCCGGAGACGACGGGATCGCTCTCGAAAGGGACCGGCGGTGGAATCTCACCTACGCGAAGAACGATTTCCTTGATCGGTTCCATGCCCACGGCGCGACCGACTTGGTCTAAAAGAGAGGGTTTCAAGAACGTAAGCTGTTGAAGCCAGACGGAGTTTCGAACGACCAGGTAAAGTTTTTTGAAACGAATGTGAGCCGGCCACGTTTGTGAGGCGAGGGGCTCGCCGACAATCTCACGCCAATGGCGTTGCAAGCGGAACTCAAGGAGCTTGGTCTCAAGGCCCAGCCGTTTGGAGAGACCAGATAGAATGGCGCCGCAGGAGTCGAGCGAGCCGGTACGAGTCATAACCCCATCTTAGCAAACGCGAATGGAAATGTCCGGAAAAGACGGCGATGCGGGGGACGGCGGCGGGTTTCCTCGACTCCCCCTCCTCGGTCCGCTCCTGGTGAAACCATGACGCGCGCCGGATCGGAACACAGCGAAAAGGTCATCGCAACCAATCGTAAGGCCTACCACGACTATTTTATCGAGGAAAAGTTCGAGGCCGGCATCGTGTTGACGGGGACGGAAGTCAAATCGCTGCGTGAGGGGCGGGCGAATCTTCAAGACAGCTATGCCGCCGTCAAGGACGGCGAAGTCTATCTCTATCACTGCCACATCAGCCCTTATCGTCACGGCAATATCATGAATCACGATCCGACCAGAACCCGGAAACTGCTGCTCCATCACAAAGAGATCGATAAGCTCATTGGAAAAACGCAGCAGAAGGGTCTGACGCTCGTGCCGCTCCGGATGTATTTTTCTCCTCGGGGCAAGGTGAAAGTCGAACTTGGATTGGCCAAGGGCAAAAAACACTACGACCGGCGGGAATCAATCAAGGCGCGGGACGCGGGGCGCGAAATCGAACGAACGATGAAGGAAAGAGGGTAGAACCGATTGCGGAGAAGATCGGGCGACATCCGCGAGCGACGCACCCTTCATTCTTTGAACCGGAGCAAATTCTTCCCTGTAGTCCGCGCCCCCTTCGAGCGGCGTCGAGATTGCCGTTTCAACCGGGGCGTTTCTCAGAAAATCCACCGCTCACCGGAGCGGCGCCCTGCCCGCGGCTCGCAAAGATGGCGGAAACAGGGGGTCAGTCCCAGATTCCGCCACCCCAGAAGGTTACTTATTGTTCACGTGTGAGACCGTATAGACCAACGCCGTGTACATGATTACCAACACCGCGCTTCCCGCCAGTACTCCGACCATCAATGCGACCATGGCTTGTCCCTCCATCTCTTGTCTCTTGCTCTTGCCTCTTGCTCTTGCCTCTTGCTCTTGCCTCTTGCTTGAACCTTTCCTTGAAGGCCTATTGCCACCCTACTCCTGCTCTATGAAGAGCCCATGAGGAGATCATGAAGAATCCTTCATGATGATGGCGGGAACGTCGTTGATGGCAGGGATCGCCTGTTCAATCTGAGAAGGGCCGGCGGGACGACTTTGCGGTCGAGGTCCAGAAGCGAGACGCTAGGCAGGCATTGTCTGTTTGAGATAAGCGGGAATGCGCAACGTAAAGATCGAGCCCTGCCCGACGCGGCTGGTCACGGAGATGGTTCCGCCATGGGCTTCCACGATCTCCTTGACGATAGGGAGACCCAAGCCCGTTCCGGCGGCATCTTCGGCTCTTGCCCATTCGGTCCGGTAAAACCGCTCGAACAGATGCGGAATGTGCTCCGGCTCGATGCCATGGCCCGTGTCCTCCACGTCGATCAAGACATCGCCCCCCTCCTCGCGCGCATGGACGGTTACGGTTCCGCCTGCGGGAGTATAGCGCAAGGCGTTATCAAGCAGATTGATCAGCGCTTGTTTGAGCCACTGCGCGTCACCCAGAATGGGGGGAACCGGCCGAGCGTCCAACGAGAGGGTAATCCGCCGGTCATTCGCCAACAGCGTCAGTTCCTGGACAATCTCGTGGAGGAAGGGTTCGACCTCCAAGGGGGCCAATTGGACAGGCGGTTTGCTGCTCGTGAATTTGGCGAGCGTCAACAAAGGCCTGGTCAGGGCGATGAGCCGATCCACCTGTTCGAGATTGCTGAGGAGCACGTCACGGTATTCGTCCGCGGTTCGGGCCTTGAGGAGCGCCACCTCCAAGTTGCCGCGCAGGATGGTCAAGGGCGTTTTCATTTCGTGGGCCGCGATCTCGCAGAAATTTCGTTGGGTCTCGCTGTTCCGTTGGAATTGATCCAACACGGCGTTGACGGCCTGGGTGAGCCGTCGGAACTCGATATAAGGAGCATCCAAGGCCAAGCGCTTCCCCAGATCGGCCTCGGACATGGTTTCGGCGCCTGCGCACAAGGCCTCGATCGGGGTCAGCACTTTCTTGGCCAGCCACAGACTGCCCAGCCAGGTGACGAGCAGCGTGGCGCCGGAACTTACAATCAGCAGGAGCAGTAATTCGCTGAGCGCCGTCTGATAATGAAGCAGCGACGTTTCCGCTTGCAGCACATAGCGCACGATTCCTTGGCGGGTGACAGAGATAAACAGCCGCCGGGCCGGCGTGCCGTCCGGCATCGCGACCGTTTCATAGACTGTTCGTTCGAGCAGGACCCGGTCGAGCATGTGTGGAGAAATCAACGGATAGGCCGAAGCGTTGGGACTTTTCCACATCAGCCGCCCTTCCGGCGAAAACACCCGGAGGGAATGAGCGACGCCGTGCAACACACGTTGTTCCTTGATACCGGGATTGGTATCGGATGGAAATCCCGCGCCCTGCCCGCGGTTGTCGAGGATATCGGGGTGGCGATCGATGATCCCGGCGAGCGTTTCCGCCAACTCCAGCAGCTGTCCGTCAACGAATCGGTGGAGCAGGGTTTCGCTCGAGAAATACACCAGCGCGGAAAATCCCAGCAGCCAGGCCATGAGCATGAGTGCGAACCGGCTGACGAGATTGCGCAACGACGTCATGTCGTCTGCTCCGGGTCCTCCAGCATGTAGCCCGCGCCGCGCACCGTGGTGATGAGCGGAGGGGAAAAGTTATGGTCGATTTTGGCCCGCAAGGCTCGAATGTGGGCGTCCACGATGTTGGTCATGGGGTCGTAGCTGATGTCCCAGACGTGTTCGATGATGACCGTTCGGGTCAACACCCGGTTCTTGTTCCGAAGGAGAAATTCCAGCAACGCATATTCCTTGTTGGTCAGCGCGATTTCTTTCCCGGCTCTCCAGACACGATGCGTCACGGGGTCCAGCGTCAAATCGGCCGCATGCAACTGGGCCGACGGCTGGGCGCTGCCCCGACGCAGGAGGGCCCTGATGCGCGCCAACAATTCGACGAAGGCAAAGGGCTTCGCCAGAAATTGATCCGCACCGATGTCAAAACCGGACACCTTGGTCTCCACGGTATTGCGTGCGGTCAACAGCAGGACCGGCGTCATGTTGCCTTTGGCCCGAATGCTGCGGCAGAGCGCAAGACCGTCAAGCTTGGGAAGCATGATGTCCAAAATCAGCAGGTCGTAAGGATTGCTCAACGCCATGGCGAGTCCCGCTTCGCCGTCCGCCGCGAAGTCCACGGCATAGTTTTCTTCCTTGAGCCCTTTGCGGATGAACTGTGCCAGATCCAAGTCGTCTTCGACGAGGAGAATGCGCATGGCACTCCTACCTTCTGAATCTTGACGAAGCGAGCGGCCGCCTGTTTCGTCGATACCGGTTCA
This sequence comes from Nitrospira sp., assembly GCA_024330965.1. Taxonomy (GTDB): domain Bacteria; phylum Nitrospirota; class Nitrospiria; order Nitrospirales; family Nitrospiraceae; genus Nitrospira_D. The sequence continues at coordinate 65,213 of JANDJL010000007.1, read as the reverse complement.
CGCGCCCGTCTCCTACGGATCCAACCCTCTCACCTTCGTTTCCCACCTCCCGGCGGCCGACGACGAGAAGAAGACTAGCGGGAACCCGCCAACTGGGCGCACGGCGGCTACGAACCCGTCGGTGCTTCGTCCAGTCTCGAAGTCTGACCCGCCGCTTTGTGCTTGAGCGCGCGGCCTTTCCCCGGGGTGGGGTCGGGAACAATTCCATAGATTTCCCGGCCTTCATGCCCTTCGGGGAGGTATTCGGTGATCGGCATGCCGTCTTCGCGGACGAAGAGCAGGCAATGACAGTACTTGTAGATCTGCATTTCGTCGCAGGCGCAGATCCAACGCCGTAGTTTGGCTTCCGCCCGCTTGTCTTTGTAAAAATTGCAGGGGCAAAGCGGTTTGCCGAGCTCATCTAGGTGCATCGCCAGACCGTGGACGACCGCCTCGGTGACGGAGGGGTTGGGATGCATAACGGTGCCGCTTTTCTCGGCGTATCCTTGCACGAACTTTACGATCTTTTCGAGACTCTCGGGTGTTGGTTCGGTCACGGACGACTCCTCTCTTTCAAAAGCCAAACGGTACTATTCGCTAGTTTACAGGGGAATTTTGCTTCATTACAATCGAGGCCTTTCATCTGTAGTCACAGGACTTATGAGCGAGTGTTCAGTCCGGAGTGCGTTGATCAACCGGCTGGCGGCCAGCCTGGGTGCCGAGGCCGCTCGCGCGTTTGTTGCACGAGTGGAAGAGACGGCGGATCGGCCCGATGCCGCGGCACACATCGCGGCCCTGCTGGATGAACTCGAGACGGTGTCGGCCAAGGCGGCGAGGGCGGCCGTTGACGCCCTTCCCGAGCTTGATCGGTGCGGCGGGCTTTCCGTGATCATTCCCTGGCTGGACATGGGCGTTGTGTTGGCTCAATCATCCGGAGCCGCCGCGTTGAGATACTTCAAGGAAAGCCCCATGATCCTCGGCTCGCTGGAACGAACCGAGACGCGCGGAGAGGCCCTCGCCGTCGGGATGGAGGCGGCCGATCGTGATGTCACGGCGGCATGGGAATTTTTTCGTGTCGCGCCGGACCTTGAGAAGACAATTCCATTCGGGGACGCCAGACGCTGGCTGGACGTCGGTCTCGAGCTGACAGCGGTCGATGCGGTAGCAGGCATTGAGTACGTCCGACAGATGGCTCGTGTGGCCGCCGTGTTGCAAATCGAGGACGTCCGAACGTGGTTGTCGGTCGGCATGCATCTCGTCACAACCAATACGTTGGGCAAGCCGGATTATCTGGCCATGATCGCGTTCATGCGCACGAGCCCCAAGGTGCTGGGGGAAATCGAACAGCCCGCCGTTCGTTCGCGGTCCCTGGAGTTGGCGTCATTGCTGGCCGAACGCTCTCCCGAGTCGGCGGTCGCATGGCTTGCAGAGTCTCCACAGATCCTGCACGCGCTTCCGTCGGAAGAGCGGCGGCTCGAACTGCTGCAATACGGCGCGCTGCTCGCCGAACGTGACGCGCAGGCGGCGCTTTTGTACCTTCGACGCGGTCCGGACGTCATGATGTTGATCGGAGAGGGGCCCGAAGCCCGCTCGCGGTTTGAGAGTTGGCTGAAGGCCGGCATGGATGTGTTGGCTTACAGTCGAGAGGGCGGGCGGGTCTATTTTGGGATGGAATCCCGCAATGCCCTTGCCTCGGTTGAACGGGCGATGGCGGGTGTTCCGCTTCGGCGGGTTGCCCGGAGAATCAAACTCTTCGTCCAAGGGCTTTGCGGAACGGACGTCACGATAGCGGCGCTTCCCGAGTCGGCGTCAACTGCCAACGTCCGAGCGACGGTCGGCCCGGACGGGCGCACGATATTCTTGCCGGCAATCCTCCGCCGCTACGCCACGGCGGAGGAGAATGAACGGTGGTCCATGGTGATGGCGGCGCACGAAGCCGGTCACTTGCAATTTGGCACGTATCGGCTCAGGCTGGCGGCGCTTGCGGATATGATCGAGGGAGTCAGGCGACGATACGGCCCTTTGTCTCGTCCTGTCCCTCAGACGTTGAACGCGTTGTTTCAGCTCTATCCACTGCCGAGGCTTGCGCAAGATCTATGGACCGTCTTGGAGGATGCGCGCGTGGAATTCCTGCTTCAAACGGAATACCCGGGACTCCGGCGCGATCTCGCCCTCTTGGCGGCCGAGGCCTCGATGGCCCGGCGTCGCGATGGGACAATCACGGTCAGAGAACTGATGGTCGAAGGTCTCTTTCGCCTTTCAACGGGCGAGTCTCTTGATTCGGCGGTCCCTCGGGCGATCGAGCGGGAGGTCTCTGAGCTGTGGGCTCTGTGCCGGCCGCTTTTCCGGAAGGGGGCGACGGCAGAGGATGCCGTGCGCTTGACCGATGCGCTGTACGTCAAGATCGAGGAACTAGCGGCGTCGCACTCGAAGCTCCTTCGAGATGACTCGCCTGAAGACCGGGCAGCCGATGAACAGGAGACGGGGACACCGGCCCCCGTCGTTTCGGAACAGCCGACCGATATGTACCGCCCTCTCATCAACCATGCCTACCGCGGTGAGATGAATCCGGAGCTCATTACGTGGGACGGGGAGCCGATCAAGCAGGTCGATGAACAAGACGCCAAGGAAAGCGGGACGACCGGCAAACACGGCTCGTTCTCCGACCGAAGCGACTCGGTCTCGGGCACCGAGCGGGGCGGTCGCAAGCCCGATGCAAGCGACCCGCCTGCCGGTGGTCAACGGATGCCCGCCGCCGTTGAGGCGTTGCTGTCGGTCGATGCCGAGCGACGATTGGAGCCTGAATCGACGGTGTCCGAGGAACGGACTGTCCGTTATCCGGAGTGGGATTATGCGATTCAGGATTACCGTGTCAACCGCTGCCGAATCATCGAGCGGCCTGCGGAGGCCGGCTCCGACGACGGCGTCGAGGCGATTCTTGCAAGTCATCGCGGCCAGATCGCGTCGCTTCGAAAGTTGTTCGAGGGGCTGCGTCCCGTCGCCTATCGCCGGGTCGCCGGACAAGCGGAGGGAGAGGATCCGGATATCGATGCCGTCGTTCGAAGGGCCGCGGAATTGCGGGCGGGGCTGGAAGGAAGCGATCGTGTGTATATTCGGCGGGACAAGCGGGATCGCAGCGTCGCCACTGCGTTTTTGGTCGATATCAGCGGATCGACGGGCCGGAAGCTCGACAGCGGACGCCGGGTGATCGATATCGAGAAGGAAAGCCTGGTGCTGCTCTGCGAAGCGCTGGAGGCTGTCGGTGATCAATACGGTCTCTACGCCTATTCCGGCGAGGGGGCTGCGTCGGTCGATTTTTTCATCGTCAAGGATTTCGATGATCGATTGGGGACGGCCGCCGCTCGTCGGCTGGGGGGGCTCGGCCCTCAACGACAGAATCGCGACGGAGCGGCGATTCGCCATGCTTCGGCCAAGTTGCTCAAGCGGAGCGCCAAGCATCGGCTGTTGATCCTCTTAAGCGATGGCAGGCCGCTGGACGGGGAGAATTATAAGGATGACTACGCCGTGGAGGACACCAAGAGAGCGTTGCAAGAGGCTCGGCGGCACGGCATCTATCCGTTTTGCGTGACCATCGATCAGGAGACGACCGAGTACCAGCGCCGCATGTACGGCGATGTGCGATTCGTGGTCATCGATCGTGTCGAATCGCTGCCGACGCGACTGCCGACCGTGTACCGGCGGCTGACGGCGTGAAAGACAACGAGGGCGGATGCATGAGGCAGACGTGACTGGAAAACCGTCCGTTCCCCCATGGCTCTACAAACTGTTTACGGGGCATCAGTATCCCTATGTCCGCCGGTTGGCTAAGTTCGCCCAGCCGGTCGCGCCGGGAGAGGATCGTCCGGAACCGACGAAGGAGATGATCGAGGCCAAGTTCTGGGAGGTTTTTCCGCGTTGTCGCGTCAAAGTGCTCGAGGAAGTGAAGGAGGGGATGATCGTTGTGTTCCACGAACTGGGAGAGTATCCGCCCGGCGGCTATCAGGAACTGATCGAGAATCCCGAGGAGTTTCTGGCAAACCGGTACGGCAAAAAAAAGGTCAAACTCAATTTTTACGATGGAGAGAATTTTGTCTGCACGATCAACTTCAAAGTGGCGGGCTGGACGGAACATGGGGGGTGAGACCACCAGCAGGCTCGCCGGTGAATCATGATGGGTCTTGATGCGGGCCACGATGCCTTTGTGTGGGAGGGGCGGATATGAAACGAGCCAAAGTCACCGTCGTGGGTGCGGGAAACGTCGGGGGGGCGACCGCTCAGCGGTTGGCGGAGAAAGATACGTACGATGTGGTCTTGGTTGACATTGCTGAGGGGATCCCCCAGGGCAAGGCCCTCGATATTTCTCAGGCGGGACCGATCTGCGGATACAGCACCCGCGTGGTCGGCACCAATGGCTACGTGGAAACGACCGGCTCGTCGATCGCGGTGATCACCTCGGGTATGCCGCGAAAGCCGGGGATGAGCCGCGATGAGCTGTTGGTGACCAATGCAAAGATTGTCAAATCCGTCGTGTCCGAATTGGTGTCCCGCTCCCCAGAGATTATCCTGATCCTGGTCACAAATCCGCTGGATGCCATGGTGCATGTGGCACTTCGCGTGAGCGGGTTGCCCAAGTCTCGAGTTCTCGGCATGGGAGGGGTCTTGGATTCGGCCCGCATGCGCTTGTTCATCGCGGAAGAGTTGAACGTACCGGGACCTGACGTCCAGGCCATGGTGCTCGGCGGGCACGGTGATACAATGGTACCGCTCCCGCGCTACACGACGGTCAGAGGGACGCCCGTATCGGCCCTGATGTCCAAGGAAAAGCTGGACGCGATCGTCAAGCGCACCCGCGACGGGGGGGCCGAGATCGTCGGCCTCCTGAAGACGGGCAGCGCTTTCTACGCGCCGTCGGCTTCGGCTGTTGACATGGTGGAGGCGATATACAAGGATGAAAAGCGGGTAATGCCGTGCTCTGTTCTTTGCGAGGGGGAGTACGGGCTCAGGAATGTGATCGTCGGTGTTCCGGTCAGGGTCGGACGCGCCGGCGTCGAAGAGATCGTTGAGTACGATCTTGAGCCAGCCGAGCGAGCGGCGCTGAACGCGTCGGCCGATGCGGTTCGAGAACTGTGCACGAGGGTCGATGAGCTGATGGCGTAAACCGTGGTTGTTCAGGGGAAAATGCGAGGTCGGTGCCATCCCGATCGGTGCCCCCGGTTCGTCGGCGCCTCGTCGAGAGGCCGGGCGCGTTGACTTGACATTCGGAGAAAGACTGAAGTAGAGACACAAGCTGATAGTCAACCGTGTGACGAGGAGGATTATGAAATTTCTTGAAGATCCATTGCAGACCATGGCCGCGGGGTTTGCGCTCTCCATTGTATTGATCGTCGTCTATTTGGGATTGACCGGCATCAGCGCCGGCGAAGCCGATTGGCCCCAGATGATTCTCCGGTGGATCCATTTCCTAGCGGGGATTACATGGATCGGATTGTTGTATTTCTTTAACTTGATCAACGCCGCCTTTTTGAAAAGCCTGGATGGGCCGACCAAAAACGTCGTGATCCCGAAACTCATGCCAGCCGCGCTCAATTGGTTCCGACACGGGGCCACGGTGACGGTGATTGCAGGCGTGCTCTTGTACGGCATGATGTATCACAAGGGCGGAACGGGGGCAGTGGCCCTGGCGATCGGAGGATTGCTTGGCATCATCATGATGGGCAATGTCCATGGGATCATCTGGCCGAACCAAAAGAAGATCATCGCCGCCGTGACCGCTGCCGCGCAGGGGACTCCGACGCCGCCAGAAATGGCGCAATGGGGGAGGACCGCGTTACTGGCTTCTCGTGTGAACTTCATGCTGTCGATTCCCATGTTGTTTTTCATGGGGGCCGGCAGTCACTTTCGATAAAGGCCGTTGATGCCGGTGGAGGCGACTCCACCGGCGACGGTTCTTACGTTCTGATCTCCCCTCTATGCCTAGAGGTTGATGGGTCTCCTAGCCCGTCGTCTTCGACGATTGGGGCCTAATGTCAGCCATTGCCTTGACGGGCCGGGAAAAGGAGCCGTATAGTGCGAGCGGGAGAAATCGTTGCTGAATGTAACAACAAGTGGAGTCGGTGATGTTGATCAGTGAAGAGCCGCGACTGGTCCAGCGGCTTGAAGGTGAGCCGTGGGAGATCGACGGCTACCTGAATGTCGGAGGATACGGGGGATGGGAACGGTGCGTCAAGGAATTGAGCGCGGCGCAAGTCGTGGACGAGCTTAAGAAATCCGGTCTGCGAGGGCGAGGGGGAGCCGGATTTCCTACGGGAGTCAAGTGGGACAAGGTGCTCAACCATCGAGTTCAAGAACGGTATTTCGTCTGCAATGCGGGAGAACATGAGCCCGGGACCTTTAAGGACCGCCATCTATTGCGGATCCTCCCCCATCAATTGATTGAGGGATGTTTGATTGCGTCGCACACCGTGAGGGCGAAGGCTGCCTTTATTTACATCAATCATGAGTACCATGAAGAGCGGGAGAACCTGAAAAAGGCGTTGGAGCAGGCAAGGGCGCGAGGTTTTCTGGGCACCAACGTCTTCGGAAGCGGGGTGGACGTGGACCTGCAAATTTTCGAGGGATATGGGAGCTACGTCGCGGGTGAAGAGACCGCTATGTTAGAATCCATGCAAGGGCGTCCGGCCATGCCCAGACAGAAACCGCCCTTTTATCCCACCGACTTCGGCTTGTATGGAAAGCCGACCTTGGTGAACAACGTCGAGACGCTCTGCAACGTTCCTCGGATTCTCCAAAAAGGAGCGGCGTGGTTTACCCAAGTGGGCACGGAAAAATGTCCGGGCACCATGATGTTTTCTTTGAGCGGAGCCGTCAACCGTCCCGGCGTGTACGAAATGCCCATGGGAGTGACGATCCGGACATTGATCGAGCAGTGCGGAGGAGGTGTGCCGGGCGGCCGCAAGATCAAGGCGGTCTTTCCGGGAGGGCCGGCATTTTCGATGGTGACGGCCGATCAACTCGACCTCCGCATGGACTTTGATTCGCTGAAGCAAGCGGGTACCGGGCTGGGCTCGGCAGGTGTCATTGTCGTGGATGACGCCACGTGCATGGTGGCGAAGACGCTCCAATTCTCAAAGTTTTTCAAGAACGAGAGTTGCGGCCAATGTCCTCCCTGTCGGATGGGCACGATCAACTTGGCCGCGCTCATGACCAAGATTGAAGAAGGCCATGGGACGCAAAAGGACCTCGATAGTCTTTTGCAGCTCTGCGGTTTTGTCAAAGGCACCGGCTATTGCACCCTGGTGACGGGCGCATCGGTCTTGGTGCAGAGCAGCGTCAGGCTGTTCCGTCATGAGTATGAAGAACATATTCGGTTGGGGCGGTGCCCCTATCAAGGGGAAACGGCCAGTGCCGGCGCCCCATTGTGAAATATGTGAGAGTCAGGAGATCGTGATGCCGCGAGTGACCTTCCTGCATCATGAAGAGTGGAGTGGAGAGGTGGACGCCAATACGTCGCTTTTGGATGCGGCAAAAGCCCTGGGATTGCCTCTGAATCATGACTGCGGCGGTAACGCGTCGTGTACGACCTGTCGGGTCGAGGTTGAAGCGGGCTCGGAACATCTCTCCGAGATCGATTTTGATGAACAGGATCTCTTGGATCGCGAAGCGCTGAGCGATTCTCGGCATCGGTTGGCGTGCCAGGCACGGGTGCTGGGCGATGTCGTCGTGCGCGTTCCGAAAAGCAAGTGGGAGGCTCACAGCCGTGACATGCCCGGGTTGTGACCCGCCTGAGGTCCGGGGGTGTTGATCTGGGGATAAGAGGTGCTACACTAAACGAGCCGAGTCCGTAAGGTACGGAATTCGAGAGAAGAGGAGGAAATCATGCTGACAATCACGCCGGTGGCGGAACAGAAGATCAAGGAATTGATGGCCGAGGAAAAAGATGTCGTCGGACTGCGCGTCTATGTCCGTGGCGGGGGATGCCATGGGTATCAATACGGGATGGCCTTTGAATCGAAAATGGCCGAAGACGATACGGTGATCGAAATGGGAGATGTCAAGGTGATCATGGACTCCCAAAGCGCCCCGCTCCTGCAAGGGGCGGAGGTCGATTACGTTGACAGCGTGCAGGGCTCGGGGTTTTCCATCAAGAACCCTCAGGCCAAAACGACCTGTGGCTGTGGCAGCTCATTCAGTTATTGAGGCATGTTGCCGGCATTTCCGGCAGGGCCTCTTTTTAGAATTGCATCGATCCTGAGGCCAGGGTTGCTCATGGGTGGGCAATCCTGGCTTTTCTTTATGAATGATGGGATGAGGCAGAAAAGGGGATGTTTCCTATGACGATCACCAGGCGTTATCGGTTCTGCGCCGCCCATCGGCTTCACAGTGATCGCCTCACCGAGGACGAAAATCAAGCCGCGTTCGGGAAATGCAACAACCCCAACGGCCATGGCCACAATTATGTGGTCCTGGTCACGATCAACGGCGACGGAGGAAATGAGGGGCAAGAGATCGCGTCTCTCGATCGAACGGTCGCCGAAACCGTTCTCAAGCGGTTTGATCATCATGATCTCAATTGCGACCCCGCGTTCGCCGATTGCACGACCACAGGTGAAAATCTGGTGAAGTTGATATGGGATCTGTTGGAACCGAAGCTGCGGCATGGGCGGCTGAGCAAGGTGGGAGTCATTGAGACGAGAGACAATTATTTCGAATATGCAGGTACGGCTTGATGCCCGGGAGGAACGCGTGGTGAGGCGGGGAAAAGGGAAAACGGTTGAGGAGACGAGCGAAGATGTGAGCGGCAATGGTCAGCCCGCCGACGTGGACGCCTTGCAGTCGCTGGTGACGCGGATGTTGACGGCGCTCGGCGAGAAACCCAGCAGAAACGGCTTGCTCAAAACACCCGAACGAGTGGCCAAAGCCCTGGCCTTCATGACGCAGGGGTATCAGCGGGACATCGATCATCTCTTAAACGGCGCGTTGTTCCCCATCCAATACGATGAGATGGTCATCGTCAAAGACATCGATTTCTTCAGCATGTGCGAACACCACCTGTTGCCCTTTTTCGGCAAGGTTCATGTCGGATATTTGCCCAACAAAAAGGTAGTGGGGCTCAGCAAGATCCCCCGGATCGTCGATGCGTTCGCTCGGCGGCTACAAGTGCAGGAGCGGCTCACCGTTCAGATTGCGGAGACCCTCAATACCAAATTAAATGCGAAGGGAGTGGGTGTCGTGGTCGAGGCCAGGCATCTGTGCATGATGATGCGGGGGGTGGAAAAGCAGAATACGGTGGCCGTTACCAGTTCCATGTTGGGAGAATTTCGCAGCCAGCCGCAAACCCGCTTGGAATTTCTGAAGCTCATTCAGAAAACCAGCGTAGGTGATGTGGACTAATCATGTCATGCCGTGTTTTGCTCTCCCGCTAGGCTCCCTGTAAATTCTTGCACTACGCGATTGAAGGCGTCAGGCTGTTCCAGGTTCGACAGGTGTCCGGCTTGTGGAATGATGGTTAAGCGGGAGCCGGCGATACGATCGGCCATCAGTTTTGCGTCGGCTGGAGGGGTGGCTTGGTCCAGCTCCCCGGCGATGATGTGGACCGGGCAGGTGATGGATCCCAACAAGGGAATCGAATCGGTCCGTTCGGCCATGGCCATCAAGTCTCCCGCGATCCCGCTGACCTCGGCACGCTCGATCATGGCCCGAACCCTGCGAACGAGATCCGGCCTGGTTTTGATGGCGACGGGTGACAGCAATTTGGGAAGCATGAGATCGGCAACTGCCGCCGGTCCCTGCCGGTAGGCGATTTGGGCCATTTGGAAACGAGCCTCTTTCCCTTCCACTGTGTCCGCTTGGGCTCTTGTGTTGGCCAAGATAAGGCCTTTTATACGGTCTGGGTATCGGCGATAGAACGCAAAAAGAATGTAGCCGCCCATCGAGAGCCCGACCAGCACCGCCTGGCCGATCGACAAATGGTCCATTAAAGCCCGCACGTCTTCCGCTGCCTGGTCAAGGGTGTAACGCCACAGCGGGGCGTCCGACTCTCCATGGCCGCGGAGGTCAACGGTGACGACGCGAAACTCCGATGAGAGCGCTGCGACCTGCGGCTCCCACATGGTTCGGTTGAGGGGAAAGGCGTGCAGAAAGATGAGCGGCAACCCCTTTCCCTGGTCGCTGTAAGCGAGAGAGATTCCGTTGACGCGGACGTTCATGCTTGCATCATCGACTATCATCGACTGGCGGCCGGCATTTCCCTACCATCGCCTCGCACCGCCGTCAAGGGCCTTCCGCAACGGTTTGCGCCCGCAAGGGTGGGGTGTATAGAATCGCTAAGGCGATGAGGATTCCGATGTCCGATAAAAGAGGTGCGATCTCCGATTTGTTTGATGCCTTTCGGCCCGACGAGACGGCCGCTGCCCCCTTGGCCGAGCGTATGCGTCCGCGGGAGTTCGACGAATTCGTCGGACAGGAAGACATCATGGCGCCGAATCGACCCTTGCGCCGAGCTATTGAAACGGACAGACTGACATCCGTGATCTTTTGGGGGCCTCCCGGATCGGGGAAGACGACGCTCGCCCACCTGATCGCTCGACATACGAAAGCGCAGTTTGTTCCCTTCTCGGCCGTGACCGGCGGCGTCCAGGAGCTGCGGGCGATCATCAAGTCAGCCGAACAGCGACGGGCGCTTCACGGATCCCGGACGATTCTCTTTGTCGATGAAATCCATCGCTTCAACAAAGCCCAACAGGACGCCTTTCTTCCCCACGTCGAACGGGGGACGGTTATTCTGGTAGGAGCGACCACCGAAAATCCGTCCTTCGAGGTGATCAGCCCTCTGCTGTCTCGCTCGCTGGTCGTTGTCCTGAAGCCCCTCTCCGAACAGGCGTTGGGACAGGTGCTGGACCGGGCCCTCAGCGACACGGAAAGAGGGCTGGGCAGATGGACCGTGCGGCTCTCGGCCGAGGCCAGGCAACGGCTGATTGCATACGGCAATGGGGACGCGCGAGCCATGCTGACGGCGCTGGAATTTGTTGTCACTCAAGTCTCCGCCGACCCGACGGGTGAGCGCGTGATCGATGAGGCTTTGCTGGAAGAAGCGTTGGGCAGGCACGCGCTGCGATACGACAAATCCGGCGAAGAGCATTACAACGTGATCTCCGCATACATCAAAAGTCTCCGTGACTCGGATCCCGACGGAGCCCTCTACTGGCTGGCGCGCATGGTGGAAGGAGGAGAAGACCCCACGTTTATCGCCCGCCGAATGGTCATCTTTGCCTCGGAAGACATCGGTAACGCCGATCCGATGGCTCTCGTTGTCGCCACGGCGGTGGCGCAGGCCGTCCAATTCGTGGGGTTCCCCGAGGCACAGATCAATCTGGCTCAAGGCACCACCTACCTGGCGTCCCGACCGAAAGACAATGCGTCCTATGTGGGACTGTTGGAAGCCCTACGAGATGTAAAAGCCCATGGAAATCTTGGGGTTCCGCTTCATCTTCGGAATGCGGAGACCTCCCTGATGAAGGCGCTGGGGTACGGAGAGGGCTACCGTTATGTCCACGACGACCCCGGCGCGGAGACCGAACAGCGTCACCTCCCGGACCCCTTGCACGGCCGGCGGTATTATCGTCCAAAAAATCGGCGATAGAGGCGATTTGCTTGTGGACAATTCGATCTAATCGGTTATACTTAATCCGATTATGAAGCGAAACGAAGGAAAATGGTCCGGCGCCATGGCGACGGTCAGCGAACGAAGAAAATTCGTGCGGGCCACGCTGGTGGGTTCCGCCCTGGTGATTCCCCATGATGGAAGACGGGCGAGCACTGCTGTGTTGGACAATGTGAACAAAATCGGCGCCGGCCTTCATACGAAGGACCGGTTTGCTCCAAAGACGCGAGTGACTGTTTCGCTCGCGTTCCTGGATTCCAAGCAGGTTGAACAGCAGGAAAAGCTGGACGGCATGATCGCCTGGGTCAAGCCGTGGGGCAAGAAGGGGTTTTTGATCGGGGTCGTGTGGGACGAAATCGTGACGGAAGAAAAAAACCGCTGGCTCTATTACTACCTGGAGGAAACGCTCAAGGCCTCACGCTAACGCAACGCCGCCAGCTTGTGTTTGACCTCTTCCAGTTCAGCCGACAATGATTCCCAGCGAGCGGTCATGCGTTCGAGATCGCGCTTCCATTCTTCCTGCTCCTGATGAAGGACGTTCCATTTTCCAAAATCCTGGTACAGTTCAGGGTCGGCCAATTCGATGTCTCGGGCCCTCACTTTCTGTTCGAGGTCCACGATCTCTGCCTCCGACCGAGCCACTTGTTTTTCGAGACGAGCGAGCGTTTTGACCAAATCGCGCCGGTTCCCGCCGGTATGTTTGGGCGCGGCGGGAATCTGCTGCGCCATCGCCCGCGTCGGCTCTGCCGACTTGTCGCGTGATCCGCCGGAGAGTTCCTCCGTCGTCTCCGTGATCGATTCCAGCTCCTGGGCCTTTTTCCACAGATAGTACTCATAGTTGCCGTGAAAATTCCGCGTCCGCCCTCCCTCGATCTCCACCACACGCGTCGCGATCCTCGTCAAAAACGTGGGGTCGTGCGAAATAAACACGATCGTCCCAGGAAATTCGGCGAGAGCGTCGGTTAGGACATCGACTGAGGCGGGATCCAGATGATTCGTCGGCTCGTCCAAGAGCAGCGTGTTGGCCGGTTCGACGAGCATGCGGGCCAGCGCGACACGATTGCGCTCTCCTCCACTCAACGCCTTGATTGGTTTTTTCTGTTCTTGGCCTGAAAAGAGAAACGCACCGGCGATGCCGCGCAGAAAGTTCATCTCGGCGTGCTTGGTCACCTCCTCCAGCGATTCCAGAATCGTGTGTTCGGGATTCAGGGCTTCCGCCTGGTGCTGTGCGAAGTAATGCAGCGTGACCCCGTGCCCGACGGTGCGGGTGCCGGAATCAGGCGGAAGGACGCCGGCGAGGATCTTTAACAGCGTGCTTTTCCCCGCCCCGTTTTCTCCGACCAGCGCCACCCGTTGCCCGCGCTCGACCGAAAAATCCAGCGACTCATAGACGACCTTGTCCCCATAGCGTTTGCTCACGCCCACGAGGTCGAGCACCTGCCGCCCGCTGGCCGGCGGATCGGGGAATCGGAACTTGACCCGCTTGGGGTCCCGTTGGAGCTCGATGCGTTTGATCTTCTCCAATTGTTTCAGGCGGGACTGGACCTGACTGGCCTTGTTCGCTTGATAACGGAATCGGTCCACGAATTTCTGGACGCGGGCGATCTCTTTGGCCTGTCGTGCCGCGGCGGCTTGCAGTTGGGCGTCCCGTTCCGCGCGGAGCTTGCGGAAGGTGGAGTAATTTCCCCGATATTCTTCGATCTTGTGATGTCGCAGCTCCCAGATGTGGGTGACGACGCGATCAAGGAAGGCCGTGTCATGGCTGATGATCAACAGCGTCATGCCCGAATCCAACAAAAACTGCTCGAACCAACGCTGAGTGGGCTTGTCCAAATGGTTGGTCGGCTCATCCAGCATCAGGACGTCGGGATTGGAAAGCAGGAGGTGTGCAAGCGCCACGCGCATTCGATAGCCGCCGGACAGGGTTTCAATCGGCCGGGCGAAATCCGCTTCGGAAAAACCAAGGCCCATCAGAATCCGTTTGGCTTCATGCTCAGGAAATTCATCCCGATGCGCCGCGTCGAGCACGGTTTTCCCGATGATCGTCTCGAGTTCCTGCGGCAGATAGCCGATGCGGAGCCTCGGACGTAGATGGATGGATCCTTGGTCGGGTGACTCTTCTCCCAGAATCATGCGGAAGAGCGTCGTTTTGCCCGCGCCGTTCGGGCCGACCAGGCCGACTCGTGAATTGGGCCGAAGATGCGCGGATGCGTCGGTGAGCAGCACCTTGGTCGAATAGCGTTTGCTGACAGAATCGATTTGCAGCATGCGAAACTTAGGCGATAGGCGATCGGCTGGCGATAAGAGGGTTGAGGACTCTATCCGCGCGCATCGATTCCAATCAAGCGATAACGATAAGGAGCGCGCGATTCAACCACAGGTTGGTATGGTGGAGCTGGCGGGGATTGAACCCGCGACCTCGTGAATGCCATTCACGCGCGCTCCCAGCTGCGCCACAGCCCCACGCTCGTTGGATATCCCGACAGACCGAACGTGCAAAAGGTGGGGGCATGCTAACACGCAGGTCCGGGCCAGTCAAGAAAACCCCCCTCCGTAGGCCAGCCCTCCGTCCCGTTCTGTTCTTGCGGCAACCCAAAAGCGAAACTCCCAGGTCGGTCGCCTCCCAGCCTGAACCGAGAAGGGTGAGGATCTGCTTGACAAAGGCCTAGCAGGAATCCTACCATGTCGCTCCACGGCTCTGATCTCCCAAGGCAGGTCAGAGCCATTTTTTCGTGTTCGCAGGCATGTTCGCAGGATGGACGGGGACGGCTGCCAATGGGCAATCTGGTCATTATCGGCGCCCAATGGGGTGATGAAGGCAAGGGCAAGATCGTGGACATCTTGGCCCGGGACGCCGATGTCGTGGTGCGCTATCAAGGCGGGTCGAACGCGGGCCACACGGTCATCAATGAACGCGGCACGTACGTCTTTCACCTCATTCCGTCCGGTATTTTGTACCGAGGCGTCACCTGTGTCATCGGCAACGGCGTGGTGGTGGACCCGGGTGCTTTGATCGAAGAAATGGACCAGCTCCAGACCAAAGGCATCGTGGTTGGCAAGAACTTCGCCGTGAGTGACCGAGCGCATCTCATCTTGCCGTACCACAAGGCGATCGAGCGCGCGTCGGAACAGTCGAAGGGGTTGCGGCGGATCGGGACCACGGGCCGCGGGATCGGTCCTTCCTACGCCGATAAAATGGCGAGAATTGGCATTCGCGTGGGCGATCTCCTCAATCCGCCACTGTTTAGAAGGAAGCTGGAAGAAAATCTCGTTGAGATGAATTGGTTCTTGGAACAATTTCACAAGGTGGAGCCCTATCAGGCGGACAAGGTGTTCGACCAGTACATGGGCTATGCCGATCGTCTCAAGAGCCATGTCACCGATACGATCACGTTGCTCAATCGGGCGATTCAGAGGAACAAGACGGTCCTTTTCGAAGGTGCGCAAGGCACGCACCTCGACGTGGATTTCGGAACCTATCCCTATGTGACATCCTCCAGCGCCTCGGCGGGCGGCGCCTGCACCGGCACCGGGGTGGGGCCCACGATGATCGACGGCGTTTTGGGCATCGCCAAGGCCTATACGACCAGGGTGGGCAGTGGTCCGTTTCCCACCGAACTGAACGAAGGGGTCGGCCAGCGGCTACAGGAACGGGGCAATGAGTTTGGATCGACCACCGGACGCCCCAGACGGTGCGGATGGTTCGACGCCGTCCTGGTGCGGTATGCCGCACAGGTGAACGGCCTCACGTCGCTTGCGCTGACCAAGCTCGACGTGCTCGATGGGCACCGGGAAGTGCTGCTCTGCACCGGATACCGGCACGGAGAGCGCCTCTATAAAGAGATGCCCTCGGATCTCGACGTTTTGACCGACTGTCGGCCGGTGTACCAACGGATGAAGGGGTGGGCCGCTTCGACGACGGGCGCTACGACATACAAGCGGCTGCCGGCGGAAGCCAAACGGTACCTGGGCCGCATTGAAGAACTGGTTCAATGTCGAATCGATATGATTTCGACCGGCTCCAAACGAGCCGACACAATCATGCTTCGCAATCCGTTGGATTGTTCCCCTCGCCGTCCCAAACGGTGAAGTCGTCAATGGTCGATCATCAGGTGTCAATGGGAGGATGCACTTGTCTTGCTTCGCTCGTCGAAGCGACGGTTGACGGTCATCGAGTTTTCCTTGTGAGCCGGTAGCTCAGTCGGTAGAGCATCGCCCTTTTAAGGCGAGGGCCCTGGGTTCGAGTCCCAGCCGGCTCACCACGCCCCTGCAAGTTTCCCTCGACTTTGTAAGCAGCATGAGACGCATAGGGATGCGTGGTCTCTTGGTTGTAGAGGCATTTCTGGTATTGTCCTGAGATCCCCGATGTTCTCGCTACCCCTGCGGCTGGCATGCTGGATCATTCATCCCCCTTAAACGGAGGAGAAGATGGACCTACGACTCGAATCGTCCCTGTGAGTCTGGCACGAGATGGTACGACTCTGAATAACTATGGAATTTGCAAACGAGGTGCTGCCAGATGCTGCCGTCTGCATAAGCTGGCCAAGGACCTCGCCACCCAGAGGAGATGCGCCACATACCCGAGACTACAGGGCATCATTTTAATAGCTAATAGCCGCAGCGCAAGTTGGAGCTGTAATTTGCAGCTTCCTCAACGCAAAGGTGAGGAGGGCTGAAACTTCCAGCCATCGCGATTCTGCGTCTTCAGATTTCTGAAACCAGGCCGCCAAGTGAAACGCCAGCGGCTCGCCGTGTTTATTCAGTTCTCATCGCGATCTTTCGTTGTGCAGCGCCTATCAGACTGATCATCGAGCTCCCAAACAACCACGCAGTTGCCGGTAGAGGGACAACAGCCGTTAACGCCTGCTGAGCAGCAATATATGTCGGATGTTGAAGCGATGAATCCAGGTCCTGCCCCAGCCCATTGGCGATAAGCAGAGAAAAAGGGTTGCTGTTGGCGACCCCAGGAACATCGGTGCTGAACTTGACGTTGAGGAGATAGACCCCCGCATCCAAGTTGCCAGTACTATCAGGGGTTAATTCAAACATCCAGTGGTAGTGATCCCCGGGCGCAAATTCGTACGTCCCGGCTGGAATGTCAGAGCCATCAGGGCTGACCGGATTGATGGGATAAGCATACCAGCCGCCATCCGGGAACCGATACGTATCATAAATATCAGAGATGCCATCGTCATTGGTGGTTGTCCAATGCCATATCGATACCACGACATTCTCTCCCCCCGTTTCGACAAACTGGGACCCGTTCCAGAATTTCAAATCACTCAGCAGGTGAAGCGTAATGTTTTGGTTGTCTACGGATCCGTCCGTATCAGGGCGTACGGGCAAACTCATTGTATGGGGATAGAAGTTCCAGGCGAAATCGTCAACGACATAGAGGGGATTCCTTATACTGCCACTGGTCGATTGCAGATGAGGTTGGGGATGGGTCGGATGGGTATAGGCGACATTTCCGCTTGCATCGATTGGCGTGCCGTTGGCATTCACATGATCATAAATACGGCGTTCATCCCATTCCTGCTCCGTACCGAAGTACGCTTGATACACATTGATCGTGCTCAGTACTTGGCCGGTATCGATGGACCGGGGAACTAACTGTCCACCTTCGATGGTGAGAGCAATATTGCCTACAGCATGGCCGAAGGCAGTTCCTGAAAAGACCACACCCAGTATGACCATCTGAAATATACAATAAGCCATTTTCATCGTGCGTTTCTCCTTGTGATTCGACCACCGACGATGATCACTACAGTCCACACTCTTCGTTTATGTCTGACTCTTCTCAGAACGCCTGTACACGAACAGGGTTGCCAGGGACGACAAGAGCAACCATCCTGCCGCCGGAATTGGGACGGGAGTGATGATCGACATGGTGACGGTAAATGCCCTGGTTCCCACTGGCATGCTCGTGCCATTGGGCAAGACGGATGCGTTTGCCCCACCAATGATGACGGTATAGTTACCTGGCGAGAGATTCAGAAAAGTTTCCCCTGCCGATACTCCATCTGACGTAAGCGCGTAGCCTATAAATCGCAGCTCCCCACTTTGTCCCTGACTGTTCCACATGGTAAAGTCGTGCAGGACGTCCAACACTCCGTGACAGCCATTCCCATAGGCGGCACCGCAATCAGGATGAGCACCATCATGGCCCAAGGAAGGCGAGAGACCAGAAAACAGAGAGAATGCGGGAGTCAAGTCTCCCAGATAGATAGCCGAACTGCCTTCCAAGGCCGTTTGAGCCCGCACGAGGATTGAAACATGAGAGGGGTTGGCGATGGAAAACCGTGCCCAGTATACCCTATGGGTATCGCCCAACGGCAACGTATCATTCGGGGCAATGTCCGCTCCATCAATCCAGCCATAGTTATTCGTTACCGTTCCTTGAAACTGTCCGTGGCTATTTAAGTTATCTCTCAGGAGATCCCTGTACACCACGTGTGCCCAGGACTCCTCGCAGGTCACAAGTGCGATAAGCATAAGCAGAATAATCCGGTACCCCATCGTGCCTCCTCTGTATGTACCACGGCAGGAACCAACACCGATGCTCACGAATCACTCTTACTCTTATTTAACGTTGTGAGTGATCCCCCATATGCTTTCTTGATGACTGGCCAACCAGTCTGTCGAAACTATCGCCCTAGGAAAGCACCTCAAAGAGCAAAAGTTCCGGGAAATGCCTTGGGCTCCCTACATCGTAGCGATCTCTGACGACATCCGGATGAGATTCCACAGCGTGACCGTAAAATGTATAGGCAAGTTACTTTTCTCCTGTCCACCAACGCTTGCTGACCGATGCTCCATTTGCTACAGGTTCCTCGATCGAGCCATCATGGAGCAGGCTGGTCATCTTGTCTATGGACCCCGTCCAGTGGGGGAAGCATGGACAGGGATAAGAACGGCAGAGGGAACAACCTCCCGATTCATTCCGATGCAGTTGTTCAAAGAGGATGGTTTGTCGGCGACAGGATGAGGGAGACGTATCTCCCAAACGTCGTCTCGATCATTGTTTCAGGGGCGAAGAGACAAGTAGGGCGACCTTCCAATTATTCGCCCACCCGCTCCTGTTTGTGTCTCGTGGGGGCTGAGCGACTTCACTGATACGGCCAGAACAATCCCCTTTCAGGGGGAACCGAGTCCGGGCAAAGGCTCAGTCAGAATAGTACTTCGAGCGGAGTCAACTGAAGCTTTTGATCTGGAGCGAACTGCTTTCGATCCATGAAGGGTGCTGCATGGGGCCGCGAACCTAGCGTTCAGTGCCGAGCGGCGGTGGGTGAACGGAGTCCGTGAGGACGTGTGACCGGATGTTTGATGCAGATAACGAGTGGCGTGGGGGCGAATCGGTGGTGGGAACATACTCATGAAGCCTTCTGGCGATGATGCCGTCCGTCAACCAGCCGTAGGCTCCCTGCGCGGCCTGCTTCCCAATGACTGCCGCAAGTTCGTCACGATTCGACCCGTGAATCTCTCGGATCAAACGGTCGATACGGTCCCGCGCGTCTTCGACCAAATATGTGACGAGTGACCAGCGTGACTCATCATCGGCTGTCCCACTCAGGGATGCCGCCCTCAAGGTGGCGGTGGTGAGAACGAGGAGTTCTTCGGCCACCATTTCGATACGATGTTGTCGGCCTTGGTCGTCCCGGAGGGCTCGCCCGTACCGGAGCATGGCCCAAAAGATCGCGGCTGCCAGGCGGCGACTGGTTTGCTCGACATACCGCAACAGGGGGGCGGCCTGCGGGTGTCGGCACTGGGGGTGATCAGGCAGCGGCCTGGGTCGCCAGAGGCTGAGATACCAAGGAAGGTAAAACCGAACAAGCTTGAGCCACTCAGCGAATTTCGCAAAGCCGCTCAGTTCTCCGCCCATGTACCGCCCGGCTCGTTCAAGGTGGGGACTGACTCCTTCGCGGGTCACAAACGGCCGCAGCACGTCTGTCGCTCCTTCTCCGATACGGTACATCTCCGCATCCCGTACCAACTGTTCGATGCCGAAGGCCGGCTCGCCGCGGGCTCGTTTGGAGTCGGCCGTCTCATACCCCATGCCGCCAAAGATGATCTGGGCGTCTTTGAGGAACTGGATGGTCCGTTCTGAACAATAGATCTTGGTGATGGCGGCTTCGATCCTGACATCGAAGCGGTGCTGATCAGCCAGGTGCCAGGCGGCGGTCGCGAGTGATTCCATGGCGAACAGATCGGCCGCCATCCGGCCCAGCCTCATCCGTTGGGCCTGGTGTCCGCTTAAGGGTTTTTGGAACGTCAGTCGCTCGTTGGCTCGATCCAACGTGGGTTGCCAGGCCTGTTTGGCCATACCCAGGCAAATGGCCGGAATACTAATGCCCCGACCGATATTCAAGATGGTCAGGGCATATTTTAAGCCCCTTCCCACCTCGCCAATGAGGTTAGCTGACGGAATCCGCACGTTGGTGAAGGTGAGATGACCGTTTTCGATGCCTCGACAGCCTTCGAATTGACAACGTTGCCGCACGACCACACCCGGCGTTCTCATATCGAGCACGAAGGCGGTGGGGACTCGGGCCTCTGCCCCCTTTCCTTGGGAGACCGGCTCCCAGCGTGGTCGGCCCTCGACAACGGTGCGGCGTGCCGGGACCTGGGCAATGAGGGTGAGATAGCGGGCGATCGGCCCGTTGGTGCACCACAGTTTTTCGCCGTTGACGATGAACGTGTCGCCGCGTTCGTCGAGGACCGCTTCGGTCTTGATGTTAGCCGCGTCAGAGCCGGTGGCCGGTTCCGTGAGGGCGAAGGCGGAGATCGCCTCACGGGCGACGAGCGGCAGGTAAGTGCGCCGTTGCTCTTCTGACCCAAAGAGCATGAGAGGCATGGCGATGCCAATGGACTGCGGCACGGCGACGGTCAGGGCGAGCACGTTGCTCCAACTTGCTATCAACGTGAGCGCCCGGCCATAGTTCGTGTAGGAGAACCCCAGCCCTCCGTAGGCGGGCGGGATTTTCATGGCAAAGGCGCCGAGTGAAAAGAGTCCTTCGAGCACGGTGTCTGGAATCTTCCCCGTGCGTTCGATCTCGTCTGGGTCCACCTGCGTGGTCAAGAATGAGACTAACCGGGGCTGATAGGATTCCCAGATCGTCACCTGATCGGGAGGTTCGCTCGGTGGGATGAGGAGCGAGAAATCAGGCCGACCCATGAAGAGGCCGGCCAAGAAACTCTGCCCCGTCAGTCGTTCGCGGGCTTCTTCGATCCGTTCGAACCCTTTGAACAGGGAGGCCATGGCATCCCTCTTCTTGCCGCCTCAGCCCTCGCCCTGATACGGCTTCGGCCGGTTGTTCCCGCTGTGGATGAGACTCAGAAGCCTCGTTGCTCAACAGCGGATGCGATGGCTGTCAATCGATCGATATCCAACCACTCGACGGACCTGCTTGTCCTCAAGCGACCGACTTCTTGAAACGAGCCACTTCTGCTGTGAAGGTCTGGGGACCTTCATACTCAAAGACGTAGCGCGTCATGTCGAACAGCGGTGCCGGGTCCAGGTCGCGCAAGAGTTCCGGCTTCCAAGCGATCTCCAATTGATTGATCATAGTCAGGGGAATCGGCGTGCCGAACAGGCCGAGGGGGATCTGCCCGTAGGAGCGGGAAAACAGGAGAATCTCCCGGTCGAACATGGCGGCGTTCATGTCCTGCGCGGCCCCCTGCGCGCGATAGTCTTCCTCGAACCGGCGAAAAGCCGGCGCCTTGATCAATTCTTCTCGAAAGGCAAAGAAGATGTGGATGCCGGCCCGTTGTTGATCGTCCATCACCCTCACGGCGTCTGCCACGACCGGCTCTTGTTGCATCTGCTCTTTGGTCAGAATCAGGAGCCGGCGGACGGTCACGCCTCGCTTCACCGCTTCTTGATTGGCCAGCAGATAGGTCGGATACAATGCCTCGCCTCGCTTCCAAATGTTCCATCGTTCCATGACTGCGTCGATGGACCGTTCAGCAGTCTGCACAAGCCGAACCGCTTCGGCATTGGCTTCGGCCCCTTCGTAGATCAATCGCTGGGTTTCGAGCTGGCGGAGTTCCCGTCCGATCGCCTCGACTTTGCGCGGCAGGTATTTGGGTGTCTTCGGGACGTGCAACATCACGTCCACGGCTGTCAGCGCCAAGGTCCAATAGCTCTTGGCAGCGGCTGGCGCCTTGTCCTTCTGGGCGATCAACAAGAGCTCGACGGGATTTTTATCGAGCAGTTTGGCGATCTTGATACAGAGTTCAGGCTTGGGGATCTTCAGGCCACGGCGCATCAAGTTGGCGTCGGGCTGCGCGATACCGAGCTTCTCCGCGAGGGCGTAGTCGCTTTTCAGTTGGTAACGTTCTTTGACGGCCTCCAGGTATTTGGCTATTTCGGTCATGAGCTCTTCTCGCCCTCTGTCTCGTATGGCACGGAGGAGTCATGCGGCATGACACTGAGCCTCGAGAGCCGCTTCATCCCGGCGGCTGTCGAGCCCGAGCCAGAACCCTTCCAGATAGTTCAACACCGCCATGACACCTTCTTGAAAAGCTGCCCGATCCTCCGCCGACAAGCTGGTCCCCGCCGTCTGCTCTGCCGCCGCCACGGCCTGTTCCATGGCTCGTTCGTGCGTCGATTCGAGCTCGCGGTGAAACGTGAAATAGGTCATGTCCATGTCGGGATAGCGCGAGGTTTTCAGAATCGTCAAGCCGGGGATCAGATGGTCCCACATCGTGATGGCCATGTTCTCAAGCCCAAAGGAAGCGCCGAGGGCTCTAGCATGGTTGTTGTCGCTGTAGAGCCGTTGCATGCCCTCGATGTAGGCGCGGGTCGAGGGCAACATGGGTTTGGTCATGGCAAGATGGACGTCGATGCCAATCGATTGCAGGAAGTTCCGGTACAGCAGTTCATGACGATGTCTGGGGTTCCCGCCGCCGAGTTCCGAGTAGAGGACGTTTGTAAGCTCATCGGCGACTCGCTCGTCTTCTGTGTTGACGAGTTGAGAAGCAAGGATCTGGGGGAAGAACCGCGCGAAGTTATAGAACTCGATGGCGAATGTGCGGAACTCCTGATCGGAAAGGTCGCCGCATTGAAACCGTCGCAGGTAGCGGTTGTTGACGGCGCCGTGTGTCGTCACGAGACGCCGCATGTCGTCGTGGAAGGTCATGAGAGCACCTCCGCATCGCAGGAATCAACATCAACGACACCAGTCATGGAATGGACAGGCGATAGAAAAATACTATCACAATAGCCAGACTCATCTTACAGAAATCACAGCATGATTACAATACAAAACGCATGAATTCTGAAGCCAAACGTTTTTTCTCGTGATGAGTTGACACAAAGTAATGCAATTGTGTTATCATCCGATAACGAAAGGCAGTCGATTGGCCCCAGCCGCAAGGAGGCCCACCATGCGTCAGGTAAGAGGGATCGACCACATCACCCTCTGCGTCGAGAACCTCGAGGCCGCGGAATTCCTCTTCACCAAGATCCTCGGATTCGAGGTGCTCTGGTCCGCTCGAGATGTGGGAACCGAGAAATCGTCCATGGACACGGTCGTGGTCCAGAGCGGCAATGCCAGAATCGCCCTCATGCAGGGCCGCGACAAGGTGATGCGGTCGCAGATCAACGACTTCATCGACAAATACGGCCAAGGCGTCCAGCACTTTGCCATTGAAGTGGACGATATCGAGGCGACCTGCCGGGAGTGGGAAGCCCATGGGGTTCGATTCAGCGGGCCGGTCAAAGAAGGGCGAGACGGCTTCGGTCCTTTGAAGCAACGGTTCACGCAACCGATCTTTCCCGCGAGCGGCCTGTTCATCGAGTTGATCCAACGGGAACACGGAACGGAGAAGGCCAAGACCTTCGTGCGGAGCACAGTCGAATCGCTCTATCAGGATATTGAACGGGCTCAGGAATCTGGGCAGCACGAAACGATCGTGGATTACGATTCATTGCCGCTGCCTGGCAAGACAGGGTTGAAGCGCGCGTCGTGAATCGAGCCGTGCGGGGAGAGGAGGTGTGCCGATGTATCTCCTCAGAAAAGGGAAGACGCCTAATCAGGCCCATGTCGGGATTCCAGAGGGGCTCCATGAGGAAGAACATGGGCGGGATGGGTTCAGCGGTCCGGCGTCGCATCTCTATCGCGCCCATCCTCCAACCGCCTGGGTCGAGATCGAGGGACCGCTACGGCCACGTGCCTTCGCCTGTCCGAAGCTATGGGAAGCTGACCGGCCGTTCCGGGATAGTGAGGCGATCCCCGTCATGACAAGCCGAGACGTGGCGCTTTCGCTGGCTTCTCTGACAGAGACGATGCCATCTTTCCTCCGCAACGGAGACGGCGATGAAGTGTGGTTTGTCCACCGGGGGCGAGGGCGCTTCGAGACGGACTACGGTGTCCTTCCCTATGAAGAAGGGGACTATGTCGTTATCCCCAAGGGGACGACCTATCGGATTCATGTGGACGATGGGCCCACACATTTTCTAATCATCGAAACGCCGGAGCGGGTGGTCGTGCCTGACCGGGGTCCCCTAGGCCAGCATGCTCTGTTCGATAAGGGGGTATTGGCCGTCCCCGAACTTGAGGCCATGGAGCCACCGGAGGCAGAGGACCAACGGTGGGAGGTGCTGATCAAGCGACAAGGGGCCCTCACCCGTGTCGTCTATCCATACTATCCGATGGACGTCGTCGGATGGAAAGGTGACCTATGGGTCGCCAAGTTGAACGTGCGGGATTTCCGGCCGGTTACAAGCCCTCGCTATCATTTGCCACCCAGTGCCCATGTGACGTTCCGAGCCGGCGGCTGCCTCATTTCGACCTTTGCGCCCAGGCCGCTCGAAACCGATCCGGAAGCCCTGCGGGTCCCGTTTTACCACCGCAACATGGATTATGACGAAGTTTTGTTCTATCACGAGGGCACGTTCTTCAGCCGAGCGGGAATCGAACCGGGTATGCTGACGTTACACCCACAAGGGATTCATCACGGCCCGCAACCCCAGGCCGTGACGGCGGCGAAGGGAAAGACCCACACCAACGAAATTGCGGTGATGATTGAATCTCGATCGCCCTTTGTGGTGGCTCCACAGATGGAAGCCGTGGAGCTCAGCGACTATGCCATGAGCTGGAGCAGGGTATGAAACTGGTCAGTTTTCGCGTTGTCACACCGGTCGGGACCTTCACAAGAGTGGGGGCCATGCACAACCAGCAGGTGATTGACGTGAATATGGCCTACGCCCGCTGGCTCAAGGATCAAGGAGAGGCCCAACCCTATCGGTTGGCCAATGCTCAGGTGCCGGCGACGATGTTGGAATTTCTGGAAGGTGAAGCTTCCACAATGGCAGCGGCGCGTCGGGCCATCGACTACGCAGTCCTCCTGGGCTCCAAGGCCAGGGGACCAACCGGTGAAACGGTGTGGTATCAGACGGAGGCGATTCAACTGGCCGCGCCTCTGCCCAATCCTCCTTCGTTACGCGACTTCATCGCGTTCGAAGCCCACATCGCTGCCACCTCGAGAAAACGAGGGGAACCAATTCCGCCTCAGTGGTACCAAGCCCCGGTCTATTACAAAGGCAATCCCCGCACCATCATCGGGCCGGATGAGGACCTGCCTTGGCCCTTGGAGACCACCAAATTGGATTACGAACTGGAACTGGCCTGCATCATTGGAAAAAGTGGCCGAGACATTTCCGAACGGGAGGCGCCGGAGTATATCGCCGGCTACACGATCATGAACGACTTCAGCGCGCGTGATATCCAGATGCAGGAAATGGCCTGTCGTCTGGGGCCGGCGAAGGGAAAAGACTTTGCGACGGCGCTTGGTCCCTGCCTGGTCACGCCGGATGAGATACCCGACCTGAATGCCCTGACGATGGTGGCGCGTGTCAACGGAGAAGAATGGTCGTGCGGGCGGTTCGGAACCATCCACTGGTCATTTCCGCAGATGATCGCCCATGTCTCGCGGGGAGAGCCGCTCTATCCCGGCGAGGTCTTTGGGTCGGGCACTGTCGGAGGAGGGTGTGGGCTTGAAATCGACCGGTACTTAAAACCGGGAGACATCGTGGAACTCGAAATTCAGCCGATCGGCATTTTGCGAACCAGGGTAGTGGGCGCAGTTGGACGGCAATGAGCAGCACCAAGGGAGGAGACAGAGGAGACAAAGGAGGCGGCCATGGCCACCATGACGGATCGGCGGGTGCTCGAAGAACTGACACACCGGCATCTCGATCTCTATGCGAGCCAGGACATTGAACCGAGACTCAAGACCATCCTTCGCCCTGGGCATCACAGCACACTCTCCGTGGAAGAGCTGGTCACCATCCTCCGTCTCTCCCGCTCAGTGTTCTTCGGGACCCATGTCGAAGCAGTGTCCGGCCACCATACGGCGACCTATCTGCGATTTGAATCTATCGCCCGTTTCCCGGAGCTGATCGCGCGAATCGCGCGAGACATGGCTGACTGGATCAGCCGGACGTTTCGGGATCAATCCCTCACCGGTATCGTCGCGACGACCTCCGCAGCCCAAACCTTGGCGAAGGCCGTTGTCGAGCTGGTTAGGGAGCAGATGCCTCTGCGATTGACGTTTACTCCCTATCATGGCGAGACCGGTCGGATCGGCACGGAGATCGTGAGCGGCACCATCCATCCCGGCGAACGGTTTCTCTCGCTCAACGATGTGACCACCCGCGGCCAGTGTGTGAGAAAACTCGGCAACGTGGTGACGGACCACGGCGGTGTCTTGGCCGGGATGGCGGTCTTTGCCCGCCGCGACAGTGGCCAATTTCCCTTGATGGACGAACTGATGGCTGCGTACCCCTTTTATTACACGGTAGACCTGTCGATGCCGCAGTGGGAACCGATGGACTGTCCATTGTGTCGGCAAGGCAGCCCACTCTTGTCGTGGAAAGACATGCCGGCACTGTGATCAAAACCAGGAGGCTGGGAGGGATCCATGGATCGAGCCGAAATAGCCAGCACGATCAAACGGACCGAGTTTCTCCAAATGTACTACTACCTCCGGCTCACCAGATCGTTAGAGGACCGAATCTCCGCCCTCTACCGCCAGGGTCGGATCGTCGGGGGCTGTTACACGAGTCATGGAATGGAGGCGATCGCCGTCGGCTATGCGTCGGCGCTTGAACGGGATGACGTCATTGCCCCTTTCCATCGGGATATGGGCGCCTTTCTCATTCGCGGCATCACACCGGGCGAAGTGTTGGCTCAGTACTTTGGGAAACGGACGGGCCCGACCAAGGGCAAGGACGGCAATGTCCACATGGGCGACTTAAAACGCGGCATTATCGGATTCGTCAGCCACCTGGCCGATAACCTCCCGGTTGCCACCGGAGCGGCGCTGGCGTTCAAAATTCGGGGTGAACGGCGGGTCGTCTTCACCGGTACCGGCGATGGGGGCACGAGCCGGGGCGACTTTCACGAGGCCATGAACTTTGCCTCGGTCCGAAAGCTTCCCGTCGTGTTCTTCTGCAACAACAATCAGTATGCCTATTCCACCCCCCTTCGCCTGCAAATGGCGATCTCCGACGTGGTCGATCGCGCCAAGGCCTATGGCATGCCGGGCGAAATCGTCGATGGCAACGATGTGGCGTTGGTGTTTCTCGCAGCCAAACGGGCGATCGCACGGGCACGTGCAGGAGAGGGACCGACGTTTCTGGAATTTAAGACCATGAGGATGCACGGTCACTCCGAACATGATGCCGCCAAATATGTGCCGCGCGAGTTGTTGGAGGAGTGGAAGAAAAAAGATCCGATCCTCAAGGCCGAGCAGCGGCTGATCGAGCTGGGCTATGCGGATGAAGCCTCCTTCCATGAAGTCGGCCTGCGGGTGCAGAAGGAAATCGAGGCGGGATTGGCATTTGCCGAGCAGAGTCCGTTGCCAGAGGGGAAGGAAGTGTTGGAAGGGGTCTTTGCCAGCCCCGAAGAGGTGGAGCCATGAGCACGGGTACGGCGTCGAAAGAAGTCACCTATCTCGAGGCCATTTCGCAGGCGTTGGATGAGGAAATGACGAGGGATGAGCGGGTCTTCCTGATGGGCGAGGATATTGGTGTCTACGGAGGGGCCTTCAAAATCACGGAAGGGTTTCTCGACAAATATGGCGAGTGGCGGGTGTTGGATACGCCCCTTTCCGAATCCGGTTTCGTCGGCGCGGCGATCGGTGCAGCGATGATGGGCCTGAGACCGGTGGTCGAGATGCAGTTCGCCGATTTCATCTCCTGTGCCTTCGATCAGATTACCGAGGTGGCGGCAACAAACCACTATCGCTGGGGTGCACCGGTGCCGATGGTCATCCGCGCACCCTTCGGCGGCGGAGTCCATGGAGGGCCCTTCCACTCGGAATGCCCGGAAGGATGGTTTTTTCATTCGCCGGGGCTCAAACTCGTGGCTCCCTCCACACCCTATGATGCGAAGGGATTGCTCAAGGCCGCCATCCGCGATCCGAATCCGGTCATTTATTTTGAACACAAGTTTCTCTATCGACGGATCAAAGGCGTGTTGCCGCGAGAGGATTACATCGTGCCGATTGGCAAGGCAGACATCAAACGGCCTGGGACGGACCTCTCGGTCATCACCTATGGTGCGATGGTGCATCTCGCACTCGAGGCAGCGCAGCAGTTGGCGACGGAAGGAATTGAGATGGAAGTGGTGGATCTACGTAGCTTGATGCCATTAGATAAAGACACCATATACAGCTCGGTCCGCAAGACCGGCAAGGCCATCATGGTGCATGAGGACAACAAAACCGGCGGCATTGGCGCGGAGTTGGCCGCATTGCTGGCGGAGGACTGTTTCGACAGTTTGGACGGGCCGATCCTGCGCATCGCCGCGCCAGATACGCCTGTGCCGTTCAGCGCGCCGCTGGAAGAGTTTTTTCTGCCGAAGACCAGCGACATCGTGGCAGCGGCGAGGAAACTGGCTGCGTATTGAAAGGGATCAGAGGGGAAATGGCGACGGATATCATCATGCCGCAGTTAGGTGAAAGTGTCGCGGAAGGCACGGTCGTGAAGTGGCTTGTTCCAGTGGGCGGCATGGTCGAACGGGATCAGTTGCTCCTGGAAGTCGAGACCGAGAAGGTGGCGCTCGAAATTCCCTCTCCCGCGGCGGGGCGGCTGTCCGAGATTCTCGTGAAGGAAGGGGAGACCGTGCCGGTCGGCACGGTGTTGGGCCGGATCGATGGCGTGCCTCTGACTGATGTCATCAATCGGGTGGGTGGAGTTGTGGTCCGTCCGGTGGAGCCAGTCGCCGAAAAGGGCGGAAGGGGAAGAGCGGCGACAGGGGAAGAAGGTGCCAGAAGCGAAGGCAGTGCCCAGGAAGGAGCCATGCACCTCTCGCCGGCCGTTCAGCATCTGGCCAAACAACACGGCGTGGATCTCTCGCAGGTCAAAGGGACGGGAACCGGAGGCAGGATCACCAAGAAAGACGTGGAAGACTTCATCGCCCGCCGTCAATCAGAAGAAGCGACGCAAGCCGTCTCACCAGCCGAGCGGCCTGCAACGATCAACGAAGAAGAAACGAGCGAGGAGATTGTTCCGCTTACGCCGATGAGGAAGACCATCGCCGAACGGATGGTCACAAGCAGACGGGCTGCCGCCCATGTGACCACGGTCTTCGAAGCGGATTTTTCAGTCATCGCCAAATGTCGGGAAGGTCGCCCGCTCACCTATCTGCCGTTCGTGGTCCATGCGGTGGCTCGCGCAATCCGAACGATTCCCATCATGAACTCCTCGTGGAGCGACGAAGGGATCGTGATCAAGCGGGACATCCACATTGGAATCGCCACGGCGTTGGAAGATGGTCTGCTCGTGCCGGTGGTGCGGCATGCGGATCGAAAGGGCGTGACCCAACTGGCTCAAGAGATCGCCGATCTGGCTGAGCGGGCGAGGAGCAAGCGACTGCGTCCCGACGAGGTGATGGGCGGAACCTTCTCGATCACCAACCATGGGAGATTCGGCAGCCTGTTCAGCACGCCGATCATTCATCAACCGCAAATTGCGATCCTGGGGGTTGGCGCGGTGCAGAAACGACCGGTGGTCATCAACGATGCCATCGCGATCCGGTCGATGGCGTACGTGAGTCTTTCATTCGATCACCGGGTCATCGATGGAGCTACGGCCGATCGGTTTATGGCGAAGGTGAAGGACGCGATCGAACACAGTGATTGGGAGCGAAATCTATGAGCGCTTTTAAGAGAGAACCGACGGTTATCGTCGGCGCGGCGCGCACGCCGATGGGAAGCTTTCAAGGTTGTTTCAGTCAGGTGCCTGCCACCAAGCTGGGCAGCCTGGCGATTGCCGAGGCTCTGAAACGGGCTCAGATCTCTCCCGAACAGGTGGATATGGTCTATATGGGCTGCGTGCTCAGTGCCGGACTGGGCCAAGCCCCGGCGAGGCAAGCCTCGATCGGAGCGGGTATCCCCCACTCGGTGGGGGCTACGACGGTGAACAAGGTCTGTGGGTCGAGTCTCATGGCGGTCATCCTGGCGTCGCAGGCCATCGGCCTTGGGGAAGCCAAGGTCGTCGTGGCCGGCGGCATGGAGAACATGACCCGTGCCCCCTATCTCCTAGAAAAGGCGAGACAGGGCTATAGGCTTGGTCATGCGGAATTAGTCGATAGCCTGATCAAGGACGGGCTGTGGGATGTCTATCATCAGTTTCACATGGGCAAGGGAGGAGAACTTTGTGCGGCCAAGTATCGATTGAGCAGGCAGGAACTAGACGACTTTGCCCTGGAGAGTTATCGCCGCGCTCGCGAGGCCATTGCGACTGGCCTCTTTCGGCAAGAGATCGTACCAGTGGAGGTGCCGCAACGGAAAGGCCCATCGATGGTTGTCCAAGACGATGAAGAGCCGAACCGAGTGGATCTGAGTCGGATGAGAGAACTCAAAGCGGTGTTTCAGGAGGATGGGGTCTTGACGGTCGGCAATTCTCCGTCTTGTAACGATGGAGCGGCGGCCTTGGTCCTGATGGCGGAGAGCGAGGCGGCTCGGCTTGGACTCAGGCCCCTGGCTCGACTCGTCGGATACGCAGGTGCGGCCTTGGCGCCGGAGTGGTTTACGATCGCACCGGTCGAGGCGATCCGTCTGGTGCTCAAGAAGACGGGGCTCACGCTCGCGGACATCGATCTCTTCGAGATCAACGAGGCCTTCTCCGCCGTCTCGCTCGCCATCAACCGGGAATTGGGGTTGGATCCGAAGAAGGTCAACGTTCATGGGGGAGCGGTGGCGTTGGGGCATCCCATCGGGGCGACTGGGGCGCGGATCCTCACCACGTTGCTGTACGCCATGGAGCACTATGATGCGAGGCGGGGGCTGGCGGCCCTCTGTATCGGCGGGGGAGAGGCGCTCGCGGTAGTGGTGGAGAGGGAGCGATGAGAATCGACGACGTCACACGAGTCGGCATCGTCGGCGCCGGCCAAATGGGCCGAGGGATTGCGCAGGTCTGCGCCGCGGCCGGTTACCATGTGGAATTGATCGACGTGGCGGAATCTCGACTGAGAGAAGCCATGGCCAAGGTCCGAGCCGGGCTGGAACGAGCTGTTGAGGACGGAAAGCTGGCCAACAGTCGTGTGGAGGAGATCGTGGCCCTCGTCCATCCCTCGGTGACTCTCGATGGCTTACGTGAAGTTCACCTGGTCATCGAGGCGGTTCCCGAGGATCGAACGCTGAAACAAAAGCTCTTCGCCGAAATGGGGAGGATCTGCCAGCCGCACACCGTGCTCGCGAGCAATACCTCGTCGATCCCTA
Organism: Nitrospira sp.; assembly: GCA_024330965.1. Lineage (GTDB taxonomy): Bacteria > Nitrospirota > Nitrospiria > Nitrospirales > Nitrospiraceae > Nitrospira_D. The sequence goes on along the minus strand of JANDJL010000007.1, from coordinate 33,844 downwards.
TCACGAAACTGGGCGCCGCCTCCGGTCGGTCCGATCGGGTGGTGGGGCTCCACTTCATGAATCCGGTTCCGGTTATGAAGCTTGTGGAGGTCGTCCGAGGTCTGGAGACGTCGGATGAGACCATGTCGCTTGCGCGTGATTTCGCTGAGCGGCTTGGCAAGACGCCGGTTGTGGCAAATGACGTGCCCGGCTTTATCGTGAATCGTTTGCTGATGCCCATGATCAATGAGGCGATCTTTGCGCTGGAGGAGCAAGTGGCTCCGGCAGAGGCCATCGACCTTGCAATGACGGCGGGCACGAATCATCCGGTAGGGCCTCTTGCCCTGGCCGACCGGATTGGTTTGGACACGGTGTTGGCCATCTGTGAAGTCCTGTACCAGGAATTGGGTGATCCGAAATTTCGTCCCTGTCCCCTGCTGCGCCGCTACGTGGAAGCGGGATGGCTCGGGCGAAAGACCGGACGCGGGTTTTACCAGTACGACATGGTCGGGAAAGAGTCGAGGGTGGTCCATGTGAGATGACCATGGCCAGGAAGTGCTCCGACGATGGAGGTCGACCATGAACGAACGGAAGTCTCGATTTTCCTCACTGTCCGGAATCGAGATCCACCGCCTGTACGGCCCTGACGATCTGAAGAACTGGTCTCCGGATCGGGATTTAGGCCGTCCTGGCGAATTCCCCTACACACGCGGCATCTATCCGACGATGTACCGGGGTCGGCTCTGGACGATGCGCCAGTTTGCCGGCTTTGGCACCGCCGAGGATACCAACCGTCGCTTCCGCTACCTGCTCGAACATGGTCAGACCGGGTTGAGCGTCGCATTCGACATGCCGGCCTTGATGGGCCTCGATGCAGACGATCCGCTCGCACGGGGCGAGGTGGGACGCTGCGGGGTGTCGATCTCATCGCTAGCCGATATGGAACGGCTCTTTGACGGGATTCCGCTCGATCAGGTGACGACGTCGATGACGATCAACGGCCCGGCCCCCGTGCTCTTCGCGATGTATCTGGCAGTTGCGGAGAAGCAAGGCATTCCCTTTGAGAAATTGGGTGGAACACTGCAAAACGATATTCTCAAGGAATACATCGCACAGAAGGAATGGCTGTTTCCACCTGCCCCGTCGCTTCGTCTGGTCACGGACGTCGTCGCGTATTGCGCCGACCGGGTGCCAAAGTGGCATCCGATCAGCATCAGTGGCTACCACATCCGCGAGGCTGGTTCGACAGCGGTGCAGGAACTGGCCTTTACCTTGTACGACGGGTTGACCTATGTCGAGGCGGCCGTCAAAGCTGGCCTCCCCGTGGACCGGTTTGCACCACGACTGTCGTTCTTTTTCAACGTCCACAACGATTTCTTCGAAGAGATCGCAAAGTTCCGCGCAGCTCGACGTCTCTGGGCCCGTGAAATGGAGCGGCGGTATCAACCACGGGATCCCCGGTCCTTGCAGTTGCGCTGTCACGCCCAAACGGCCGGTTGTTCTTTGACCGCCCAGCAGCCCATGAACAACGTGGTCCGCACGACGATCCAAGCCTTGGCGGCCGTGTTAGGGGGGACGCAATCCCTCCACACCAACTCCATGGATGAGACCCTCGCCCTGCCCACCGAGGAGGCGGTGCGACTTGCGTTGCGGACACAACAGATCATTGCTGAGGAAAGTGAGGTGACGAACACGGTTGATCCCTTGGGTGGCTCCTACTATGTGGAGACCTTGACCAATCAGCTTGAAGAGGAGGCGCAAGAGTACTTCCGGAGACTCGATGCCATGGGCGGCATGGTCGCGGCGATCGAGCAAGGTTTCCCACAGCGGGAGATTCTTGAAGCCTCTCAACGGTATCAGCGGGAGATTGAGCGGAGGGAGCGAGTGATCGTGGGGGTCAACGGCTATGTCGAGCAGGAGGAGCGTCCGATCCCTATTCTCAAAATCGACCCGGAAGTTGAGCGACTGCAGGTGACGAGACTTGCTGAGCTGCGCAAAGCGCGTGATCCGTTCAAAATGGCAGGGGCCGTGGCCTCACTGCAGGAGGCAGTCGCCGGTGGAGAGAACATCATGCCGCCGTTGATTGAAGCGGTGAAGGCCCAGGCCACGTTGGGAGAGATCTGCGCGGCCCTCAAGGAAGTGTTGGGGACCTATCGAGAGCCGGTGGTGCTCTAGCTACGGCACTTCGATGGGGAGGGTGTTTGGTGGATCGGATGGCCGGCGACGTCGAATCGGTGAAGGGAGTAGGGAGACAAGAGGACCAAGGATGATGAAGTTCGGGTCATTTGAACTCTATCCGGTTTCGGACGGCCGGTTCCGGCTCGACGGCGGTGCGATGTTTGGGGTGGTTCCCAAGGTGTTGTGGGAGCGATGTTGCACCGCCGATGAGCTGAACCGGATCGATCTGAGTCTGACCTGTTTGCTCATTCGGGCGAAGGGGACGAACATCCTGGTGGATACAGGTCTCGGCTCGAAGGAAGACAGCAAGTTTCATCGGATGTTCGGGGTGGATCGGCGGCCGACACTGTTGGACTCGTTAAAACAGGCGGGGGTGGAGCCGGACGACGTCCATCTCGTGATCAACACGCATCTTCATTTTGACCATGCGGGGGGGAATACGATCAGGCGGGAGGATGGAATTCTGGCGCCGACCTTTCGCAAGGCGACCTATGTCGTGCAGCGCAGCGAGTACGAAGATGCGATGCATTCAAACGAACGGACCAGGGCCAGTTACAAAAAAGACAATATCGTTCCCATTTCGCTGGCAAATCGGTGGGAGTTTCTGCACGGCGACACGGAGTTGCTACCCGGCATTAGTGCCGTCATCACCGCCGGCCATACCCGCGCCCACCAAGGAGTCAAAATCACCTCAGAGGGCCATACCGCCTTCTTTCTCGGTGATCTGATTCCGACCGTTTCTCACCTGCCGCTTCCCTACATCATGGGCTACGACCTCTGCCCGCTCCAGACTCTGGAAACCAAACGATGGGTGCTGGACCTCGCGTTTGAAGAACAGTGGCTTTTGTTTTTTGAACATGATCCGGCGATCCGGGCTGGTTACGTCAAGAAGGACCAAGAGGGGAAGTACTACCTCCAGGAGGCCCGTGCATGACCGTGACGTCTCCACTTCGGATTTTAATCGGCAAGGTCGGGCTCGACGGCCATGACCGGGGCGTCAAGTTAATCGCGCGAGCGTTGCGCGATGCCGGCATGGAGGTCATCTACACCGGTCTTCATCAGACGCCGGAACAGGTGGTGAGCACGGCGATCCAAGAAGACGTCGATGCGATCGGGTTGAGCGTCCTCTCTGGAGCCCACATGACCCTGTTCCGGCGCGTGTTGGAACTGTTGAAAGAGCAAGGAGCCGACGACATTGTGGTCTTTGGCGGCGGGATCGTTCCGAACGAGGACGTACTAGCGCTGAAAGAGGCGGGGGTGAAAGCACTCTTCGGACCAGGAACGCCACTGGAAGACATCGTTCGGTTTGTGAAGGAACTTCCCAGATCGAGGTGAGACGTGATGCGCGCGCTGACGACATCGGTTGTCCCTTCGTCCGATGACTATCGGTCGAATCGACTCCATTACGAAGGGCTGCTGGCCGATCTGCGCAAGCGGCTGGCCGTGGTCCGGGCTGGTGGACCACCGGAAGTGGTGGCGCTCCACAAGAAGCGGGGAAAGATGATGGTTCGGGATCGGATGACCGCCCTGCTCGACCCTGGTGCTCCCTGGCTGGAACTGAGCCCTCTTGCGGCGACGGGCCTGTATGAGGACCAAGTTCCTTGTGCCGGGTTGGTAACTGGGATTGGTATGGTGTCTGGACGGCCCTGTGTGATTGTGGCCAATGATGCCACGGTGAAAGGTGGGACCTACTTTCCTCTGACAATCAAGAAACATCTGCGGGCCCAGGAGATCGCGCTCGCCAATCGGCTCCCCTGCATCTATGTGGTGGATTCCGGCGGGGTCTTTCTGCCAATGCAGGCGGAGGTCTTTGCGGATCGGGATCATTTTGGAAGGATCTTTTATAACCAGGCCCGACTGTCCGCGCTCGGAGTTCCGCAAATTGCTGTGGTGATGGGCATGTGTACAGCCGGGGGTGCCTATGTGCCGGCCATGTGCGATGAAAACATCATCGTCAAGGGAACGGGGACCATTTATTTAGCCGGGCCTCCCCTGGTGAAAGCTGCGACTGGAGAAGAGGTCACCGCGGAGGAACTAGGAGGGGCTGACCTCCATACGAGACGATCGGGCGTCAGCGACCACCTCGCGAACGATGATCAGGAGGCGATCGAGATCTGTCGATCGATCGTGGACACCCTGCCACGACGGCCTATGGGGCGGAGGCAGGAAATCGAAGAACCCCTTTACCCAGCCGAGGACCTGTATGGGCTCATGCCGAGCCATCCGAAACAGCCCGTTGAGATCCGGGAAATCATTGCGCGTCTGGTGGACGGCAGTCGATTTCATGAATTTAAGGCGCGATACGGTCACACCCTCGTGTGTGGCTTTGCTCGGTGGATGGGGCATCTGGTGGGCATCATCGGCAACAACGGGGTGCTCTTGTCCGAAGCCGCCTTGAAAGGTGCACACTTCGTGCAGCTCTGTGCGCAACGCCGGATCCCGATCGTGTTTTTGCAAAACATCACAGGCTTCATGGTGGGCAAGGAGTACGAGGCGCGGGGCATCATCAAAGACGGCGCCAAGATGGTGCAAGCGGTGGCGACCGCCGAAGTGCCGATGTTCACCGTCGTGATCGGAGCATCCCATGGTGCCGGCAATTATGCCATGTGTGGGCGAGCCTATGAGCCGAGGTTTTTATTTCTCTGGCCCAATGCGCGCATGTCGGTCATGGGGGCTCACCAAGCGGCCCAGGTGCTCGTGACAATCAAACACCAGCAACGGGTCCGAGAAGGAGCAGTCCCGTCGGAGGAAGAAGCGCGGGCGATCTATGAGGCGACCGTAGCGCAGTACGAACGAGAGAGTGAGCCGTTCTTCAGTACGGCACGACTGTGGGACGACGGCATCATCGATCCCGTGGAGACCAGAGCAATCCTGGGATTCTGTCTCGACCTCGCGGTGGCGGTGCCATCGAGACGATCCCATCCACCGGTCTTTCGCATGTGAGATGCTGACGAAGGCATGGGCAATGGAAACACGACGAACCATCCTTGTCGAAACGGGTGACGGTCTGACGCGAGTCACGCTCAATCGCCCGGAACGTCGCAATGCATTTGATCGTGTCATGCTCGAAGAACTACGCGACTGTATCGTCGGATCTGGGAGTGATCCCTCGATACGCGGCATCATCCTGACGGGAACCGGGTCCGTATTCTGTGCGGGAGCTGATCTCCATTGGATGGGTTCGGAGGTCGTGTCGGTGTGGGAGGCTCGGCGGGACGCGGCGTTGCTGCTGGACCTGTTGCGGGCCATCGACGAATGTCCTTGTCCCGTGATCGGACGGATTCAAGGATCGGCCTACGGAGGGGGGCTTGGACTGATCGCTGCGTGCGACATCGTGGTGGCGAGGACCGATGTGACGTTCTCGTTCGGGGAAGTCCGGGTGGGGCTGGTTCCGGCAGTGATTGCGCCGTTTCTCCTGCGGAAAGCCGGTGACTCGTTTCTTCGTCGATATAGCCTCACCGGTGAATCCTTCTCAGCGTCTGTCGCCAAAGGGGCGGGGCTCGTGCACGACGTGGTGGAGCCGGCGGTGCTGGATCATCGCGTGAACGAAGTGGCGGGATTTCTGACCCAACTTGCCCCGCTGGCTGTGCGGGAGACGAAGAGGTTACTGCGGCAGCTTCGCGATTTGCCGGAAGCGGAACAGTGGAAAATGGCCGTGGAGGCCAACGTGCGGGCCCGTATGTCGGCGGAAGCGCAGGAGGGGCTGCGTGCCTTTCGTGAGAAGCGGAATCCAACCTGGTCGCAAGCAGGGCCACAGTAGGGGACGTGGGGAAGCGCGATGGGTGGGCAGCGTCGTGGGACACGTGAGGGTCAAGAGATCACGATCGTTGAGGTCGGCCCTCGCGACGGCTTGCAACATGAGCCGATCACGGTCTCGACCGAGGCCAAAGTGGCCTTTGTCAATACACTGTCCCGATCAGGAGTGGCGGAGATCGAGGTCGGATCGTTTGTCTCGCCTCGCGCGGTCCCTCAACTCGCCGACACCGATGAAGTGTTCTCTAGGATTGACCGTCTCCCTGGTGTTCGTTATTCGGCATTGGTGCCAAATGAACGAGGATGGGCACGGGCCAGGGAGGTGGGAGTTGAGAAGATCGCCCTGTTTACGGCGGCCTCCGAGACCTTTGCTAAACGAAACATCAATTGCACGATTGGCGAGTCGCTGGCACGGTTCACACCGGTGGTCTCGGCGGCGAAACAGGATGGGGTGATCGTGCGGGGGTATGTTTCCACGATCACCCACTGTCCGTTTGAAGGGCCTGTGCCTCCCTCCAAGGTTCTGGATGTGGCGGGGCGGCTCCTTGATCTGGGCGTCGATGAAATTTCCCTGGGGGAAACGATGGGAATGGCTGTTCCGAGGGACATCCGACGATTACTGGATCACGTGGTCCGGGCAATCCCTGTCACGGTCCTCTCCTTGCACCTGCACGATACCTATGGGCTCGGCGTCGCCAACGTGCTGGTGGCATGGGAGGAGTATGGTCTCTGTTCGTTCGATGCGTCCGCAGGGGGGCTCGGAGGCTGTCCCTTTGCGCCTGGAGCAGCCGGCAATGTCGCGACAGAAGATGTCGTCTATGCCCTCCGTGCTTCGGGAGCAACGGTGGCGGTCGATGACACCATGGTGGTGCAGGCAGCCACGCAGATCGAGGGCGTGCTCGATCATCCCCTGACCTCTCGGGTTTCGAAAGTGTTGCGACAGAAGGCGAAGAGTGCCGTTCATGGACAGACGGGACCATGACCGGGGAGGCGTGAGCAGATGGCGAATGATCTCAATGGTGCTCCTGCGCTTGCCAAGCGAGTCAGAGAAGGGCAGGTTCGGGCCGTGGCTCGGCTGATCACCTTGTTGGAACGACGGACTCCAGAAGGGCACGACGCCCTGCGCCTGTTGCAAGAAGATCGGCCCCGCTCGATGGTCGTGGGTGTCACTGGCTATCCGGGCGCTGGAAAGAGCACCGTCATCGATCAACTCGTGGCCGCCTATCGCCGCCTGGGACACAGGGTTGGGGTGTTGGCTATCGATATGAGTAGTCCGGTGACAGGTGGTGCTCTGCTCGGCGATCGAATCCGGATGCAACGGCAGGCGATGGATCCCCACGTGTATATCAGGAGTTTGGCGACGAGGGGACATCAGGGAGGACTTGCTGCCGTGACCAGTGAGGCGGTGCTGGTGCTGGAAGCGGCCGGCTACGACATGATTCTCATTGAAACAGTTGGCGTGGGCCAGGGAGAGGTCGAGATTGTGAAGATGGCCCCGACAGTGGTAGCGGTGGTTGCACCAGGGTTGGGCGATGAGGTCCAGGCCATGAAGGCCGGTTTGTTGGAAGTGGCACACATCATCGTCGTGAATAAGGGAGATCATCCAGAAGCGGATCGGACGGTCCGGGAACTCCGCGACTGGCACCGGACTGTGTTGCGAGTGACGGCCACGACCGGTGAGGGGATTCCTGAGCTGATTGCCGCGATTGCCGAGCACCAACGGCTTTGTGATCTCGAAACGGTGACGACTCGTGGGCACCCTGAAGATTCGGCCGTGATGCGGGGTTAGAACAGAACCAGGTACCGTCCCGGTGTGACGGCTGAGGAGGGAGAAAGGAGACCCCATGCCTCATCAATTGCTGACGGTGACGCATCACATTGCCAGGCTGACCCTCCATCATCCTCCAGCGAACGTCCTGAACCTCTCTGTCTTGAAAGAGCTGGAGCAGCTCCTGACCGAGGTGGAACACGACAACTATGTGCGGGCGGTGATCATCACCGGTTCGGGCCGGTTTTTCTGTGCCGGCGCCGATCTCAACGAGCTGGTTCGTTTGACGACGATCCACGGGAGTCTCGAGTTTGCCGAGCGGGGGCAGGCGCTGTTCAATCGGATCGAGCGGCTCAACAAACCGGTCCTCGCCGCCATCAACGGTGTTTGTCTCGGAGGAGGGCTTGAGCTGGCGTTGGCCTGTCACATTCGCTTGGCCGCTGCTGGGGCGGTGTTGGGACTACCTGAAGTCACCCTTGGGCTCATCCCTGGTTTCGGAGGGACGCAACGGCTCCCTCGTGTGGTTGGAGCCTCTCGCGCAGCAGAGATGATTTTGACGGGCGAGAGCGTATCTGCCGACACGGCGCACCACATTGGTCTGGTGAGCTACGTTGTTCCCGATCAGGACTTGATGGCTCGGGCAGAGTCCCTTGCGGCTCGAATCGCTGAGCGGGGAAAGACGGCGGTCGAATCGGCGCTGCATGCGGTCAGAGGGGGGCTCGACATTCCCCTTGCAGAGGGACTGGCGAGAGAAGCGGAACTGTTCAGCCGGTTGTGCATAACACCAGAGGCTAAGGACGCGGTGCGAGCGTTTTTAGAGAAACGACAGCCCAAGCCGGTGAATGAGGAGACAGTTTCATGACTCAGACGATGATGCGGGGCGGAGGAGGTGCAGGAATTGAAGAAGCTCCTCCCATGACGGTAGCTGCTCGTCTTGCCCAGTACGGTCGAACGATCCGTTACAACGGTCTCCCTGGAGAGGTGGTCCACGAGGTCAAACGGCGGCTGCTGGACAGTCTGGCCTGTGCCATCGGAGCCTGGCAGACACCTCCTTGCCGGATCGCTCGGGACGTGGCGCAGTCCGTCACAGCGCCGAATGGCGCAACCATTTGGGGAACAGATCACGAAACGTCGCCGGACCTTGCCACGTTCGCGAACGGCTCACTCGTGAGGTATTTCGATTTCAATGATACGTACCTCTCCAAGGAACCGGCTCATCCGTCCGACAATATCGCGGCGGTGCTTGCTGCTGGAGAGGCGGCTCGTGCGTCGGGTGAGCGGGTGATCACGGCGATCGCTCTGGCCTACGAAGTCCACTGTCGCCTCTGTGATGCGGCGGCGTTACGGCCGCGAGGCTGGGATCACGTGACCTACGGGGCTATCTCGTCTTCGCTGGGGGCTGCGTATGTCATGAATCTCTCGCTCGCCCAGATGGAACAGGCTGTCAACCTGGCTGCTGCCTCTAACATCGCCTTGCGGCAGACGAGAGTCGGAGCGATCTCAATGTGGAAGGCCTGTGCCTTCGCGAATGCGGCGCGCAACGGCGTGTTTGCCGCGCTGTTGGCCCGGAGGGGGATGACCGGCCCGGCTCCGATTTTTGAGGGGGAAAAGGGATTCATGCCACTGGTCTCAGGGCCTTTCGAATTACCGGTGATGGGGGGCGAGGTGGGGGATGGCAGCGAACCGGTGCCGTTCAAAATCCTGGATACGTATATCAAGCCGGCGCCGGTCGAGTACCATGCACAAACGGCGGTGGAGGCAGCTTTATCAGTCAGGGATCAAATAACGGCAGCAAGGGGAGAAGAGGCACTTGCGGACATCGAGGACGTTGAGATTGGCAGTTACGATGTCGCCATCGAAATCATCGGCCGTGATCCAGAGAAGTGGCATCCGTTAACGAGGGAAACGGCTGACCACAGTTTCCCTTACTGTGTGGCGGTAGCCCTGTTGGATGGCAAGGTCACGTTGCGATCGTTCTCCCCAAAACGTGTGAACGATCCCGCTATCCGATCCTTGATGCAGAAGGTCCGGGTTGTGCCGGTCCCCGACTTTGCCGATGTCTATCCCCAGGCGATGCCGACTCGTGTGACCGTCACGATGAAAGGGGGGACAACCTATCGCTATCAGGTGGACCATCCCCTCGGCCATCCGAGACGACCGATGTCGGATCGAGCGATTGAGGGCAAATTCCGGCGGTTAGCAGCGGGGAAAATGCGCCAGTCCCAAATTGAACGAGTGATCGAAGAGGTGTGGATGATTGAGCGACTCGCGGAGATCAACGAACTGATGCCGCTCTTGCGAATTCATCGTCGGTGAGGGAAGGGCAGTACGCATGATGAGGGATGACCGCTCTAACCCAGCCAGGAAGTTTCGGGAGTTGCTGGAGACTGAGACGATCGTGCTGCCCGGGGCCTTCAATGCGCTCACTGCAATGCAAATTGAACGGGCTGGGTTTCAGGCTCTGTATATTTCGGGGGCTGGTCTGGCTGCGACGAGGGGCCTTCCGGATCTTGGTCTCTTGTCGATGGCGGAGGTCGTGGCTGATGCGGCAGTGATCGCGCGGGCCGTGTCCATCCCTGCGATTGTGGATGTGGACACGGGATTCGGTCCGCCGTTGGCTGTGATGCGAACGGTCGAGGAATGTGAACGGGCGGGGCTTGCAGGGATCCAGATCGAGGATCAAGAACTGGCAAAGAAGTGTGGGCATCTGCCAGGCAAACGGCTGGTTTCCACGAGTGAGATGGTGGGCCGGATCCGCGCGGCTTATCATGCGCGGCATGATCCGGCGTTTGTGATCGTTGCACGAACGGACGCGCGATCGGTTGAGGGGATGGAGGGAGCTCTGAGCCGGGCAAGCGCCTACATCGCGGCGGGGGCTGACGTGATCTTCCCTGAGGCCCTTGAGTCCGCCGAGGAATTCTCTTCTTTTGCCGAAGGCCTTGCCAAAGAAGGGTACAAGGTGCCGCTAGCCGCCAACATGACGGAATTCGGGAAGACCCCGTACCTGAGCGTGTCTGAGTTTCAGGCGCTCGGCTATCGTCTGGTCTTGTTTCCAGTGACGGCGCTGAGGGTCGCGGCGAAGGCAGTCGAGCGGCTGCTCGAAGAATTGAAACGGCACGGCTCTCAACAACAGCTCTTGGATCGGATGCAGACCAGACAAGAACTCTACGACCTGCTGCGTTATCAAGAATATGAGCAGCGAGCACGGATCTGTCGTGCGAACGGGGGAGACCATGACGACCGCTGAATCAACCATAATACTTGGAACGTACGGCTACAGTCCCGGTCTCGAAGGGGTGCCGGCTGGCGAGACGGCGATCTGTCAGCTCGATGAAGGTGGAGCAGGGCTCCGGTATCGGGGCTATGCGATCGGTGATTTGGCGGCACGCGCCACGTTCGAGGAGGTGGCCTATCTCCTCTTGCGTGGCACACTGCCGACGAAGAGCGAGCTCAAGGACTTTTCATCCGAACTTGCATCCCTGGCCGTCTTACCAGATCGCATTCTGGCGTTTCTGGCCACGGTGCCCCGGGACACCCACCCAATGGATCTCTTGCGAACCGCCGTGTCGTGGCTAGGCCTGTTGGATCGAGAACCACGTCACCCGTTGCGGGAGGCACAGCTCCGGGCCTCGATCGCCCTCTTGACACAGATTCCGCTGGTGATCGGTACAGCCCATCGACTCGCGATGGGCGATGGGGTGGTGACGTGGGATCCGGGCATGGGCTTCGCGGAGAATCTGCTCTCTTTCCTGACGGGTCAGAAGGGAGATGGTCGCGCGCGAGCCATGGCGCGGGCGCTCGAGGTCTCGCTCATCCTGTACGCGGAACATGAATTCAATGCCTCCACCTTTTCAGCCCGCGTGACCGCGTCCACCATGACGGATCTCCACTCTGCTGTGACTGCGGCGATCGGCACACTCAAAGGTCCATTGCACGGCGGAGCCAACGAAGCGGTGGCGGAGATGTTTGTCTCAATTGGAAATCCCAACCTGGCCGAAGCTTGGGTAAAGAGCGCGTTGGCTGAAAAGAGACGGATCATGGGATTTGGCCACCGTGTCCTCAAACAGGGGGATGTCCGATCGGACATCATCCAAAGGGAGGCGGAACGATTGAGCGATCTCTGCGGTGAGCGTCGCTGGTACGACATCGCCCGTGCGGTCGATCTTGCGGTGAGGCGGGAACGGGGGCTTCATCCCAATCTCGATTTCTACACGGCGGTGGTCTATCTGTTGATGGGAATCCCGCGGGTTCTTTATACCCCTGTCTTCGTGTGTTCCCGTATCGCCGGCTGGTGCGCCCACATCATCGAGCAACAGGAGCATAATCGCTTGATCAGACCAAGGGCGCTCTACAAAGGACCGGCGCCGGAGGCCTATGTCGAGCTTGACGACCGTCGCTGAACGAATTGCGCAAGCCAGAAGGTTGGAGGGGGAACGACCGATGTTTCCGTGGAGGTCGTTCGAGGAGTTCTTTGTGTCTCGAGTGATCGATCCCGGACTGACCAGCCGGGAGTTCCTGGTTTTTTATGATGAAGAGCGGCGCCGTTCCTATACCTACGAAGCATTTGGCACTGCCGTTCGAGAGACCGCGACGTTTCTCCGAGAGCGGCTTGGTCTCGCACGAGGAGACCGACTGGCAACCATTCTCTTTAACCACGAGAGAACCGTCATCGTCTATTTTGCCGCCTGGTGCTCCGGCGTCAGCATCGTGCCGATCAATCTGGAGGAATCCGCAGACAAGAAACGGTTTATCATCGAACATGCGGAAGCCTCGGCTCTCTGTTGCTGGAAGACACACGTTGAGGAGGCGGTGGAATTTCTCAGGGAGATCCCAAGTCTGCGACATGTGATTGTGCTGAGCGATGACGGATTCCTGGAACATCGCGGGGGGGTGGCACCAGGGAGAGAGTCAGGTCATGCACCTGCCACTGGTTCTGCAGAGGGCCCGTCATTGGAGGAAGAAGCCCTCATCGTCTATACGTCCGGCACTACAGGCCAACCAAAGGGGGTCGTGCTGACCGTAGCGAATCTGTTGACCGACGCCGATGCGATCACATCGTGGCATCGGTTCGGACGAGAGGACCGGCTGATGTGCGTATTGCCCGTTCATCACGTCAATGGCATTGTCGTGACGCTCGTGACTCCCTTCTATTTTGGGGGGAGTCTCGTGTTGAACCGAAAGTTCAAGAGCCATCTGTTTTGGAAGCGGCTTCATGAGGAACAGGTCACCTGTGTCAGTGTCGTGCCGACGCTGCTCGAATTTCTCCTCGAGGCGGATGAAGATCTCTCGTCGTATCACCTGACCAAGTTCGGCGGGCTGATTTGTGGGGCAGGACCGTTGCTCACGGAGACCGCATTACGTTTCGAAGATCGGTTCGGATTTCCAATCCGACATGGCTATGGTCTCTCGGAAACCACGTGTTATTCTTGCTTCCTGCCGAATGAATTGACTCCTGCCACGCACCGCCATTGGTTGGGTGACTTCGAGTATCCCTCGATAGGACTTGCGTTACCGCACAACGACATGGCGATTCTCGACGCGCATGGGAAGCCGGTGCCGCCTGGTGTCAAGGGAGAAATCTGTATCCGTGGCTGGACGGTCTGCAATGGCTACTTCAAACGAGACGACGCGAATGAAGCGGCCTTCCAATGGGGGTGGTTTCGCTCTGGAGACGAGGGGTTTTACGAGCGGGACGAGCAAGGACGATCCTTTTTCTTTATCTCTGGCCGCTTGAAAGAACTCATTATCCGCGGCGGCGTGAACATCTCTCCCTTGGAAATCGATGGGGTGCTCAAAAGTCACCCAGCAGTGCAGTTCGCCATGGCGATCCCGTTCGAGCACCGCTACTATGGTGAGGAAATCGCCGCCTACGTCGTGCTAAGAGAGGGGGCAGGACCCCTCACCGATGTCGAACTCCTCGACCATTGCCGGAGACGGTTGCCATTCGCCAGCAGTCCCAAAGTGATTCTCTTCGGTCGCGAAGTGCCTTATACCTCGACCGGGAAGCCAAAACGGTTGGAGCTGAAGGCCCGTCTTGCTTCAGTCCTTGCCGCCTACCGGGATCACCAATTCAGGGATGGATGACCGGCACCACCATGAGGAGATGTTTTGAAGGTTGAGCGCTCAGTGCTCTGTTTCAGAGCCATGACGGGCGAGGCTGTTTGCAACGTGAACCGAGTCGCCGGGAAATTCGAGTTAGCCGGTCTGGCCTGACGGCTGGGAATTGGGAATATCGGCGTGAGTGGCAGGGGAAGATTGAGCGTTGGCTGATGAAGCCGCGGCTGTCAATTCCGATTGCGAAGCGGCTGGTGTTGGATGGGAGGAGTGATTTCCGGAAACCGGCGCACCAATGGCTCGATCAGCTCGATCAGATGATGCGGCAGCAGGGGAAGCAGGAGGTTGTCCGGCCGGCGCCGATCCTGCCGCCGGCGCTGCAGGCTTGGGTGGAGCGGCTGGTTTGGGCGGCGCCGGCCGCTCCGGCTTGATGCCTCCTTCCCAAGAGGGGCCTGAATACATATCAGGGGTGAGCCCTCGCGCTTTCCACTTTTCTTCAAAATCCGCGGCGGCCTTGTTCGGTGTATCACCGACCCCCACGACGTCGTTCCAGGGATACACCTTGGGGCTGATCAAACAACCGGATTCAGTGCGTTTCAGATAAATAGCAATGGGATTTCCTCGATAGGGTCCGAGGAAAATATGCACACACCCGACGTATTCCAACAAAGAACCCATGTTCCTCCAAGACCGCCAATCATGCCATAAGAGAGGAGAAGAGGGCAATGTTCCCGACAGGAAAAGAAAAAGAGGGACCCCCCTCCTTTCGAGGGGGGCCGATCTTGAGGCAGCCGATGCCTCCGTGTGGGAGAACGAGAAGGGCTTCGGTCGCCGTGCCGACTATGTAAATATGAAATATGGAGGAACAGTTCGCTGAGGATTCAACGAACAAGAAAATCAAGAAAATGATGGCCCTCGCGGGTGCGATCAGACAGTACGCTGGGCGGGCGAAGGGGAGAGATGAGGCGGGGATCGGAGAGGGTGAGGAAAGAAGAGTTGCCGCGGACGACGTCTTCGGCCCTTGCCATTCCGACCACGACCTCGCCGACCCCGACCTCGGCCATTCGGGGCTTCGGCGGATGGCAGGCCGCCAGGCTGAGCCACCCGCCCACGAGGAGGCACAGGGCCATGCCTCGTCCATATCGCTTGAAGGTTTCCACGAAGGCTCCCGAACGAGTAGAGGCTAGTCAATCTTGACAGCAACGGATTTTTTCTTGGCCTCCTCGGTCTTGGGCAATCGAATTTCGAGCACACCGTCCTTGAAGGACGCCTTGATATCGTCCTGCTTTACCTCGCAGGGGAGTTCCACGGTTCGCACGAACGAGCCGTACGATCGCTCACGACGATAGTAGTCTGCTTCTTTCGTTTCGTGCTCTTCTTTTTTTTCCCCCTTGATCGTCAAGGTCTCTCCCGAGAGATTGACCTCGACATCGTCCTTCTTCATGCCGGGCAGTTCGGCCTTGACCACAATGGTATCTTTTTCCTCGTAGACATCGATCGCCGGCATGCGCCAGGCGAAGGGCCGATGGGAGAGCCACCGATCCCATCCGAACAAACTGGGCAGTGGCCTCCGCCACAGGTCATCCATGAATCGGTCCATCCATTGCTCGAGGTCCTCCACCCGCGAGGTGAGCTCACGGGGTTTCTTGGTCACGAGAGCTTTCTCCTCTGCCTTGGCCATGATGATTCCTCCTTGCTGATCGATGATGTAAATGGCGGCGGTTTGAGAGCTGGTCGCCGCTTGTCCTTCTCTCGTTCTCGCACTCGATTCCACCCTCACGAGGGCGCGAGAACCACAACGTCTCCTCTCATGCTCACACGTCCGCTGGTTAAGCAACGGGGATGCCAGCAAGGTTTGAGGATGAGAAGTGATTGACGCATCGAACGGTCGTCGATGCTTCCGCTCGCAAAAATACTCAGAGAAGAACGGGTGATGGGGAGTCTTGCCTCAGAGGGATCCGGTGTTTGTGCCGCGGAACGCCACGGCTTCCCTGGCGGTTCATATCTTCCGAACAACTCCGGCTCACTTGGCGGCTGTCGGGAACTGTTGCGTTTGGGTCGGATTACAGGAAACAATAGCAGCCTCAATCAGGGGGGCGACTCGCAGGGGGGCGACTCGGTCGGTCGAGAAACGCGAGGGAATATGATGATGAGGAGAGGGGGCTGCCTCCCACTGGTGTTCTTCTTCGTCCTGCTGGTGCTCCTGCCGCTGTTTTTCGGCCATCTCTTCACCACGTCGCTGATCAAACTCAAATTGGAACCGCAGGCGGCATTCCTGATCGTCATAGGTATTTTCGCTGGCAGCCTGATCAACATTCCCGTGAAACGGATCGCTCGGGTCGAAGCAATGCCGGTTGATCCCTTTGCGATCTTTGGACTTCAGGGCTGGTGGCCGACGTTTCGGCGTGTTCGCCGGGAGACCGTCATCGCCGTCAATGTGGGAGGGTGTGTGATTCCGACGGCGCTCGCTATCTATGAAATCGCGCAACTGGTGGTCGCGGGTCGACAAGTCTTTCTCAGCGTCCTCATCGCGGTGGTGATCAATACAATGGTCTGTTATTGGATGGCGAAACCGGTGGAGGGCATCGGGATCACGATGCCCGGTCTTTTTCCCGCCGTCGTTGCGTCTGTGAGCGCGTTGTTGTTGGTGCCGGAGCAGGCTCCGCCCATCGCCTTCGTTGCCGGAGTGCTCGGCCCGTTGATCGGAGCGGATCTGTTACATCTTCGGGATATTGAAAAAATCGCCATCGGTATGGCCAGTATTGGGGGAGCTGGCACCTTCGACGGGATCGTCCTGTCAGGTATCATGGCGGCCTATCTCGCCGGGGTGGATTCGTCTGGTCAAGGGGCCATGTCTGTTGGGGAAGGAGGATGACCGATCTTCCGTCAACGCGAAATCGAAGCCCAATCAGCCAAGACCGCTTCTGCCGCTCTGCGGCCCGAGACTAAGGCTCCGTCCAACGTGCCGCTCTCGCAGTAATCGCCACATCGAAGGGGATTGCGACAGGAAAGAGAATGAAGAGTTCGACGGGCCGGCTGATTTATCCAACATCCCGCTCTTCACGAAAGAGACGAACCGGTACCCTATGGCCCTTGATTCTTCCTCGTCCCAACCGGTCAATGATCTTGGGAACCATTGCTGCCGGCACTTCGACGAGTGAAAAGCGATCGAAAATCTCGATGTCACCGAGGACCTTGGAATGGACCTTTGCTTCGTTGGTGAGCGCGCCGACGAGATCGCCAGGCCTGATGCCTGCTTGATGCCCCGTTCCCACGTATATCCGTGCCATGCCCTCCTTTGGTCGTTCTCGATTCGGCCTCCCCATCGCCGGTCGCTCGTTCAGCCTCGACGGCTCGCTGCGTTGACGAGTCTCGGGCCGGTCTGTTCTCCGAGACATGGCCCGATCAAGTTCCGGTCGTCCGGTTGGCACAGGAGGAACGTCGGGTTCGACCCGATCCCCTCCCTGCGCCTGAAAGACAAGTTTCAATGCGGCCGCGGCGATGGTGACGGGATCGCTCGATGAAGCCATCGCTTGAACAGTGGATCGGAATCGCCCGAGATCATGCTCCCGCATGGCTTCCAGCACGGCGGCTTTGGCCCGTTCGAATCGGACGGCGAGCAGATCCGCTGCAGACGGAACTGGCGCCACTGTCACGTTGGCAGTGGTGAGTCGTTCGATACTGCGGAGCAGCCGCTCCTCGCGCGGATCGAGAATGGTAATGGCCGTCCCCTCTCGTCCAGCTCGGCCGGTTCGACCGATGCGGTGGATGTAGATCTCCGCTGACGAGGGCAAGTCGAAATTGATCACGTGCGAGACGCGGGGAATATCCAACCCTCGGGCCGCCACGTCGGTGGCCACGAGCAGGTTCGTCTGTCCCGCGCGGAAGGCCTGCAGAACGCGATCGCGGTGAGGTTGGCTCATGCCGCCGTGAAGGGCCTCCGCTCGATATCCTCGGCCGTTCAGCATGGCGGTGACGTCATCGACTTCCACGCGTGTCCGGCAGAACACCAGGGCGGAGGTCGGTCCGGCCATGTCCAGGACTCGAACAAGGGCGGCGCCGCGATAGGGTCTGGCGACGAGGTAGGCTGTCTGCTGGACACGCGGCGTGGTTCCGACCTTGACCGGTTCTTTTGCGATGGTGATTTCGACCGGATGGGTGAGGTGCCGCTGCGCGATCGACTTGATCCGGCTCGGCATGGTCGCGGAGAAGAGCGCCGTCTGTTTCGTGGCCGGCGTCTGTTCCAGAATGGCGTCGAGATCGTCGGCGAACCCCATGTCGAGCATCTCATCGGCTTCGTCCAAGACGACGACGCGCACCTGTGTCAGCTTCAGACTCTGCCGTCGGATATGATCGAGGGCGCGGCCCGGCGTTGCGACCACCACATCGACCCCGTGTCTGAGGGCATGAAGCTGAGGCCCCATGGCCTGTCCTCCATAGACGGTCAAGACGTTCACGCGGAGTTCTTTCCCATACCGCTTCACCGCGTCACCGACTTGAACGGCCAATTCGCGAGTGGGCACAAGAATCAAGGCTGCGGGACGGGCCGTTGCCCCCTGCGCCAGTCGTTGTAAGAGCGGCAGCGCAAAGGCCGCAGTCTTTCCTGTCCCGGTTGCCGCCTGCCCCAGCACGTCTTTGCCGGCCAGCAAAGGCGGGATCGCCGCTCGCTGAATCGGAGTCGGCTCTTCATAGCCGAGTTGATCCAATGTGGCGAGCAGCCTTGCTTCCAGACCGAGGGCGGCAAAGCCGGGAGAAAACCCATGGACAGAGGGGATGACGGACGGTCGAGATGTTTCGCGTTTCATACTGATGGTTCTGCCTTTCTACAAAAGAAGGTTGGGGACGTGGTCGGTAGGGGTGAATGAAAGAAGATGAGCGACATTCTACCGGTTCAGGGCCCCCAAGGTCCATCCCCGGTGGGTCACGAAGTGTGGTCGCGAAGGGGATCTGATATGCTCTCCGTCCCGTTCTCGCCACAGATCAATCTTTTCCCCTGGCGCAGAGTTCCCCACCGTTTTCGACCTCGATAAGTCGCGACCGAAGAACCGCCCGATAAATGGGCCAAATTTCTGACCTGATGCCGAAGCCGGTCGGGCCTCGACTTTGCTCGGTAGCGAGGGGAGGAAGATGTCTGCTGCTTTTTTTAAGGAGGTTCAAGGAGATGAGGGCGGCTGTACCGGGAAAAGTCGATCATGACGCCGGTCGTGCGAGTACACGACCGAGTGCACGACAGAAAGGAGGAGTCCATGTCCGTTGCCAAGATCATCGAGATCAGCTCCGAGTCACCGAAAAGTTTTGAAGACGCCATCGTCGAGGGAATTAATCGCGCCTCGAAGACGGTCCGAAACATCAAGTCGGCGTGGGTCAAAGAACAGCACGTGGTCGTTGAAAACGGCAAGGTTGCCTTGTATCGCGTTGATCTGAAGGTCACGTTCGTGTTGGATTGAAGAAGAGGGAAGGGGGCTCGTTCCCTTGAGTCATTCCCCTGTGGCAGTCTCCATGAATAAGAGGGTCTGACTGCGCCAAATCGTCGGATCGAAGCATGGGGCGAGGGATCGCTGCTTGAGAATCTCTTGGTCGAGTCACAAGGCTGCGATGGGAGCACAGCTTGGGCGAAGGGTGTTCTTTTGTCTTCTCATCTGGTGGGTGCTAGGGAGCGCCTCTTGTGGCCGAGGAGGTGGAACCGAATCGTTCTCCATGGATCCAAACCGCCAGGCGGAGCGGGACCGACTGGTCGATGACGCTATCATCCCACACGGCGTTCGCGACCCTGCTGTGATTGCCGCTATGAGGAAAGTCCCACGCCATCGGTTTGTCCCTCCGTCCTATGCTCGGTCTGCCTATATCGATAGCCCCTTGCCGATCGGCTATGGGCAGACCATCTCGCAACCCTCGCTGGTGGCTGAGATGACAGAACATCTGACACTCAAGAGAACAGACAAGGTGTTGGAGATCGGCACAGGATCCGGCTATCAAGCGGCCATTCTGGCTGAGCTGGTCGATCGGGTGTTTTCGGTGGAACTGATCGAACCACTGGCTCGCCAGGCAGAGCGGACCCTCGCTGAGCTGGGTTACATGAACGTGAAGGTGCGAGTCGGGGATGGCCATGAGGGATGGCCAGAGGAGGCGCCGTTCGACGCCATCATCGTCACCGCCGCGCCGGAACAGGTGCCGCAGCCCCTGCTCGATCAACTGGCGGTCGGTGGTCGGCTCATTCTCCCCATCGGCAAGGACCTGCAACAGTTGGAGCTCTATCGCCGGACAGAGAGCGGCTATGAACGGAAGGCACTCACGTTGGTGAGGTTTGTGCCGTTGGTGCGGCCGGGAGGTGGAAAATAGAACGGCATCGGTGCTGCCCGCCAGATTGTTCCGTTGGCGAGACGAGCATGGACAGTGGCTTGGCGTGTAGGTAGCTTGCTTCGGAGGGAGCGATGGGGCGGGGCTGGAGAGAGGGGAGGGAAACGCGGTCAATTGGGGACCAGTTTGTAGAGACTCCCACCCTGAGTCATGAGATAGAGTTCGCCTTGGGCATCTTCTCCAAAGCTGGTGATGTTAGGTTGTCTGAGTAACGGCCACTCTGTTTGAGCAGTGGCTTGGCCATTGACGAAGCGAAAACTGCGGACAAAGCCGGCGCAATAATCCGCATAGAAATAGATCCCGCGCAACGAGGGGATGGCTGAACCTCGATAGACATACCCGCCAATGACCGAGCAGGCGCCGTCCGTATGGGGATAATCGAGCACCGGCAAGGTCAGCCCACGTGGATCACAACCGGTCGGTGGATCGAAACACAGCCCTCCTTCCATGATTCGCCATCCATAGTTGGCCTGCCGGCCCGCGAAGGGAGCCGGCGACACGTTGATCTCTTCGCGGCGGTTCTGTCCCACGTCAGCGATGTAGAGATCGCCGGTAGCCCGGTCGAACGAAAATCTCCAGGGATTGCGAAGGCCAAAGCTCCAGATTTCTGGCAGTCCGCCAGAAAGCACGAAGGGATTGAGCCCCTCATTGGTGCAGGCACCTCCCGTTCGGGGATCGAGCCGCAACAGTTTGCCGAGTTTCGTCGTGAGTTTCTGTCCATGGTTGTCGGGATCACCACCGCCACCCCCATCGCCGGTCCCAGCGTAGAGACAACCGTCTGGACCGAATGCCAACATGCCGCCGTTGTGATTTGTATAAGTTGAGTGGTCGATGGCCTGCAACACCGTCAAGGAGGTCTGATTGGCTCGGTTGGGGTCGCCCACGCTCCGTTGCAGACGGGCGACGACTAGGTTGCCGACGGGGTTCGTGTAAAAGATGTAAACATTTCCGTTGCTGGTGTAATCCGGATCGAACGCGAGCCCCAGCAACCCTTGTTCACCGCTTGTGGAAACCTGGCTGCGCAGATCGAGGAATGGCGTGGGAAGGATGGCTCCGGTGCCTGCCGTTACGATACGGATGAGCCCTTCTTTTTCAATGACAAACAGCCTCGTGTTGTCGCCGGGAGGTGCCGTCATGAAGACAGGGAACGAGAGGCGATCTGTGACAAGTTGAAGAGCGACGGCATTGCTGGCGGGAAGATCGCGCGGCAAGTCCGTCGTGCCTCCGCAACCGGATGTCATGCCGACGACCAGGCTCAGCAAAAGAAGCCATGCTGAAGGGGATGACCGAGCCATAGGTCCTTCCGTTCAGGCTGGTTGCCGCACCGGCCCCACGGTCTCAGCCTACACGGGAGGGGCTCGGGCCTCAAGCCCCTCAAAAGAAGGAGGGGGAGATGATGAGTGGATCGGCAGCTTCTTGTTGCTCGGTACTGTGAGTCGAGCAAGGATTAAGAGTTGCTCAACGAGCCTCTATGATCCTTTCGGCACATGATGAACTTGGACCTCTTGGGTTGTACCCACGATGAGGATATTGGTTCGGCCTACAAAGAGGCCGGTTTCAACCACGCCGGGAATCAGATTCAACAGGATTTCCAATTCTTGCGGGTGATCGATCCGGTCGAGGTGCACGTCCACGATCAAGTTGCCGGCTTCGGTTCGGAAGGGGGCGCCATGACGCTCGCGCAGCACCACGGGGCTCTTGGTCACGCGCTCGATGTGCCGGGCGGTGCTGCCCCAACCGAAGGGGATGATTTCGATCGGTAACGGAAATGAGCCTCCCAGGACGGGGACCAGCTTCGTCTGATCGACCATGACGATGAACTGTCGGGCCGAGGCTGCCACGATTTTTTCCTTGAGGAGGGCCCCCCCTCCACCCTTGATCAAGTTAAAGGCTGGGTCGACTTGATCCGCCCCATCAATCGCCACGTCGATTTCCCAGCGGTTGTCCGTGTCGATGAGAGGGATGCCGACTTGGGTGGCCAGCAACGCTGTCTCTTGCGAGGTCGCGACGCCGCGGAGGTTCAGTCCAGCACGGACCTTCTCGCCCAAGGCGATCACCAGGTGTTTGGCGGTGGAACCGGTCCCCAAGCCGATGACCATTCCGTCTCGGACGAACTCGACGGCCTTCAAAGCGGCGGCTTTCTTGAGACTGTCCAGATCAGACGGGGGCGTCATGGTTTCCTGCACCGGGCGAGAGCTGCCGCGACGGAAGCGGCGCCAAGCAGGGCGGTGTGCTGGTTCATGACGACCTTGACGGGGATCGAATTCATCAACCGTTTGTATCGCCCTTTGTTCGTAAAGGCTTTCATGAAGGTGCCGTCTTGGAGCTTGGTGATCAGTTTCGGAGCAATGCCGCCGGCGACATAGACACCGTCCAGCGAGAGGGCCTTCAAGGCCAGGTTGCCGGCCTCCGCTCCGTAGATCGAGGCGAACAGATCCAGCGCCTGTTTGGCAATGTCGGCTTGTCCCGCAAGGCCGGCTTCGGCGATCGCCGCTGCGGGATTGCCGGCCTTGATCTTTTCGGCCAGCCAGGTCGGTTCATTTTTCTTGGTGTCGCGGAGATACTCATAGATGGCAAGCAGGCCGGGCCCTGAGAGAACACGTTCGTAACTGACGTGGAGATATTGGCCGCGCAGGTAGCGGAGCAGCTCGATCTCATTATCATTATTCGGCGCAAAGTCCGCGTGCCCTCCTTCCGATGGCATGGGGCGGTACGTGGTGCCGTCCCAAAAGAGAATGGCTTCTCCCAAGCCGGTTCCGGCGGCGATGATTGCCAGGGCCTGCCGCTTCGCCGGAGGTTTGCCGACGTTCAACACTTCGATCTCATCGGGGCGCAGCAACAGGATGCCGTAAGCCGTCGCTTCAAGATCGTTGAGGAGCCGCACCTGCGAAATGGCGAACTCTTCGGCAATCTGATTGCCGTCGACCACCCAGGGGAGGTTGGTCGTCTGGCTTCGATTATCGAGAACGGGCCCCGCGATTCCGAAACAGGCGGCCTCGATCTGCAAAGGAGTTGACGACTCGTCGGCTTTGCGATCGGTGGGGGATTCAAGTTCGGGTGCTCCGGTCATTTGCTCAATGGATGACGAGGTGGGAAGCGGTGATGCCAAGAAGTCGCGAAGGATTTCTTCGAGGGATGAGTAATCTCCGCTGGGGAAGGAATCGAGGTGAATGGGTTCGGTTCGCTCGTCGGTCCAATCGTAGAGCGCGAGATTGGTCTTCGTGCCGCCGATGTCGCCAGCAAGAATCATAGACGAGGGTTCTGGGCTGCCTGGCCGTGAGCCGACAATTGGGATGCGGCGGAATGGTCCAACATCCACATCAGCCGTCCCCTTTCTGGTGCCACCAGGGCCGCCGGGAGCGTCCGATCAGCCTCGTTCGTCGGGCACAGCACCGTTCGCACGATGGGCGCCTTCTGTGCGCCGGTCACCAGGAAGAGTACCACACTTGCTTGGTTGAGCACACCCAAGGTCAGGGTCAAACGAGTGCGAACGCCGACCGGTGCATGGCCGACTGTCACAGCGCTGACCGTGTTCCCGAGCGCCGCCGTGCCGGGAAAGAGGGACGCCGTGTGGCCATCGTCTCCCAGACCGAGCAGGATTACATCAAGGCGGGGGAGATCCGGCGGCGTACAATTTGTCAGTCGTCGAAGGACTGCTTCGTAGTCCTGGGCCGCAACGTGGGGATCAGGGGCCTCGCCCTTCATGCGAAAAATGTGATCTCCCTGGACGCCCAGTGGTTGGAACAGCACCGTCCGGGCCATGCCGAAGTTGCTTTCCGGATGATCCGGCGGCACGCACCGTTCGTCTCCAAAGAGAAAAAAGATCCTGGACCAATCGAACCGTTCCTTCCAGGGAAGAGAAGCCAGTGTTGTGTAAAGGGCGCGGGGGGTGGAACCGCCGGCGAGGACAAGTAGGCAGCGGCCATGGGATCGGATGGCGGTTTCACTGGCTGTGAGGAGCAGCGTCGCCGCTTGGTGGGCCCACTCTGCTCCATCACGCGCGAGATGGATTTCCGAAGCGATGGGCATCTTACCGCCGAGTCTTCCGCCGAGTTGCTTGCGCCTTCGTTTGGACGGCGGCTCGTCGGTTTGAGGAATGGGCGGGACTCACGGCGGCAGTAATGGCATCGATGGTCTGCGCCGGATCTCGCCCGAGCGGAACGAGCAGGGCGTGTCGGTGATGGGTGCGCAGGGATTGGAGGTCACCGGCCGCCTGGGCGCGAGCCAGGGTCCCGAACGAATAGGATTTGCCGGGGATCGGGAGATCGGGTGTCATACGATCAATCAATTGGAGGAAAAGACCCGTCGATGGGCCTCCCTTGTGGAGCTGGCCGGTCGAGTGCAAATACCGAGGCCCATAGCCGAACGTGGTGGTGACGTGATGGCGGGCTACGAGGGTTTTTCGGAGCCTCGTGACAGCCTGCTCAAAGGGACGAGAGGGTGTCGTGTAGGCCAAGATGGCGACGTATGTGCCGAGCTTCAGGCGAGCCGACAGGTCTTGCGCCGCTTGTTTGGGGCTGTGTCGTAACAACTCCGGCAGTTGGCGTGTTGATTGGAACATGCTCAAGACCTGGTTGGTGTTGTCCTTGCTCTCTTGAACGTTCGGTTGGTCAAATGGATGGATTCCCAGGAGATGACCGGCCACGGCGGTGGCGAATTCCCAGCGAAAGAATTCGGCGCCGAGATCGTATCGATCACGAAGATCCAATTGAAGCACGGGCTGGTCCGCGTTTCTCAAAGCCTGGATCCGCCGATCGAGCGTTGCATTGTCGTCCTTCTGAAGACGCAGATAGACGAACAATCGATCATTACCGTAGGCGGAGGCAGGTAAAACCGGCTCCTGGGCCACGGGGATCAGCCCGGTTCCTTCCTTGCCGGTGCTTTCAGCCAACAGTTGCTCGACCCACAGTCCGAAGGTGGACAGGGCCGGTGATGTGATGACCGTGACCTTGTCACGGCCGGATTTGGCGAGGCTTCCCATGACCGCGCCAAGATAGGCGCCGGGGTTGGCCTCGATGGGAGTCTGGGTCTTGCAGTGTGTCGCCATCTCGGCCGCCCGGTCCAACAGCCGGGGCACGTCAAGCCCAAGCAAGGCGGCGGGAACCAGACCGAACAAGGAGAGGACGGAATAGCGGCCACCGATGTCGGGGGGATTGGTGAAGATCCGGCGGAATCCATGGTCCCGCGCCAATCGTTCAAGCCCGGTTCCCGGATCGGTAATGGCGAGGAAGTGATCGCCGGTGCGGTTTTTCGTTGCCTTGTGAACCAGCCCCCAGAAATGGGCGAACAGGGACAAGACTTCAATGGTGCCCCCGGACTTGCTCGCGACGAGGAACAGGGTTTTGGAGGGAGTCAGCGCACTGGTCACCATCCGAACCCATCCTGGCACGGTAGAATCGAGGACCCACAGTCGTGGAAATCCTTTCGCCTGTCCGAACGAGGCGCGAAGGACTTCCGGGCCCAAGCTACTGCCGCCCATGCCAAGGAGCACGACGTCCGTAACACCCATGGACTTGGCCTCGGTGACACAGTCGCGAAGACCGTCGAGTCGTTCTCGCATGTGATCATGGACGGTTAACCAGCCGAGTCGGTCGGTGATCTCGGAGGAATCGTCTTTCCAGAGCCGGTGGTCTTTCTCCCATAATCGATCGATGACCCGATGTTGATCCAACTCTTCCATTGCCGAACGAACCGTGGCATGAAACGGCGCTGGTAGCGCCTTCCGCGATGGGGTGGGCATAGTTTCCCTCGTGGACAAAGTGGTCTGAGCCGATTTCAGGAGTCTGGTGCATCATAGGAATCTTCTCCGGAAAAGACAATGATTCCATTGACGCGGCTATTTCTTATCGGTTGCCCGCCGGATGACTAAAGGCATCCCATCGACCGCCGACCACGCGAGGGATTGCGCCTGTTCGCGAGAGAGTTCCAACAGCAGGTAGGGACTCGGGTCGGAGGACTCTCCCTTGGAGAACGATGACGCCCAATCGTTCAAGCTCCGCCACCAGGTTTTTGCTCCCGCCCATAGCCGGCGGAAGATGTCCTCTTCATCCGAAGGTCGCACTTCGATGGTCAGGGCGGGGGTAAACGACAGGGTGTAGGCCGCGGGCATGTCGGCGAGTGACAAGGGGATCTGCTCGACAGAAACGGTGGGATCAACGGTGCGGCGGGCAATGGGAGGGCGCGCAATCAGCCGGTGAGTGCCGTGAACGGCGTGTGGCGTCTTGAATGACCAGGCGACGATGGGAATGCGATAGAGGTCGAGACCTCGACCCTTGATGTGGATGGTCTGCGTCACGAGGTCGATCAGTAGATAGTTGTGGGGGCGAGCGGCCAGCTTGACCTCTTCTTGAAGCACCCGCGTCACTTCTTGCAATGAGGCGGAATCGTTCAGATCCACATCAGGAAAAGGCGCCTGGTCTTCCGCCCAGCAGGTTGGGGTCAAAAGGACGAGAAGGAGGAAGAAGGGCCAGGGTGAAGAGAATCGGGAAGGTGTTGCTGAGCCGTCTGAGCTAGAAAATGATGATCGGTGTCCCAATCCGCGCCACTCGATAGATGCTCTTGAGATCGTCGTCATTCAGCCGAATGCAGCCGTGTGTTACATTTTTGCCAAGCAGGCGCGTGTAGAGCGTGCCGTGGATGAAATAGCCCTTCCCGAATCCCAGCGCGTAGGCGCCGAGCACACCTTGTTCGACACGGTCGGCTTGATTGCGAGGAACTTCCTGCCCTTCTTCGATAAAGGCCCAATCGGGCTTGACCCACGCCGGATTGAGGAGTTTGGACTGGACGAAGAATGCTCCACGCGGTGTGTCGAAGACCCATTGGTCGGTCGCTTCCCCCGGTTTGGGAAGGATCGTGCCGCTGCCGGTTGAGGCCAGGGCGTCCAAAAGGATGTCGTCTCGTTGCTTAAGATAAAGATGGTTGCGGGCGGTGTCCACGAGAATGTACGGCTCCTGCGGTTTGAGCCGGGACAGTTGTTTTGACAAGGCCTTGTATCGGGCTTGAAGGGCGGAAAGGGAAGAGAGGGACCCGGCTTGCGAACCGGTGGCCGGCGGGACGGATGAGGGGGGTGGCTGGGGAGCGGAGTCGCTGCGTGGTGATGGTGACAGGGTCGGCAGCTTCGCGGTCAGCAGTCCCACCAGGAACAGTGACGACCAGACGGCGAATCGGAATGCCATGACAGAGTTCACGTTGCGCCTTGTTGTTGCTGTAACTCGGTCAAGGTCAAGGTGATGGCGTTCCGCTCGGTGAGGGCTCCGACAATGGTCACCGGCGTGCCGGCAACGACGCGGGAAAACACTCTCTGCATATGAGAATTGTCCAGCATGATGCAGCCCAGCGTTTGAGACGTCCCGGTCGAATCCATCCCATGAATTTCAATGAGCCCGCCGATGGAGGCTGTTGGAGGAACGATTCCAGCTTGAACGGCGGCCCGAAAGCGCCGCCGGTCCTCCTGGTTGGGATAGTCCAACAGCAGGGCGCGGAAAAATTGTGTTTCACCCTCTCCCTTCAGAGCGGCGACTCGATAACGGCCCTCCGGTGTGGCTCCATCTCCCTGCACCAGTTTGTCTTTGAGGCCGTTGTAGCCCAGCCGAACGGGGTAGGATGATACTTTCTTCCCGTTCTCGTAGAGAAGCAGTTCCCGGTCCACTTTGCTCACGATAATGGCCGGTGACTGATGGATGCGGGACCATTCCACAGTCCGGCGGGCCATGATTTGCCATCGTGCAATCTGTTGGGCATCTGCGTACCGTTGAAGGTCCCGTGTTAACACGGCAGTCTGCACGTCGAGGGTCTCGTTGGCCTGTTTGGTGATCTCGAGAGACCGTGCATAGTCCCGTTGTTGAAAAAACGATCGCGCCTGTTTCAACAGGAGATCCGCGTGGGTCAATTCTTTTCCCAGCACGATATGGCTGCCCAATGATGCAACTTGTGAAGACAGAGCCGAAAGACGCTCGTCAAGCTTGGCGATCGCAGTTTCGGCCGTTCGGCGGAGGGCGGCTTGCTCCTCTTGGACCCTGACCAAGGTGGTATCGCCGTGGGCGAGCAATTGTCGGAGCTCGTCCTCGATGCGATTGGACTCCCATGGCCAGCGGATGAGATCGTCATAGGCCTGCGTGCGTATTCTAAGAGCGGCCCATCGGGTGGCGAAGGAGGCGTATTCGTCCGCTGCGATGCGGGGAGCCCCCAGGTCGATCAATTGGCGATCAACGGCGTCAATGTCCGCGAGGAGATCAGGAGGAACGGCCGGAGTACAGCCGGTCGCCGCCACGAGGGCGCAGAAGCTTATTGCCAGGTATCCGGGGCGAACACATGCGAGCCCTTCGAGAAACGCCGGCATCTCACTGTTTGGGGAAGGGGGAGACTTTTCTCGGCTTGACCTTGGCAATGGCATCTTGAATCTCGACCGAAATGGCGCGGCTTTTTTCGTCGATGGCCTTGGCTTGGGTTTGGGCGGCCTGATAATCCTCTTTGTCGATCGACGCTTGGACTTGTGTCAGGGAAGCGGTCAGCGCCTCGATATCGTTCTTGATTGACTCGATGGCCGCCCGGTCTTTTCCGACCGGCGCCTTCGCGATCAATTGACGAGTGGACGATACGGCCTCTTGGGCGACTTGTTGAGCTTGAAGGGCCGCCGTCTTGGCCTCTTCCTTCTTCTGAGTTGCCGCCGACGAAACAGCGGCCGCCTCATTGGCGGTTGAAACGGCCAGCTCTTCGACTTTTCCATAGTCTTGGAACGGTGCAAACTTGCCTTCCTGCTCAGCCGCTTCTTGTTTTAAGGCGGTGAGTTTTCCTTCAAGCTTTGCGTATTCTTCGGGAGCATACACGTTGGCGCCGCGTTCCCGAGCCTGTTTGACGGCCTGTTCCGCCGCCTCGATTTTATCCGAGGGAGGCTTGGCGCAGCCTCCGGCGAGGAGGGCGGTCAGGACGAAGAGCATCGCAGTCTGTCGCATGGGCTTCACGAGGGCCTCCATCTATGAAAGAGAGTGGCAGTAGATCTTTTTATGCCCGTCGTAGTTCTAGCAAACTCGGTACCAAGCGGAACCGAGGGGATAATGTGAGATAATGACATAGAGGAGCCTGATTGCCAAGTTAGGAAGCAGAAGGTGAGGCGAGAGGGTTTCGGTCCTGTGGCAATCTGGCATCATCGCGCTCGTTTCGTTTGGTGTAAGGGCCCTTCCAGTTCTTGACCCGTTCCTCAATGGTATAAAGTAAAAAATAAATAAAATGGTGCGGAGGTCGTTGGTCCCACCGATCAATGCGCGGAACACTGTGAATTGACAGGGGTGAGAGGCGCTCCTATAATGCGGCTTTCTATTTTCTGAAGATCAACCGGTCCCATAATTAATCAATGACAGCTTCCAAGTGTTGAGCGGTAGACGAAGGAGGGGGGGACGTGTCATTCACATTTCGGCAGCCATCCAATCTAAAGAAAAAACGTGAGCACGGTTTTCGAAAACGCATGAGCACGAAGAATGGACGACGAGTCCTGGCGCGTCGTCGGGCCAAAGGGCGTGCTCGATTGACGGTGTAATGCGCTGTTCCCGACGCTACAGAAGTCCGGGCGCGCTTGCTGACCGCGTGATGCCGCTGTGCGAGCGCCTCTCCCTCCCTTGCCTGCCTTGAGCTGTTTCCCCGGGTCGATGTTGGGCAGCGTTTTGCCGTAGACTCTCGGTGCAAGCCGAGCTGAAGATGGATAGGCCGGGGGACGTTTTCCTGCGGGTGAGTCGAGAGATCGAAACGGTCAAGCGCCATGGCCGACGAGTTTCGACGGAACTGTTCAACTTGTCGATTTACAAGATGGAGGATGGGCCGACCCGCGTGGGTATTATCGTCGGTCGCCGGTTTGGGAACGCGGTTCGGCGAAATCGAGCCAAGCGAGTGTTTCGGGCATTGGTCAGACAGTGTCATCGTGATTTAGTTCCCGGGCAGGCAATCCTTGTTTTCCCAAAGCGTGAGGCGTTGGCGCAGCCGTTTCATGAGTTGGCCGTCATATGGGGAGCAACGTTGCGGCGAGCGAACGTCCTTCGATCGAGGTCGGCGTAGCATGATGGGTATGCGGAAACTGTGTCTGTGGATCATTCGCGCCTATCGCTATGTGGTTTCTCCTTGGTTGGGTCCGGCCTGTCGATTCGACCCGACCTGTTCGCAATATGCCTTGGAGGCGATTGCTCGGTATGGAGTGCTGCGGGGAGGAGGATTGGTGATCCTCCGTCTCTTGAAATGTCATCCGTTTCATCCGGGTGGAGAAGATCCGGTCAGGTAATATCCGGCTCCGTTGCCGTGGTGCATGGAGCGAGAGCAGGCGAAAACAGACGGTCTATTGATCCATGGAAAAGCGGCTGGTTGTGTTTCTGGTTTTGTCTCTGGCGATCATTTTGGGCTACGAATTCGTGCTTAACGAGTTGGGCCTGATCCCGCCGCCTCCGTCGGATGAATCTTCAACAGAAGAGTCATCTCCGCAATCTGCCGCCGATTCACGGCAGATGAGTGTCCCATCGGTCGGAGCGGATGCACAAGGCCCATCAAAAAGGTTCGCACCTTCGACGAGCAGGTCTCAGAGCCCTGGGAGCGTGGAGCCTCAAACGGTGGAGGTGGAAACCGGGCTGTATCGGGCACGGCTCAACAGCCGCGGCGCGGTGCTGACGGGGTGGGAGCTCAAGCATTATCGAGGCAGTGCGCCGAGTCGGCCTCCCGTAGAGCTGGTGAGGCAAGGGGGAAAGTTTGCGGACCCACTGGCGATTGGGACACACGATGCGGCCTTGACGCGAGAGCTGAACGAAGGAACCTACCGGGTTGAACAGGATTTTCAGACGCTTGACCAGACGAACCCCACGGGACACGTGGTCTTTTCTTACGAGAGTGCGGACGGGGAGATTCGACTGGAGAAGCGTCTGACGTTTCACGCGGATAGTTACGTGGTTGATATCGAATTGAACCACAGGGGTCTTGGAGAATTCGTGGAAGTCGGTCTTGGGACCAATTTCGGGATTGTGGAGTGGGGAGAGGGATTTATCGGCGCCATAGGACCGGTCTCTATGGTTGACGGCGAGCGAGATGTGAGTGTGCCCGATTCCGAGGCCGAGCGGCAAGGGATGATTCAATGGGCTGGGCTGCAGGATAAGTACTTCTTGGGCGTGATCATTCCGCAGAAGGTTGGAACGGTTCGGGTGAAGAAAGAGGATGCGAAGTTGGTCTCGAGCGTCGTTCGCTTTTCCGTCGGAGCGGAGGATTCTCTGGGGTTTCGATTGTATGCAGGACCCAAGGAGTATGATGCGCTTCGCAGTCTTCAGATAGGTCTAGAGGATACGATCGACTTTGGATGGTTCATTTTCGGCAGTTGGAGCGTGGTGAAGTCGGTGGCCAAGCCGATCTTTTATGTGCTGCGGGCCATCAATGAGCATACCCACAATTACGGGGTGACGATCATTCTCCTGACCGTCGTGATCAAAGTGATCTTTATCCCGTTACAGTATAAGAGCTACAAGGCGATGAAGCAGATGCAGGAGATTCAGCCGAAAATCCTGGCTCTTCAAGAGAAATTCAAAGATGACCGGGATCGGTTGAACAGGGAACTTATCAAGGTGTATCGAGACAATAAGGTCAATCCGGTCGGCGGTTGTTTGCCGATGTTGTTGCAAATGCCTGTGTTCGTGGCCTTGTTCAATATCCTGAATGTCGCGATCGACCTGCGGCAGGCTCCGTTTGCGCTCTGGATTGACGACCTGTCGGTTCAAGATCCCTACTACGTGTTTCCCATTGTGATGGGCATCACGATGGTGATTCAGCAGAAGATTACTCCTACGACCATGGATCCGACCCAAGCCAAGGTCATGCTCATGCTCCCGGTTTTCATGACGTTCCTGTTCTTGAATTTTCCCGCCGGCCTGGTTTTGTATTGGATGACCCTCAACACGTTGAATATTGTCCAACAGCTTGTGACGGAGCAATTGTTTTTCCCTCGACCTCAGCCTACCCCCGCTGTCGGTGAAGAGGCCGAGAAGAAATAGTCTTGGCCCATTTCGAGCTGCATTTCGGCCGAAATCGCGCAGCGTTGGGCGCCGGTCGCGATCCAGTGGGTGGTAGAGGTGCGTGAGGGGCATGGAGCGAGCGGTGGAGGATACCATTTGTGGAATCGCTACCCCGCCTGGCGAGGGGGGGATCGGCATTGTGCGGATCAGCGGACCGGATGCCCTGGCCGTTGCATCGAGAGTTGTGCGACTGCGGTCGAGGCGTGAGCTGAACGCCCTTTCCTCTCACCGTTTGTACGTGACGGATATCGTCAGGGGAGCGGCCGGAGGGTGCTCCGGCGTTCCCAAGCATAACGGGGGGGCAACCCAGCCGGAGGCCACCGAGGTCATAGATGAAGGGCTCGTCGTCTGGATGAAAGCACCGCATTCCTACACGGGAGAGGATGTGGTGGAAATCCACTGTCATGGGAGCCGGGTGGTCTTGCGGTTGGTGTGTGAGGCCTGCGTCCAGTCGGGAGCTCGCCTTGCGGCACCGGGAGAGTTTACAAAACGGGCGTTTCTGAATGGTCGGTTGGATCTCTCTCAGGCTGAGGCGGTGTTGGAGACGATTCAAGCGTCATCTGAAGCGGCCTTGCGCATGGCGCAGCGCAATCTTCGTGGAGAACTGGGGTTGCGGGTGAATCAGTTACGAGGTCGCCTCTTGTCATTGCTTTGTGAGGTCGAGGCAGGGATTGATTTTGGGGAAGAGGATATTTCCTTTATCAGTCGAGATCGGTTGATGATTGCATTGGAAGAGACCTGCGCCGATGTCGAGCACATGCTGGGCTGTGCCGCTATGGGACGCCGGTTGCGGGAGGGGGCTCGTGTGGCGATTGTCGGCCCGCCGAACGTAGGCAAATCGAGTCTGCTCAATGTGCTGTTGGGCGAAGATCGAGCGATCGTCACTGATGTTCCCGGGACGACTCGTGATCTGATAGAAGAGTCGGTCGTTTGGGACGGTGTCGTGGTGACCTTGATCGACACGGCTGGTGTCCGTGAAACAGACGATGTCGTTGAACAAGAGGGGATTAAACGAACAAGGCTTGCCGTCGAACAGAGCGATCTTGTGCTCTATGTCCGAGATGCGAGTGTGAGAGAGGATTGTCTGGATGGGAGCCTGCCGCTGCCGTTTGGAAAGAGTCCACGGCTGCTGCTGGTGTTCAATAAGAGCGACTTGGTGGAGAGCGACGTCGTGGCCGAGGCGGCTGATATGATGGCACGGCGCTCTGGGGAAAGGGCCGTTATCACGTCAGCCCGAACAGGCATAGGCATCGATGAGCTGAGGCGGGCGATCCGTGAGGAGCTTGCGCTAGGGGTGCTGGACCCGAGGGAAGGGGTCGTCTTTGTGAATGCTCGCCATTGTCAAGCGCTGGAGCGGGCGCGAACGTCGCTGGAGGAAGCGCTGGACTCCATCCGAAGCGGGAGGGACGCGGAGTTCATCGCCGTTGATTTGCGTGGGGCGTCCGATGCCCTGGGCGAGATCACGGGGGCGATTACGTCGGACGAGATTTTGAATCAAATTTTTTCAACATTTTGCATCGGGAAGTAGCAGGGACAGCACTCGTGGAAGTTGACGTTATCGTCGTGGGTGGTGGTCATGCCGGCTGCGAGGCGGCGTTGGCTGCATCGCGGATGGGGGCGAGAACGCTCTTGCTGACGATGGATCGGGCTCGGATCGCGCAGATGTCGTGTAATCCGGCCGTCGGTGGAATCGCCAAGGGGCATTTGGTGAAAGAAATCGATGCGC
>JANDJL010000006.1 GCA_024330965.1 Nitrospira sp. | reverse complement strand
TCGAATCCAACCCGTGCGAATACCCAAATGTCCGCTGATATAAGACCCAAAAAATCCCAATCGCTAACATCGCAAACCAGCCAATCTTCCACGGCCGCGAATCATACCACTCCGAAATGTCATAACCCCGCTCTGCCGCCATAGGTCATCCCTCCTTCCGTCATGCTTATGCAAATATGGACCATCTCTCCGTCTTACGTGACCATTTACGACCGGCCCTGCACTCTCCGACCTCCCCACCGCTTCGACTTCGAGATCTCATACCCTATCAACGCAAGGAGAAGAAGCATCGTAAGAGGACCCATCGCCTTTTGTGCGATCTTCCCGTAATCTGCCTGTTGCACCCGCAGCAGATACGACGAATGGCTGAACCCCTCCGGCATAATCACAAATGTGTAGACCCCCCTTGTTAAGTTGGCTTCGCCTCGAAGCACGCCGTCCGGATGAATGACCGGAGGCCAATAGGCCACCGTCTGCTCTTCCGACAACCCATCGGTGCCTCTGACCACGCGAACTCCCACCGGTAAGGTACGCAACACCGGATCCACCAGATCAACCACCAAAAACGTATCGCCTTCGCCTGGAATCTCCGTGCAGTATTGAGCTTTGGCCTCGTACTGCGGCTGATACGCGTTAAAATGAACCAGGTTGCCGCCCACCCGTCGCACGCAGATATCGTCTTCCAGCGCCACATTCCCATGAGCTGCCGCGATACCAGGGAACAGTGCAATTACGAGAAGAAATGCGACTGAGAATACGACCATGTCTTCTCCCTCCTCACGGTGAAGAACAGGTGACTGTCTGTCCTTCTTCCTTCCATCTGAGCTGAACTCCCACCTGCGAGACAACGGAACCACCTCACGCCCTCTTTTAACATTCAACTCGATAAATCCCATTTCGTCAAGGCCACTTCGAAAAGCTCGGCCCATACATACCCCGACCTTACTCAGTCAATAGTCATGACCGAGATCGATGCGACGGAGCAGGCAGGACCGGCTATTGGGCGCCGGCCGCGGACGCGATATCACTGAATGGCGACGTTCGATGCTTCGTCCAGCCAGATATCTCCTTCGGACGAGGACTCAACTGTGTTGTTGAGCGATGCGAAGTCGAACAGGCGAGGATCCATCAAGAGCGAAGGGGCGACGTTGGTTATGGCGGCGGCGATACTGTCGGTGCAGCCCGGCGAATCTTGTTCCCATTGGCGGAGCCAGGCCTTCACTTTCTTTCGCTTCATATCCTCCTGTGACCCGCAAAGGTCGCAGGGAATGATCGGGAACTTTCGTAACTCCGCGTAACGAACCAGATCCGACTCCTTCACGAACGCCAGCGGGCGGATCACGAGATGCCGTCCATCCTTCGAGCGTAGCTTGGGCGGCATGGCTTTGAGCTTGCCGGTATAGAACAGATTCAAAAATAACGTTTCGATAATGTCGTCGCGATGATGGCCCAATGCGATCTTGGTGGCGCCGAGTTCCGTCGCAATCCGATAAAGATGCCCCCGGCGCAGTCGCGAACAGAGCGAACAGGTCGTCTGTCCCTCCGGAATAAGCCGCTTCACGATAGAATAGGTGTCCCGCGATTCAATGTGGAACGGTACACCCACGCTCCTCAGATAGTCCGGCAGCACATGCGCAGGGAAGCCCGGCTGTTTTTGATCGAGATTGACAGCAATGAGCTCGAACCGTACCGGCGCGCGACGTTGCAACACGAGCAAGATATCGAGCAACCCGTAACTGTCTTTCCCACCTGACAGACACACCATTACCTTATCCCCGTCTTCAATTAGACGGTAATCGGCAATAGCTTGGCCCACCAATCGGCACAGACGGGTCTGGATTTTCTCCGTCTCCTCGTCTAATTTCCCGCTCTCGCTATGAGGCGAACACGGCATGGATGCACGGGCGCGCATGGGCGGAATTGTACTCGCCCCGACGGCCTGCTGTCGATGGCGACCGGCCTCCCCGCCGGCGGCTTCTCTCCATGGAGAGAAGCCGCCGCTTGAGTATGGACGAACGCCGCAGTATCCTCCCACACTGATAAAGAGATACATGAAACGATGACACCCGCTGAAGCTGCGGCCGCTCTTCTTCGGATGATGCCGCCGCCCTTAACAACGGCACAGCTTGATGAATACGGCATTTCCGTGTCCGAGACCGACCTATCGCTGATCTCGCGGGAAATTTTGTCATTGAACCTTTATTGGATTCTGGCCGCCATCGACGCCCATATCCCATCCGGCTATCGCCCCGCGATTCGCGAGATACTGTTCCGCTCGATTAAAGCAACCTGGTGGGAAAAGGGTTACATGGGAAGTGGCACCTGGGAGGATTATCTCCAGGAATTGGAAGAGCGGCGCGCCCGATACAGCTATTTGGTCGATTATGAAGGTATGAGCCATATGGCCGTGAGCGCCGAAACGGCTTCCTTAATTGAGGATCACGGCTTCCTCTCGTCAGAGGAAGACCGCAACAAATTGTTGGTCCTTTTAATCGATTACGCGCCGGCGGCTCAATACGGCAAATTGCTTGAAGAAGCGGGATAACCATCTCGCAACGCTTCGCTCGAACGTTGTCACCGGAAATCAGGAAACGGCCCGGGTTTCGTGGGACGGCCCTCGATTCCAAGTCAAGCGTATGCAACGAGAGACCGGGCCGTCGGCGAGTCATCGGGTGATGCGCCATAAAAAAGCGTGCACCCTAGAGATATCGATGGGACAGCACCTTCCCGTTGTTGTCAAATTCGTAGAGCAGCGGAGCACCGGTGGGAATATTCAACTCCAACACTTGTTCCTTCGATAACTGCTCCAGCTCCATGACCAACGCGCGAAGGCTGTTGCCATGGGCGGCGATCAGGATCGTCTCTCCCTTGAGCAGATACGGCTTGATCGTCGTTTCATAGTAGGGTAAGACACGATCGGCGGTATCTTTCAGGCTTTCTCCGCCCGGCGGCCGCACATCATAACTTCTCCGCCACAGCTTTACTTGCGCTTCGCCGTATTTCTGCGCGGTCTCCGCTTTGTTGAGCCCCTGAAGTTCCCCGTACATCCGCTCGTTCAGCGCCTGATTCTTCTCAACGGGAATGTGTGTTTGCCCCAGGGTTTCTAAGACAAGACGCAACGTGTCGTTCGCACGGCTCAGCATGGAGGTAAACGCGCGATCGAACCTGAATCCTTGCAATTTCTTCCCCGCCTGTATCGCCTCCTCGACGCCCCGCGGCGACAGCGGGACATCCACCCACCCGGTAAACCGATTCTCCAGATTCCATTGGGACTCACCGTGTCGCAGCAGAACCAGCCGGGCCGTCATACACTCCTCCTCATTCATCAACACTCTAAGCCCCCGATGAAGACTCCAACCTTCCGAGCCCTCTCCCATACCGCAGAGGACAGTCGGCGTGTGGGAACGAACCGGCCCTCACGAGCGGCTCTCGCCCCCCTTTTGTGAACTCGACTTGTTTGACCGGCCGTCCATCACCATCCGGAGGCCCTTCTTGCACCATCTTGGCAAGGGAGATAAAAAAGAGAATGTACAACGCAACGCCGACCCAGATGACGTAGGGCTGTACGCCACCGGCTTCTTTGAGGGCAACCTCGCGATCGGCAGGGCTCAGCCCCTCGATCTTCTTAATCCGTTCAATGTGCTCTCGGCAATGCCAATAGTATAGGTAGTTTCCCGTCACACCAGCCATGATACCCCAGACAAGACCGGTGCTCATATCACCCGTGAGGTAGGCGGACACCATGGGGCCCACGGCATAGACGAACGCGTGGAAATACATCTTTCGGTAGAGAAACCAGAGAAACGAAATATAGAGAAACGCGGGCCAGTTCCAGGAAAGAGCAAATCTCGGTCCTCCGCTCGATGCAAACTTCTTGAACGTTTCGAGGTAGCGATCGGCATTGGGACCGATGAACAGCCGCCAGAGCGTCTCCTCATCCTGACTCGACACGGCAGCCGATTGATCGACCGACACCCTCTCGGGCTCACCGGACTTATCGAGCGGCGCCCCGCATTGAGGACAGAAATTGGCTTCGTCCGGACTCCGCCGACCGCAACGGTTGCAGGACTTCATCGCGGCGCAGCTTACCATACCTCCGAGAGGATCAAAAAGAAGGCAAAAAGAAGGAAGTTCGCCAGCGGACCGATCATCGGATCGCTTCTCACTTCTGCGGTTCCTCTCCGGCTTCTTCTTCGCCGTAGCCGTATTGCTTTCGTGCCGGCCCTGTGCTAGCTTCCGTTCTTTCCACACGCAGGATAGCATCGGCCATGCTGACTGAAGAACTGAAAGAAGCTGCCGCCAAGTATCTGATGCAGACGTATACTCGCCAGCCCATCTCGATCGCTCGAGGGAAAGGCGCAAAAGTGTACGATTTGGAAGGCCGGGAGTACCTCGACTTCGTCGGAGGCATTGCGGTCAACGTCCTCGGCCACACACACCCGGACCTCGTCCATGCGCTCCACCGGCAAGCCATGCAATTGATCCATGTGTCCAATCTCTACTATACGGAACCGCAGGTCCACCTGGCAAAAACGCTGGTCGAACATTCCTTCGCCGACCGTGTGTTCTTCTGTAACAGCGGGGCGGAGGCCAACGAAGCCGCCATCAAATTGGCCCGGCGCTACGCGCACCAGAAATACGGCGCGGACCGATTCGAAGTCATCACCATGCACAATTCGTTTCACGGCAGAACGTTGGCGACCATTACAGCGACCGGGCAAGACAAGGTCCAGAAGG
Organism: Nitrospira sp.; assembly: GCA_024330965.1. Lineage (GTDB taxonomy): Bacteria > Nitrospirota > Nitrospiria > Nitrospirales > Nitrospiraceae > Nitrospira_D. The sequence goes on along the minus strand of JANDJL010000006.1, from coordinate 135,617 downwards.
GATTTGAACCGCTGATGCCGGGCTTTCGGTACGTTCCCTTCAACGATTTCTCAGCGATTGAAGCTGCAGCCAGCAAACAAACCGCCGCCGTCATGCTGGAACCGATCCAAGGAGAGGGGGGCGTACACGTCGCCGATCGAGCCTATCTGCGTGCACTCCGTGAGTTTTGCACAAAACACGACATCCTGCTCATTTTCGATGAAGTGCAAACGGGCATGGGCCGCACCGGAACGCTCTTCGCATACCAGCAGATGAACGTGGAACCCGACATCATGACCCTGGCCAAAGGATTGGGCGGGGGGGTGCCGATCGGAGCGTGTTTGGCAAAGGAATCGGTCGCGGCGGCCTTTACCCCCGGCTCTCACGCCTCGACCTTCGGAGGGAATCCGCTGGCATGTACCGCGGGGTTAACCGTTCTTCGAATCCTGACCGAGGGATCCATTTTGGACCACGCCAGACGCATGGGCGATTATTTGGCAAAGGGACTGGCGGAGTGCAAGGACCGCCATCGAATTGTGCGGGAGGTCCGAGGACTCGGCCTCTTGCAAGGCATGGAGCTGGACACCGACGCCAGGACCGTCGTGACGGATTGCCTCAACCGAGGCGTGCTCGTCAACGCAACCAGTGAACGGGTCCTGCGATTCGTTCCGCCGTTGATCGTCACGGAGCGGGACATCGACAAATTGATCGAGACCCTGACCGCGGTCCTCAACCGTCGGGTCACCGACGAGCGAGCCGTCCATCACTAAAAACACACGCGACACCATGGCACGAGGGACACCACAACCGCGTCGGGTGCCCGCCTACGCCAAGGACCTTCTGGACGTAGGAGCCCTGGCCTGTCAACAAATCGACGATCTGTTGCGTTTGGCCGAATTGTTGAAGACCAAACAGCGGAGAGGAATCCCCCACCGCCTGCTGTCGGGAAAGACGCTCGGACTGCTCTTCCAAAAACCCTCGACCCGCACCAGAGTGTCGTTTGAGTCGGGAATGACTCAACTGGGAGGCCATGCCTTGGTCCTGCCCACCGGCGACAGTCAGCTCTCACGCGGAGAAAGCATCGCAGATACGGCGCGGGTGTTGTCTCGTTATCTGGACGGCATCGTGATCCGAACGTTCGACCACGCCGTCGTGCAAGAATGGGCCGAGACCTCGGACATGTCCGTCATCAACGGACTGACCGATCATAGTCATCCCTGTCAAGCGCTGTCCGACCTCCTGACGATTCAAGAATGCAAGGGCCGCCTGAAAGGATTGACCTTAGCCTACGTAGGCGACGGCAATAACGTGGCGAACTCGCTGATCGAAGCGGGAGCCAAAATGGGGATGCGGGTCGTCGCCGGTTGTCCGGCCGGCTATCAGCCGGACCGGCGGGTGATCGAGCAGGCTCGAGTCGAAGCTCAAACCACCGGAGCCGTCATTGAGGTGATTGAGGATCCCCTGGTCGCAGTGAAGGAGGCCGACGTGCTGTACACCGACGTCTGGATCAGCATGGGCCGCGAGCGGGAACGGGCCAGACGACTCAAGGCCTTGGCTCCCTATCGGCTGGATGCTCGATTGTTGCGGCGGGCCAAGCCCGACGCCATCGTCATGCATTGTCTGCCGGCCCATCGGGGGGAGGAGATCACAGCCGACGTTCTCGACGGCCCCCAATCGGTCGTCATCGATCAAGCGGAAAACCGTCTACACATGCAGAAAGCGATTTTAGTCCGGCTGCTCGCCGGACGGAAAGGCCTATAAGTCGGGATCACAGATGAAACGCACATCAATTCGCAAGATCGTGCTGGCCTATTCGGGAGGACTCGACACCTCCGTCATCTTGAAATGGCTCATGGAAACGTATCATGCCGAAGTGATCGCCTTTTGCGCTGACCTCGGCCAAGGCGAAGACTTGCGGAGCATCGCAGCCAAGGCCCGGAAGCTCGGCGTTAAGAAAGTCTATGTTGAAGATCTGCGGGAAACCTTCGTCAAGGACTACGTCTTCCCGATGTTGCGCGGCAACGCCCTCTACGAGGGATGCTATCTCTTGGGTACCTCCATCGCCCGTCCGCTGATCGCACGCCGACAAGTTGAGATCGCCCTCAAAGAAAGGGCCGACGCCGTGGCGCACGGAGCGACCGGCAAAGGAAACGACCAGGTGCGGTTCGAACTGACCTACACGGCGCTGGCGCCAGACCTCAAGATCATCGCGCCCTGGCGAGAATGGACCATGCGATCCCGCCGCGAACTCATCGAGTACGCCGAGCAGCGGGGTATTCCCGTGACGGCGACCAAGGCCAAACCCTACAGCATGGACATGAATCTCTTTCATGTGAGTTACGAAGGCGGCATCCTTGAAGATCCGTGGCAACCACCCCCGCCCGATATTTTTCAGATGACGGTCTCGCCGGAGGACGCTCCGGACAAGCCGCTGGAAATCGAGATCGACTACGCGGCGGGCAACCCTGTGGCCGTCGACGGCAAAAAAATGAGCCCCGCCAGACTTCTGGCTCACCTCAACAAGCTGGGCGGCGCGCACGGCATCGGCCGCGTCGACTTGGTGGAAAATCGCTACGTCGGCATGAAATCCCGCGGCGTCTACGAGACGCCGGGAGGGACCATTCTGCACGTCGCCCATCGGGGGTTGGAATCTCTCACGATGGATCGGGAGGTGCTCCACTTCCGGGACAGTTTGATCCCGCGTTACGCGGCCCTGATTTACAACGGCTATTGGTTCAGCCCCGAACGGGAGTTGTTGCAGTCGGCCATCGATCACGCGCAACAAGACGTGAGCGGCACGGCCCGCGTCAAGCTCTACAAGGGAAGCTGCACGCTCGTCGGCCGCAAATCGAAACAGTCGCTGTACCGTTTGGATATCGCCACCTTTGAGGAGGACGACGTCTATAACCAAAAGGACGCGGAAGGCTTTATCCGCTTGAACGGCCTCCGATTGAAGATTCGCGCTCAGCGGCGGAAAGGCTCAGGCTGATGGCGAAAAGACGGCATCAAGCCGGAACCCTGCCAGGAGCCGGCAAGGCCTGGGCGGGACGATTCCGTGAGCGGACGCATCCGCTGGTCGAATCCTTTACCGCCTCATTGGCGACGGATCGGCGACTGTACGCGCACGACATTCAAGGCAGCATCGCCCACTGCAAAACGCTCCAGAAGGCCGGCGTCCTGTCGGCTCAGGACACCCGCGCCATCGTGCGGGGGCTTGGGCTGGTCAAACAAGAACTGGATCAAGGTCGGTTCAGATTCACCCCTCAGGACGAAGACATTCACATGGCGATCGAGCGGCGCCTGACAGAACTCATTGGACCGCTGGGGGGCAAACTCCACACCGGCCGAAGCAGAAACGACCAGGTGGCGTTGGATATCCGACTCTACCTGCGTCAGCAACTGGATCGTTTGCTTCAACAATGTGTGGAATTCCAACGGACGCTGGTCGCCAAGGCTAAAGCCAACCTCTCGGTCCCGATGCCTGGATACACGCATCTGCAACGGGCGCAGCCGGTTCTGTTTGCCCATCACCTCCTCGCCTACGTCGAGATGATCGAGCGAGACAAGGGGCGGTTGCGCGATGCCAGAGCAAGACTCAACGTGATGCCGCTGGGATCCGGCGCCTTGGCCGGCACCAACTATCCGATCGATCGTTCCTATACGGCAACGCTCTTGGACTTTCCCGCCGTCACCGCCAACAGTCTCGATGCGGTGTCCGACCGCGATTTCGCCATCGAGGTGGCCTCGGCTTTGTCCATCTTGATGATGCACCTGTCCCGCCTCAGCGAAGAGCTGGTCATCTGGACTTCGCAGGAATTTCAGTTCGTGGATCTGCCGGACGCCTTTTGCACCGGCAGCAGCATGATGCCTCAAAAAAAGAACCCCGACGTCCCGGAATTGGTGCGGGGGAAAACCGGCCGTGTCTACGGCCATCTGATCAATCTGCTCGTGCTGCTGAAGGCACTGCCCTTGAGTTATAATCGTGATCTCCAAGAAGACAAGCCGGCGCTGTTTGACGCGGTGGAGACCGCGGCGTCCTGCCTGCACATCATGACAGAACTGATGAGCCGTCTGACCGTGAACCGTGGGGCACTCGAGAAAGCCGTTTGCGCCAGTGGTCTCTTGGCAACGGAGCTGGCCGACTATTTCGTCGAACGGGGGGTGCCGTTCCGGGAGGCTCACGAGATTACGGGGCGCATCGTCTTGGCCGCGTTGGAGCAAGGACGGGAACTGACGGACTTTTCGCTTGAGGAGTTGCAGAAATTCTCCGATCGGATTGATGAACGGGTTTTTTCTCGTTTGACCGTCCTCTCGGCGATCGATCGCAAACGCCAGATCGGAGGGACCGCCCGCCAGCAGGTCGGCAGGCGGCTGAAAGAACTTGAGCGGTTGCTGCGATGAAGCGGCTTTCCTTCGTCATTATCGCGACGACACTTACCGCCTGCGGCGTGGTCGGAGCGCCGGTCGCCCCAGAGACGATCGGAGTCGCCCCGGTGATTGAACGACAACGGCAGGCACAAGCACCAGCCGGTTCGCAGCCGGTGGAAGAGCCTTCGGGGACCGAACTGGACCAGCTCGATCCTCTCCCACAAGGACAGGATGAAGAGCTGCTCCCATTGCGGCCGGTCGGAACGAGGTAAGAGAGGAACACGGTGTCACCCGTGACGCGCTCCTCAATCGAAGGACTGAACCTATGAATTTTTTCGAGTACCGCGAGGGTGAGCTCTATTGCGAGGACGTCCCTATTAGCCGAATCGCCAAGGAAGTGGGCACGCCCTGCTACATCTACAGTCACGCGACGTTGATCCGGCACTTTCGGGCCTACGACGGCGCATTCAAGACCATCCCTCACCTCGTCGCGTTCGCGATGAAGGCCAACTCCAATCTCGCCATCTTGCGGCTGATGGCCAAGGAAGGAAGCGGAGCGGACATCGTCTCCGGCGGCGAACTGTTTCGAGCGCTGAAAGCGGGCATCCCTCCTTCCAAAATCGTCTTCGCCGGCGTGGGCAAGTCGCCGGATGAAATCCGGGAGGCGCTGAAGGCCGACATTCTGATGTTCAACGTCGAATCTCCTGCAGAGATCCGCGCGATCAACGACATCGCGGCCTCGATGGGCAAACGGGCTCGCATTGCGTTGCGGATCAACCCGGACGTGGATCCCAAAACCCACCCCTATATTTCGACGGGGATGAAAAAGAGCAAGTTCGGCATCGCTGCGGACCGTGCGCTGGAGGAATATAAAGCCGCCTCTTCCATGAGCCACATCGACGTCTGCGGGGTCCACGCCCACATCGGATCCCAGTTGACGGACGTGACACCGTTCGTCGATTCGCTGAAAAAAGTCGTGGCGATGCTTGAAACCCTGAAGAACCAGGGCATCAACATTCGCTACCTAAACATCGGCGGCGGACTCGGCATCACCTACGCCGAAGAAAAACCACCGCTGCCGCACGAGCTGGCTGACGCTGTTTCTCCACTCGTCAAGGATTTGGGGGTGACGCTGGTGATGGAACCGGGCCGCGTCATTGTCGGCAACGCCGGTGTGCTGATCACGACGGTGTTATACGAAAAGACCGGCGAGACGAAACACTTCGCGATCGTGGACGCCGCCATGAACGATTTGATTCGCCCCAGTCTGTACGGCGCGTATCACGAAATCCGTCCGGTCAATCAACAAGCAGGCCTTCGGACGAAACAATTGATGGACATCGTCGGTCCGGTGTGTGAATCCGGCGACTTTTTGGCCAAAGACCGAATGCTGGCGTCGGTCAGGCCGGGAGAATTGCTGGCAGTCATGAGCGCGGGAGCCTATGGGTTTGTGATGGCGTCGAACTATAACTCGCGTCCACGTGCGCCGGAGGTGCTCGTCAAAGGATCGGACTTTTACGTCATCCGGACTCGCGAAACATTCGACGATTTGATCAAGGGCGAAACCATTCCGGAATTTTTGCACTAAGAGGCGCCGTTATGTTTACCGGTTCACTGATCGCCATCGTGACTCCCTTTCGGAACGGCCGTGTCGATGAACGGTCTTTGGCCGAGCTGATCGAGTGGCAAATCGCCAAGGGAACCGACGGCATCGTCCCCTGTGGCACGACAGGAGAATCGGCCACTCTCTCTCATGAAGAACATAACCGTGTTATCCAATTGACCGTGGAGGTGGTCAATCGACGCGTACCGGTCATAGCCGGAACGGGATCGAACAGCACCGAAGAGGCCATTGCGCTGACCAAACACGCCAAGCAGGCCGGCGCGGACGGGGCGCTGTTGATCACACCCTACTACAACAAACCGACCCAGGAAGGACTTTACCGGCATTATAAGGCCGTGGCGGAGGCCGTGGATCTTCCGTTGGTGTTGTACAACATTCCTGGACGGACCGGTGTCAATCTGCTGCCGTCCACCATCGCCAGACTGTCGGCCATTGACACCATTGTGGGAGTAAAAGAAGGAAGCGGCTCTGTTCAACAGGCATCCGACATCGTCCAGATGTGCGGCGATCGAATTACCGTCCTCGCCGGGGATGATTCCTTGACACTCCCCATGATGGCCGTTGGAGCCAAAGGCGTGATCACCGTCACAGCCAACATTGTGCCGACCGAAATGGCTCAATTGGTCAAGACCTTCGCCGACGGCAAGATCGTCGAAGCCAGACGCCTTCATTTCGCCCTGTCCCCCTTGTTTGCCGCCCTGTTCCTGGAGACGAATCCCATTCCGGTCAAGGAAGCGCTGGGGATGATGGGCAAGATCGACCCCGAGTTGCGGCTGCCGCTGTGTCCCATGGGGCAAGAAACGCGAGACAAGCTCCGTCAAGTGTTGAAAGACATGAACCTGATCTGACGCAAGGGATACGGACAGGAGAAACGGGAGAAAGGGGTGGCCATGATCGGAGTCGTTGTGATAGGCGCGGCTGGGCGAATGGGTTGCCGACTGGTCTCGCTGATCAAGGACTCGACCGTCTTGACATTGGCCGGAGCGTTGGAAGTCCAAGGGCACCGCGCCTTGGGAAGGGACGCGGGAGAAATCGCTGGATCCGGGCACGCCGGCGTTCCCATTACTGACGATCTTTCGGCGCTTCTGGAACGGGGAGAGGTCATCATCGATTTCTCGGCTCCCGACGCGACGATCGCACATCTGCAGATCGCCGCCCGCCATCGGCGGGCGATGGTCATCGGAACGACGGGGTTCTCCGTTTCACAGTTGGATGAACTTCGATCCTTGGCAAACCTGATTCCCTGCGTGTGTTCTCCTAATATGAGCGTGGGGATCAACTTGATTTGTAAGGTCATCCGTGAAATGGCCAAAACGCTCGGCGACGACTACGACATCGAGGTAATCGAAGCCCATCACCGTCTGAAGAAAGACGCGCCCAGCGGGACGGCTCTCAAGATAGCCGAAGTCCTTGCCAAAGCGGTGAACCGAGACCTCAATCAAGTCGGCGTGTATGCACGCAAGGGATTGATCGGAGAGCGATCAAAAGGGGAAATCGGCATTCAGACTATTCGCGCGGGTGACATCGTGGGAGACCACACCGTGTTGTTCGGCGGCATGGGAGAACGCATCGAGATCACCCATCGTGCCAGTAGTCGCGACACGTTCGCGCGGGGGGCGTTGCGCGCGGCCAGTTGGGTCGTCCACCAACCTCCAGGGCTCTACGACATGATGGATGTGCTCGGCATCCGCTGACGACGGCCTCCCTAAAAGGTTGCGCGAGAACGCACTCCCTTTTTCTCCGCACGGCCCCCCTGCTGACAGCGGCCGTCGTGGGGCATTATCTACCAGGCCCTCCAGGGTGCGAGCCCACAGGGAGACCCTCGGAGCACTTGCTTACGGGCGGATCTGACCTCAAAATGAACCGGCGAGCAATTCAACCCCTCGCAAGGTCAATGAAATGACGAGTATAAACGACGTACGAAACCAGCCTCCGCTCTTCTCGCCGTTTCTACTTCTCAACGCCGGCGTCGAGAACCCCACACCCCGCTACCTTTTTATGGCCTTCCCAGGTTCTCGAATCTAGGAATGTCGGTCCCGCCCGGCAAACAGCTTAATGCCGAGCCGTGATGGGACGAGGTTCCTGGTCCGCCGCTTTCCGACGACCACAATTCAAACAGGCAAACACTGTGATCGCCAACCCGGCGTCCAAATCCACCGCCCGTTCCGGTAACATTGTGCCGTGGCACTTGTCGCATGTCTTCATAATGGGTGTGAATGTACCATGTTCTTTTCCTGAAACATATCCTCCGGAAGTACTGGGTGGGTAACCAAGAATGCTCATGACTGGCTGGCACAAATGGTCTATCCTCTTGATCGCGTCCATCGCAAGAGAGAGGATCGCCAACCCTTGACAGGCTTGCCCCCCTCCCATAACATTGTGGTTATGTAAGAGATGATCCACAATGTATAGATTACTTCTCGTTTCCGCCCTTCTCGTTATTCTTTACTTCCTCTTGCGGCAAATCTTTCGGGCAGTCAGACAGTCGACCATCGATGATCGGGGAACGTCCGTCGATCAGGATCAGATGGTGCTCGACCCCGTCTGCCAAACGTTTATCCCGCGCCGGACTGCTTTGATTAAAACGATTGGAGGGCAAACTCACTATTTCTGCAGCAGCGAGTGCATGACCACCTTTCAAAACCGACGGTCAGGTCACCCCGACTAGCAACCCGAATAACTGTAATCCGTGAGCTTATCGTCTTTGTCGAACTTCAGCGTGATCTGACACTGATTAGGAGAGAAGTTAAAGAGCGGCGGGCCGGATTTGCCTCCAGCGATCCGATAGTACGTCCAGGTCTCCCCGCCAAAGAAGCGCGCCGCTTTCCCATCCGGGGCACCCCAATTTTTTTCGAACCAGGTCTTGTCCTTCCCCTGAAGCTCGGCCGGTTTGAGCGACGCATCCAAGTAAGGATTGCCTCCTCCACAGCCGCCCAAGACAAGGCAACCCATCACCACGATACTCTTCGCGCTGCGCATGAGAGCGTTCGCCACTTCTCAAACTCCTCGCTGCGATCAATCAGGCAGAATCTTAGCCCTCACGCGGAACCCTGTCAAACACGATGCCGCCATTGCGTTGCGCCTGCATCGAGTTCTTCGTAGAATGGCCGAAGCAAAGCAGGTAATCATTGCCTCTGCACGATCATTCACCATGAAAGGAGTCGGCCATGCTGTTTTTCCTCGACACCGCCAACGTGAAGGAAATCCATGAAGCCAACAGTCTCGGCGTCTTGGACGGCGTCACGACCAACCCGTCGCTGGTCGTGAAAGAAGGACGCAGTTTCAAGGAGATGCTGCAGGAAATCTGTGCCATCGTGAACGGTCCCATCAGCGCCGAGGTCGTCAGTGTGGAAGCAGACGCCATGGTGAAGGAGGGTACAGAGCTGGCAAAAATCCATCCCAACATCGTCGTCAAATGTCCCCTCACCCCCGACGGTATCAAGGCAACAAAACGTCTCTCCGCGGAAGGGATTCGCGTCAACGTGACCCTCTGTTTTTCTCCCACGCAGGCCATTTTGGCGGCCAAGGCCGGAGCCTGGTGTGTGTCGCCTTTTATCGGCCGCCTGGATGACGTCAGCTCGGACGGCATGGGGCTTATCCGTCAAATTGTGACTATCTACAAGAATTATGACTTCAAGACCCTGGTGTTGGTCGCAAGCGTCCGCCATCCGCAGCACGTCGTCGAATCGGCCTTGGCCGGAGGTCACATCTGCACCATGCCCTACAGCGTCTTTCAATCTCTGTTCAAACACCCGCTGACCGACGTCGGCTTGAAGAAGTTCCTCGACGATTGGAAAGCCAAAGGGCAGCAATAGCGACCGAACGTTCACCTCACGGCCTCGAAGGTCCCCTCTCCTATGGGTCTCATCCGATGACGTTTCGCGCCGTCCGAAAGACGGCGTGAAACATCGGACGGGTGAGCTTTCCCGTAAACGTGTTTTGCTGGCTCGGATGATAGGAGCACAGCAGCCGCACACCCCAAGGTAATCGATAGCTCGCTCCGTGCCTAAATCGCGGGAGGGGCGAGGGAATTTCCAATCCTTCCAGTTTGCAGGTTTTCAGATACTGATTGAACGCGAGTGTCCCCAACGTCACGACAACACGGACGTTCCAAAGAAGCCGAATTTCCTTTTGCAAGAACCGGCGACACCGCTCGATTTCATCGGGCGCCGGTTTATTGCCCGGCGGCGCGCACCGCACCGTCGCGCCGACATAACAATCCGACAGCACGAGGCCGTCGTCTCGATGGATCGAAGATGCCTGGTTGGCGAACCCATAACGATGCAAGGCTTCGTAGAGCCAGTCCCCGCTTCGATCACCGGTGAAGATCCGCCCGGTTCTATTCCCTCCATGGGCGGCCGGGGCCAGCCCTAACACGTAGAGACGCGCTCCTTCGTCTCCAAACCCTGGTACGGGCCGTCCCCAATAGGTCCAATTTATGAATTGCCGCCGCTTGGTTTCGGCGACGCTCCGCCGATAGACCGTCAATCTCGGACAGTCCGAGCACTCGATAATGGCGTCGTTCAATGTGGTCAAGGCGTTCATGATGAAAACCGAGTGTAGCATGAAGGAGAAATTTCATTCCGCTTGCCGACAGCACATCACCTTGCTAGCATCGTTCGTCGTGGCCTGTTGGTCCCCCAAACACCGAACGAATTTCAACAGACGGAGAGGAGCGCGGGAATGATCCTAAAGACCCTGCTCGCAGCGACGTTCTTCTGTTTTTCCCTCCTGAGCGATGGATGGGCGGTCTCGTCGGTGGATCAGTCGGAGAATGAACGGGGACTCTTCCCTTCCGAACAACAGGACGAGCAAGCCGATCCCGAAGACCGCCTGGTCATCCTCCCGGAAATCAAACGGGAACATCAGCGCTATTTCCTCAGTTCGTTTAAGTTGCCCGAGAAGATGACCTTCGCGGGAATGCCGGTGCCGTTGGACAACTGGCAGGTCCGAGAACGAATCGAGTACGAATTCTATCAGTTCCTGGCCAACGAGGGAGAGAGCATCATCCTCGCCAAACGAACCGGACGGTGCTTTCCTCCGGCCGAAAAACAGTTGGCCGAAGCCGGATTGCCCGACGACCTCAAGTACATGTTGCTCGTCGAGAGCAAATGTATTGCAGCGGCCTATTCCAAAGCCAAGGCCTCAGGCCCGTGGCAGTTTATCCCGTCCACGGGACGGCGCTACAGCTTGAAAAGCGACGCGGTCCTGGACGAGCGCCGAAACCTCGAGCTTTCGACGGAGGCGGCGGTCAAATACCTGTCCTATCTCAAGGACTTTCACCAAAACGATTGGTTTCTCGCCATGGCATCCTATAATGCCGGCGAAGAGCGCATCCGCAAGCTGCTCAAAGAGCAGCGGGTCAGCGATTACTGGAAGCTCCACGCCCCTCGTGAAACCATGCGCTACGTGCCGCGGATTATCGCGGCCAAAGAGATCTATTCCCAACCGGAGAAATACCTGGGATTGAGCAAAAAGGATCTGTATCTCCCGCTGGAGGCGGAAACCGTCACCGTGAACATCAAGGAACCACAACGAACCCTCACGTCTATCGCCGAAGAATTCGGCACCTATTTTCTGGAACTCAAACTGCTCAACCCGGAATTCAAAAAGGATGTGTTACCTCGCGGCACCTACCAAATTCGAGTGCCCCGGCAAACCTGTCCCAACCGATGTTTCAAGCAGGACAAGCTCCCCTAGCTCAAATGGCTCTTGCGCTCCGCCTTCCCCCCTCCCCCGCCAGACCGTTGCTTCGAAAGTTGATCCTGGCGGGGCTGTGCGCCGCCGATCCACACCGCGGACTGCTTCACATTGTGTCCCGTCGAGGGCAGCTGTTGCGAATAGGGCGACATGTCTATGACCTGTCCCGTTATGAGCGCCTCGTCGTCGTGGGTGCCGGGAAGGCCTCGGCGCGGATGGCCCAGTCGCTGGAGTCCATCTTGGGATCACGGATCGAGGGCGGACTCGTCGTGGTCAAAACCGGGCATAGGGCTCCGCTTCGACGCATCACCGTCGTCGAAGCGGCTCATCCGATACCAGATCGCGCGGGACTGCGAGCCGCAGAGCGGATCAAGGCTTTGGTCGGCGACCTCACATCCCATGACCTGCTCATTGTGTTGCTCTCCGGCGGCGCATCAAGTCTCTTGCCCGCCCCTGTGCCAGGACTCACGCTAGCCGATAAACGACGGACGACGGATCTCCTGCTCAGGAGCGGCGCCTCGATCAACGAGGTCAACGCGGTTCGCAAACATCTCTCGCAATTAAAGGGCGGTGGACTCGCGCGAAGTACGAAGGCCACCATCGTCACCCTCGTTCTCTCGGACGTCATCGGTGATGACTTTGGCACGATCGGGTCGGGACCGACGGCACCGGATCCGACCACATTCGCCGACGCCATCGACGTCCTCAAGCGATACAAGATTTGGCGGGCCGCACCCCCTGCCGTACGCCGGCATCTCCTCCAAGGGCTGAAGGGCACGGTACCTGAAACGCTCAAACCCGGTGCAAGCAGGCTGCGGCGAGTGCGCCACCTCATCATCGGCAACAATCGGACTATGATCGAGGCTGTAGCTCGGGCAGCTAAGCGGGCCGGAATCCACGTTCGACTCCTCTCAACCCCCGTCACCGGAGAGGCCCGGAGGGAAGCCGAACGGTTCGTGCGCACCGGCAAGCGGCTGCTCAGCGGATCCGGCGGCTTTCGACGTCCCATCTGCCTCATCGCGGGTGGGGAACCGACCGTCACGGTGACGGGGCAGGGCAAGGGAGGACGAGCCCAGGAATTCGCGACCGCCGCCGCCTTTCATCTCCAAACGATTCCCAAAGCCTGGCTGGCGGCGGTGGGATCCGATGGAACCGATGGGCCGACCGATGCCGCCGGAGCTGTGGTCACGGAAGGCACCGTTGCGCGGGCCCGATCGCTCGGAGTGGATCTGCTCTCGGCCTTGAACCGCCACGACACTTACCATGCCTTGCACACCCTCGGATGCCATATCCGCACAGGACCGACAGGCACCAACGTCAATGACCTTTACCTGTTACTGCTGCTCTAGGTACCATCGCTCTCGATGCCCCCACCCCTCATTCTCCCTTTATCACGTTGTACCAATCCCGCGCTTGCGGGGGGAAAGGCCGTGGGCCTTGCTCGCCTCCTGTCATGTGGCTTTGCCGTTCCTCCCGGCATTTGCATAACGACCGAGGCCTATTGCCACTCGCTCAAAGGCTTGGGACTGGATGCAGAGAAGGACTGGGAGCTGGCCATGGGGCTACCGGAAGCGGAACGGAACGCCTTGCTCCTGGACCGACAATCACGTATCCGGGCACTGAACATTTCCGACCTGGCGGCTCAATGCCTCACGGCTCTCCGAACCCTTTCGGCGTCGCCCGAAACGTTGCCCACCACGCGATGGGCCGTTCGATCATCCGCCACCAACGAAGACGCCGGTCATTCCAGTTTCGCCGGGCTCTATCGCACCCAACTCGGCATTCCCACAGACCTCCTCGACACCGCGATAACGGATCTCTGGGCGTCGCTCTGGGATGAACGGGTCCTGCAGTACACCACCGAACGGGATCCTTCTCGGTCAGCTCCCTCGATGGCGGTCATCATTCAACCGATGCTCGATCCCATTGCCGCCGGCGTGGCCTACTCCGTCCATCCGATCACAGGTCGGTCGTTCCAGATCGTCGTCAACGCCGTTCCCGGTTTGGCAGCGCCGCTCGTCGAGGGACAAGCGACGCCCGACCAATATGTCGTGCAGATCGGCGCCGATCGACAACCGGTGTGGATTCGACGTCGGACCATCGCTCACAAATCAAGCCGGCTGGCGGTCACTGAGGAGGGGCTGCGCCATAAACCGATTCCCGAGTCGGATCGGGAACGGCCGTCACTTTCCGACGAACAACTGTTCGAACTGGCGCGCACGGCCAAGGAGGTCGAACGGGCGTTCGGCTTCCCTGTCGATCTGGAATGGGCGATCGATTCCGGCACACTCTGGATCCTGCAAGCCCGACCCATCACCGGGATCCGTCCTTCAGCGGAATTCACCAACGACGATTGCGAGTGGTCGCGCACGAATCTCAAAGAAACGATGCCGGACCTCCCCAGTCCGCTCGGCCTTTCTTTCATGGAGCGGTTCATGGAGGAACACATCGTCGCCCCCTATCGCAGACTGGGCTGCCGGGTCCCAACCGGTCTGTCCTCCACCCGCGTGCTCTACGGGCGCCCTTATCTCAACGTCACCTTGTTTTACATGCTTCAGGCGCAGTTACGAAGCGACCCGTCGCTTCTGTCCGAACACATGGGCGGGGAGCCGATCGCGGCTCCCCCTCCTGAAGAACCGCTAGGTTGGCCGGCGTTCCTGCGAGCCGGCCTCCTCATGGTGATGGAAATGCGGCGCGCGGTCGTTCATGGACCGACATGGTTCGCCGAGATGAAGAGGATGGCGGAGCAATGCGGCCCGCAACACATCGGTCGGCTTTCTCTTCACGAGAGCCTCGCCCGGCTGGAGAACCTGAGCGCTTGGATTCGGACACACGAACTGACCTTCGGGATCGCCGGAGGAGTCGCTCAGTGCCTTCAGGTGCTGAATCGGCTGTTGCCTCGATGGCTGGGACCCGACTGGAGAGCGCTGTCCAATGCCGCACTCCAAGGGCAGGGCACGGTGATCAGTGCGCAGCAGATTCTCCGCCTTGCCGACCTTGTCCACATTGCTCGACATGAGGCGGCGGCCTCTACCTTCTTCACGGCCAATCCATGGAACGCATCCGGTTTCCGTGAGACTCTCAAAGGCACGGCCTTTCTCCGCGCCTTCGACGCTTATCTGGAAGACTACGGCCATCGCGGCGTCGGCGAATCGGACATCATGTCGCCGCGCCTCGCCGACAATCCGGAGGCGGTCCTCGCCGTGTTGCGGACGCAACTCGGTGCGGCATCGTCGGAACCGGACGATATCCTTGCCCGTCAAGCCCGCGTGCGAGCCGAGGCGCTTCACGAAATCAAACGGCGCATGGGATGGAGAAAGCATCGATGGTGGATATATCTGTGGTGGCACCGACGCCTCTGTCGCTTTTTCGCGCTCCGTGAAGCGAACCGCCATCATCTGATGTATTTTTCCTCGGCCATCCGCCGGCTTTTACTGCACGCCGGCGACTTACTCGCCTCCCAGGGGATCCTTGACGATCGGGATGACGTGTTTTTCATGACGCTTCAGGAGACGATCGAACTTGCCGAGGGGAAGAAGCACGACTGGCGATCGGTGATCCGAGCACGTCGCCTCGAGCGAGCGCACAACGCCCGTGTCCACCCGCCCGACACGATCCGCGATTGGGAAACGGCGCGCGTGGGCCTCGCGGCATCCGACGATCATGATCGATCTGATCTTCTGTCCGGCGTACCGATCAGCGCCGGTATCGCGACCGGGCCGGTCCGCGTGCTCCGTTCACCGAACGACTGGGCCTCCGTCCAAGCCGGAGAGATTCTCGCTGTACCGGTCATCGATCCCGGCATGGCCCCCCTCTTCGGGATCGCCGGAGGAGTCATCGCGGAGATGGGAGGCACCTTATCTCACGGAGCCATTATCGCCCGGGAATATGGAATCCCGACCGTCGCCAACGTCAGGGGTGCGCTCTCACTGCTCAAAGACGGACACATCGTCCGATTGGACGCGGGAGCCGGAACGGTCCAATTGACACAGCCGACACACCGCTCTTCTACGGCCTGATGTAGGGCCGATCGCCCGGAGATGTTCGGCTTCTTGATCTTCTCAATCGACTTTCCGTAATCTGTCCGCCCATGATACGCCCCTCGTCTTATTCCACGTCGCGCACGCTTCCCTCACGATTTTCCGACGGTGAAACGTTCCTTTCCCCCACAAGCGACCTCGATGTCCCGACGCCCGGTCTTCCCGCCAAACGCATGGAGGGTCTCTTTCTTCTGAGGAGACCGAAGCACCCAGGCTGCGTTTTATTCGACCGGATAGGGAGCCTTGCGAGATCAAACAAGATACGAAGCCACGCGTCCCCTTTTTTTCATAACCACAAGGATCGGTATGACGGACGAACAATTCCTGGTCGAAGAATTTCATCGCAAATTTGACATTCTGATCCAAACGATTCCCGCCGATCCCGGCGAGGAGACCAAACAACTTCGTCTCCGTCTCATTCAGGAGGAATTCGACGAGCTCAAACAGTCCATGGCCGCCGGCGATTTGCCGTCGGTGGCCAAAGAATTGGCCGACTTACTGTACGTGGTCTACGGCACCGCCGTGTCATACGGCATCGACATGGAACCGGTGTTTCGCGAAGTCCACCGATCCAACCTCAGCAAGGTCGGAGGATACAAACGGCCCGATGGTAAATGGATCAAACCGGCAACCTACTCACCAGCCCGCATTGAACCCATTTTGGAGGCGCAACGAACATGTCTGACAGCGGAGGATCTCTCCTCTCTCTGCCGCATCCTGCGGGGGCCGGAGACGAGTTCATAGCCGATCTGCATTGTCCTGGTTGCGGATCCTCGTTCATCCGCCTAGCACACTGCATCGGAGCCTTCGAAAAGCTCCTCTATCGCTTTCACGTCTTTCCATTCCGCTGTCAGCTCTGCACCACCCGCTTCCGCGCCCATTGGCCGATCGCTCTCACACCCCCATCCGAAACCGATCGCCGGGAATACACGCGCCTACTCGCTTCTTTCCAGGCATCCGTTCTTCCTGCCGAGACAACCTCCCGCATTGAGGGCCGAA
Source organism: Nitrospira sp. (assembly GCA_024330965.1). Classification (GTDB taxonomy): domain Bacteria; phylum Nitrospirota; class Nitrospiria; order Nitrospirales; family Nitrospiraceae; genus Nitrospira_D. Next base: position 118,907 of record JANDJL010000006.1, on the reverse strand, counting down.
CGACGGAACTTTCCATGGGCGGCTGTACGTTCGAATCTTCCGCAACATTGCCGATCGGCACCCTGCTTGAACTGGTCATCAAACCGGCTTCCGGAGAAGAACCCATCACGGTGGAAACGGCCATGGTCCGATCGGTGAGAGAGGGCTCAATGGGCTGTCGCTTTGTCAGCCTTCAGCCAGACGAGCGGCATCGTTTGAGCCGCGTCATCCTCAACCTGCTCGTCGGACAACACATTCGAACTTCCAAGTTGCTCCATTAGTTAACGAGGAGCGGGGCTGGGAAGCCAAGTCGCCGAGATCCGCTCGACCATCTTGCCACGCCGCTTGCGAGGCGCCGACACGACAAGATTGTCGATCAGGCGCACAGAACCGACCCGGACGGCGCCCAGCAGGACGGCTTTCGACGTGATGCGGGTCAGTGGCTCCAAGGTCCGTGGATCACAGACCGCCAAGTAGTCGGTCGTCAACAACGGTTCCTGTTCTATCACCGAAGCCATCGCCTTTTGAACGGCCGACGCGTTCGTGATGCCCCGCCGAATCGCCTCGCGGCCCTCTTGCAAACTCGTATACAACATCGCGGCGACGGCCCGTTCTTCCACGGACAGGCGCACATTGCGCGAACTCATCGCCAAACCGTCTGGTTCTCGAACCGTTGGGCGGACGATGATCTTGACACCCAGATTGAGATCCTTGACCAACTGTCGGACCAGCATGGCCTGTTGATAGTCCTTTTGCCCAAACCAAGCAAAATGGGGACGAACAATCCCGAACAGTTTTGTCACCACGGTGGCGACGCCCTGGAAATGATGTGGTCGTACCGCTCCTTCCCACCGTCGGGCGATCTCCGGCACCGTCACCACGGTCTGGTAGCCCTTGGGATACATTGCCGTCTCAGTCGGCTCAAAACAAACGTCGGCCCTTTCCCTACGACATAACGCGCGATCTCGCGCAAGCGAGCGCGGATAACGAGTCAGGTCCTCTCCCGGGCCGAATTGGGTCGGATTCACAAAGACGCTCACGACCAAAGCATCAGACCCAAGACGGGCGGCACGAATTAACGACCGGTGTCCATCATGCAAGGCCCCCATCGTCGGCACGAAACCGATGGTCACCCCTTCGCGGCGGAGGCCTTCGCTCCACGCCGCCATGGCTGCAGGGCTACGGATGATTCTCATGGTCTTACGCTGGAAGGGCACCCTGTCTGGAAGCCGACGCGGATGGGCGGTGGGGAGAAGACCCGTACAACCGAACGATCCGTCAATAGGCTCAACATTTGCCTTACGGACAACCCGCTGACCGGATGAACCCAATCGGGCGCGATCTCATTGAGCGGTACCAACACGAACCGACGGCGGTGGGCACGTGGATGGGGCACGACGAGATCAGGTTCATCGATGACACGAACGCCGTAGAAGAGAAGGTCCAGATCAATGGACCGGGGGCCTGCTCTGTGATCGGGATCACGGCCCAGCGCCCGTTCGATCTCCCGAAGGAACGAGAGAAGGCTGCGAGGAGGAATCTCGGTGTTCAATGCGACCACTCCGTTGAGGAACCACCCTTCTCCCGGATCCGTTCCGTCGTTGATCGGCTCCGTTTCATAGAGCGACGACACGCCTGTGACCTGCGCATGGGGCAGCAGGCTGAGCAAAGTCACCGCCCGATGACAGTAGTCCGCCCGATCACCGACGTTCGATCCGAATCCGATGAAGACCATTTCAGAGATATCGCCCGGCCTCAACCGTCAGACGCCCTCGTCAGAATCCCACGCGCTTGATTCGTTCCACCGCTTCCGCCAATCGCTCTTTGGATGTGCAGAGGGTCATTCGGATATACCCTTCCCCTGGTGCGCCGAATCCGTTGCCCGGCGTGGTCACGATCCCCGCTTTTTCGAGCAGGTGGGCGGTAAAGGACGTCGATGTGTAGCCCTTCGGCACCGTGACCCAGACATAAAATGCGGCGGCGGGAGGCTCTACCTCCAGCCCCAGATGCCTCAATCCCGGCACAAGCGTGTCGCGACGTTCCTGATAGATTTTGCGAATGCCGTCCGTCACGGACTCATCCAGGCCGAGAGCCGTCACTCCCGCGACTTGCACGGCTTCAAACACACCGGAATCCAGATTGCTTTTGACTTTCCCCAACCCGGCCAAGACCTCCTTGTGCCCCACGGCAAAACCGATGCGCCAGCCGGTCATGTTGTACGTCTTGGACAGCGAATGGAACTCGACGCCGACGTCCTTGGCGCCCTCGGCTTCGAGAAAACTGGGCGGCCGTTTGCCATCATAGTAAATTTCGGAATAGGCGGCGTCGTGGCAGACGATCACGTGGTGCTCCCGCGCGAACTCGACCACCCGCTTGAAATACTCCTTCGTCATCACCACCGACGTGGGATTGTTCGGTGAATTGAGCCACATGAGCTTGGCTTTTCTGGCGACGTCTTTGGGAATCGCGTCCAGATCCGGCAAAAATCCGTTGGCTTTCGTGAGCGGCATGATGTGCGCCACCCCGCCCGCGAAACTCGTGCCGACCGGATAAACCGGATAGCCGGGACTCGGCACCAAGACGACGTCGCCCGGATCGACAAAGGCGAGCGGCACGTGACCGATGCCTTCCTTCGAGCCGATCAAGGTGAGGACCTCGTCGGCGGGATTCAGCGTGACATGGAACCGTCGTCTGTACCACTCGGCGACGGCGGTGCGAAAGGCCAACATGCCCTCGTAGGACGGATATTGATGGTGCTTGGGGTTCTTGGCCGCCTGGGCCAGACCGTCGATGATGGGAGCCGGCGTCGGCAAATCCGGATCGCCGATGCCGAGATTGATGATGTCCACACCCCTGGCGATCGCCTCCTGTTTCATCTTGTCGATCGCAGCAAATAAGTAGGGCGGCAACGTTTTGATGCGCGTCGCCGGTTCTATCGGAAAACTTCCCATGCGTGTCCTCTCCTTTTTCTAAGAATCTGTCATCTCGAGTCGCCGCGGTAGGCTACTTCACCCTCACGATGAGAATCAACGTTGCGACATCAGGAGGTGACCGACCAGTCGGTCGGCCATGGCGTGGAGTTCCGCAAGGTGTGGGAACGCGCTTGCTTTTACCTCTTCCGCTGCCAACTGGGTCTTGACGAGATCGCCGGAACATTCCCGGCACAATCTCTCGATCCCGTCTTCGTCCATCTCCAGATGAAACAGCAGACCATAAGCATGCAGGCCATAGCGAAACGCTTGGAGCGGCGCGATGTCCGATCCTGCCAACGGCACACAGCCGTCGGGCAGGTCGAACACCTCGCCGTGCCATTCAAACACCTCGAACGAATCGGGGAAGGTGCTGAACACCGGATCCTCTCCGGCCTCGGCCGTCAGCCGGACTCTCGTCATTCCGATTTCCAGCGCCTTGCCCGATCGAACCTCGGCGCCCAACGCCTTGGCCATGAATTGGCTGCCGAGGCAAACGCCGACCACCGGTTTGCCGGACAACAGCGCGGATCGGATGAAGTCGGTTTCTTCAGCAATCCATGGGTCGGCATCGTTGACCGACATCGGCCCTCCCATGACGATCAGCAGGTCGCCCGCCTCGCGTGGGAGTCCGTCCTGTGGAACGAGACGCCGCTCCAGCACGACACCCCGCTTCGCGAGCGACAACGCAAAAGCGCCCGGCCCTTCAAAGGGAACGTGTTGGAGACACACCGCCCGCATAGCCTCGTCGATCCTTCGCTCCCGCCCTGCGGGTTGACATCTAATCACAAGACTCGTACGGTTTTCCACCGTGAGCCCACGTCGAACGAGCGTCCCCGGTCCTGTTGCGATCCACGGCGCATAGACGCATAGATCGCCGTAGAAAGGCCGTATCATGCCGCCGACCCTTCGAGCCGTTTACGCCGACATCACCACCCTGAACGTTGACGCAATCGTCAATGCCGCCAACGAATCACTGCTCCCCGGCGGGGGAGTCTGCGGCGCAATCCATCGCGCCGCCGGCCCCGAACTGGCCCAAGAGTGCCGGATGCTGGGCGGCTGCCGAACCGGGGACGCCAAACTCACGAGAGGCTATCGACTTCCCGCCCGATACGTCATCCATACGGTCGGTCCGATCTGGCAAGGCGGCGGGCAAGGTGAAGCAGCATTGCTCGCCTCCTGCTATCGACGCTGTCTTGAACTGGCGGCCGCCAACCACATCACAAGCCTCGCCTTTCCGAGCATCAGCACCGGCGTCTACGGCTATCCCATTGAAGAGGCCGCCAAGATCGCCGTTACGACGGTCCGCGAGTCCCTGGCGAACGTTCCCATGCTTCATGACATCATCTTCTGTTGCTTCTCTCCCCATGATTTGGCCGTGTACCGACGGACCCTGGCGGGCGAGTGAATCACGTTCCGGCGAGCGACGAAGACGCTCGACGATCCACTCCCATCAGACATCTTCCTGCGGGCTCCTCCCTTGCCCGGCAAACGGTCGGCGCAGCCGGAAAATACCCGCCGGAACTCCGTGACCGCCTAGCCGTCTAACTCCCTGTCGGCTACAATGGACACATGCAACACACGATTAAGACCGGCGAAGACCTCAGATGGCTGATCGTCCACACGGGAGGATTCCGCTCAGGCTACGTCACGGACGTACAGATGTCCAAACGACGCCTGTTTGATGAAGAGTCTGGGCGGGACATCCCGGCAGGCACCACGGTCTCGGTCACCATCCGCTACCAGGCGCACGGGTCGATTCGCGTCGCCAAGCTCACGATGACCGGCGTGACGGATTTTTCGCTGTTGGAGCAGGAAGGTGCGGACTGCTCGTCACTCGACGTCATCCAGGCAGAGTACAGCGCGGGGCGACTGCGCTTTTGGTTCGACCCGCAGGGAGAACTCTACATCGTCTGCGACGAAGCTCACTTTCAAGAAGTCTCCGCTCCCATCGTCTCTTCCCATCTCTTTGCCGACTTGGCACGATGGACGTTCCAAGGGCACACAGCCGACGGTCCCACCGTCCAATGGCTGTTGGACCAACTCGACAAAGCGGGTCTTCCTTGCGTTTGGACGTCAACCACACGGGATGGAGCCGCCCACCCCACGGTGACATGGGAGGGAGACTTAACTCCAGCCGATCGTCCAACGGGTCACAACACGAATGCGGTGCGCGTGATGATGTATAAGCCGCTCGCGGGAGACGGCTTTGGGCTGATGTTGCGGATCCTAGGCTCGCAAGACCGCCAGGTGTGCCGCATCGTTGAAATCCTGGCCTGCCGCATCACGCGGAATTTCGAAGGGACCTGTCTCGTCGGCACAACGATCATTCCAAACCATGAATGGGAAACCTGGATGACAAGAAACAGTCGGGCAAGATCGATCTAGAGAAGAACCGCATTAGAGAACGGCTTCATGGGGATAGCGGCCATTGCCGTTCGAATAGCTCGCCGTCCCGCCACCGTTCGAGTATCCTGAGGCGCCATATTGGTCGGAAGCAGGACAGCCCGTAGGCCGACAGCCGTCTTTGCCATTGACACATTCGACCAAGGCCCACAATCGGAGCGGATTGACCTTCTGTTTGCGGGCGACCAGGAGCGACGTCCCCTCCAAGACGGTGTTCAGCGAGAGATCGGTCCTCCACCCCAAATGTTTGGTGAGGGGTGAAAGGACCCGTTCGATGGCGTTGATGACCTTGTTCCCATTGCTGAAATGGTTCAGCATGACAATGCGGCCCCCAGGTCGGCAGACTCGAATCATTTCGTTAACGACCTTCCGATAGTCAGGTACCGCCGTCACGACATACGCCGCCACGACCGTATCGAAACTGTCGTCGGGGAACTCCATGGCTCCGGCATCCATCCTGTGGAGCTGAACGTGCGAAAGCCGAAGGGCCTCGACCCGTTCTTTGGCCTTGGCCAACATGCCCTCGGACAAGTCGATGCCCACAATGCGACAGTGGCTGGGATACATCGGGAGCGCGATGCCGGTCCCCACACCGACCTCCAGCACCGTCTCACCGGGCTGCACATTGAGGTTGCGAATGGCGGATTCCCGTCCCTCCTGGAATACCTTCCCAAACACGTGATCATAGAACCCGGCGTAGGTCGTATAGACCCGTTCGATCTTGTCGCGATTCATCGTTCCCTCCAAGCCTCAGACGACTTGCGCCCCGTCCTACCGATGACCGAGCGACGCAAGGAGACTAACGCTGCTGTCGATGTGTGGGGGGGAAACCCTCGAGGCGGGAAACCGAGACGCGAGAGACCCGCCCAAACGCAAACGGGGCCTACTCTAGCCAAGTCTCCCAACCGAGTCAATAAACTTCTTCGCCTATCCGATCGATGACGTCCGATCGATGACGATCTCCGGACAGCAACATTGCCTTTCCCGCCGCTCCCGCCACCGTCGGCACCTTGATTCGCCGGCAACGGCTATGGGATAGGTACGAGTCATGGTCATCGCCGGTCTGTTCGCCAGCGTCCTACTCATTGGGTTGATCCTGGGAGACTGGTTGTACTTCGTCCGCCTGACCCCCGATGCCATCCGGTATGGATGCAGTGTCGCTCGAAGCCAGGATCAATGGACGATACGCACGTTGAACACCGTGCGCGATCACTTCGACGCCGATGGTCTGCTGAAGCTGCCCCATGGAGTCGCCCGGTTCTATCCCGAACTGTCCGCCATCGCGATACGTCCGCAATATCGCTTGTTTTCAATGGGATTCCGCACGGCCTGGCCCGTTAAAGGCCTTATCCACCTCTTCACCGACAACCAAAGCCTGACGGCGCTTTGCGTCAAGCGCATCCCCTGGTCATCCGCTCTGATCACGCTGCTTTGGTTCGCCGTGGTGGTGATTGGATCGCTGGCGTTCATTGCGACGTACGCGCGCGATGGTGGGTTTTCTTCCCTGCAAGGCACGTTTCTGGGAATCGGGCTTGTCGCCGGAGCCGCGCTTGTCCTCCTCACGGGAATCGTCACGGTGATTCTCTCCTATCGATTGGAAAACGACCGTCTGACGAGAGTGTATGAGGAGCTGCGAGAAGCCCTTGAGGGCTCCCCTCGCTCATGACCGGTTCACCGTGAGACGAACAAATTCAAAAAGTGGTCATAGTCGGCCGGCAAATCCACGGATGCCCGGTTGCGCGCCAAGCCGGCAATGATGCCCCGATGTTTCTTGGCAAGACCCGACCGTTCAAAAGCCAGCCGAAACTGTTCCCATCGTGCGACGGGATCGTCGATGATGTGACGCTGTTCTTCTTCCGGCAAGGATCGGACGGTCTTCGTCAGGGTCCGGACAGCCTTCTCGACACTGTCGTAGGGCGGAGCCAGCTTGAGACGGCCATAGAACATATCGAGATGGCGCCGGAATTCTTCCGCGAGAGACTGAAGGGGATCGGGCGTGGAACTCATTGCCGCTTTGCCGCCGCTTTGAGCGGAACCGGCTGCCAGGTTGCACCGGCATCGGTCGACCGATAGAGACCGCTACCGTTCGTCCCGGCGTAGAGTATCCGTGCATTCGTTGGCGCCATGGCCAAGGCCCTGATATTGAGCGTCGCGAGTCCCTGATTGACGACGTGCCAGGTTTGCCCGCCATCCGAACTTTTCCATACTCCCGCCGGACCGCCGAGATACAACACCATCGGATCACTCGGATGCAGGACGAGGCAACAGACAAACGGATCCGACAGAGTCCGACCGATTCGTTCCCAATGCTCGCCCTTATCCACGGTGCGAAAGAGGCCTTTGGTCGTCCCCGCATACACAATGTCGGGATTCGTTCCGTCGATTTCAATGGCATTGACGCCCAGCGCCATCGCCGCCATCAGCTCCGTCTCGGGGATTAAGCCGTTGTTGATTTTTTTCCACTTCATCCCGCCATCGTCTGATCGATAAATCCCCCCCGTTGTGCCGGCGTACAACACCGCCGGTTCTTTGGGATTGATCGCCAGCGCCGTCACGATGTGGACTTCTTTCATGCCGTTCATGCGCTCTTCCCATTCCCGCCCTGCATCTTTCGTGTAGAACACGCCGACGGTGGTCGCCGCGTAGATGTTTTCCGTGAGCGCCGGATGGAAGACGAATTGATTGACGAACGAGACATGATCTTTCAGCCCGACGTTGTGCGGGATCCATCGCTGCCCGCCATCCGGACTCTTGTACACCGCGTCGCCCATTGTGCCGGCATAGACGGTAGCGGGTAGCAGCGGATCGATCGCAAGCGTCGTCACTCGCCTCGCGCTGAAACTCGAAAACCGCTCCCACGTGGCTCCCCCGTCGCGCGACTTGTAGACCGCATCGTTGGTGGCGACGTAGAGGATGTCGGGGTTCCGGGGATGAAGGGCAATCGACACGATCGATTCACTGTCTTTCTGGCAGCCAAGCTGCCAACCAAGGAAGAGGATCACGAGGGGCAAGACGGTCTTTCGAGCGAAGGGACGAACTCTCATGGTCGCCATGGCGTGATGCAACAAACTGAACCACAGCGATTGCAGGGGAGTCAAGGCAGATAGCAGTCCCTCACCCCTCACAGGAGGTAATGCAGAAGAGCCGGGCACCGGAACTCCGCTCGCACGTTCTCTTTTTCTCTTCGCACGCACGACGGCGTTTTGAGTCGCCCGTTTGGTTACTTGTCCGGCTCCCCCTCTGCTCCCCCTTTGTTTGATTGGTCCGAGGTCGAACCATGGCATCACGTTTCAAATGCCGGCATGGAGGATACCGCAACCATATCCTCCCCCAGCCAAGCACCAAACATGCAGGGACGTCATGAGACGCGGATTCTCCCACAATCCGGTTTGTTCCGACCAAGGGGAACGACGGCGGGCATTCTTCTCTTACCGATCACACCGGCTACAATTGCTGGATGACCCGTTCGGCATACCCCGTCAACTCAACATACCCCTGGCCGCCGATCGGGCGGCCCCGCTTCGTCCCGGATACAGAGACCGCCCCTTCCCAATAAGTGACGGCGGCGCTGCCGCCGGTTTGGAGCTCCTGATCCGCCAGTAAGGGAGTCACCTCCAACGTGAGATCCAGCGAGGGGACCATCACGCGCCATCGAGCAGGATACACGGCCTTACTCTTTGGACTGGTCCAGGTTGCGGTTGAGGTAATCATAAAGTCGTGGATAGGGAGATGCCGGGCCCGTCCGTCCGGAGAGACCACGGTCCCGCTGGAAGCGGGATCGGATGACCCGTCGTTCCGGCGCATGCGATAGAGCATCAGCTCGCTGTCGTCGGTCAACTGAAGGCTGAACCAATCCCATCCCACCAGGTCTGAACTCAAATCGGTTGAACTGAATTCATGATCCATCCAACTGAGCCCCGTCACCTCAAACCGATCCGCTCCGACGGTCACGGTCCCCGTCGTCGCCAGCCTGGTAAACGAATAGTAGTGCGAGGCTTGTCCTTCGGCCGCTCCCTTGCGGCTGGTCCCATCGAGACCGTGGATGACCGGCGGCTTTGCCGGTTGAAGAGTCAGCGAAACGGCGAATGTGTCGGTCTTGGCCACAAGACTGTGCGGTCCGGAGGAAACGGCCGGCATCTCAGCCCGCCAATCATCGATCCAAACACGAAGCCGAGACTCGTCGGCCCCGGCCTTCCCCAACCCGGCTCGGCTGACTTTCTCGGCGAAATGAAATCGACCATTCGCGAGGTCGGTCAAGGCGAAGTGGGCAAAATAGAACTGGGTAATCGACCACTGCGACGGCTGGGTTTTCACGTCCTCCGGCGGAATGGCTCGACGAAAGAACGTGAGCTCAAATCCGAACGTCCGTCCGTTCTGAGCCCGCAAGTGGCCCGTGTAGTACCACCATTCGGTTCGAAAATCCGGATGCGCCCCATGGTCTTTCGGAAACTCAAATCGATAACCGGCTGCGGCCTGTTTGAACGATGGGGAGACAGAGGCTGCTTCTCTCGCCTGAAGACCATCGCCCGTGGACCAAACAACCAGACCGATGGCGAGAAGCATCGGCAGCAGGCCGAGGCCGCCGATTCCCATTGGCCGCACAAACAAAGACCATGATCCAGAGCGAGTCACAGCATGACTTATAACACGGGAAGAGAAGCCCGACCAATTGACCGTGATTCGAACACGATTCGAACACATGGAAAGGCGCGTGACGATCTTCTCCTGCGACGGACGGTCCGTTGATCCGTTGACAATTTTCACAACTCTCGGCTATCGTGACTTGAACGCTTATGAGAACGGACCGAGAATCGAAACCGGTAAATCCCGCTTCCTCACGCCGGGGGGACCTTTTTTTGATTCCTGATCGTCTCCCGGTGTTCCCTTTGCCGAATGTCGTTTTATTTCCAAGGACTTATCTTCCTCTTCACATCTTTGAACCGCGCTATCGCCGAATGGTGGCCGATGCGACCAAGGGCGACCGGTGCATTGCCATGGCTCTGCTCAAAGACGGATGGGAGGCCGACTACTATGGCAATCCCGCCATTTATTCCACCCTGTGCATCGGACGCCTCGTGAGCGTTCATCCCTTGCCGGACGGCCGATCGAATATCCTGTTGCAGGGGCTCGTCCGCTGCGAGGTCGAACGCGAACATTTCGAGAAACCCTATCGAGAAGCCACCGTTCGCCTGAAACCAGAGGTGACGGAAAAAGGATTGCCACCAGAGGTTCGCCGCGCATTGACGGACATGTTCGACCGATTCCTCCAAACCAGAGAGGACAACGCAACGTGGCAAGGACTCTTCCGCACCGAAGTCAGCGACGAGATCCTCGTTAATACGCTCGCCACTCATTTGGAATGCACGCCGTTGGAGAAGCAATTTTTGCTCGAGGCGGACGGGCTGCTCCAACGAGTCCGGCGCCTGAACGATCTTCTTCAATTCATGCTGCATGATCGGCAGGGGCCAAAGGGCTGGGAATAAAATAAATGGAACGGGCCGTCGCGATCGAGGTCAACAGGCTGTCCAAAGCCTACGGCGCCCACCAGGCCGTGTCCGACCTGTCGTTTCACGTGTACGCCGGGGAGATTTTCGGTCTGTTGGGGCCGAACGGCGCGGGAAAGAGCACAACCCTGCGCATCCTCATCACCTTGCTCCATCCGACCTCCGGCACCGCGTCCGTTTTCGGCCATGACACGGTGCGTGAAGCGGACACCGTGCGGAGGCTGATCGGCTATGTTCCTCAAGAACGGGCGATCGACCGGTTCTTGACCGGACGAGAACATCTTCAACTGTTGAGCGCGCTCTATCACCTGACCAAAGAAGAAGCCGCCAAGCGAATCGATGAATTGCTGAAGCTCGTCGATCTGGAAGCTCAGGCTGATCGACCGGCCAAGACCTATTCCGGCGGCATGAAGCGCAAGCTCGATATCGCCTGCGGCTTGCTTCCCGATCCCAAGGTCCTGTTTCTCGATGAACCGACGCTCGGCCTCGACGTTCAAAGTCGCCTTCGGATCTGGGAGTACGTGCGGATGCTCAAGGCACGGGGCCTGACAGTCGTGATGACGACGAATTACCTGGACGAAGCGGACCAGCTCTGCGATCGACTCGCCATCATCGACGGCGGCCGGATCAAAGCGCTGGGCAGCCCGACGGAACTCAAGGTGGCGCTGGGCGGCGATATCGTCTCGCTGACGATCAAAGAAACGGACCGTATTGCCGGAATGGAAGCGGGGCTCGCCAACCAGCCGGCGATCAAAACGGTGCGGGCCACAAGAAACGGGCTCGACATCCGGGTCGAATCCCCCGAGAAGGCGTTGCCGATCATCCTGGAGACGGCCAATCGGCTCGGCTGCGGCATCGAATTCATCGAATACCATCGCCCCCGTCTGGACGACGTCTTCATCGCCCACACCGGACGGCGCATCACCGACACAGCGGAGCAACCAGTTGAGTAATCATGTGCGCCTTCATGGAAGGTCGTTTGCCGTTAACGGTCATAAGACGGACCGCTTCTTTTCACGCTTGAGCGAACTTGGGTGCCGATCATGACGGAGTACTGGCAGGAAATCAGCGCGTTGACCATGCGATGGGTGCGTCGGCTGAGCCGCGAAAGGTTCAGCATGTTGTTCACGCTGGTCCAGCCTATGCTGTTTTGGCTGATTTTTTTCGGCAATCTCTTTCAGCGGGCTGCCGACACGCAGGTGACGCAAGCCCCGAACTACATCAGTTTTCTGGCCGCCGGCGTGGTCGTGATGACCGTGCTGAACAACGGTCTGGCCGGAGGCGTCGACCTCCTGTTCGACAAAGAAAACGGCTTTCTCGAACGACTGATGTCGGCCCCGATCAGAAGAAGCTCGGTCATTTTGAGTCGATTTATTTTCGTGATGACGATCACGTCGTTACAGGTCCTAGTCATCCTGGGCGTGGCGTTCCTGTTCGGCGTCGAGCCGGCGACGGGGTTGCTCGGCGTCGCCGTGATCCTCCTGATCGGCATGATGTTCGGCGTGGGGCTCACGGCCATTTCCATGGCCATGGCCTTTTCCGTCAAGAGTCACGGCGATTTCTTCTCGGTCCTGGGATTCCTCTCCCTCCCGATGATCTTCTTGAGTTCAGCGCTGGTACCGTTGGCGGCGATGCCCGGCTGGATGAGCTTTCTCGCCCGCTTCAATCCCATGACCTGGGCCATCGACGCCGTCAGGCCGCTGATTCTCTCCGGCTGGAGCGACGCCCTGCCGCACGTCGCCATGGTGATACCGGTCATGCTGGTCTTCGACGCGGTTTGTCTGTACGGAGGAGCCAAGGCGTTTCGCCGGGCGATGGGGTAGACATGCTCGTTCCGGAAAACCAAATTCGGGCGTTGATTCGCCTGCTTTCTGACCGGGACGACCGCATCGTCCGCACCATCAGCGGCAAGTTGATCTCGATCGGCAACCCGGCCGTGCCGTTCTTGCAGGAGGCAGAGATCGAACAGCCGGAGATGGCCGACCGCATCGCCGCCGTGCTGGAGGAAATCCACTGGAACCGGATCGAGCGCGAGCTGATCGAGCTATCGGCGCATTCGGATGACGAGATGAGCCTGGAAGCCGGCGCCTTTCTGCTCGCTCGCTATGCCTACCCGTCTCTCGACGTAGGCCGCTATCACGCCCAACTCGATACGATGGCGCAGGAGGTGCGGGCCCGCATCGGCTGCCGATCTTCCGGAGAGGAAACCGTTAATGCGCTCAACCGCTACGTCTTCGCCGAGCAGGGGTTCAGGGGCAACACCAAGAATTACTACGAACCGGACAACAGCTACCTGAATCGCGTCATCGACCGGCGGTTGGGCATTCCGATCAGCCTGTCGGTTGTCTATCTGCTGATCGGGCAGCGTCTGGGCCTGCCGCTCCTGGGCATCGGCATGCCCGGTCATTTTTTGGTGAAATACGAATCCAAGCGGTACTCCGTCTTCATCGACTGCTTCAACGGCGGTGCCTTGCTCACCGAAAAGAACTGCGCGCGGTTTCTCACCGAGGCCGGTTATGGGTTCGACGACAAATACCTGCAACCCAGCCCCGTCCGGGCCATTCTCGCCCGGATGGCGAAGAACCTCTGTTCGATCTATGCAAAAATGAATGAACCGGTCAAGTCCGCTCGTCTGATCACATTTATGGAGATCTTGGGCGGCCCCTCTCGAGAAGAGGGACTTTGACGTTCGGACCTGTGTTAGACCTCAATGGTCAACAAGTCCCTTCCTTTCCTGATTCGCCCCCCGTACTCTTCCGCCGCTTGACCTTTGACGTCCTCGCGATCCGCCACGGGATACAAGTGCGAGAGCACGAGGCGGTCCACGCCGGCCTGCCGCGCGACGCGGCCGCACTCGCCCGCATGCATATGCACGGGACCCGGTTTATTGGCGGGAAATGAGCAGTCGAGCACGGCGACGTCGGCATCGCGGCAGAGGCGAATCAGGCTGTCGCAATATTGCGCGTCGCCGGAATAGACGACGGTCTTCTTGTTGTATTCCAGCCGATACCCCAGACAATTCAAATCCGGCACGTGGACGACCGGCTTGGGTGTCACGACCGTGTCGCCGATCCGGAAGGAGCGTCCTTCCACCTCTCTGATGTGGACTGTAAACGGCGGACGCAAAAAACCGGGGAAGGTGGTCATGATGCCTTGGATCAGCCGCTTCGTCCCCTTGGGGCCGATCAGGATCAGATCAGGGCGCCGCCCCCCCTCATGTTTGGTGTAAATCAGGGCGTCGAAGAAGAAGGTGATGAAGTCGGAAAAGTGATCCGCGTGAAAATGAGAGAATAAGACATGCGTGATCCGGTTTCGGTCGATGCCGGTCTTGATCAAATTCATCAAGGTGCGCGGGCCGAAGTCCAACAACATGGTCTGGTCCGTCTGCACCAGATAGCCGGCGGCGGCGCGTGTCGGATGAACGTTGGTCCCGGAACCGAGAATTGTCAGGCGCATCATTCACGAAACAGACAACAACAAAACAACCGCCTGTTTTCAATCCGACGCGGCCACTCCAAACCGCGAGCCGGTGCCGCTTCGCTGCCGGCTGCCCGTGTCAAGAGAAGACGCACCGCTTCCTTTTGCTCCCCCATGAACAAGATCGCCACCTTCTCGTGACGTCACGGCGCACCGGCACACCCGCCGGCCCCTTCTCTTATCACGCCGGCCACGTCATTCTCCTCGCTCGAAACTGTCCTTGATACGTAACAGCAATGTGCGGGCCTGCTCCACTTCTTGGGGCGTCAAGGCTCGTTCGAAGAACGGGCGGATGAACGCGATGTGGGCGGCGAACGTTTTGCGAAACAGGGCATCACCCTTGGCCGTCAATGAAATTTTTGTGTACCGCCGGTCCTTTTGGAGCGCATCGCGTCTGATCAATCCTTTCGACATCAGGCGATCGAGCACGCCGGTCAAGGTGCCTTTGGTGACCAACGTCTTGCGGGATAATTCCGAACAAGTCATCCCGTCCGTATCCCCCAATGTCGCGATCACATCGAACTGGGAAGGTGTGAGCCGCAGAGACTTAATGTGCCGGCTGCCGGTCCTCCAGAACGCCAAATAGGCCTCTACCAGCGGCCGAACCAGCTTCAAATAGGGATCGTCTTGTGGATTCGGCACTTCCACGGGCGGAGCATAGATGGAAGGCTCTCCGCCGTCAAGATGGAGGTAGCCCTCACCTCTGTCGCACGACGCCGCTTGCCGTTCCCTTGCAAGAGACAGCCTCGTTGACCATCCATTGGGTGCACCCGTAAGATCCTCGCCGTATGCAGCGGCAACCCACAGAGCGGAATCCCATCCATCCGACCGCGATTCTTGTCCTGGTGGGACTGATCGTGGCCGGCGTCTGGGTATGGAAACGGCTGCCGACCGAGACCCAGACTTTTCTCATCGACCACGCCGTCCCGATGGCGGCGGGAGCGGCGACCGTTGGAGCGACCGTCCTGCTCGCGATTCGACATATCCGCCGAAAGATCGAGCGGCGGCGCAGGCGAGACCGTTTGCTTGCATCATTCCGGCAAGAAACTGATCCGGCCAGAAAACGAGAGTTGTCCTTTGAGCTGGTCGAATGCAACGCGTACCGAATCGATGGACTCGAATCCGTCGCGCAGGATCTGCGAGACCTCTGGACGCACACGCTTCGCCACTCGTTGGGTGACAAGCACCACCGGTGGCGGGGCATGGCGGCGAGCCACCTGGGCCTGTTACGGGACAAGTCGGTCATGCCGCTGCTCCTCCAGGCCTTGGAAGACGACCACGCCTATGTCCGCGCCTGCGCGGCTCTGGGCCTTGGACGGTTGCGCGCCGTGGAGGCGAAAGCGAAGCTCGAGTATCTCGCGAAAGAGGATTGGGACCAAACGGTGCGCAGTCGGTGCCGGGAGGCGCTGGACCAATTGCGGCGCGTGAGTCCACAGCAGTCCTAGTTGCGAGTCGTCGGTTGCCAGTTCTCGGTTGATAGAATGATGACCGGGCGACGTCCTTTTCTGGAAACCGAAACCTGAGAACTCAACTCCGAAACCGGAAGCACGCGTTCGTCATATGGAGCACATGAACGGCCTGGCGATCAGTCCCTACCTTACACGTGAGATCCCCGGCATCGGCGGGCGAATCCGCGTCGCGCCGGAGGATTTTCGCGTGGAAGAACAGCCGCTCTATCTGCCTTGCGGCGTCGGCGAGCATCTCTACATCAAAGTGACCAAGCGGCTCCTGTCCACACCCGACCTCGTCAAACTGATTTCGAACGCCATGGGCCTGAAAGCCAAAGCCATTGGCACGGCCGGCCTCAAGGATGCGCGGGCCGTCACAACCCAGATGCTTTCCCTCCATCTTGCCAAACCCGAACAGGTAGATCGCCTTAAGACCGGCGAGCGTGTTCTTTCGATCGAGATCCTTGGCTACCATCGCAATCGGCTCCGTCCCGGTCACCATGCCGGCAATCGGTTTCACCTGGTGATCCGCGATGTCTCGGCCCATGCGAGCGTCTCGGTTCCGTCCATACTCGAGGTTCTTCAACGACGAGGGGTGCCGAACTACTTCGGCCCCCAGCGGCAGGGACGGGGCGGAGCCAACTATCGGATCGGCGCCGCGCTGTTGATCAATGAAGCCAAGCGGGCTTCGATGAGTCGCGCCAAGCGCCTGTGGTACCTCCATGCCTTTCAGGCCTATCTGTTCAACCGTATTCTCGCCAAACGGATCGACTCGCTCGATCGCGTCTTTGCCGGCGACTGGGCGGTCAAAACCGCGACCGGCGCCTGTTTCCAAGTCGAAGACGAGAGGACGGAACAGCCTAGAGCCGACCGATTCGAGATCAGTCCGACGGGGATCCTGTTCGGTTCACGCGCATCATGGGCCGGCGGCGAGCCGGGACGGATCGAGGAAGCCGCCACTGCGGAACTGGGGATGACGAAGGACCTGCTGACTCATGCCGCCAAGGCGTGCGGATTCCGTGGCGAGCGCAGAGCCCTGCGGATCCCCCTCAAACATCTCGATTGGTCGCTCGACGGATCAGTCCTGACCTTGACCTTTACCCTTCCCCCCGGTTCCTATGCCACGAACGTGCTCAGAGAGCTGATGAAGACAGAGGGACCCGGCTCCCCCAACCATCCATCCTCTCCCTCCGGCGGAGAAGTGGTAGAATCAACGAAACCGGTTTCTCCCTTGGAGATCTAATGAACATCCATCAAGAAACCGTCGTCATCGACGGTCACATCATCGACTCCCTGTTGCTCGCCAAGGTGCTGGACATTATCCTGATGATGGGCGGAGACTTCGATCTCGAGGACGTTCAGATTGGCAAAACGCGAGAAGAACCATCCCGCGCCCGCATCACCATCCGGGCGTCCTCCAACACCCTCTTGGACGACATCCTCAAGGCCATTCAGCCGCACGGCGCCTCGGTTGAGCGAGAAGCGGACTGTCGGCTAGAAGCAGCGCCGGCCGATGGGATTTTCCCCGAACATTTTTACGCCACGACTCATCTGCCCACGCAAGTCAGACTCAACGGCCGGTGGATCGACGTCGAACACATTGAAATGGACGTCGGTATCGCGGTGGATCATGAGCGGACGACCGCACGAGCCGTTCCTATGGGCGAAGTTCGGCGGGGAGAGTTGATCGTAACCGGGCGAGAGGGGGTGCGTGTCATTCCCCTGGCCCGGCCGCGGGAGCGGGATGTCTTCGGCTTCATGGAATCCCATGTGTCGGCGGAACGGCCGCACGGCCACGTCATTGCCGATATTGCTGCGCGAATGCGTCGGCTGCGTGAACAGCATCGGCGGGAAGACGCCGCTTGTCGAGTCTTGCTGTCAGGAGGTCCGGCCATCATCCACTCCGGAGGACGAGATGCTCTGACGTGGCTGATCGAGGAAGACTTTATCCATGTCTTGTTTTGCGGCAATGCGCTGGCGGCCCACGACATGGAAGCAGACTTGTACGGCACGTCCCTCGGCTATGGACTCACGGCTGGCCGCACGGTTCCCCACGGTCATGAACATCACTTACGAACGATCAACCGGATTCGCGCGATCGGCAGCATCGAGCGGGCCGTGACCTCTGGCGTGATCAAACACGGCATCATGGCCGCCTGTGTTCGACGAAACGTCCCGGTCGTCATGGCCGGCACCATCCGTGACGACGGCCCCCTGCCCGGTGTCATCACCGACTCGGTTCGCGCCCAACAGGCCATGCGGGCCGCCGTTGCCGGGGTGAAACTCGCGTTGTTGGTCGCCTCCACGCTGCATGCCGTCGCCACGGGCAATCTCCTGCCGGCTACGGTCCCGACCGTATGCGTGGACATCAACCCCTCGGTGCCGACCAAGCTCGCCGATCGCGGGAGTTTTCAGGCCGTCGGCCTCGTCATGGACGCAGCGTCGTTTCTCTCGGAACTGGCGAGACTGTTAGGTAGACCGACATGACCCGCCTCCTGGTCTGCCCACCGGACTTTTTCGGAATCGAGTACGAAATCAACCCGTGGATGCGGCTCAACAACCAGGTGAATCATGAACGAGCGATTCTCCAATGGAACAGCCTCATGGCGGTGTTCGAAAAGGACATCGGCGTAGTCCTCGAACGAATGACGCCGGTTCCCGGCCTTCCCGATTTAGTCTTTACGGCCAACGCCGGTATCGTGGTCGGCCGTACGGCGGTCGTCAGCCGGTTCCGCCATCCAGAGCGACAGCGAGAAGAGGCCTATTTCGAGAACTGGTTTCGCGACCACGGCTACGAGATCCTCACATTGGAGCCGGGCCTGTTCTTCGAAGGAGCCGGCGACCTGCTGGGGTTTCCGGACTATTGGTTCGGCGGCTATCGACAGCGGTCCGACGTCCGCGCATTTCCGATCCTCAGCCAATGGTTTCACCGTGAGATCATCCCCCTCGAACTGATCCATAGCCGTTTCTATCATCTCGATACCTGTTTCTGTCCGTTAAGCGGGGGGGAGCTGTTGTATTTCCCCGCGGCATTTGACCACTACGGCCAAACGGCCATTGCCGAGCGAATCTCTCCCGCCAATCGACTAGCCGTCTCCGAGCAGGATGCCCTGCGATTCGCTTGTAATGCCGTCTGTATCGGCAACCATGTCGTCCTTCCGACCGGCTGCTCCAGAACCGAACAGATGCTCCATGAGCGAGGCTATCGCACCCACGCCGTGCCGCTCGACGAGTTCATGAAATCGGGTGGCTCGGCCAAATGTTTGACGTTGCGGCTGGAAGAATGAGGGACCCCACCCACAGGTCTGCCACCGACAGGTTTGACGGGAAAGCGGTCCGACTCATCACTCTGTTCCGCCGCTTTATTTTGTTCGAAACAGAAAGGACCCATAGAGGCCGGCGATCGCGATCGTGACCAATTCAATGGTGAGCAACATGCGGCTCACCACAGCCTCCGGCGTCGGAGGAGAGAGGATGAAGTGCATGCCCAGAAACTCCGGCGGCTGCTCGGGCGGGGTCTCCCACGGGGGGAAAAGGAGGGCGAGCGCCAGCGCCGCGACCATTCCATAGAGCACAGAGATGTTCAACTGTTCCCGTTCGCGGGATCCTGCTCTCGAATCAGATTCGTCACGACTGTCTTCTCCCAGCCGGCTCCCGCAGGCCGTACAATAGCGGTTGATCTCTGGCTGAACCAATCGACAGCGTGGGCAGGTCTGCATTGATCATGACCTTCGTGGCGCCATGGTGCTCGCTCTCAATGATGCTCGCTCTACTGAACTCAGGCTACACCGATCGTACGGTCATTCGCCAGAGGCGACCGCTCCTTTCATTGACAGAGCAAAGACGGGCTTCCTATAATTCCGTGACTTCACGAGATGACGTGCTCGCCGCCCTCATGACCTCCCAGCCTTTAACGCTATGCCATCGACCGACAGACACATGCCATGCAACCAACGACCAGCATAGCTGTCATCGGAGCGGGGGCATGGGGAACAGCGCTCGCCAAGCTGCTGGCCGAGAAGGGGTTGCGCGTTCGTCTCTGGGCTTACGAGCAAGAGGTGGCCCAGTCGATCAATACGCTCCATGAGAACCCTGTTTTTCTGAAAGGCGTTTCCCTTCCCCCTTCTCTCGGCGCCACATCCTCACTTGCGGATGCCGTGGACGGTTGCGAGGCCGTTCTCTTCGTTACGCCATCCCATGTGGCGCGGTCTGTTCTTCATCATGTCGTCCCTTGCTTCACCCATCCGGTTCCTCTGATCATCGCGACCAAGGGCCTTGAGGAAGGCACAGGGAAACTGATGACGCAGGTGATGGAAGAGGTTTTGCCTCAATCTATGCATCGAGGCCTGATGGTCCTCTCTGGGCCGAGTTTTGCCGGCGAGTTGAGCGCCGGATGCCCCACGGCGGTTTGTCTTGCCGGTTCGGACGACCAGCTTGTCCGACAATTCCAACGGACCTTGATGACGCCGACCTTTCGCGTCTATGCCGATTTCGATGTGATCGGCGTCCAGTTGGGGGGAGCGCTTAAAAACGTCATCGCCTTGGCTGCCGGCATCGTGGACGGCCTGGAACTGGGGCTCAACGCGCGCGCGGCGCTCATCACAAGAGGGTTGGCCGAGATCGTTCGCTTAGGCACGGCCATGGGAGCCGACCCCCGCACGTTCTATGGCCTCTCCGGCGTGGGGGATCTCGTGCTGACTTGCACCGGCACACTGAGCCGGAACCACATGGTCGGCATGCGCATCGGAAAGGGCGAACAGCTCGAAATGGTTCTGGGCACGATGCACACTGTCGCCGAAGGGGTCCGGACCGCCCGCGCGGCCTTGCAACTGGCTCGACGACACGGCGTGGAGATGCCCATTACGCAAGAGATCAACGCTGTGTTGTTTGACGGGAAGTCCTGCCGCAAGGCCGTCAGTGACCTGATGGAACGCGATGCCAAAATGGAGAAAGCTCCCTCATGAGTTCCGAACGGCTCACCCGACTCCTGCAACAGGTCCGTCAAGGACGCATGTCGGTCGCCGCAGCCCTCCAGCGGCTGCGGTCCCTGCCGTTCGAGGACTTGGGATTCGCCTCGCCAGACCACCACCGTCCATTACGCCAAGGATTTCCCGAAGTGATACTCTGCGAAGGCAAACCGCTTGCCCGGATTCTTGCCGTTACACGATCTCTCCTCAAACACGGCGGTCCTTTCCTCGCGACACGCGCAGAACCGGCCGTCGCCCGTGCGATTCGACGGCTCGCCCCTCGGGCTCGTTATTACACCGATGCCCGCGTCGTTGCCGTCCCGCCACGCCCCTGGACAAAACGGGGGGATGTCCTTGTGATCACCGCCGGCACCGCCGACATCCCGGTGGCTGAGGAGGCCCGTGTCACCGCGGAGGTCATGGGAAGCCGAGTCGAACGGCTGTACGACGTGGGAGTGGCGGGTCTCCACCGGTTGCTCGGTCGAACAGAACGGCTCTTTGATGCCAGGGTGATCATCGTCGTAGCGGGCATGGACGGAGTCTTGCCGAGCGTCGTAGGTGGCTTGGTGAGTTGTCCGGTGATCGCGGTCCCCACCAGTCGTGGCTATGGGGCGAGTTTCGGCGGGCTGTCGGCGTTGCTGACGATGCTCAACTCCTGCGCGGCGGGCGTCGGAGTCATGAATATCGACAACGGCTTCGGGGCCGGCTGTCTGGCCCACCGGATTAATGTGCTGGGGCTGACAGACGGAACGAAAGCGGGTGCGTAGCTCCTCTTGCCGACGTCGGCTCTTCTCCCAGACCGGCCATTATTTCACTTCCAGCGTCCCCCGCTTTGGCCATGCCACCATGATGGTGCGCGGACCTTTTTCTCCGTCGGCGAGCAACTTCGTCCGGACTTCATACGAATAGATGCCCGCTGCGGCTTGTTGTTTCCGGTGATCCTGCCCGTCCCAGAGGAGTTCGACGGACAGAGTCGGCCGATCCGTGGAGCCTTCTTCTCCCTGCGGAATCTCGACCGGCTGCCGGTGGGTCAGAAAACGAAGCGATGTTTTGGACGGCGAACTGATCAATGACGTCACTTCGAGAATAAACGCCTCGTCCAACTCCTTGGGAAGCTGCACGGTCACCATGATTTGCAAGGGTCCGTTCCCCGGTTCAAACGGAAGGGGATCCATTTTCAGATCGACGATCTTGAGTTCCGGCTCCTGGCGCGGAACGCGATCGGGCTTGGTTCGAGCTTCGCCGTCGATTGACACGAAGACGGAGAGACAGAGGTAGAGCGCCATCGCCCATAACAAACCCATCCGCGGCAGAGATGAATGGAGTCTCAGACCCCAGTAACGCGGCGAGGCGAACCATCGGATGCGCTTTGGGAACGGTCGAGCGTTTTCGATCTTCATGAGGCGAGCGAGATCTCCGGTGACGTCGCGCGATCGTGTCGTTTCGGATAACACAGCGCCGGGAGACTGTCAACGAGGCGAGAGAAACGAATTGCCGCACGCCGTTCCCTTGAGTAATATGGTCGGCCATTCTGCGAAGAGGAGACGTGTGGGGCGCCATCTACATTTCGACTGTTTTTCCGGCGTCAGCGGCGACATGATGCTCGGCGCGCTCATCGACGCCGGACTGCCGTGGACCCAATTGGTGAACGGGCTCAAAGGCCTGAAGTTAAACGGCTACCAGCTTCGCAAACGGACCGTGCGTCGGGGAGCCCTGGAAGCCACCAAGATCGACGTGATCGTCAGGCGAGGATTCGAACGGCCCCTTTCGCTTCCTCACATCCGCCGGATCGTGGCCGCCGGCGCTTTGCCGCCCACCGTCAAACAACGGAGCCTCGACGTGTTCAATCGGTTGGCTGAGGCGGAGGGAACGGCCCATCGTCTCGCCGGTCGCAAGGTTCGTTTTCATGAAGTGGGAGTCATCGATTCGTTGATCGACGTGGTGGGCAGCATGCTGGGTTGTCATCTCCTGGATGTCACCGGCGCCACGGCGTCCGCCGTCAATGTGGGGAGCGGAACGGTGCTGACGTCCCACGGGCCGTTACCGGTGCCTGGACCGACCGTGGCGGTTCTGGCGAAAGGGATTCCCATCTATTCCGAAGGACCGCGTTGCGAGCTTGCCACGCCGACCGGAATGGCGCTGCTGCGGACGATCGCCTCGGACTTCGGCTCGGCTCCCGTGATGAGAATTGCCGCGGTCGGGTGCGGAGCCGGTGATCACAATCCGGAGAATTGGCCGAACGTCTTGCGCGTGTTCCTTTCTGAACCGATAGTCGGTGGCATCCAGCCGATTGACCGCGTGATCCAGATCGAGACGAACCTTGACGACCTGGTGCCGCAGGCTTACGAACACGTTATGGATCGCCTGTTCGAAGCCGGTGCTTTGGACGTCACACTGACCCCGGTCATTATGAAACGAGGCAGGCCCGGCGTGATTCTCACTTGCCTGGCATCGCCGCAACGGAGCGACGCCGTCATCGATGTGTTGTTCAAGGAAACACCTACGCTCGGTGTGCGCGCGCAAGAATTGTCCAGGCGGGTGCTCCCCCGGCGGGTTGAGCCGGTGAAGGTCTCCAGAGGCACGGTCCGCATGAAGGTCGCCACGATGGCCGACGGCACGGAGACGGCGTCCCCCGAATATCGTGACTGCAAAGCCATCGCCGACCGCACCGGACTGCCTCTCAGAAGCGTGATGGAGGAGGCCTGCCGCATGTATCACGCCGGTCGGAGGGCAGAACAAAGCACGACAACGGAGATCACACCGAAGAGCTGATCTCGAGGAAAGGAACGACTTACTCCACGGTTCAACTGTATGAATGCTTTGTTTTATGCGCTGCTGTTTCTCGTCTCCATCGCCGTGACCTTGGGCGCCTGCACGTTGTTTACCAACGGAATCGAATGGCTCGGCAAACGATGGGGTATTTCGGAAGGCGCCGTGGGCAGCATTCTCGCCGCCATCGGCACCACCTTGCCTGAAACGTCCATCCCGATCATCGCGATCTTTTTTGGAGAAAGCCAGGATGAAGTGGACGTCGGATTGGGGGCGATTCTGGGAGCGCCGTTCATGCTCAGCACGTTGGTCCTTCCACTGCTCGCGCTGTTGTTGCTGCTCTATGCCTGGGCCGGGAAACGGACGGCACGATTTCACCTCCACTACAGCGAAGTGGTCACCGACCTGGGATTTTTCCTGGTCGGCTACATCATCGCCTTGGGCTGTATTTACAGCCCCTATCGACTCGTGCACTTGATCGCGGCGGTGGTCTTGGTGTGTCTCTACATCTACTATATGAGGCTAAAGTTAAGCGCCCCGCAGGAGGATGGAGACGGTGGTCAGCTCGAGCCGCTCATTTTCGCAAAATCAAAGGCCACGCCCCCCCGCCTGATGATCGGGTTGCAAACGTTGACCGGCCTAGCCGGACTGATTTTGGGGGCGCACCTGTTTGTGACGGCGACGGAATCAATGGCCGGCGCCTTTGACATCTCTCCGTTATTGCTGGCGCTCTTGATCGCCCCCCTGGCGACCGAGCTCCCCGAGATGTCGAATAGTTTCCTCTGGCTCTACCGCAAGAAGGACCGCCTGGCCGTCGCCAATGTCACGGGCGCGATGGTGTTTCAGGGAACCATCCCGGTTTCCGTCGGCCTGATCGGCACCGACTGGGTGATTACAGCCTCGGCCAGTTCGACGATGGTGCTGGCCCTGCAGGCGGCGAGTTTTTACCTGCTCCAGCTTTTCATCGGCGGCTATTGGCGGGCCTGGCTCCTCGGGAGCGGCGCCTTGCTGTACATCGGGTACACGGTGTACCTTGCTCTTCGTCCATAATCGTCCATAATCATCAAGGCCGACCATGACAGCCGGACAGATCGAAACACCGTCCACGCAACCGCCCCTGCTCGGGATCACGATGGGAGATCCGGCGGGGATCGGGCCGGAAGTGATCGCCAAAGCCGCAGCCGACCGGAGTCTCCATGCTCTGTGCCGACTCATGGTGATCGGATCGGCCGCCGTGATGGAGCACACGATTCACGCCCTCAAACTGCCCCTGACCGTTCGACCGATCGAGAGCCCCCTGTCATTTCAACCGCTCGACGGGACTCTTGCGGTGCTTGATCCCCTCAACGGTCCATTAGGGCCGTTTACTCCCGGCGTCGCGTCCGCCGTCACCGGCGGAGCTTCGGTCTCTTATATCAAGAAGGCCGTCGAGTTGGCCCTCGCCGGTTCTCTCGACGGTATCGTCACCGCGCCGATCAACAAAGAAGCGATCAACTTGGCCGGCTGTCACTATCCGGGCCATACGGAGCTGCTGGCCGACCTGACTCACACCGACGAATCCGGCATGATGATCGTCGGCGGACCGTTGCGCGTCATGTTCGCCACGACTCACCTCGCCATCAAGGATCTCCCGTCTTCACTGACCCAAGCCAACATTGAAAAGGCCATCCGACTGGCCCAGTCGGCGCTTACGGATCTGTTCGGGATCAAGACTCCTCGGATCGGCGTCGCGGCACTCAATCCTCACGCGGGTGAGCACGGGCTCTTCGGCGACGAAGAGGCCCGCGTGATTCTTCCGGCCTCCAGAGCGGCGCAAGCACAAGGCATCGACGCCAGCGATCCCTTGCCCGCCGACACCCTGTTCGGCAAGGCGGCGAGCGGCCGGTACGACGCCGTCGTCGCGATGTACCACGATCAAGGGTTGATTCCGCTGAAACTGGTGGCCTTCGGCAAATGCGTGAACCTGACGGTTGGCTTGCCGATCACCCGCACATCGGTCGATCACGGGACCGCGTTCGACATCGTGGGGAAAGGCATCGCCGATCCCGGCAGCCTGCTTGAAGCAATCAAACTGGCCGCGACAATCGCCGCAACCCGTGCATTCCGCTTGCGTGGGCGGCAGGAGGCCCCTTCCTCATGAAGGACGATCGTTCCCAATCCCTCACCGTCGTTCGGCGACAACTCGCGGAATTGGACACCTTAGAGCGACAGACGCTGCAAGATTTAAATACCGTCGCAGGAGCGGAACGGATCGCACACTGGAAAAGCAAGACCGCCGCGGTGTTAGCCCAAACCATGGGGCGGCACGAAGCACTGGCGTTCGCCGCGGTTCAGCCCGGCCCATCCTTCACCAACGACTTAGTTGAGGAATTCACCGATCTGGTCGACTGTTACCGCACTTCACTTACGGCCTTGGCCAAACGCCTGGCCGAGACCTCCCACCCCGGAGGCTGACGGGTGGAGAGAAGCACACCGCCCGTCCCCATCAAGCGTCTGGGCCAGCACTTTCTGATCGACCCCAACATCGCCCGTAAAATCGTCTCGCTGGCGACCCTCTCCCCCAAGGATTCGGTGTTGGAGATCGGACCAGGCCGAGGAATTCTCACCACCGAACTGTGTCGGATCGCGGATCGCGTGACAGCGATCGAGATCGACCGTCGCCTCTATGACTACCTGATCGAACGGTATCCCGATCGTTCCAACCTCCACCTTGTTCTGGCAGACGCGATGACCTATCCGTTTCAGGAACTTCCGGTCGGGACGGTCGTGGTGGCGAATCTGCCCTACTACCTTTCGACGCCGCTCTTGTTCAGATTGCTGGAGCACCGGCGGCGATTTCCCCGGATGGTCCTCATGCTGCAACGTGAAGTGGCGGACCGTTTGGTTGCAACGCCCGGAACGTCTGATTACGGTATCTTGTCGATCATGGCTCAATACGCGGCGACCATCGAACAATCGCTCACGGTGTCGCCTCGATGTTTTCGGCCCCAGCCGGAAGTGGAGTCAGCCGTCGTCATCCTGCACACCAGGGCGATACGGGCCTTGCCGCCGGAAGAGGAACCCCGGTTCGCCTCCTTGGTCAAAGCCGCCTTCGCCCATCGACGGAAAACTCTCGTCAATTCCCTTAAAAACCGGGGGTATTCTCATCAAGCCGTGGCGGCGGCCCTCACGACTTTGGCCCTTCCATTGGAGGTCCGCGCCGAAACCCTCTCCGTCGAACAGTTTATTGAATTGACCCGGTTGCTCTCCGCTCCATAGAGCCACGGACCGTTGGAATGCTATACTTTTAGAGCTGCGTACGGAGAGCGGTGCTCGGTGTCGCGACAATCGAAAGGGATCTCATGGGGACGAGAAGCCGACTCTTGGCTTGGTTGTTGCTCGCTGTGGGACTTCTCCCTGGCTGCGCCGGTGAGTTCGTGATGTTTCACAGTGAGTCGGGATCTCCCATTTTGATTGCACGCCGCGCCTACTCAGCCGACGCCTGTGTCCAAAAGGTCAAAGAAGATGCCGTCCGCCTGGGCGTCACGTTCCGCTATATCCATGTGCGAGGAAATTTTGCCGGGCGCTCGTTGCTCTGGCCGTTGGAACCTGGCTATGCCTGCGAAGCCGCCATCGGTCCCGAACAACCTCCGATCGGCGCCTATCCGAACGGCGCGAGCCTCCTGATGAGGGGCTCCTGACGTCGAAAGAAACGCGCGGTCGCCTCCCTCTTCCTTTCTCCCCTTACACTCTCCCCCTCCACCTGTGCCGTTGGTTCAATCCGTCTGGGGGCTCCTCATCCACCGGCTTTGCACCGCCACGTCGCTGAAACGGAGCGATTTTCTTGTTGATTTGGCTCCGTCGGCTATACTTGGAGAAAGGAGGGCAGGCGCCGCCCGACGGAGTCGGCCAAACCATCATCAAAAGGAGTTCCCTGTACGTCGATGCTCAAGATTCTGCTGATCGAGGACAACGAAACGGATGCGCTGTTGACCCAGGACATCTTGGCCGAATGGAGCGTCGGGTCATTCGAAGTCACGCACGTCGTGCGCCTAGACGAAGCTATCGACCAACTTGCTCGCGATCGCTTCGACGCCGTTCTGTTGGATCTCTCTCTTCCAGATGGATACGGACTCGCCACTGTTGGACAGATCCAAGCGGCGAATCCCAGGATTCCTATCATCGTCCTCAGCGGGCTGAGCGATCAAGCCCTGGCGCTTCAAGCCGTTCAATCGGGCGCACAAGACTATCTCGTCAAAGGGCGGAATCAAGGCGAATTGCTGGCACGCTCGATCCGCTACGCCATCGAGCGGAAGCGAGCGGAAGAACGGCTGACCTATCTGGCTCAGTACGACCAGTTGACCGGCCTCGTCAATCGCACGTTGTTCCGTGACCGGTTACGCCATGCGATGGCACGAAGCAACCGCCTTCGGCAATCGCTGGGGCTCATGCTGCTCGATCTCGATCGATTCAAGACCGTCAACGATACTTTTGGACACGAGGCGGGCGACTACGTCTTGAAAACCGCCGCCGATCGGATCAAAGCATGTGTACGCGAAGTGGACACGGTCGCGCGCATGGGCGGCGATGAATTCACGA
This sequence comes from Nitrospira sp., assembly GCA_024330965.1. GTDB lineage: Bacteria > Nitrospirota > Nitrospiria > Nitrospirales > Nitrospiraceae > Nitrospira_D. The sequence goes on along the minus strand of JANDJL010000006.1, from coordinate 90,810 downwards.
TCATCCTGGAAAGCCTTTCCCACGAAACCGATATCATCTGCGTCGCCGAGCGAATCACCAAGTCAATGGCTGAGCCGGTTTTTCTCGAACGGGGATGCGCCTCTATCGGGGCTAGCATCGGCATTACCGTCTATCCCTTGGACGATCATGATATCGACGATCTTTTACGACACGCGGACGCTGCGATGTACCGCGCCAAACAACTGGGGGGGAACTCTTTTCAGTTTCACATGATCACCCGCTCTTTTTCACCCACCCTTCGCGTCAAGCCGTCATCATAAGCCGGCTTTTCGATCATTCCCCCGCTCACGTACCTTTGATCGTCTCTCCCGATCATCGTCTGAGACACTCCCGATCAAAAAGAGACGGAGACCGTACAATTCTGTCTCTTCCCTGGTATTGCCACGGGACATTCTCCGTTTCCTACCAAGCCAGGCTCTCGAACACGTTGTTTTTGTGGAAGCTCTCAGACCTCCACATGTCCGACATGGCACAACGATTGCGAGACTCTCTTCTTGTTGTTGAAACCGCGGCCAAGTCGGTACGGAGGCACCCCTATGGCACAGACGATGATCACTATTTTTTTGCTGTTCTCCATCGCCCTGTCGACGGCCGATGAGTCCCTTGGAGCTTCCGGCCAAATGCGCGACACGTCGCGACGTCTGTACGATCGCGTCATGGAGGAATTCAAGCAACGGGATTATGAAGCAGCGCTGGCCGGATTTCGGCTCTTCATCGAGCTGCACGGCCAATCTTCACTGGCCGCCAATGCTCAATACTGGATCGGTGAATGTCAGTTTCGAATGCGTCGATACAAAGATGCGTTGGATTCATTCTACAACGTTCTCATGTACTACCCGCTCAGCCCGAAACTACCCGCTTCGACGCTCAAGCTCGGGCAAATCTACGCCAAATTGGGCGATCATGAAAAGGCTCGCATGATGTTTGACCGGGTCATCGATCAATATCCCGGGAGTTCGGAAGCGGAGCTGGCACAGAAGGCCGTTGAGGCGGCCATCAAGTCTGAACAGGGCCCGCAAGAATCCGACTAGGCGGCCGGGGATCGTGACGGGCCCTGTTTCTCACGACGCCGGCTCCTCATCGGAAAGCCCTAGGAGATCGAGCAGTTCAGGAATGGTGTACGAGCGAGTCGATCGTGCCTTAGTCACCTTGATGCCCGCGGCGGCCATGAGCGACTCCACGACATGATGGCGATCGTGCTGAGCCGTATTGGGAGGCTCTCCATCGAGCAGCACGACGTGCTCCACATGCCGCGAGCCCGGATGCACCAGCGCAAAATCGACTCGCGTCAACACGAGCTGTTTGAGAATCCGGGATCGATTTTTCCCCGACACATCGACAGAGACAAACACCCGGAGAGGAACATGGGCCAAAATGAGATACCGGTCTTGAATCGCAATCCGTAATCGGTTGTAGAACGAACTCTCTTCGTTTGTCAGCAAGGGCTGGGCGGTGACGACCGCCTCGGCCGGCAACGTAAACCCGGCCGCCGAGCCGCCCGACGCCTTCGATCGAACGACGAGCCACCACACAACAGCAACAGCCACCGCAGCTCCCCCTATGACAAGATCTTTCATCGCCGGTCACTTCTTTCCGGCTCGGGATCGCAAACGTTCCATCCATCCCGGCCCACTGGGAACGATACAGCCCAACAAACGAGGATGCGCCGCGCCGGTCACCGATGGCACGTTCCCATATTGATCCGTCGCCGTTTGATAGCCCAAGACGGCAAAGGCCACCGCCTCGAAGGCCTTGCTGTCCCATCCATACGATTCGAACGGCGCTACCGGCGTCGGCGCAAATACGTCGGCGAGATGATGCATAATGGCTCGATTTCGCACTCCTCCCCCGCCGACGATGACTTCATCGATTCCCCCCGTAATCCACCGCCGAACCGTTCCGACCGCTTCAGCAGTCCATCGACTGCATGTCGCCAGCAGGTCCTCGATCGTCAACCGTTGCGCCTGCGGCATCGCCGTCAATTCGTCGATCATCTTGGCTCCGAACACCTCACGGCCGGTGGATTTGGGAGGAGGCTGGGACAGGTAGGGATGAGCAAGCAGCTTGGCTAGCAATCTGCCGTCAACCCGCCCTCGGGCGGCCAATCGTCCTTCACGGTCCATCGCCACCCGTCCGTTGGTGCTCCACGCCATGAGCCCGTCCAGCACCATGTTGGCCGGACCGGTATCGAACGCGACGATCCCCTCACATCCCGTCCCTCTCGGCAAATAGGTCACGTTACTGATGCCCCCCAAATTGACGATCAGCCGAGCCCGACGTGAATGCCGGAACAGCAGCGCATGGACCGCTGGCGTCAGCGGTGCTCCCTGTCCACCGGCAGCCATGTCACGGGGGCGAAAATCGGCGATGGTGGTAATACCGGTCCGTTCCGCGATGACGGCGGGCTCCGCAATTTGAAGGGTTGAGCGAATGGCTCCGACTCCGGCATCCTTGATTCCGTACGGAAGGTGGTGCACGGTCTGACCATGCGATCCGATCAGGTCGATGTCTTTCGGCTGTAACGACGCGGCGCGGATCACTCCCAACGCCGCATTGGCGAACCATTCTCCCAACAGCACGTTGAGATGGCACACCTCCGCGACGGTCCCCGCGACGGAAGCTGCCAAAATCCGCTGTTGGAGTGATCTCGGGTAAGGAAGCGGGTAGAACGCGATCATTTTGACGCGAAGTCCGGACTTCCTGCGCCGGATCTCTACCAACGCTGCATCAACTCCGTCACCGGAAGTCCCCGACATCAGTCCGATGACGTTCACGATGACGCCACCCTTTCTCCAACCGATCTCCGAGTCGTCGTGTCCACGCCGTTACGCTAATGAAACTCCGCCGGATGGTCAAGCAATCCTTTGCACGACAAACAACTAAGAGACGCCCGCTCAGATACGTCTGCGTTGACATCCTTCAGGTCGGATGTTACCGTCCTCCCCCATGTCGCGGCTTCGGCATCAGCGATTATCGGTTTCGTTCCTTATTCCATTCGTCCTGGTCGGCTTTCTGGTCGGATTGACGGACGGAACTTCGGTTGCGAGGGCTCAAGATCCCATCGAGGTCGTGACAACCATTCCCGTGCTGAAAGATCTGACCGAGCAAGTCGGACGCTCCCGCGTTCGCGTGAAATCGTTGCTCACGGGATTGGAAAATGAACACACGTACTCACCCAAGCCCACGGATTTGGTTGCGGTGCGCAACGCACGGCTGTTATTCGAAATCGGCCTCGGCCTCGAAGTGTGGGTCGGCTCGCTGGTGAAAAATGCGGGAAGCCCGTCCCTTCGAGTCGTGACCACTTCCCGGGGAGTCCCCTTGATCCGCGATGATTCGAGTGACCCTCACGATACGCGGCACGGAGACGGTGCGCCTCTTGCGCAAGGGAATCCCCACATTTGGATGGATCCTGACAACGTCGAAATTATGCTGCGGCACATCGCCGATGCCTTGATCGAGGTTGATCCCGTCCATGCGGACGAATACCGGCGGAATCTTGCCGCCTATCGTGAACAGATGGATCGGCTTCGAGGCGACCTCTTGGATCGCGTCGGCCGACTGACGGACCGGCGCATCGTCGCACATCATCCCGCATGGCCGTATCTCGCCAAACGGTTCGGATTTGAGATTGCGGCGACGATTCAGATTCACTCGGGGACGGAACCGTCCGCCCTTCATGTCCAGCACCTGATCGGCAAGATAAGAAAAGATCGGCTGAAGGTCATCGCCTCTGAAATTCAGTTGAGTCAACGGATCCCCGACCTCCTCTCAAAAGAAACGGGAGCGCGCGTCGTCATCTTGACCACCCTGCCCGGAGGCTTGCCGGGTACCGAATCCTACCTCGACATGCTCCGCTATAATGTGCTGAAATTAGCCGACGCTCTGGAGCACTAGCTCTCTTCTCGCGATGCTCTTCCCTCAACATGAAAAAGAGCAGCAGTCGATGCCGATAGGGGCTCGTCCGCCAATTATCCGATTTGACCATGCCTCATTCGGATTCCCCGGCGTGACGGCGCTGGAAGACATCACTCTTTCCATTGAAGCCGGTGAGTTCGTCGGCGTCATCGGCCCAAACGGATCCGGCAAGACCACCCTGTGCCGGGCGGTGCTCGGACTGCTTCCGCCGATCAAGGGGCAGCTCCATATCTTCGATTGTGCCTGCCAAGAACTCCGATGCCGCCACCGGGCGAAGATCGGGTATCTTCCCCAGAAAGGCGTCGTGGATCGTAACTTTCCGGTCACCGTCTTCGAGACGGTGATGATGGGTCGATACGGCGCGTTGGGTTTGTTTCACCGTCCCGGACCACAGGACCGCCGGATCGCCATGGAGTCGCTGGCTCTCGTCGCCATGGAACGGTATAAGGACACCGCGTTGGGTCATTTGTCGGGAGGCCAACAGCAGCGCGTGTTCATCGCGAGGGCCTTGGCCCAACAGCCGAAGGTCCTCTTGCTGGATGAACCGACGACGGGACTGGACCTTCCCATGCAGCATAACGTCATCGAGCTGATTCAACATCTGCACGAGACGTTGGGATTGACGGTCCTGCTGATTACGCACGATATCAATATGATCCGATCGCGGGTTGATCGCCTTGTCCTCCTCAAAACCCGCCTCTACGCGGCGGGCCCCCCCGCCGATGTGCTCCAACCGAACATCCTCGAACAGGTCTATGGAAAAGGCCTGGTCATTTCCGACAAGGACCTGGTCATTGTCGGAGACTATCATCATCATTCCCACTGAATCGACATGAACCGATCGATCTGATGCTGGAACTGTTTGCATACGATTTCATGCAGCGATCCCTTCTTGCCGCGGCAATGGTGGGAGGCCTGTGCTCGCTGATCGGCGTCTTCGTCGTGCTGCGCGGTCTGGCGTTCGTGGGAGCCGGAACCTCACACGCAGCGTTTGCCGGCGTGACTTTAGGGTATCTCATGGGATGGCCTCCCCTCTTGGTAGCCATCACGTTCGGCGTGGCGACCGTCTGGATCACGGGATGGCTTGAGGAGCAGGGCCGGATGAAACTGGATGTGTCGATCGGCATTCTGTACACGGCCACCATGGCGATGGCCATCGTATTCATCGGCCTGATGAAAACATACAACGCCGAAGTGTACGGCTATTTGTTCGGCAGCGTGCTCTCAGTGACTGGTGAGGAATTGTTCCTCCTCGGAGGGTTGGCCACCCTGGTGCTCGGCCTTCTGATCGCGTTCTGGAAAGAACTATTTTTCATCGCCTTCGACCAAGAGATGGCGGAAGCCTCGGGTGTTCCGGCACGCCGAATTTTTTTCCTTCTGCTGACGCTGGTAGCGCTCACCGTTGTGGTCGCGCTCAAGACCGTCGGCGCCATTTTGGTATTCGCCATGATCCTCATCCCCGCCTCGACGGCCTATCAGCTCACACACAGCCTGACAACGCTCACCCTGTACTCGGTAATCATCGGAACCGCGACAGCCGTGACGGGCGTCATCGTCTCTACGGTGTGGGATATCCCCTCCGGCCCATCGATTGTCCTGCTGGCGACGGCGGTGTTTTTTTTCTCGCTCTTGATCTCACCGAAAAGACGGAGAATCAGTTCCAACCATCTCTGTTGATGCTCTCCCGCCTCAGATTGTTGTCCTTCTCTCCTCTCGACGACCCGGCACCATCCGCCAATGAGCCTGGAGGCCAGTACAGCAAGATGGGAGAATCGAGATTTGACCATTCCGGCGAATTATGCGACAAGGAACCTGCCGTTTCGATCGACGTGTGGTCACGCCGGAAAGGAGGAATCGTCAGATGAGAGTCGAACGTCAACCCTCATGGCTTGTGGCGTTCCTGTGCGTCAGCGTGGTGGGCGTACTGGCTCCGAGCGAGCGGCTTCTGGCCGCCGAGGGTTTTCAATCATTTGGAGGGATCCAGCCGAAGACGTGGGTCCTGGGGGCTCGAGCCGGCTTCGCCGTCCCGACACAATCCCTTTCGCACGACGTGGTCGGCATCGCAGGCTTCGATAGAGGCTCAGCCGGGATCGGCCCGCTTGTCAACATTCAGGCCTTGTACAGTGTGAACCGTTGGTTCCTGGTAGGGATGATGGTGGAGTGGGAGCGACACGGCGTGGATGTCGAGAATCGACGGTTATCCTTGGATGTGGGAAGTCAACATACCGTGTCGGTGCTTCCAACGATCGAGCTGCGCCCCGTGAAATTGGGATCGTTCATCCCCTACGTCAACATGAGTTTCGGCGTGAACGTGAACAGCTTCAGTGAAGCGGTGCCTGCCGAAATCAGCCCCAGCAATACGTTTGCCTGGAGGCTGGGGTGGGGGGTGGATTATCTGATGAACAGGAACCTGGCTCTCAATGCCGAATGGGCCTACAAGCGAAATGACGGCCACGCGCACATCGACGAACGGTTCCGAACCAACGACTGGAACCTCTCCTCCTTCGGGTTCCTTTTCGGCGTGAAGGCCTTCTTTTAGAGGCCCACTCCTTCATATTCGCGGGAAGTGATCTCTTGTCGAAAACCACAGCCGCGAGGTCTTTTCCTTGATCATCGATCACTCCTGGCGAGCGTGGGTCTTCCGAGCCCAGGCCATCCCCGTCTGTTCTTGGGAGCTGAATCCCAGTTTTTCATAGAAGCCGGGGCGCCTCGTGCACAGCCAAAAGAGTTCGACCCTCCGCAATCGAGGATGACCCAGAATTCGTCGAACAATTTCTGATCCGATTCCTTGTTTCTGGTATGCCCGATCGACGATGACATCCCAGATCGTGGCTCGATACACAAAATCCGTCAAGACGCGGCCGAATCCGACCAAACGTTCGCGGTCCCACGCGCAGATGGCGAGGTCGGTATGACGAAGCATTTCCTCGGCATCTTCGGTCGTCCGATCCTTGGCCCATGGAGCCTGATGAAAGAGACGGACCAGTTGATCCACTCCGGGTGGACTATCGTCTGAATAGAGAATTGCGGGCTTGAGGGTCGCTTTCATCTTGTACTAGATTATCTTCCGCACACGCGACAATCGCCGGGAGGAGTGTACGAGGAACATCATGTCAACGCAAGTCCGCACGTGTCCGAAATGCTTTCGATTGATGTGGCTGACATCCGAACACTATGAGATGCTGGACGACACCACCATCCGTGCCAAGTGCCCCCACTGCCGGTCCACGGTTCGGTTCACACTCATCTCACAAGGAGCGAATGCCGCCGGGCCGAAGATGGGGCATTGATCACGATGCCTCGCGCGCGAGGTATCGGTTCATGCTCCTCCGGCCTCTTCCAGTTCAGGCCTATTGCCGGGCAGGATTTTGCGAAGCGACCTGCGGTATTCGTCGATGCGGCGCTCATCCATAGGCCGTGCTTCGATCTCGCGGTCCGTGATCATTTGTTGCATCTGATCCAGGACTGATAACAGCGGTTGCACCGTCCCCAGCAACTTTCCGGATTCAAACGCTTCGAGGGATTCGAGTAACGGGGCATTCAGGCATTTGTACGGCGTTCCGGCGACCTTGGCGCGCAGACGCGTGACCAGGTCGTCATACGTTTCAACCGCGTCCGGAGGTGGTTTGATCCCCGTCGGCGCAACCGACAAATCGACGATGGCGGGTAGCTTGGCCGCATAGTCTTTGATTCGCGATACCAACCCCCCGATGGCGTCGAGCACGTCCCCGATCTGCATCCGACCCCCCTCCACAGTGACCGAAGCGTCTTGCTCAGCTATCCCGCGCGAGTCGCTCCAGCTCTTCGGCAACGGCTTCCATGTCGCTGGGATATCCGCGAGTAAATTCTCTCACGTCCCCCGTCAGGGGATGGTGGAATCCAAGGGTTCTCGCATGGAGCATAACGCGCGGAACGGCGAGACATCCGATCATTTTGACTTTGGCGCCGCCGTACGTCTGATCGCCCAAGATCGGGTGGCCCAGAGACTGCAGATGAACCCGCAATTGATGGGTTCGGCCCGTTCGAGGATAGAGCAGAAGATGGGCCGCCAGTTTGCCGTAGCGCCGCTCGACTCGATACTCCGTAATTGACTCCTTGGGCCGAGAAGTCCTCGACGAGATTTTTTTTCGTTCTTTGACGTCCCGCCCGATCGCCAGGGTAATCACCCCACGGGGGTTTTTCGGAACTCCCCACACCAAGGCTTCATACACGCGGGTAATCGTGTGACGTTGAAATTGCGCGGCCAGATGCCGGTGAGCCTGGTCCGTTTTTGCGACGACCATGATGCCCGACGTTTCCTTGTCCAGACGATGAACGAGCCCAGGTCGCTCTTTTCCCCCGACGGTGGAAAGGGTCCCTCCCGAAACGTCGAAATGATGCAGCAGGGCGTTGACCAACGTTCCAGTCCAATTCCCAGGGGCCGGATGCACGACAATCCCCGCAGGTTTATTGAGGACCAGGACGGCTTCATCTTCATACAGGACCTCAAGCGGAATGGCCTCTCCTTTGAGTTCCAGAGGTTCCGGTTTGGGGATATCCATCGTAACGATATCGCCCGGTTTGATTTTGTGGCTCGGCTTCACCGCGGCATGGTTGACTCGGATGCGACCGAGTTCGATCAGCCGCTGCAACGCGGAGCGGGAGATGGCTCGCTCACGGTTGACAAGAAAGACGTCGAGCCGTTTGGGTTGTTCGCCGGACGTGATAACAAACTCCGTGATCACGAAGGCCCTCCTCTCGTCATGAACGGCCGGCCCAAGCCGATACACGCTGTCATCAGCTTACGTCGAGGGCAGCATCGCCGCGCAACCGGAAACGCATGTTTGGTTATTGGACGAACGGTACGGATGAGGCTTGAACAACCAGACGGCGAAGCCGGACGGGCGCAGGCTTAAAAGAGGAGCGGTTAGGCGCGGGAGACCTTTCGGGCCCGCTCCGCAATTTTTTTCCGCAGACGGGCTTTTTCCAGGCTGATTTGAGCTTCTTTGACATCGGAGGGTAAGCCCCCCTGCTTGAGCCGACGTTCCGCTTCTTCCACTTTGGCCGTGGCGCGCTCCACATCGATGTCTTCCGCCTTTTCGGCGATCTCGGCCATGACGGTCACCCTGGTCGGCGTTACCTCGGCGTACCCCCAAAGCACGGCCATATGGTTAATTTGATCGCCGACGCGATACCGCAGCTCTCCAATCCGCAACATCGAGAGGAAATGACAATGCCCGGGCAGGACCCCGAAGTCGCCTTCCAGGCCCGGCGCGATGACCTCGTCCACCTGCTGGCTCAACAACAACTTTTCCGGCGTGACGACTTCCAAGAGGAATTTCCCAGCCATTTTTCTCTCCCGCTATGCACCCGTAATATCGTCCTCGGCCTTTACACCTTCACTCCCATTTTTTCGGCTTTGGCAACCGCTTCTTCGATCGGACCGACCATGTAGAAGGCCTGTTCCGGCAAATGATCGTACTTTCCGTCCAGGATTTCCTTGAAACTACGGACCGTGTCTTTCAACTTGACGTATTTGCCCGGCGTGCCGGTGAACGCTTCGGCGACGTGGAACGGCTGCGAGAGGAACCGCTGGATTTTTCTTGCGCGGGCGACGACCATCTTGTCGTCTTCGGACAACTCATCCATGCCCAAAATCGCGATGATGTCCTGCAAATCTTTATAGCGTTGCAAGACGGACTGTACGCCGCGGGCCACTTTGTAATGTTCTTCACCGATAATTTGAGGGTCGAGAATGCGCGACGTCGAGTCAAGCGGATCCACGGCGGGATAAATCCCCAGCTCCGCCAACGACCGAGAGAGCACGGTCGTCGCGTCCAGGTGCGCGAACGCCGTCGCCGGAGCCGGATCGGTCAAGTCGTCGGCCGGCACGTAGATGGCCTGGACCGAGGTGATGGATCCACGCTTGGTGGACGTAATCCGTTCTTGCAGGGCACCCATTTCCGTCGAGAGGTTCGGCTGATATCCCACCGCAGACGGCATGCGACCCAACAGCGCCGACACCTCGGACCCGGCCTGCGTGAATCGAAAGATATTGTCTATGAACAGAAGCACGTCTTGATTTTCCTCATCTCGGAAAAACTCCGCGATGGCCAAGCCAGTCAACGCCACCCGCAGACGGGCACCCGGCGGCTCGTTCATTTGACCATAGACCAACGCGGCCTTGGATTTGGTGTAATCGTCAGGATCAATCACCTTGGACTCTTGCATTTCATGCCACAGGTCATTGCCTTCGCGCGTACGCTCCCCCACACCGGCAAACACCGAAAATCCCCCGTGGTGGAGCGCGATATTGTTGATGAGCTCCATGATGATGACGGTCTTGCCCACCCCGGCGCCGCCGAACAGACCGACCTTGCCCCCTTTGCTATAGGGCTCGAGCAAGTCCACGACCTTGATGCCGGTCTCCAGCACCTCGGTCTTGGTTTCTTGATCTTCGAGCTTCGGCGCAGGACGGTGAATCGGGTAGGTCTTCTTGGCTTTGATCGGCCCTTTCTCGTCCACCGGTTCACCGAGGACGTTAATCAATCGCCCCAGCGTTTCACGTCCGACCGGAACGGAGATGGGGGCGCCCGTATCGTGAACCTCCATGCCTCGCGTCAGGCCGTCCGTTGACGACATGGCCACCCCTCGCACACGATTCTCTCCCAAATGCTGAGCGACTTCGAGCGTCAATCGGATAGCCGGCCTTCCGGCGGCCTTATCCTCCGCCTGTTCCACCTTCAGCGCATTATAGATGTTCGGCAATTTCCCCGGAGGAAATTCCACATCCACCACCGGGCCGATGACTTGGACAATCTTACCTGTGCTCATTCTTCACCTTTCCAAAGCGATGTCTGATTGCCACACCCCTTGACCCACGAATCGAGCCATTCTTCAGGCTCACCCGTTTCTCCTGCTTGCGCGCAGCGAAACGCGCTCGTGACAGTCCCTACTTCAGGGCCTCCGCGCCTCCTACGATATCCATCAATTCCTTGGTGATCGCCGCTTGCCGAGTCTTGTTGTAGTACAGCGTGACTTTTTTGATGAGTTGCCCGGCATTGCGTGTCGCACCGTCCATGGCGGCCATGCGTGCCCCGTGCTCAGCCGCGGCCGATTCCAGGAGAATCCTATAGGTTTGAACTTGAAAATGTTTGGGGACCAGAACGTCCAAGAGTTCCGCTTCCCCCGGCTCGTAGAGATAGCCGCCGCCCGCCGCGCCTTCGACCGGCGCGACACCGAACTCGGATGCCGCATCGACAGGAAAAAGCTTCTCGACGATCACCCGTTGCTGGATCGCCGACTTGAACTCATTGTACACGACGTAGAGTTCATCGAACGTGCCACGGATGAAATGATCGGTGAGATCGCCTCCGATATCGATGGCATGCTCGAAACTCAACTTATCGAAAATCCCCGTCCATTCTTGGCGAATCGGCCACGCTCGACGGCGAAAATAATCTCGCCCCTTTCGCCCGACGATGCTCAGATGGACCGCCATTCCCCTTGCTTCGCACTGCTTCACGAACTCCATACTCCGCCGCACGATGTTACTGTTGAACCCTCCGCACAAGCCGCGGTCGCTCGTCACCACGAACACTTCGACTTTTTTCCCCTCACGCTTCTGCAAGAGCGGATGGGCGGAGCGGTTCACCCGTTGACTTAAATTACTCAAGACGCCCCGCATTTTATGAGCGTAGGGACGGGCTGCCAGGATACGGTCCTGGGAGCGTTTCAGTTTCGCGGCGGCCACCATTTTCATGGCCTTCGTGATCTTCTGGGTATTCTTGAACGCTGCGATCTTGCGACGGAGCGATTGGAGACTTGGCATAATGTTTTCTGACGTTTTATTTAGAAGTATCGATCGAGCGGCGGGAGTTCCACCAGACCCTTAAGGATCCGCTCAGGCTTTGGCTCCGTATCCCATCTTTTGCTTAAAGGTTGTGATAATCTCTCTCAGACGGCTTCCGACCTTGTCGTCGATTTTGCTGATAGCGGTCACTTCCTTTCTCAATTCAGGATGGTGCTGCTGAATATAGTGCAGCAAATCCGCTTCAAACTGCTGCACTTTATCAACTGCCACATCGTCGAGAAACCCATTTACACCTGCAAAGATCGACAGCACCTGATCGGCGACCGGCATCGGCTTGTACTGACCTTGCTTGAGCAGCTCGACCATGCGAACCCCTCGCGCCAACTGCATCTGCGTCGCCTTGTCCAACTCGCTTCCGAACTGCGCGAAGGCGGCCATCTCTCGATATTGAGCCAGGTCGAGCCGAAGCGTTCCGGCCACTTGCTTCATGGTCTTAATTTGCGCCGATCCTCCGACGCGAGAGACGGAGAGACCGACGTTGATGGCGGGGCGAACACCCGAATAAAATAGATCGCTGCCCAGATAAATCTGCCCGTCGGTGATCGAAATCACGTTGGTCGGGATATAGGCCGACACGTCGCCAGCCTGCGTTTCAATAATCGGCAAGGCGGTCAAACTGCCTCCGCCGAGCTTATCGCTCAACTTCGCTGCCCGTTCAAGGAGGCGGGAATGAAGATAGAACACATCGCCTGGGTATGCCTCACGGCCAGGCGGTCGACGGAGCAACAGCGACAACTGCCGATAGGCGACGGCGTGTTTCGATAAATCATCGTACACGATCAAGGCATGCTTGGCGTTGTCGCGGAAGTATTCGCCCATAGCCGCGCCAGCAAACGGCGCCAGGAACTGCATGGGAGCGGGCTCGCTGGCCGTCGCGGAGACGACCATGCTGTAGTCCATCGCATGGTGTTCCTCGAGAGTTTTGACGACCCGCGCCACAGTCGATCGCTTCTGGCCGATGGCCACGTAAATACAGAAGACGCCCAGACCTCGCTGATTGATGATGGTATCGACCGCGATGGCCGTCTTGCCGGTCTGCCGATCTCCGATGATCAGTTCGCGTTGCCCGCGGCCGATGGGAATCATCGCATCAATGGCCTTGATGCCGGTCTGCAACGGCTCGCGCACCGATTGGCGCGTGTTCACACCTGGCGCCACCACTTCGATGCGGGAAAAATGCTGCGACTTGATCGGCCCTTTTCCATCGATCGGCTGGCCGATCGCATTGACCACCCGGCCGATCAATGCCTCGCCCACGGGGACCTCCGCGATGCGGCCCGTCCGTCTGACCGGATCGCCTTCCTTGATGCCGACGTCGTCGCCCATGAGCACGGCGCCGACGTTGTCCTCTTCGAGATTCAGTGCTATTCCATAGAGCCCGCCGGGGAACTCGAGCATCTCGCCCGCCATAGCTCCATCAAGCCCATAGACCTTGGCGATACCGTCTCCGACTTGGATGACGGAGCCGGTTTCCTTCACATCGACTTGTTTATGGAATCCCCGAATTTTCTCTTTGATGATCGCGCTGATTTCATCGGCTTTGATCTGCATGACTACTCCTTCATCCGCGGAACAGCGGGACACCGGATGGCCACCCCACCTCCGCTGAGCTACTCTCGCGTCAGCACTGCCTGGATATCGTTCAAGCGGCCCCGGACCGTGCCGTCAACCACCATGTTGCCGACCTGGATCCGGACTCCAGCCAAGAGGTTCGTATCGGTATGAAATGTGACCACGACATCTCGCTTCAGGGCGTCACGCAATCGCATGTGAATCCGATCCCGTTCAGCCCGGGAGAGTTCCGTAGCCGACGATACTGAGACTTGTTGCACACCCTTCGATTGATCAACCAACTTTCCAAACGCCTCGGCGATTTCCGGCAGAAACCTGATACGATTCTTTCTGACCACTTGTTCGAGAAAGGCTTTCCCCTCCGGAGGACAGCCAAAGCGACCGCTCAATTCCGTCAAAACAGAGATCTTCTCTTCGGCACTGAACGCCGGCGACGCAGTCACATAGCGGAGTTCACTAGACTCCTTCATTGCTTGTCCAAGGCCGTTCAGGGTCTCTCGAGTGGCTTCGATATCGGCTGAGTCGAGGAGCTCGAAGAGTGCCCGTGCGTAACGTCGCGCAACTACCGTTTTAATCACTGTCGGTGATCCACTTGCTGAATCGTGGGACAAACCAAAATCGTTCGCGCGAAACGCACGACAATTGGTCTGTCAAACTACCATTGAAGAATGTCGGCTGTCAATCCGACTAAGCCCCACCCATGCCAACCACATGCTCGACTTTGACTCCCGACACACCCATGAAACCCAGGATACAGTCGATATGTCATAATATAATGTGCCTTGCCCTATCGTTGCTGTTTCACGAGACATCCCTGAACCTGTGCCATGCGACGCCGCCATCTCGACTTCATCGATGAAAGGGGGACCAGATGCGCATGATATCACCCTCTACGGCGAAAATTTTTTTTCTCCTGCTGGTTTGCTCACTCATCACCGATCCCTTGCAAGCCTATCGTGATTATTTTACGCCCGAGCAAAAATCTCAGTTGGAAAAGATTCGTGTCGTCCTGGTGGAAGCCCTCGCCTTGACGGACAAAGGCGCGGTGGACGCCGGACCCATTGCACAAACCGTGTCACGCCGGCTTCACGAAATCGGGTATACCGTCGTCTTCAATCGAGAAGAGCCCCATGACGTCGTCTTTCGCGTCAAGTGCGAGCAACGCAAAACCTGGGAGGGCACGACCGCGGCCGGCGGCGATGCCGATCTTCCTGACGCGCCGTCCCGATTGTGGAAAGGCCCGGCCTGTCAATTGACCTACCTGTTGAGTGGCATGAAGATCAAGTGGCAAAAGGAAGTGCGGACGGAATTTGACGACGCTGAGGCCGCCGCTCGGGCCGTGCAGGCCGCCGACCCCGGTGCCTATGCGATCGACAAATTGACGGAGGAACTCGAGCGACACGAGTTTCCCCTGTTTTTGGCGGCGGAGTGGGGGCATCCAGAACGCCTGCTTGCCTTGCTGGATTCACCCAACACGAGTCAAGCCAGGAAAATCCAGATCATCGCTCTCTTGGGCGAGATGCAAGCTGACGAAGCCTTGCCCAAACTCAAGGAAATCATTAAAGATCGTGACTTGGCCACGCAAGCGATCGTCGCCATGGGGAATCTGGGCAGAGAAAGCATCCCGCTGCTCATCACCATCTTGAACTCTTCTCCTCAGGTCGAAATTCAAGCTGCGGCGGCCAAGGGGCTCGGCCAGATCGGGGGCATTGCCGGCGACGCCTCCGTCGTTCTTCCGCTGCTGGCCAAACTTCAAGACCCCGACACGGACTGGACCGTCCTGACGGAGGTTGCTTGGGCCCTGGGGAAAATTCCCGACAAACGGTCGATTCAACCGCTGTACGATCTTGACAAAAAACTCCAAGCCATCCGTGACCCCGACAACATCGTATTGAAAAAACTGAAAGAAGCCGTGTTTTGGGCGATCAAACAGTGCGACACATGGGATCAATACAGTTAACGCCGCGGGCCAGGTCCCGGCCGGTGCGAGGCGCGAAGGCACCTTGCAGAAGAGGAAAGACGAACTGCGTCTGTGACGATCAGAAGGTGTCGTCAAGCAGCCGACGTAGCTGCGCAACCAATTCGGTTGGCAAAAAGGGTTTTTGGATGAACAGGGTACCTGGCGCATTGAGAAACATCGGCTTGACTCGTTCCGTGTACCCCGACATGAAGAGAACCTTAAGGCTCGGCCACCGTTGCCTGAGCCGCTCCGCGACCACCGGTCCCGTGAACCGCGGCATCACCACATCCGTCACCAGGACGTCGATCGGCTGCGGCAGGACGGCCGCCAAGCGGAACGCTTCGTCCCCGTTCGCCGCTTTAAACACCTGATAGCCATACTCTTCGAGAGCGAGACACACAAGATCCCGCACCGACTCCTGATCTTCGACGAGCATGACTCGCTCGCCCCCTCGGACGGGGCGCGACACCTCCGGTCCCTCCACCTCGTCACCCTGCTCAACAAAGCGCGGGAAATAGAGATCAAATGTCGTGCCCTCGCCCGGCGCGCTATCGACGAAGATGACGCCGTGGCTCTGTTTGACAATTCCATACACCGTCGCAAGCCCGAGCCCCGTCCCCTTGCCCTCTTCCTTGGTCGTAAAAAACGGCTCGAAGAGATGAGCGCGCACATCTTGGTCCATGCCGAATCCTGTGTCGCGGACGGTCAACTGCACATACTCACCGGGCGTGAACAGCGGATTGGACACCGGCGTCCACGGATGCAGGACAAAATTGGCCGTTGAAAGCGTCAGCTTGCCGCCGTCCGGCATCGCGTCTCTCGCGTTGACCGCCAAGTTCATCACCACTTGGTCAATTTGCCCCTTGTCCACTTGGATCGGCCAGAGACCGGGATCAAGATCGAGCACCACTTCGATATCCTCGCCCATCAACCTCTCGAGCATGGAGGTGATCCCCTTGAGGGAATTATTCAGATCAACGCGCTGCGGCTTGAGCACTTGCTGACGGCTGAACGCCAGGAGTTGCCTCGTCAAATCCGCGGCCCGAGCCCCCGCTTTGGATATCTCGTCGATTAGATGAAAGAGCGGATCCTCTCGTCGAACCCGATCCAGCAACAATGCGCTACAGCCGTTGATGACGGTCAGGAGATTGTTGAAGTCGTGCGCGATGCCTCCCCCCAGACGGCCGATCGCTTCCATCTTTTGAGCCTGCCGGAACTGTTGCTCCAGTCGTTTTTGTTGGGTAATGTCGATGCAAAACACCAATGCCCCGGTCACCCGCCCCTCGGCATTGCGGCGCGCCACGCCCCAAAAACTGATCTCGGCCGTCGAACCATCCTTGCGATGCCGACGCAGCTCGACGTTTCTGACCGGAACGCCCTGCATGATCGATTGCCACAGATGGAGCGATTGTTCCTCATCTTTTTCGTTGCACGGCACATACGGCAGTTCGCCCCCCACCACTTCTTGCTCCGTCCACCCGAAGATGCTGGTGGCGGCGGTATTCCAACTGACGACCTTGGCGTTTTCGTCGAGTTCGATGATGGCAAACGGTGATTCTTCGATTAGGGTTTGGAGCTGCGAGGTCGTCTGGCGAAGCGCCTCATTGGCCGCGAGCAATTCGCTGGTCCGTTCCATCACCCGGTGTTCGAGCTGCTGGTAGATCTCCTTGAGTGCCCGTTCATGCCGTACCCGTTCGGTAATATCCTGGCAAACTACCAGCACGACGGGCCGTCCGTCGCTGCCGGGGACGACTCGCGCGCGTTCATGCACCTGAACAATGGTTCCATCTTTTCGAACGTTCCTCAGCTCCCACTCGCACACGACGCCTGGATGCTCCAGACACGTCTCTATTTGGACACTCACGCTGTCCCGATCCTCGACCAGAAACATGTCCAAGATGGACCGCCCGACCAACTCGGACATCGTGTAACCAAGCTGCTCGGCTCCGGAGCGATTCACAGAGAGAATCGTCCCCTCACTGTCTAGCGTGAAATACATGATCGGGGCATCATGGAAAAAACTCTGAAGCTTCTCTTCGCTGGCGCGAAGCGCCTGCTCGGCTTGCTTGATCATGGAAATATCACGGACTACGGCCTGAAAGCCGATAACTTCTTCGTCCCGCTGCAGAAGTTGCACGTTTTGTCCGACCCAAATTTCTTTTCCCGTTCGGGAGACGAGGGGAAGTTCTAGATAGCTCGACGGGCGACCGCGCAGAAACTGGCGCACGTGAAACCACCACACTTTCGCGCGATAGTCCTCGCGAATAAATTCCGTGATGTGATGGCCGAGCACCTCCACCATCGCATAGCCCAGGATTCTGGTCACAGCGGGATTGGCGAAGGTAATGCGGCCGGAAAGGTTGGTGCGGCAGATGATATCGGAAGCCTGTTCGAGCGCAAACCGATAATCCTCTCGATCGATGTCTAACCTCAGTTCCATCTGTTGATCGGCGGGCGGCACACGAGGGAATCGGCTGCCCGTTTCGGAGGACTGTGGGAAGATGCGTTCAGTCATGGAACCCGAGAATGAAATCGGTGGCGACACCCGAATATGTCCTTAAGAAGATGGGATCTTACCCCAACTCGAAAGTGTTTGACTAGCTACATACATCTACGTATGCCTTGCTGAGGAGACGTCCAAAGAACCGCCCACAGCGGGCGGACCTTTCCACCTGACGGTCCCCTCTCCGGAACTGCTCCGCATGATATCATCACGAGTCAAAGACGCGACATGGAACGTCCTCTCGTCGCTCCCATCCCATTCTCACGGACTCGATCGCTCAAGGACCTCGCTTAATCACGGTCGGCGCCCTGGTGGTGATCGCGGCATCATGACCGGCGGTCTTCCCGGTGATGATGAAATCCGCGTTCCCCAGACATCGCGCAGTGTGATCACTTTCATTTCAACCGTTCCACTCAACAACGGCGGCAGGTTCACCCTCACATCCGACGAAGCCATCGAGGCGAACGGCCCCGCACCGAATGCCGGATCACCCAGGACGGAGAGGCCCGTCATCCGCACACCGATCGGGGGCCACAGT
The DNA here is from genome assembly GCA_024330965.1 of Nitrospira sp. Lineage (GTDB taxonomy): Bacteria > Nitrospirota > Nitrospiria > Nitrospirales > Nitrospiraceae > Nitrospira_D. The sequence continues at coordinate 72,449 of JANDJL010000006.1, read as the reverse complement.
GTCAGACGGATATCCTGAATCTGAACCGTTCGGTTGAGAGCACCTTCGATAAGCGGTTTGTACCGGTCTTGATACCGTTGGAGGTCGATCAGAAAGGGTAAGACCGATGTAATCCCGACGACCGCTGCGACCAGAGTCAGCATGCCCATCACGACTTTCATCGCGTACACCTCCTTCCTGATATCGATACCTGGATCCTCACACAGGGGTCCGATGAATTAAACAACCGGAGAGTCGGAAAAGCCTGTAGGGTTGAGGGGCCTGTTTGGAGGCAAGCCCCTCACTAGGCGGCGCCGTTCGGCGACCGATGCGTATCAGGGTTTTCTTCGATTGCCCAAATGCCCGGATCGCACCTGACAGGCCAGCACATCACAGATGACCCGCGTGGCCATGAGGCTGGTCATCTCGGCGGCATCGTAGGGTGGCGCACACTCGACGATTTCCATCCCGGCCAGCGGTTTGGTGTCAGCGATGATCTGGAGAAACTTAAGCACCTCGCGGGGGAGAAATCCGCCCGGCTCCGGCCAGCCGGTGCCAGGCACAAAGGCCGCATCCAAACAATCGACGTCGAAGCTCAACCACACCGCATCTACACCATCAAACGCGACTTCGAGTGCCTGCTTCGCGGCATTCTCGATGCCCATTTCGACGCAGTCGGTCACGGTCATGATGGTGGTTTGACGTTCGCGACCTGACTTTACGCCGGGTCTGGGCGCCTGCCAGCCGCCGATGCCAATCTGGACAAGATTCTTAGCCGGCACGTTGGGGATATTCGTTGCGTGAAACCACGGCGTGGTGTGCATGCGCTCGTCCAGATCGGTCTCTTGCGTGTCCACATGCCGATCAAAGTGAAGGATGCCGAGCTTCCCGCCGTTCATGTGTTGCGCCACGCCTCGTACGGTGGCGAAGCCGAGCGAATGGTCTCCACCGAGCACCACGGGAAACGCACCGCTCGCATAGACATGGCCGACTCCTTTACTGACTTGGTCGAAGGTCTTCTCAATGTTGCCGGGAATCGTAAAGATGTCACCGAGATCGCAGATGGAGACGGATTCCCGCAGATCCACCCCAAGTTCGAAACTATACGTCCCGTATAACGCCGAAATCTTGCGAATTCCTTGAGGCCCGAACCTGGTGCCGGCACGATAGGTCGTCCCGCCGTCGAACGGCGCGCCGAGAATCACCACATCGTACTGGCCGCATTTGCGCACATCTTCGACATACGGGGCTTTGATAAACGTGTTGATACCGGCGAAATGAGGCAGCTCTCCACGGCTGAAGGTGGGAATGCGCCGATCCTTGATGGAGTCGGCCCCGGGCAGGCCCAATTCAAGACCTCGGGCGATCTCTTCTTCATATTTCGTCGTCGGCAGCAACGCCTCCGCTTCAACGGCGTATTTCGCCTCCGGCCCGTACTTGTCGTGCAGCGGAATGTTCCCTCGATACGTTCTCTTTTTTCCCATGGTTGCTCCTTTCGACAAGATGATGAATGGACTTCCACCCCCGCTCAACTCCCCCTGATGACACAAGACGTAGCGAACGACCGGCCTTCATTGTTAACTTGGCTCGGTCTTTCCCGATTCAGCCTTTCCCCGAGAGACCAGCGGCCTGTTTCTGCCGACGATGATGGACAACGTCGTCAAAGCGAGAATGCCCCCAAGCACCAGCGGGACGGCCCAGAGTTGCCACCAGGGCGCATCGGGCGCAACGGCATAGGGACGCGGCCATGCAATGTTGACCAATTCAAACACCGACCAGAGAAACGCCACTGTGTTGATCAGCAGTCCCCACGAGCCCAACTTCAGATGACCCAAGGAGGGATCCCATCGGCCCGTGAGACGGGTGTAGAGCCCGACTCCTGTGGTCATTGCAAACATGGCGTACAACCCGCCCGTGCCGAAAGCGAGCACCGTGGCGACCGCTTCATCATTGAGTCCGAACAACAATCCGAGCGTGGCCAGGGCAACCGTGAGCAGGACGGCGCGGCGTGGGGCACCCGCGTCGGTAACTTGACTAAGAGAGGCCGGCAGACTTCCTTCCCGGGCCATGGAAAACACGATCCGAGAGGTGTACCGAACCATGGACGAGCCGCAGGCCAAGAACGCGACCAGAATGATGGCCAGGAACGGGGTTTCCGCCCAGGCTCCGAAATTATCGACGATCACGGGCGTGACAGGGTCGGACGAGGCGCTGGTCTGCCGCAGGGTATCGCGGTGAACGCTCAGGGTTAGAGCGGCGGAGTTGAAGAGCACCACGCTGCCGACCATGCAGAGCGAGAAAAAGATCGCGCGCGGCACCATCCGTTTGGGCTCGTGCGTTTCTTCGGCGACGGTCGAGCAGGCATCGAAGCCGATGAAGGCCCAACCCGAAATCGCGAGCGCTGCCAAAAACGCGGCGGTCCTGCTGGGAGCGGTCCCTGTCCCAAGATGCGCGAACAGTTCCGAGAATTCATGCTGCCGGAACAAAAGGAACAGCAGCAACGCCACGCCGAACGAGCCGACGATTTCCGCATAGACCCCCAGCGAAATGAGAAACTTAAATACTGAGACATGGGCGAGGTTGAGAGCGGTGCAGATCAGCATAAACACCGCTCCCCACATCACGAGAGTGACTCCCGTCCCGCTTGCCGATCCGAAAAAAATAGCCAGCCAGATACCGCCGGTATAAGCGGTCGTGGTGAGCATCGCGATCGTGGAACTGACGTAGATGGCTCCGGCGTACGTACCGGTGATTGTGCCTCCCAGATGCCTGGCCCATTTGTACGCGCCCCCCGCGATCGGAATCTGCGAAGACAGCTCCGCATAGACGGTCGCGACCAGCAACTGCATCACCAAACACAGGGCCAGCGCCGGAAACCAGCCGCCTCCGGCAACGACCGTCTGGATGCCGATAATGGCATAGAGCCCTGCGACCGGAGAGACGGTTGCAAATCCTATGGTCAGACTGTTCCAGAGACTGAGGCTGCGATGCAGTGCCTGAGGAACGCGTGCTGTCCGAACCGGACAAACGAGCCCCTGGCTCTCTTCCGCACAGAAGACGGTTCTTCCTGGCTCGATCGTTGGCAGATTGTCCGGTGGAGGATCGATGGGATGGATGTGCATAACGCCGGTTCCTTTGGAAAGATGACATCCCAAAAGGCCATGTACCGTCGTACATGATCTCCCGGGTTTTTATCCCTCCGTGGAACCTCGTTATGCGAGGCCGAAAACTCTTGGCCCAGACACTTTCCTCTTACGAGAAAGCCGGAACCCTAGTTTTCCTTTTGGAAAGTTGTAGCTGCTCTTGTTGTCTCATTCTATTGCCGCATTCCAACGAAGTCAAACGTCCCTCGCATCAGCCCTGTTCTTACGTTCTTACGCCATCATCTTCTTGCTGCTTGCCCTCCTTCGCCAACAAGACAGATGGCCAGAGCAATCGCACGTTGACCCCCGGCACGGCAACGGTCTGAACGAAGCAGCGTGGACCATCTCCCTAGCGGCAGGCAACGTGATAATACTCAATGGGGCCGGGAGGAGCATACAACGCCATGGTGATGGCCTCGAAATCATAGCCAATCTCTTCCAGTGCTTTCCGCGCGCAGGCAAGTTCTTCTTCCGTGACATAGGCGACGGTGTCGGGAATTCCGTTGTCTTTCGCGGAACGCACAAGGGCGCTCAACGTTTCACGCTCATCCGGCGGGGCGTCCTTGGGCAGCGGGAAATCGATCCGCCGACGGTAGGGACTTTCGTAGGTCTCGTTCAACGCCTTGATCGTCTTCAGCACGAGTCGATCCTGCTCCCACGGTCGAAGCTTCGGCCCAGCGGATGGGTGCACGGCCAGCAGATCCATGAGCGTGATGACGTTGGTGTTTAACGACCGGCCGACAAACTCGCGCTGTAGCTCGAGCGTCACGTGCGTCATCCCTAGATAGCGGGCGACTGCCTCGACCAAGAGAAAATTAATCATGAAACTATACTGTCCACCGAACTGACCGTAACAAGGTTTGTTCGGATCGTTGAGCACCTTCAGGTCCGCCGTCCCCGCATCGAAGGCGCTGAAGCCGATGGCGTTCGGCGCCAAGAGCCGGGTGGCTTCCTTCAAAGTGGCGAACGCGCCAAGATTCACCGGCACCAGGACTTGCTGGTCGATCTGGGTGAAGAATTCCACGATGGTTTTTCGATAGGGGACCTGCTTCCATTCGACCGCGCGATGTTCCTTCTCCCACACCAGATCATCAAGAAAGGGAGAACACTGTTTGAGATAAGCAATGTCTTTCGCCTCAAAGGCCCTCACGAACGAGGACCAGTCCTGGATTCCGCTATGGAACGCTCCGCTCACGTTCGGGCGAACATACTCCTCTTCAAGATCACCGGCGTTCTTGGCCATCAGTTTGGTTGCAAGGTCGCTCCACAGTTCGTTGCAGATGATGCGATCAACCGTTCCCTCGCCCACCCCCGCCACCTGCTCGATCGAGCCGCAACGAACTTCGACGCGATCCCGATGAGCAGCCAGGTCCGGATGGGCCAAGGCTCCTTCCAGTACCGACGGCTCCCAATCCACCATCAGATACCGCACACGAGGATAGACGGCCCCTTCGCGATCGATAGCCTTGAGATGGCTAAGAAAACAGGCGGCCAGATTGCCGTTGCCGGGCCCCCACTCGAGTATCGTGAGGGGTGAGGGGTAAGGGGTGAGGGGTGAGGGGTACGGGGTGAGGGGTAAAGGATCAGAAGGTGAACGGTTGACGGTTGACGCTTCACGCTTCACAGCGGCATCCCGTTTGGTAACGCGCTCGAAATAATCGGCCGCCAGCGCATGGGCAAGCCGAAAGTCAGCCGAGGCGAATGTTTGATAATATGATCGGAGTTTGTCCCCCCGTAGTCCGTAGAAAAGGCGGTTCACATGAATCTGCCACTGGTCGAGCGGCTTGAATTCTCCGATCGGCTGCGGAAGGTCGTCGATGGTCTGTAACATTCGCCGCCCGTGTACGTGAGAGATGATCGTTCTGAAGCGGCGAAATCGTAACAAATGGATCAAACACGTCGCAACGGGAAGTCCAGACCGCCCGCTCGGCGACCGCCGGTTTTGATGAATTGGTTTCAATCAAACGGAGCGTTCACGACTCGACGTCGGCATCCCATCCTGAAACTCCGGTCCTATTCTTGACAGACCTCCGCCTACCGGGATAGGTAGCACGATATGACGGGATCCCGGACATACGGAATTCTCAACAGCGCCTTCGCCTCGGCGTTGGCCGGAGTGCTCCTGTCAATGCCGTCCGGAAGCCGAGCCGAAGAGCTACCCCTCACCGAAAACGTTCCGATTTCGGAGTTTCAAAACCGCGCCGAGGACGTCAAGGGGTACGATTTTGATGCGCCGCCGGAGGGGCTGTTCCGCTCCATCACGACGGCGGAGAACTTCGAAGAAGAGATCGGCCATCTGCGAACCCATGAGATCGTGCCAGTCCGACCGACGAATCGATTTTCCACGGATACCCCCACGATCTTCATCGTATTTTCCCTCCATCAACACTACCAGGGGTTCAACGTCTTCGGACGCTGTTTTCCGGAGTCCGTGCCCGGCCTCGCGGCGGAAACGCTTGTCAGCGAGGACGTGGTCCATGTGGCGCTGGAAGACAACAGCGGCTATCTCTCTCTTCGCCCACCTCCCGGAGGATGGCGGCCCGGTCGCTACAAAGTCGAAATTCATGTCGGCGAGCAAGTCAACGAATTGAGCTTGATGGGTACCATGCGGTTCACCGTCGCAGATGCGCCGCCCTAACCTCCTGCTCTCCCTCACCGCACGGACACGTGGTTTGACGCTCTCTTGGCCTTTCGTTAGAATGCGCCTGGGAAAAGGCTCCTCAGAAGCCGCCATCGGAGCGTTCGCGCATCATGAAATCGCCCCTTACCCCCTGGGCTTCCGTCATCATCCCCATTAAGGACGAACGAGACAACCTCTCGCCCCTGGTCGCCGGACTTTTGAAGGTGATGGATTCGCACGAAAATTCTCGGTCGCGACCGTTTGAACTCATTTTTGTGGATGACGGCAGCGCCGACGGCAGCGCAGAAGAACTCGACCGGTTGGCGGCGCTTCATCCCCAGATGAAGGTGTTCCATTTCGACCGCAACTACGGCAAGACCTGTGCGCTCGACGCGGGGTTCCGCCGATCGTCCGGCGATCTCATCATTCAGATCGACGGGGACCTCCAGCAGGATAGTGAGGACATCCTCAAGCTCCTCCCTTTGACCTCCACCTACGATCTCGTCTGCGGATGGCGGCAACAGCGGCAGGACGGTTTGGTCAAGAAACTATCGTCTCGGATCGCCAATCGAATACGCAACATGGTCACGCACGACGGCGTCCACGATACGGGCTGTCCGCTCAAAGTCTTTCGGCGTCGTGTCCTGGAGCGGATCTGCCTGTACGAAGGCATGCATCGGTTCTTCCCCGCCCTGGCATTGATGCATGGCTTTACCGTCACAGAAGTCCCGGTCAGGCATTACCCGCGCATCCACGGGCACTCGAAATACGGCATGGGCAATCGACTATTCAAATCCCTCTACGATCTGATCGCTGTGCGATGGATGCAACATCGCATCTTACGGTACAAATTCAGAGAGCCGGCGTGACGTACCCACTACCGCATCCGATGCGTGACAACCTTTTTCGCCAACCTGTTTGGGAAAACGACGGATCGTTTCCCTCACCGTTCGCCCTCTTCCCCTGATGCCGACGACGGAAACTATTTGGATCGGAATCGGCTTTTTAGGCCAAGGTCTGTTTTTCGGCCGCTGGGTGGTCCAATGGATCCTATCGGAAAAACGCGCCCGGAGCGAGGTTCCCATTTCATTCTGGTACATGAGCCTATTCGGCGGACTCATCACGCTGGCCTATGCACTCTATCGCCAGGACCCGGTCTTTATCGCCGGACAAGGTCTGGGGGCGGTGGTCTACATTCGCAATCTCATGCTCATTCATCGCGCCAACCGCCGAGCCGGGGAGCCGCAACATTCCGCCGACGCTCCGCCCCGACAGACATGACGGTTCCTCCGTTCAACGGTTCAGCCGCTCATAGGACCACGTCGGCCCACATCCTTGAAAGGATCGCGTCATGATCTCCGATCGGCAACCTCAAAGACTGGTCATGGCAGCCGTCCTCGTGGTCCTCTCAGGTCTTCTCCTGTTTACAGAACTCGGGGACATGGGGCTCACCGATCGTGATGAAGGACGGAACGCGGAGGCCGGACGAGAGATGTTCGTCTCCGGAGACCTGATTACCCCCACGTTCAACGGGGAACTACGGGTGGCCAAACCGGTGTTCATCTATTGGCTGATGACCCTGTCCTATCAGGTCTTTGGCGTCAACGAGTTCGCAGCGCGAGCTCCCTCGGCCGTCTTCGGCGTGGCGCTGGTCCTCATGCACTTCCTCGTTCTCTCGCGACTGCGGGGGGCCGCCGTCGGATTTGCCAGCGCGTTCATGTTACTGCTCAACATCGAGATGCTGGCGTTGGGGCGCATGGCCATTACCGACAGCGTCCTCATCTTCTTCACCACCCTCTCTCTCTATGGGTTTTGGCTGGGGCTGCACGGGACAGGCACGGAACGCCATTGGATATGGAGCTTCTATGTGGGCATGGCCGTTGCGACCCTCACGAAAGGACCGGTTGGATTCCTGGTTCCTCTGATGACGGTGGGTCTTTACCTGACAGCCGCACGGCGATGGACGCAGTTCTGGCGGCAGGGTTTCCCTCTTGCCGGCACCCTCCTGTTCGCAGTGCTGACCATTCCCTGGTATGCCGCCATGGTCATCATCCACGGTGATGCCTACAGCTCGCAGGCCAAGCTTCACACCGTCGGCCGCTTTCTCAGCCCGATGGAAGGACACGGGGCTGGACCGTGGTTCTATGCCCCGGTGCTGTTCTTCGGCTTCTTCCCCTGGAGCCCCTTGTTGCCCGCCGCGCTGTATCAGACGTATCTCGACTGGCGAAGCCGACCGCAGACAGAGCCAGCCGAGCCCTTATCTCCGGACATGGCTCAATCGGCGACGGCCGACGGAGCATGGGAAAGTAGAGAACTGGAATGGTTCGCCGCCCTGTGGCTCATCGGAACCTTTGTCTTTTTCACCCTCTCTTCAACCCGCTTGCCGCACTATATCGGTCCGCTCTTTCCGGCCGCGTCGCTACTGGCGGCATCCTACTGGTTCCGCGCGAGCGAGGAATCGCTCGCGAAAGGGGTTCGCTTGTCTCTCCACGCCACGACGATCGTCGGCTGTCTCTTGGCGATTGGATTGGCCTGCTTGCCCATCCTGTACGAAAAGTTCTCCGGCAAATTGCTCAATGAGTTTCCCCTCGCCACACAATTCGAACTGGGAATCGGCCCCTATCTAGCTTCGGCGGCGGTGTTGATCGGCATGGGGCTGATCGGTTATTTCGGGTTGTACCATGAAAAACGATGGATGACGCTCGGGGTCGCGGGAGGAACGGTCGCCGCCGTCTTCCTCCTCGCGCTTTATACCGTCGTCCCCGGCATCAACCGCTATGCCATCGCTCCTCCTCAAGAACTGGCCTATGCGGCGGGTGTGAGTCTTGATCCTGCCGATCAATTGATCGCCTATGGAACGACCAGACCCTCCATCGCATTTTACGCGCAGCGTCGGGTCCTGTTTGTTTCGGCGGGGGAAGTGGATCGACTGAAGACGGCCCTCCGTCAGCCGGGCCGCATCATGATCCTCCTGCGGGACGATCTGCGCGGGTCCTTGCCGGAGGAGGCTGCCTCGTTTCAACCGATTCTCACACGGTACGGCTACGTCTTACTGTCGAATCAACCGATGGTGACGGTACCGGATCCGCCCCAGCAACCGACGTTCCCGATGCTCCCCGCCCACTAACCATTTGCGCCGTGGGCCTTTGCGTCGGCACCTGTCAAAACCTGATTCCATGACGGACGGCACCGGTCGCTTGCGAGTCAAGAGTCATCGGAAGGGCAGCACTCCGCGAACGCCGAGCAGGATCAACACAGCCGACAGCACGCCGAGCAGCAGAACACCCTCTCGCGCAGCCGACCACGACGAGCGAATGGGTCTCGTCTTTTCAGCGGAAGGCCTATCGCCAAGCCAGTGAGCCAGGCAAATCAACCCGGCTGCCGCCACCACGTAGAGCGACGTCGTCATCGCAGCAAGACCATAGGCAATGAGAAGCGGTGAAACGTTCATCAAGCGATCGGATGCGCCATGGTCTCTCCACATGGTCCGCCGAAGCCATACCCCACTTGCCGTGGCAGCCAGACCCAAGGCCATCAGGACCGCACCGGCGACTCCTCCTTCCGCGGGGCGAGCCAAGGACCACAGCAGCGCCAACGTGGCGCAGGATCCCCAAGCAGAGTGCACCAGTCCCTCCGCGACCGACGTCCGCCACTGTTGCAAGGGAGCGGCGGCCACCGTTCCGCTGATGACTCCGATGACGGCTCCCCCCAGCACATCAGTCGGAAAATGGGATCCCCGAAGGACTCGGCTCAACACGACGAAACAGGCAACCGCGATCGCGAGCGGACCAATGGCGGGAAACCGTTTGGCCAAGACGGTCGCAACGGCGAAACTTGCCGACGAATGACCCGAGGGGAATGAGTCGAACCCGGACGTCATCGACGGCGCAAGCAACCAGTCGCCGGAGTGCGTGAACTTGGGACGTGGCCTACCGACCAGATGCTTGAGCCCGTTCGCAATCAAGGCGGAGAGGCCGTGGGCAAGCAGGGTTTGGATACTCGCTTTGGTGATTGTTGCCTTCGACCACAACCATCCGACGGCTCCTAAAACGAGGCTGAAGACGACCAGGTGCGTCCCCTCGCCGATCCAGTCGCCGGCGTTGCTGGTAAAGGCCATCCATGGGATGGTCAGTTGCTCCCAGGGGCGATACGTCGTGACAGACCGCACATATCGAGCGATGGGAAGGTCAAATTGAGAAAACCCGAGGAAGATAATGATCAGCGCGGCACTAGAGCAAATGGCGGAGGCAAGAAAGCGGGCGGCTCCCTTTCGGGGCTGGTCGTCATGAGAGCCGACTAAGTCCCGCTTGATCGAAAACAGCTCGGCATCATGGTCGGCGGTCACCGGCACGGGCTAGGGGATCCAATCGGCCAGAAAGACGTTGAACTCCCCCGGCTCTGTGGCATGGCGATCCGACACCCACACCAACCGTTTCCCATCCGGCGAAAACATGGGGAAACTGTTGAAGCGGCCTTCCGTGGTGATCCGCTCCAACCCTGTGCCGTCGTCATTGATGAGATACAGATGGAAACTGGGCCGTCCCTTTTCATTTCTCGTCTCTACATTGGACGAAAAAATGATGCGCCGCCCGTCGGGATGAAAAAACGGCGCGAAGTTCGAGGCTTTGTTCGACGTCACCTGTCTTTTGCCGGACCCATCGGCGTTCATCACAAAGATCTCAAGCTGATTGGGCTCGACAAATCCCTGCGCCAGCAGGTCCCGATAACGAGCCGCCTCTTGAGGATCGACCGGGTGTGACGCTCGATATACGATCCGCTTCCCGTCCGGCGAGAAGAATGCGCCTCCGTCATAGCCCATGTCGTCGGTCAATCGCTTGACCCCCGTCCCATCGAGCTGCATCGTGTACAGATCAAGATCCCCGTCTCGCATCGACGTCCAGACAATGGTTTGGCCGTCCGGCGAGACGGTCGCCTCGGCATCGTAACCTGGTGTCTCTGTCAACCGTTTGAAATTCGTCCCGTCAAGGTCCACGGCGTACAGATCATAGTCATCCAGCGCCCATCGATAGGTGGCACCCCGTTTGGGCTTTGGAGGACAGTCTGGACCGGCCTCATGGGTCGAAGCATAGAGGACGCGACGGTCACCGGGATAAAAATACCCGCAGGTCGTGGCCCCCTTGCCGGTACTTACCATCTGCACATGCCCGGTCTCGATGTCCATCACGTACATCTGATAACAACCGAGCCCGGCCTCAGCCGGTTTAGTGGCGACCGCGTCCCCCTTTGTCCAGTCATTCGTGGACTGGAAAATGAGTTTCGTACCGTCGAACGAAAAATAGGCCTCCGCATTCTGGCGGCCGAAGGTCAGTTGCCGGATATTGCCAAGATGACGTTCGGTCAGGCTGCCAATGGACACCGTGGGCTCTCTCCGAACGTCGATGGCCGTACATCCAACCGACAGGCAGAACACCGCCGCCACCCCCCACGACAGACATCGCCAGCATCTACCGAGCCCCATGGACTTCTACCTCCTTCGCTTCCGGCTCCTCTTGCCACAGCCCCCGCTCCACCACCGTTCCATTTTTAAAGACCACATAACTGTGCCAGCCGTAATAAAACAAATAGTGGGAGATCCTCTCGACCGCTTCCTCGCTCATCCCATACAGAACGGTCACTACGCTCCCCGGAACGGCGGCGCGGCGACACGTGAAGAGCACGGCCATCTGGGGACCTTCATAGGTCCGACCCTTCACATCAAAGCCTTTCTCATGAAACCGGACCAGATCGCCACAGGACTCTTGAACGAGCGGTCCTATCCTGTTTTGTTGATCAGCGCCTGCCAGGACCAAAGCCGACCCGCCCGGCGGCAGTACTGTTTCCCTGATCGACGCCATGCTGGTCTTTCTCGATTCAGGCCATTGAGCTTCTCTCTGGACAATTCGGTCGATGACAGGTTGAAAGGGACCGGCCGCTCCCATGACGGTTCGCACCACCGTTCTCCGGCCGTCGGTCACGTATCCGTTCAACATCGGCGTCAACCGGTCCCGTGCAATCCGGCGAAAGGCCATCCAGTCAGGATCCAGGTGCACCTGAAGAGGACGTCCAGCGACCACAACCTCGTCAGTCGTGGTGCTGGCAGGACCGACCCTGATCCATTTCGTCTCGGCCCCATCGCTCAGCACGATCCTGAGTGGAACGGCCATCTGAAACAACCGTCCGGACTGACCGATCTGAATCACCACACGCCACGTTTCTCTGCCGTCGTCACTGCGGACCAGGAAAGCACGGACATCGTCCAGCGAGAGTTGCGGCGCGCCGCTCCGTTCGACCCATTGTTCAAAAAACCAGCGGAGATCCTGACCACTTTCCTGCGCAAACACGGCTTCGATGTCCGACCAATCGGCTGGCCGATTCCGATGCCGTTGGACAAACGTTTTGATGCCCCGCCAGAATGTCTCCTCTCCAATTTCATGACGCAGATGATGAAAGACCAAGGCGGCTTTGTGATACCCGATCGCATTGTCTTTTTCGTCTTCCTTCGTGAAGAAGCGGGAGATTGGATAGTCTTGGTCCGGCTCCACATAGAGACTGTAACCTTCGACCATCAGACGCCGCTGTTCGGTCGCCTGCTGAGCATCGCCCGACAGTTCATGCCAGTAGTAATTGGCCAGGTAGGTTGTCAATCCCTCGACCCAGTTGCCGGCACCCTGACGATTAAACACGGCATTGCCGATCCACGAATGGACGATTTCATGTCCCAACGCATAGGGCTGCACATAGTGCCGTTTGATGCTTCCGCTGCCCAGCAAGGTAAACGAGGGCATGCCGAGCCCGCTGGGGAAGAAGTTTTCCACCACCGCGAACCGATGAAACGGGTACTCTCCCAAGATCCCGATATAGGCGTCGAGATAGGTCGCCGTGGCGTCAAGATATTCATCCGCTAACCCGGCATTATCCTGAAAAAAGTACGTCTCGAGTGTGATCCGCTGCCCCGTGCGGCTCGTCCACTCTCTGGAGCGGACGACAAATCGATTGGCGACCAACGTCAAGGCTTCAGAAGGGTCGGACACAATCCAAGTCGATGAATCCCATCCATCCTGGACCGTCGAAGCCTGACGAAGGCCTTGGGTCACAACGGTCCAACCCTCTGGAAGCTGCGCCTGGAGACGATAGGTGCTGTAAGACCCGTCGATGTCCGGATACCACTGGCTCTCGCCGCTTAAGTACACCCCTTCGTTGCCGATATGACCGGCGGTGTCGCTGGGCGTAACAAATCGTAAATGGCGCGGTTCCTTGGGCGGATTGTTGATGGCCCCTCGATACGTCCACGCCAATGTGACCTGTCCGGCATGGCCGGAAGGCAGCGTGACGACCACTCGCCGCCCCGCCCGACGGTCGGTCCGATCGATCGAGAAGGTCAGGGGATGAGTCCGCTCTCGACCGTCCTGAGATTCATCCTTGTCGATCATCACGAGAGATTCCACTTGCACCGTGGGGGCGAGCGAGAATGAAACGGTCTTCGCCTCAATGGGCATCGCCACCACCATTCGGTCTCGCCCGATCAGTTCGTGGGTTGCAGGATTGATCCTCACCTCGATGTCATGGCCGACAATGGAGGGACGAGCCGAGCCGAGCGAGCCGGCTATAGCGTGAGGCCAGCCTATACCGACGGCGAGCAGAGCAATGACGAAGCAAGCGAGCCGAATTCCGAGCACCATGAAAGCAGGATGAACCATGCTATTCCGCAAGGAACAGCCGCCGCGCCATACACACGTCATCGAGCGCGTCGCTCGGGCACAGCGGGAAATCAATCGGGAAGGAGCATAGCATGGAGAAACCGAAACGAGAAGAAGAGGGATTACGAATCGGGACCGGACTCGCCGAAGAGGGCCGCGACAAACGCCTCGGGATTAAAATCCTGCAGGTCCTCGACTCCCTCTCCGACGCCCACCAGACGAACCGGTATCTTTAATTCCTCGGCAATGGCCACAACGATGCCGCCTCGAGCTGTTCCATCCAATTTCGTCAACACCAACCCCGTGACCCCCACCGCCTCATGAAATTGCCTGGCCTGCGCCAGAGCATTCTGACCAAGGGTCGCGTCCAACACCAATAGTACTTCGTGGGGCGCGCCGGGCAACTCGCGACCGACGACGCGCTTGACCTTGCGCAACTCTTCCATCAGGTTGGACTTGGTATGAAGCCGGCCCGCCGTATCGATGAGCACGACGTCGACCCCCCGGGCCTTGGCCGCGGTGATGCCATCAAAGGCCACGGACGCGGGGTCAGCTCCATGGCGCTGGCGGATGATCGGCACTTCCAATCTGTCCGCCCAGACCTGCAACTGCTCAATCGCCGCGGCCCGAAACGTGTCGCCCGCAACCAACAGCGGCCGCCTCCCGGCCTGTACGAGACGCCTCGCCACCTTCGCGATCGTCGTCGTTTTGCCCACACCGTTCACGCCGACCGCAAGAATCACGAAGGGGGTGGGGCCTTGTTCGATCAGCTCAATGAGCGGAGGACCGGCGACCTGTTTGAGGACGTCGTACAGAGCCCGGCTCAACACGTTCTGAAGGCCCTGAGCGGACGAGGCCGCCTCGCCTCGGGCTTCTTCGTTGACTCGGCGGATCAATCGATCGACGACGCGGGCGCCGAGATCAGCGCCCAATAGCGACGCTTCCAGTTCTTCCAACAGGGCCGGCGTCGGTGTCCGCCCCAGCACGTGGTCGAGCGATCGCCGCACGGCTTGCCGCGTCTTCCCCAATCCCTCTTGCAACCTCTGAAACCACCCCACGATCAGAGTCTCCTTTGTGTTCGTCGGGTCCGTCTTCTCACCAGGCGAGGGACGGTTTCCACCGCGCGTAACACGGCTTGTTCACGCCGCCTCATCCGCTCAGCCTCCTGTTCGTTCCTCTCATGGTCATACCCGCACAAATGCAGCACCCCATGAACCAGCAGTGCGGCGATTTCCTCATTCAGCGACCGCCCGGCCTCTTTCGCCTGGCGCATCGCGGTCGGCACGGAGATGACCACATCGCCCAACAATCTCCGACAGGGAGACCGGGCCTCCCGCATCGCGAACGCCAACACATCGGTGGTGCGATCCGTTCCTCGATACAGTCGGTTTAAGCGACGCATGCGACCATCGCCGACCAGTTCCACGCTCAATTCGGCTTGTGGCTCGCCGATCGACTCCAAAATCGTTTGCGCCGCCCGGACGAGTCCGCCTTGCCGTTGTGACAACCATCGGAGACGAACTCGCAGGAAGACGGCCATCAGTGGGGTTGGCCGAGCACATCATCCGAAGACACCGAGGGCGAAGACGGTTTGCGATGTCCGGGCGAAGATGGGTGAAAAGGGGCGCGCCGTCGACCTTGGCCAGCCCCCTCGGCGCCAGTTGATTGATAGCGATCGTAGGCTTTGATGATGTTCTGAACCAGGCGGTGTCGTACGACGTCCTTGTCGTCGAAATGCACGAACGCGATGCCGTCCACATCGCGAAGCACGTCCTTGACCTCGATCAATCCCGACACTCGGTCATTCGGCAAATCCACCTGGGTGATATCTCCCGTCACAACCATCTTCGAGTGGAATCCCAACCGCGTGAGAAACATTTTCATCTGCTCGGCGGTGGCGTTTTGCGCTTCGTCGAGAATGACGAACGAGTCGTTCAGCGTGCGCCCGCGCATGAACGCCAGCGGCGCGATTTCAATGTCTCCCCGCTCGATCAGACGGTTGGCCCGCTCCACGTCCATCATGTCGAACAGCGCGTCATATAAGGGGCGCAGGTATGGGTTGACTTTCTGATAGAGGTCGCCCGGCAGAAACCCGAGCTTTTCTCCGGCCTCGACGGCGGGTCTCGCGAGAATGATCCGGCTGACTTCTTTTTTCATCAAGGCACTCACCGCCATGGCCATGGCCAGATAGGTCTTGCCCGTCCCGGCCGGCCCGATGGCGATGACGACGTCGTGCTTGTTGATCGCCTCGATGTATGTTTTCTGGGTCGGAGACTTGGGACCGATGAGCCGTTTTTTGGTGACGATAGTCGCCTGTCCGCAGAGGACGTCTTTAATCGCGGCGTCCGGCTCCTGTCGCAAGGCGCTCAGCGCGTGGGTGATATCCTCCGTTTGCAGGATGATACCTTCGTTTGCCAACGCGGCCAGCTCGAGCACCACCCGTTCCGCTTGACGGACGGCTTCGGGTTGACCGTCCATGGTCACTTCTTCGCCCCGAGCCGACAACCGCACCCCCAATTCATGTTCGATCAGCTTGAGATGCCGATCATGATGGCCGAACAGGACGGCGGTATTGGTCCCCTCTCGTAATTTCAGCCTACGCACAAGCGAGGTGTGGACTCCTTCGTCCGACATAACTCCGTGGTTTCATCTTACCAGACCGGGAAAATACCCGACAAGCGGACGGGTGGGATTGGGAACGCACCGGTTATGTCCCCGGTTGGGAAACGGGAGGCAGAGGGGTCACGTGAAGATCGAATTCTTGCAGCGCGGCTCCACCGCGCCCGTCTTTCACAACAATTGTAACGTGTTGGACTCCCGCTTGATCTTGAGGGACGCGCCAGTCGATTCGGCCGGTCCGCTCACTGATCGTCATACCGGTCGGAGCGGTTTCCAACATATAGACCAAATCATCTCCATCGTCGTCGATCGCCTGGACCCTGTACGTGTACGACTCGGAGGTGTGCGGAATCGGCGGCGTGGAGACGATCCGAGGCGGTCTATTGCCCATCGACCAGGGAGCGGACCGTAGCGTATGACTCGTCCCGCTGGGATCGCGAGCCGTGACTTCGACGACGACCGTCTCGCCCACGGCAACTCCTCCGGCATCGAGAAATGCTTCTTCGCCTTCTTTCACCAGCACGTCGTTTTTGTACCAGTGATAGGTCATGCTCAAAGGATCGAGGTCGGGATCGCTCGCATCAACCAACGCTTCGATCACGTTTCCAGATGACTCATCGCGATAGACGATCATCGCCGAGCGAACAACCGGAGGTGTGTTGCCCACAACGGCGGCAGGCACTCGATAGACGGGGCCCTTCTGCTTGGCGTCGGCCGGTGTAATTTCCACACTCACCCGCTGGCCACGCCGGAATTTGGCGGGAGACAACGTCGGCTTCGTTTCACCAACAAGCGGAACATCCTCCACATACCATTGATACGACAAGGTCACGGCTTCGTGTTCCGGATCTTCGGCGACCACTTGAACCGCCGCTTCTTCCGCCGATGACAAGGGGTCTTTGAGAAACTTGGCCGACGTGACCGTGGGAGGGCGGTTTCCGGACGGCATCCCCGGAGAGGTGAGTGAGACCGGCGATGGAGGGTGGTCCGTACAAGACACCATTGTCCATAGGCCGGTGATCACGACGGTGGCCGCCAAACGGAGCATCCCGCTTCCGCATGCCCCCCTCAGGCTAGCAGCGGATCTCGTCCGCCGCCCGAGGTGGCGCACCAATCGGAACGGGAAGAAGGAGAAAACAACCTGCTTGTTCACGGTCGTTCCCGCTAACGATGCCAATGCCTCACACGGCTTAATCTCGCTGATGGACCCAACTGACGTAACGGCTGAAATAGTCCCCCGCACTCGCACAGGGCTGGGTCGCCGCACCGGTGCTCATTTGAATCGCCCCGGTCATGCCGCCGGCACACCCGCCTCCGCCCGTGCCACCGGTTCCGAGATTACCAGCTCCTTGCGATCCAATTTGGACGGACATCGACGACGCCAATCCCACCCCCAGCGCCACTTTGGTCGATACGTTGACGTTGGCGCCTGCTGTCGTCGTGCCGACCACCGGCGTGGTCGCGGCTGTCCCGGTCTTGTAATAGAGAGCGTAGAGATAACTCAGCCCGGTCGACGCGCAGAAATCGTTCGTGGGCACGAAGGTGGGGAAAAACACCGTGCCGCCGATCAACGTGGGGCTGACCACGGATCGTTCTGCCGCGTTGGTGCCGGAGCCGATGGGCAGGGTGACGCGCCAACCATCTCTCTGATTCACCAGCCCCACCATCGAAGTCGTGCCGGTTCCATGGAACGTGGTGACGGTCGGATTTGTCGGATCCGTGACCTGATTGGTCCCGCCGTCACACACCAAACAGACGGTTGCATTGGTCACGTCCACAAGATCATCGTCAAGGCAACTGGTCGTGCCGGTCTCCGCGCAGGTTCCATTGAGCACGGAATCCTTGATGCCAAAGAGGCGCTGCGCGTTGTTGTCGACCTTGTCGGAATTGCCGAAATACCGCCCTGTGCCGAAAAAGACCCAGAGCTTGTTCGCATCGTCGATCGTGACTGCCGGCGCCGCCGTCACCGGCCCGACTTCCAGCGTTCCCAGAACTGGATCAGAGAAGGTGTTGATGACTTCCGTGGGCCTGCGGCCTGAGCCGCTTGAGATCCCCCAGGTCGTGGGCGTGCAGGGACTGGACGGACAATTCATCGTCAGCCGATATAACTTGCCCCGCCACGGTAACGACCCGTCATGAATGGTCCTTCCCGCATAGGCCACATCACCGCGCCAATCTAGATCCTTGTCAACCGTCACAATATGGCCCATAAAGGAGCGCCAGCTCCCGACCGCCATGGTTGTGACATTGCTGTTACCTGCTCCGGGACCTTGGGCTAGATCAACCACATAGAGTTTGGCCGTTTGGCTTGGCGTGGAAGGCAAATCCGCCTGGTACCCATTGGGACCGGATCCGAAAATGGCATACCACTTTTCGTTGGTCTTGCTGGTGGACAGATCGCTGGTCGGATTCACGCGTGTAATAGCAGGGTAGGATGTGGTGAGACCAAGGCCGCTGTCGGTGAAGACCCAGAGCAATTTCGGATCGACCTCAGGGTTCGTAATGTCCAGCACGAAGTAGGCGCTGTAGAACGTACGGTTCACACCACCGATATTGACGACCATCGGCGGCGCGCCGGTCGAGGCCGTGCAGTTGCCGCAACTGCCTCCCATGCGGAAGCCGCCGATCAAGATCGTGCCCCAGCCGTCCGGATGGTCGGCATCGGGCGTAAAAATCCGCACATCGGTCACTTTCGGCTTCAGATCGACGTAATACACATGGCTATAGTCAGCCCGCGCGAGCCACTGAAGCTGCGGGAGAAGCTGATAGGGAATGAAGGCCCAGAGTTCAGCACCTAAATTGGGGCCTCCCGAGTTGTCGGTCGGCGTGCGCGTGAACCAGCCATGTTCGATCACGTTCGTCGTCGCGGGATTGTCCCCCCGGTGATAGAATCCCGCGTTGAAGGCATGGAGCATCCCGTCGTTGGCGCCGACGTAGGCTACTTGGCGACGGTTTCTATACTGTTGATAAAACGTGTTGTAGGTCGCATCACCATAGATCAAGTCATACCGTTCCTTCGGCGGCCCGACGATCGTCGGTGTCGAATGGATCGGATCGCCGAGCTTCCAAACGTAATACGAGCCGCTTCCCACCGGCACCTCGATCATACGCGTCCGGAGTCCTGACACTTCTTCGCCCCGAATAAAGTTGATGAGGTTCATGGCATTGCTGCTCCCTGTACAGGAGTCCCCCGCGTACCGCAGATAGTCCCGCAGCGTCGTACAGTTGGCTGTGCTGAAGTCCATCTGTTCGCCAGGATCAACAAGGCCGTTATTGTTGACATCGACCCAGGTCAGAATTCTGCGCGACGACGCGGGAGCCAATGCCAGTTCCTTGCCCGCTTCCCAGATCGGGATGATCGACTTGAGGCTGCCACCCAGTACAACGGGCGTTGTACTGTCGGCCTGGCCATCTCCATTCAGATCCTCGTATTTATCCACGAGCACACTCCGATAGGTGGGGCTCGATGGATCATCGTCGTACCTCGTCGTCACAATCCGATCGACGCTGTAATCCAACACGCCGTCTTGATTCGTATCCTCGCGGAAGTTCCCGAACGAGTCGATGAACAACGCATGGGTATAGCCGGTCCATTTGACGGTGCTTCCGTTCTGGCCGATATCGCTGGTAAAGAAGTAGGCTTGATAGATCGAGCCTTCGCCGGATGCGGAGGTCGCCAGCACGGAGATCGAGGTCCCGGATGCGCTCTTCCGCAAGATGGCCGTCAAGGTGGCCATGAGCCGCTCCTGAAGGTCGTCCACATTCGCCGACTCGAAATAATTGTCAGGGATCCCGTCGCTCCCCGGTGCGCCGGTCGCATTGATCACCTTATCCCATTCCGTGGTCAAATCCGGAACATTGTTACCGTTCGTATCTTCGAATCCTCCCAGCAGAGCAGCCTTCATGAGGATTTCGCGGCCCGAGATGTTGCCGAATGCGTAAAACGTATAGACCGTGATGTTCTGAAACCCATCCAAACAATGGCCAGAGACATTCAACACCGCGATCGTCCCATCCGCCGTCCCGTTGCACGGCCGCAGATCATTGATATGGGCCCAATAGGCGACATCGTCCAAGTAGTGCGACCCGTTTGACGCATAGTCCGTCCGATGCTGTAAAAGCAGCACATCAGGCGGCGTGGCTGGGTCGTTGTTGCAGGTCGTTCCAGGCGGATTGGCGTAGGGAATGCGGTTCCCTGTGCAGAGAGTCCCGACATAGGAGGGAGCATGCGTCACCGCATAGGTTTGAAGTGAAGACGGGATATTCAGGTCCTGGGTCGGCTCTCCATCGGTAAAGACAATGACGAACGTTTTACAGCAGGGCACCTTGGTCGAGGTGCTCGCCCATGCCGGAGTGTGATTGCTGCCGTAGAAGAAAGGATCACGTCCACAGGCGTTCGCAATGTAGCCGGCAGGACAGGCCTCGGACCCTGTCAACACCGTGACCTCAGACGGCCCCACACTCCCCTGACCGGTAGCGCCGAACGAGACGCCGGGAGAGTAGGCAATGGGATAGACATAGGTACCTGGATAGTAGGCCGAATTGATTTGCGCCACATACCGAGCCACGTCATACAGTGATTCCGCTAAAGGCGTCCAGGTGGCCGGATAGGATTCCTCTACCGCATCGACCATAGCCGCGAGGTTGTCGTTGAAGGTCTCCACTGTGGATCCATTGAAATCGATCGACTGGCGGCTGCCGGCACCGACCAGAACCCTGAGCCCATTGGCACTACTACTGTTATTGAAAACCGCCAGTGCGAACCGGGCTTGGGCCCCGATCTGTTGAATGACCCCTGTTGGTTCGCCGCTCACTGCGAGCCGGAGGCGGTACTGGGATTCCGTAAAACCGTCCGAGTCGGTACAGGATGTGCCGGTTGAACTGGGCGCCGTGCTATCATTGTCCACACAGAAGGTCCCCTGCATGCCGGACGTTCCCCCTCGAAGATGAATGTACAGATTGGAGGGAGTCCCCGGCGTGGCGGAGGTTGGCACGCGGCCCGTGTAGCCGTTGGCGCCACCGCTGGGAACCGCGTTCGTGGTATGGTGTTGGCAGCAGGCCCCGCTGCTGAAGTTATCTTGCCCGGCCTTGATCGTGATCTTGGCCGGCGAACCGGATGGGGGGCAGGTCCCGTCCGCTGCACGGGTGACGGCGCAATCACCACCGATCATGGCCTTTTTGACCGCATCGAACCGGCGGAAGGTCGCCCAGTTGAGCAGGTTCCCGTCCCATTGGGTGTTGCTTGGGCAGGTCGCACTCACTGAGGCCTTGCTGGCCGCATACTCAAACCGACTGTTGGTCGCATCGTAAACGTAGCAGGCACGAGAATCAAAAAACCCGCTGTACGTTGTGGTCGCGACGAAGTTTCGATTGACCGGGGTCACCGATCCATCGGCATGGACTCCACACCAATCTGGATCGCAGGCTCGGTCGGCCATGCTTCCCGAGTTGTCCATGAGGATGATAATGTTCGGCGGCACTTGGTTTGCCACGAAGGGGGGCACACTGTAATACTGATCCATCGTCTGAGCGGCAAGCGGCTGCGTTGAGAAGAACCCGGCGAGCGCAATCAGCGCCGCGGCTCCACGACATGCGATGTTCCGGCTGCTCATGGCATCCTCCTCATTGTGTTCCACTGGCGTTACCAGGTCGCGACCGGCTCCGCCACTATCGCGGCAGATAGACCACAATCCTGTCGATCTTGTTGAGGTCGTCCTGTTTCAACCGAAACCGCACCTCCGCACCCTTCACGATGGCGGAGAAATCGGCTTCATTGCCGTCATCATCAAACACCTCAACCTTTGGATCACACGCGTAGAGACGACCGTCGATCTCGATCATCCGCTCACGAACATCTGTGACCATGCCGCTGTACGGAAGGCCGGCGGCCACCATGGGGCGGGACTGAGCCATGGCGATGGACGATGTCACACCGTGCCATCCGCCCACGCCGCCCACAGCGACGGCGACGCAGCAAACCACGGGCCACATTGTTGCCCCCGCACTTCTCGTTCCGACGGCTCTATCCATCCATCTCAGTGTCAAGGCTGTTTTCATTTTTGGCCTCTTCCAGTCAACTGAATCGATTGATCGGTTGTGAAACGTATCTGCTAATACGTCCGCCTGGTGCATCCATCACCAGCCGCCAGACAGTCATAGACCGCAATCACACGACTCGCGGCTCCTGTCGCCGCGTTCTGGGCCGTGCAGTCGATGCGATAAAACATATCCACTGACGCGGCACCCGTTCCCGTTCCATCGTAGCCCGAGCCGAACGTTGCCACCCCTCCGCTCTTTTGCTTGCGGTATTGGAAATCGATGTCGCCGTTGACCACGTAATTATTGACGTTCATGACGATGTTCGGATTGCTGCCGACCCCGACAGCAACGTCCGGGTCGTTGGCTCGCACACCGTTGATCTCCTCACCAAGAAACACTGCGTTGCCGGCCGGCACCGGCCCGCTGGGTGAAATAAGCGTCGCGGGTACGGTTCCTGCGTCGATGCTTTGCTGGATCACGTTGACCGATGCCCCGATGCACGACTCGGCCGCATGGGTTCCTTCTTCGACCATGCGCACAGCGCCGGCCATGGAGTTTTCCATGCCGGTCACGGTCAAGGCCGCCACGCCGAGCACGCCCGCCAACAGCAGGATGATCATCATCGCCAACAGGGCGATGCCCCGCTCGTCCTGTGTGAGGAGAGGTTGGGCTCCAAGACGGCTTTCTTCATCTCTCGCCATCTAGTACCTCTGATTTCTTAATTCGACCGTCCTGGTGAGGATGCGCCGCCGCAGTTGCAGATAGGCCTGCTGTTGCGCCGGAGTCCCGTTGTCACCGGCCACGAACAGGCCGTCGGCATGGTTGTGATCGCTCACCGTGAGAATGCCGCCGTTGATCCCGCCGCCCATCGCACCGCTGCTGAGGCCCGTGTGCTGCACCACCTGATTCGCCTCCCCAAATCCTTGATCCGGTCTCATCTGACGGGCGACGAGCGTCACCCGAACGAGCTTGATCTTGTCCGGCGTCATGTACGTGCCGAACGGCGCGGCGGTCCCGAACCAATCACGGTTCGTAACGAAGTCCCCTTGATCGAATGAATTGCTGCCGTTGAGATCATCAATCTGGCCATCGGGATTGCCTCCGTTGACCATGGGACTGCATCCATCACAGGCATAGGCGAGTTGCAAATCTTCGACGCCATCCATAATGGGCACACACGTCGAGCCGGTTTGATTACAGTTGGGAGCTGTACCTGCAGGGACTAATGCTATCGGCACGGCCCCTCGAACCAGACAGGGGGCGTTGCCTTGACAGAGATTGAGATTGTCGGGCGGGGGAATGACCTGATACGTGATGCACTGGAGCAGGTAGACTTGCGTACCGGTCCCAAACTGAACCGGCGCAGGGATGGGAGGACTGAGTACCAGTCCGCCTCCTCCAGGATTCTGGATGACTGATCCGGCGGTGCCGGCAATCGAAATGCTCATGCCCGGGAGCAATGCTGCTCCTCCAACCGCTTGTTCCATAGCCGCAATCGCCCCGGGTGGCAGCGGCACGTTCGTAATGGGACTGTTCGGTCCGCCGATCGTGCCGGCCGGTGGAACCGAAACCTGCCATAAGGGGCCGGCCGCCGCCACGGAGTTGGTCATTGGGACCACAATCGAAATCCGGTCAGGACCAGTGTCCGGCCCGGCCGGATTGTTGTCCGTTGGAACCAACGCTACCGGAGTGTTATTGATGCGACAGCCTCCTACCGTTCCAGGTCCACCGCCGGCTCCCACCAAACCTTGCAGACCGAACCCTGCTACTTTTAAATCCGCCGCGATCATGTCGAGGGCGCTCCGCACCGTCGCTTGGGTTTGTCCCACGTGACTGGTCATGCGCGTGGTTTTCTGCGTCATCGTGACGGCCGCAAACCCTGTAGCCAGAATGACCGTCGTCATGGCCGCGGCGACCATCATCTCTGTTAAGGTGAAGCCTCCCTGATCGGCCTGTTCCCATCGGCTGCCGACGGCTCCGTCGTGAAATCCGGTGCGTCGCATTGCGTCGCTCACTCCGGCACAATTTGGGTTTGAAACACCACCTGGCGCAGTCTCTGTCCCTGCGCCCGTTCGTTCCATTGGACTCGGACGGTGACGAGCACCGAGGCAGAATCGGCCGTAATCGGCGCGACCGGTGTCACCGTCACGGTCCCTTGGACGTTGAGTAGATTGGAATCTTGAACCAGTTGTCGCCACTGCACGCAATCGCCTTGCACCTTCCTGACAGCGGCCATCGAGAGCGGCGCCGCGGGAAACGGCGGAGCCGGTTGTGCAGCGGGAATCGCCCCGGTCAGGCAATTGCCCCCTCCCGCCGTGCTGATGGTGTTGTACGCCCAGGCGTTGCGCCGACTGTTTTGAATCCGCTCCACCATGTCTGAGGCGAGATTGGTCACGATGGAGAGGTCATTGGCATCCACGTTCTTGGTCAACGCAATCCCCTGCATGGCCGCCATGCCAAGCACGCCCAAGCTGAGCACGGTGGCTGAAACCAGTGCTTCGACCAAGGTGAATCCCGCCTCTTGATACCGTACGCTCATGCGCCGAGCCTCATGGTCTGCTCCACCATCAACCGGACTGAACCAGGCAAGGATTGACCGCCTGATTGCACCAAGTCACTTTGCCGGAAGGAGCCAGTGAAATCGTATAAATCAGGGTAGGATCTCGCAGGCTCTGGAGCTGAACCGTTTGCGTGGCCAGAGGAGTCGTACTCAAGCCGCGGGAGGTAAAGCCGATCGGCTGCGCCGGCAGCGGCGGGACGAATCCCACCGTCAGCGGAAACGGCTCCGCCGTCATGACGGCGTTGAACACGACCTGCCCCTGACCGTTTGGAAGATTCGATGGAGTGGCAGTGATGACCGTGTTGCGGGTTACGGCCGCCGATCGTGCCAACATCAGTGATTGGTAGAGCGACGTTGTCGTCTGATAGAGCTCATAGCGCGCATACATGGTCATGAGATTCGGCCCCGCCAGCGCCGCCGCAATAGCGATGATGGCAGACACAATGGCAATTTCGACCAACGTGTAACCCTCTTCGCTGGCCGAAACCTTCTTGCTCATTTGGCTTGTGGCATTGGGTCGCACCATGGCTCATAGGAGAGTGAGCAAGCGGTATGCCCTGGGTGACCATTGAGGAGAAGAGAGACAACGTCTTGATTCTTTTAGTGAATTTTTCTTGCCGGCGCGGAAGACTCAAGCCTTGCGCAAGATGGGCTGGCCGATTTTCGTGCAGAAGGACAAGAATTGTCCGCTCCTCACCAACCGGCGATGCTCGGAATCGGAACCGGCGAGAAGGTCAAACGTCGAGGGCTTAGGTTTTCCGCTGAATCCTGGCGTAGCGCCGATAGACGGCGCGATGCCCGTATCGGGTTGTGCATCTGTATGATGATTCTGTTGGACTGATTGCGGAGGTCTTAGACTCGAGACGTTGCGAGAAGATCGGACTGGGATTCCAACAAATCCTCGTACTCTCTCATAGCGATGGCCCTGACTTGCCGATACGTGGTGACACCCTTGATGACTTTCTGAATGCCATGTTGCAGCAGCGTGACCATTCCCTGTCGCATTGCGACCGGTAACAGCTCTGACGCTCTGGCCTTTGATTGAATCAACCGTTTGATTTCCCTTGTGCCGACCAATAGCTCATGCAATGCCACCCGCCCCCTGAATCCGCTGCCGTGGCATTGCTCACAGCCCATTTCTCGATACAATGTCCAGCGCTCCGAGTACGGTGCTCTCACCGTTTCCCAATAGGACTTTCCATACCCCTCGACCAGCTCGTCGTATTCCTGTCTCGTCGGATGATATGGCTCCTTACAGGATTCGCACAGACGTTTGCACAGGCGGACAGCCAGCACCCCGATGATCGTATCAGCGACATTGAGCGCGTCGCACCCCATGTCGAGCAATCGAGTGACTGTCTCCACCGCGCTGTTCGTGTGCAACGTGCTGAAGACAAGATGGCCGGTCAGGGACGCCTCAATCGCAATGTCGGCGGTTTCTTTGTCGCGCATCTCGCCGATCATAATCACATCGGGGTCTGCCCGGAGAAACGCCCGCATCGCGGCGGCGAATGTCAAGCCGATCTTGGGATGGACTTGCACTTGGCGGAGCCCTTCTTGCGTAATCTCAATGGGATCCTCGGCCGTCCAGATTTTTCGCTCATCGGTGTTGATATGTTTCAAAATCGCATGGAGGGTGGTGGTCTTCCCTGAGCCCGTCGGTCCCACGCATAGAAACAAGCCGTGCGGCCGTTCGGCCAGCGCCTTGATCGCCTCCAGCACGTTTGGCAAAAACTCCATCGCCTCCAGCGGCATGATATCCTTCTGCGCCAACAGCCGCAGAACCATGTCTTCATTGCCTCCCGAGGTAGGAATCGTCGCCACACGCAGTTCGAGCGTGCATCCCCGCGCCAACGGAAATCGGATTTTTCCATCCTGCGGCTTCCTCCGCTCCGCGATGTCCAAATTCGCCATAATCTTTAAGCGGGAGATGACGGCCTTCTGATAGGCGGCGGGTATTTTCATCGACGTGAAGCAGGTCCCATCCACCCGGAAGCGGACAATCGTCTCCCTTCCCGCTGCCGACGGTTCGATGTGAACGTCTGACGCTCCACGCCGGTACGCCTCGGTCACCAGTTGATTTACAAGTCGCACGGCGACGGAATCATGCTCTTTCTCCACGACGACGGCCGCATCATTGTTTCGCTCACCAATCCACTCGTCAGCTTGTTTGCAGAGCATAAGAGCCCTTCTTCTTCAAGAAACTCATCTTCAAGACACACCCGGCAACCCTCGGCCGCCCCAATGACCGTCGGCCTTGCTTCTCAGTGGTGGGTGCTTGCGTCCGGCAGATCGTAGAGAGGTCGCCATTCGTCCCTTCCCATACCCCTTTCCGACCACCCCACGCCGGTTTTTTTGAAGAACACCTTCCCTCACGAAGCGAGACGACCGACTTCTTTTCAATAATGCACCATCCATGTCCCGGGGGATCGATACACGAGCGGTATCCCCCGAAACAACCCCCAGCTCATATCATGATCGTGCCAGACCTCTAACCGTCCCAGACCGTCCTGAGAGCGAATCGTGCCTTCGGCGACCACCGCTCCATACCATTTGACAGGGCTTTCAACCGTGATATTCCCCGCCGCATATAGCACTCCGTTGAATTGAATGCCGGTCAAGTCAATGGTCGTTCGATGGCCTCCGCCCTCGCGCGGACTCCGCACCCTCAGTCGATTCCCGGCTCCAGAAAGACGAAGACGAACGTGTCCTTGGATGACGGCAACTCCTTCAAAATACTCCGCAGCGATCTGAACCGTACCCATGTTGTCGGGGCGCGGAACGGACCGGTCGAGGGTGTCGACGAAGATCAGCCCTCGTTGGTCTCCCACTCGCTCGGAAGAAAAAACCTGAGACGGCGACACTCCTCCGGCCTGCACATTCCCGTCCGGATACAAGAGTCCGTCTCCCCCCAACACGTAGTAACTGCCAAATCCGAGGGCAACGTGCTTCAACTGTTCGTAGCTCCATTGGTCAAAACGGAGACCCGGTACCGGCGATTGTTGAGGATGAACGTTCGAGGGAAGGGGGGCTGGATCAGGCGCCGGCTCGACTTCTCTGATCAGTCCCCCGGCCCACAGATGCATCCATCGGTCTTCAAGGGACGAACTCTCGTCATAGCTTTGGCCCGTCAGGGGAGCCGATGGATTGAACAGTGGGATGTCTGCAATGCGCCGTACGATGACCTCTCCTCCCACCGCCACCGGCGCCCAATGGACTCCACTCATCGAACCGGGATTCGACAGGAGATCAAGATGGCCCCCCGCCTGTATCCCCCTTTGCAAAACCGGAAGCTCCAAGGCCTCCAATTGCATGCTGATTGATTGTTGAAACGGCTTCGGCGACTTCGTTTCCGCCGTGACCTCGACCGTGCACAACAAACCAGGTTTCATGGGGGCGTAGAGGGTTATCCGCCGAACTGTTCCCCAGCCAGCCATGCCGCGGAACACTCCAAGCGCGGGATCGTTGAGCAATTGATCATACAGGGGATCGGAAGCATCCAAGACAACGTCCGGTCGTTCGGCTGTGCCCACGAACTGTGATCGACCATGTTGATCAAAAAATGTGGGAGCCCCATCGGTGGAGACAAAGCGTTTTTCCAAGACAGGCGCCACTCTAGGAGGAGCGGTGTCCGGATCATGAAACCACCCGATCACAACCTCCCCTGCTGCATCGGCCAACTGTTGAGCCACGGCCGATTGTGTCCCCACCTCGGCGCTCAGCGACTCTTGCCAGACCAGTTCCAACAGCGCCACGCTCATCACGACGAGCGAGAGCGCAACCACAAGAACCGCCGCCAGTGCGACACCTTCCTCTCTTGACCTTCTTAAGAAACAGGTGCTCGACATTGCTCCCCTCACGACCGTAAGGCCACGGCTCGCCGTTCAATCCGCCAAGAATATGACGGCTCGATCTCTACAAGAACACGAGTCACCGCCGAAGGATCATTCGTTCTCCGTCCTCTGCGATCCCAATAAGAAAACCGCACCGCTTTCAGATCGCCGATCAACACACCTGCTCCACCGTCAACCATGCGCATCAGCCTCACGGTCTCTCCGCTGACTCTCGTGTAATAGGTGACACGGTTGTGCATCTCTACTGAGGCGCCGGCGGGATAATCGGTGTCCACGGGATTCTCCACCGTCAACTGATTGCGCTGACCGTCACGGGCCAGACGGCGGGTCTCACACACACCCGCCTGGCACAGCTTCACAAACTTGCCCCGTTCCCAACCGATCCCGTCAACCACAGGAAGCACCGACTGCCCTCGCGAGACCGCTGCCGTGATAGTGGTGCGTTTGCCATGGATATTCGCGAAAAACTCGATGATACTCTCCTGGATTGTCAGCAAGGCCGGAGTTGTCGCTAAACGTACTTCTTGTTCGAACACTTCGAGACCGAGACGGAGATCCTGCTGATCTGCGATTCTTCGCGTGTTGGTCCAGACCGCCTTTTGGCCAAGGTAGAGCACTTCCAGACAAGCGGCGAGGACAACGAGCGCGGCCGCCATGCCGATCATCACTTCGGTGAGACACAGACCGCTCTGGGCCCCATACTGGTCCCAAGAGCGGTTTTTGCTCCTTTTCACCATCCCCCCCTTGTCATTCTTTCTCGGACCCTTTCATCACTGTGCACTTCCCACGAAGGCCGGATTCGATCGAATCGTTTCCATACGCAGCTCCCGACGGCCGTTCGGCCCTTCAACGGTGACGGTCGAGGTGATGATCACCTGTCCCACCGACGCAAGCGGTCCGGATCGATTCAACTCGATCGTCCACACTTCGGTCAGCCCGTTGTGGTCGGCCATGGCAGAGTAAATCCTATCGCCCGCCATACGATCAGGCTCCACACCATCATCTCGCATCACCGTATCTGGGACACCGTCTCCGTCCAGATCCTCGTCCAACAAGAATTTCCAACCGACTGACCGTTTCGTTTCCAACCTGGACTGGGCGATTGATTGCGCCTTGGTGACCGAATCTGCATGCCGAACAAACCGGGCGGCATGCTCCACAGCTCCCATGGTTCCGAGGAAGACGACCCCGGCGATTGCCGCAGCGACCATCGTTTCCACCAACCCACCGCCTGCTTCGCGCTTGTCCGTCATCTGATATTCACCCGTCCGTTGAATGCCACCGTCACTTCCTTCGTTCGCCCTTCATGACCACGCACGCGAACGGTGGTGGCCGACGCAGTCCGCCCACTTGGATAGAACATGACCTGGTCGCCGCCGGTCGGTTCATCAATCGTCACTCCTTTCCCTCGATAGTGATAGAGATGGTGCACGGTCGCTCGTTGCAGAAATCTGATCTCCAGCATCTCCCTTTCCCGCATGAACGTGACTGCAACCCTGTCGCGGTGAGTGGCTGCTAACTGCCTTGCCAACCGCAGTTCTGACGCAATTTCCGTGGTCACTGTTTGAAGTTGGACCCGTGCGTGTAGATGGATGAGATTCGGTCCGGCAAGAGCCGCGACAATGCCCAACACGGTCAGCACAACGATCATTTCTAACAGGGTTTTGCCTTGCTGGGCCATCGAACACCGACACCATCGGGGGCGCTGCACATCCGTCACGCTTTCTTCTCAAACTATGTGCCGATCGATCACCCTTGGTTACTGGGGAGCTCGCGCGACCAAGCCGCCACGAGCCGCTCGCCAAATGAGCGAGATGACGCGAGGATTGCCCTGGTTCGGTAAAGGAGCGCGCAAGAGGGCGGGATCGGCCAAAACACACTGGCTTCGCGGCCATCAGCGATTCGGATACAGAACGGCTCGAAAAAGATACAGGCGAAGAGGCGAAGTCGTGAGGGACCGGGCCGGATCGGAGTTAACTGAAAAGGAGTCCTTGATACCACTTCACGAGAGGCTGCTCAAAGAACAGGGCAATCACAGCGCCACAGACAAGAAACGGCCCAAACGGAATGTACTCCTGCCGAGAGATCACGCGCGCACTGATCAGCGCCAGGCCAATCACAGACCCAAGCAACGATCCCACCATGATAGTCAGCAGCGCCGGTTTCCAGCCGAGAAAGGCTCCGATCATGGCCATCAGCTTGATATCCCCTCCGCCCATTCCTTCCTTTCCAAACAGGTAGGGGCTGAGCCAGGCCAGAAACCACAACAATCCTCCGCCGATCAGCATGCCGAGCAGACCATTGCCCGCCCCTGTCGGCAAGACGGTCGCGGAGCTGACAAGTCCGACCACCATGCCTGGCAACGTGACGGCGTTGGGAATGATCTTGTGAGACAGATCCGTTCCAGCCACGACGATCAGCGAAGAATAGAGCAGAGCGTACACCGCCACAGACCACCCGGGCCCAAAATACCAGAGTAAGCCGACATATCCCGCCGCATTGAGACCCTCCACGACCGGATAGCGCCATGGGATGGGTGCGGAACAAGCACGACAGCGGCCGACGAGCACGAGATAGCTGAGCAGCGGAACATTGTCGTACCAAGCAATGGGGTGAGAACAGACAGGGCAGTGAGAGCCAGGCCACACAACCGATTCG
Organism: Nitrospira sp.; assembly: GCA_024330965.1. Classification (GTDB taxonomy): domain Bacteria; phylum Nitrospirota; class Nitrospiria; order Nitrospirales; family Nitrospiraceae; genus Nitrospira_D. The sequence continues at coordinate 41,280 of JANDJL010000006.1, read as the reverse complement.
TGTCTTGGCAATCGGTAGATACACACGTTCAGGAAGCTCCCGACCAATGCGCCAACCAGCCCGGCAATTACATACCACGCCACCATCGGCAGGACCTCATGTGCAAAGCATCGAAGACTCCTGAATGACCACGCCTATTCGTACGCCAATCTCTATAAGTAATGTTCCCGGAGCTTAACGGCCTCGATTTACTTTACCAATAAGGGTTTTTTATAATTTTTTAACATGGAGGTGTCGACAGCTTGCTGATCGACGGTCAGTATAGCTGAAGTTTTTGCCGATTAAAGGAGAACTGCTTATCATGTCCAAAACAACTGGGAGGCCAAAGGTTCAGAGACTAGCAGCACCAATTGAGCCGCCACCGCGAACCAAGCGGCCCGAAGCCCTCACTGCACGAGAACAAGAGATTCTAGAGCTGATTTGGACTGGCTACAAGAACAAGGAGATCGGCCAACGGCTCAAGATCAGCGTGAAAACGGTGGAGGCCCACCGTTCCAACATGATGAAGAAACTGCGCGTCTCAAACACCGCCCAACTGCTCAAGACGGCGGTCGAGGGGGGGCTGCTCAAAATTAAGTGACTGGGGCGTCGTCAGGCCTCTTCGCTGCCGCGCCGCCTCATAGAGGATGACGGCGACAGCGGCCGAGACGTTCAACGACGCGACTCGACCCTTCATCGGGATGCGGATGTGGCCGTCACAGACCTTCGATACTCCAGGCCTGATGCCGCTTCCTTCTCCGCCAAAGACGAAGGCGAGCGGTCCCGTCATATCAAGGTCCGTATACTCCATCGAGGCGGTTGGTTCGACTCCATAGGCCCAGATTCCTTCGCGTTTGAGGTCCACCAAAAGACGGCTCAGGTTCGTCACTTGACAGACCGCAACATAATCAACGGCACCAGCCGAGGCTTTCGCCACCGCAGCAGTTAATCCGACCGCCCGTCGCTCAGGAATGAAGACGCCATGGGCACCAACGGCCTCCACAGTCCTTAAGACCGCCCCCACGTTATGAGGATCCTCGACTCCATCAAGAAGAACCAGCAAAGGCGGCTCACGTCGCACACGAGCCCCCTTCAAAATATCTTCGACAGTGCTATAGGGTTTGGCCGCAACGAAGGCGATGACCCCCTGATGCCTCCCGTGAGGAACGAGTCGATGAAACACCGCGGGCGGCTCGACGTGGACCGGAATGTCTTTGGCCTTGGCGATTCTCACGAGGTCGCCGAACCGCCGATCAATTCGCACCACTGCAATCCGCCGGATCGGTCGCGCACCGGCCAGCACCGCCTCACGGACCGCGTGTATTCCGTAGAGGATCTCCCGCTCGTCAGCGCTTCCATCGACTTGTTCCATCGGGTCTATCCTCAATGATAATGCCGCGCGCCGCAAGGAACCGGCGAATCTCGTCGGCTCGTTTGAAATCCTTTTGTAAGCGAGCCGCCTGTCGTTCCGCTACCAGCCGCTTAATTTCGTCATCGGCCATCATACCCAAACCGGTCTTCTCACCCTCCACATCGAGCGTGCGCGAGATTGAAGGAGAGGCACCAAACTGCCAGACATCAGACTGAAAGAGCCCCAGCACGTTTCCCATCGTGCGAAACGCTTCTCTGGCCTGGGCTCGTCTCCGGCTCGACAGTCCTTTTTCCAGCAGTTTATTGACCTCGCCTCGTAAACCTTGAAGCGCCGCCATGGCCATGGGGGTATTGAGATCATCATCCATCGCCTTCACGAATGAGACCCTTGCCTGCTCAATGACGGCGTCAAGGCAATCGTCCCCCGTCCCTGAGTCACTTGGTTCCTTCAGTCGCTCGAACAGATCGTAGAAGCCGTTCAAGGCATTCTTCGCCTCCTTCATGGCACGATCCGAGAAATCCAGCGGCCCGCGGTAATGGGTCGATAACAGAAAATAGCGGAGGACTTCTCCCGTGACCGACTCCGGCCAGTCGGACTTGGCGAAGATCTCACGGATCGTGAAGAAGTTGCCGAGCGACTTCGACATCTTCTCCTGATGGATCTGGACGAAGCCATTGTGCACCCAGAACCGGGCGAATTCCTTTCCCGTCGCACCGCATGATTGAGCAATTTCATTTTCGTGGTGCGGAAAGATGAGATCCATCCCCCCGCCGTGAATGTCAAACGTCTCCCCCAGGTGTTTGATCGACATGGCGGAACACTCGATGTGCCACCCCGGCCGACCAGGCCCCCAGGGACTGGGCCAGGAGGGCTCGCCCGGTTTGCTGCGTTTCCAAAGGGCGAAATCCATCGGATGACGTTTGCGCTCATCGACCTCCACGCGAGCGCCGGCCTGAAGGTCTTCCAGACGCCGTTTGGACAGTCGCCCATAGGCCGGATACCGGGCAACGTGAAAGTACACGTCGCCGTCCACAACGTAGGCCAACCCCTTGTCGATCAGGGTTTCCGTCAGCCGGATGATCTCTTCGATATGCTCCGTAGCCTTCGGCTGTTCCGTCGCGGGCCTGATCCCCAGTTTGCCCATATCCTCATCATAGGCCTCGATGTACTTCTTCGTGATCGCTTCGCACGTCACCCCCTCCTCTTGAGCCCGTTTGATGATCTTATCGTCCACGTCGGTGAAGTTTTTTACGAACGTCACGGTGTAGCCGCTGTACTCCAAATACCGCCGCAAGACGTCGAAGACCAGAGCGCTCCGCGCATGGCCGATGTGGCAATAGTCGTAGACGGTCACCCCACAGACGTACATCCCGACTTTTCGGGGTTCGACCGACTTGAACGGCTCCCGTTTCCCCGTGAGAGTGTTAAAAAGGTGGAGCATGGGCTTACCGTCCGGACTCAACCCTCCGCCTCGGCCAGTGCGACCACAGGAAATACCCCAGGGCCAGCGCCAGGAACAATCCGATGATCACATCGAATTGATGAAAATACTCCCGCAGACTGTCCCACTCCTCACCCATCCGGACTCCGATATAAGCCAGCAGATAGCACCAAGGAAGGGCGCCCACGAACGTGAAGAGGACGAAACGGGGGAAATTCATCCGGGCGATGCCCGCTGGCAACGAGATAAAGGTCCGCACGACGGGTAACATCCTGCTGAACAACACCGCGGCTTCTCCGTACTTCGCGAACCACCGATCGGCCACGTCAAGATCATGGTGAGAGATCAGCACATATCGTCCGTACCGTTCAACGAACGGCCGACCGCCCCACACACCGGCCCAGTAGGCGACGATCGACCCGATCACGTTGCCGATGGATCCGGCGAGCGTCACCCCCAGCATCGTGAATTGGCCGGTCCCTACCAGATAGCCGGAGAAGGGCATGATGATTTCGCTCGGCAAGGGGATACACGCGCTTTCGATGGCCATCGTGAGCACGATTCCGGTGTAGCCGAACAGCAAAATCGTCTCAATGACGAACTTGCTGAGTTCGGCAAGAATCCATTCGATGGCTTGTCCGATCACGTCCGATGCTGCCTCTTCGACCGATCTGGCAACCGTCCCGACGCAGGGTTACGATTTCGACTGCTCCGAGTCCGCAGCACAGGTTCCCACGCTCGGAAACGGTCCAGCGCATCATAATTCGTCGTATCGAGCCGGAGGGGGGTCAAGGAGACGACCCCTTCCGCGATCGCTTCATGGTCCGAATCTTTGCTGCGACTCCAAGAAAGACGGGTCCCGGCGATCCAATAATAGGTACGTCCATGAGGATCGACTTTTTCAATGATCGGGTTATCGAATCGCCTGCGACTGAGGGCCGTGACACGGACGCCTTCGATGGACCGGAGAGGACGATCCGGAATATTTAGATTGATGAGTGTTTCCTCCGGCACTCCCTTCTCAAGGATCATCCGCGCGACGCGGGCCGAAAAGTATGCCCCGACCTCAAAACGAAACCGGTTCTGCCCTTCTTGTGACACAGCCATTGACGCCACCCCCAGGATTGTTCCCTCCACGGCGGCGGACACGGTTCCCGAGTAGAGCACGTCATCACCCAAGTTCACTCCACGGTTGATTCCAGAAACAACCAGTCGGGGTGGTTCCGGCATGATTTTCAAAATCGCCAAGTTGACACAATCGACCGGCGTGCCGCTGACGGAATAGGTTCGTTTTCCGATAGAATGAACCCTCAGGGGTTTATGAAGAGTCACCGCGTGGGCCGTGGCCGTCCGTTCCCGGTCCGGAGCGACGACCCATACCTCGCCGAGTTTTGCCATGGCGTCGGCCAGTGCCACGAGACCGGCTGATTGAATGCCGTCATCATTGGTCACAAGGATGCGCATGGCTCCAATACAAAAAAAGCCGCCAGACGGCGACTCTTACGTTGACGAGAACAAGTGGACCTCTGAGCATCGACCCTGTCGATCGACACTCAACATCTCACATCGTTGGTCGGGGCGGCGGGATTTGAACCCACGACCACTCGCACCCCAAGCGAGTGCGCTACCGGGCTGCGCCACGCCCCGACTGGATGTTCATTTCAATGTCGGCATCGCCTTCCACACGTCCATGTATCCATGGAAAAACCATGGGGAACGCCTCACCCCTTCTCTTATCGAGAATGCGAGTCGATCATTTCCACAATTGCCTGAAGATCGCCCCTGAGTTTCTTAGCGACTTCTCTGGGAGGCAACGGCCGTGAGGAAGCCCGCGCACGCCTGACCCAGTACCGCTTCACTCCCTCCAACGTATGGCCTTCCTCATAGAGCATGCGTTTGATTTCCAGGATCGTCTCGATATCCCGTTGAACGTACAACCGCTGATTGCCACTGCTTTTTTTCGGTCTGAGGAACGCGAACTGCGATTCCCAAAAGCGAAGCACGTAAGCGGGGACTTTTGTCAGTCGACTGACCTCTCCGATTTTATAGAAGATTTTGCTCCCCAGCCTGGGTTCTCCTCCCATGACCGGCCCTCTGTTCTCCTCTTACGGAGTGCGACTCGACCTCGTCGAGTCGCCTTGGAGCACCACCAGGTAACCGAAACACCCGCCGAGCCGGCCCTTCTGCATACACAGCACGTCCCTGCGGCATTTCAGTTATCACTGAGGGATATCAAAACGAACTGGGCGGCGGCGTTCCGGTATCCTGCTACGAGTTCACGTACTTCTTAAACACCTGACTCGGTCTGAAGGTCACGACTCGGCGCGGAGTGATACCGATTTCTTCTCCGGTACGAGGATTTCGACCCTTGCGAGGCCCCTTGTTTCGCACAACGAAATTTCCGAACCCTGCAATCTTCACCGACTCTCCCTTTTGCAGCACGGACTTCAGAAGATTCAATACATATTCGACAATGTCGGCCGCTTCATTCTTCGGGATTCCAACCTGCTTGAAGATTTCGTTCGCAATGTCCGCCTTTCTCATAACGACCCTCCAGCCGCCCCCTCCTCAGCTCCACTCGTGGTCTCAGAGTCACCCCGACTGCCAATCAGGGTGAACGTGGAGTTTCATCAGAATTTACGTAAGGTTAGGATGGCTGTCAAGACAAATAATGCGGAGGGGGATCCGCCTCGCTCCCCCCGTCGGTGGAGAGCAATTTGTATTCGATGCTGTCGACCAATGCCTGCCAGCTCGCCTCGATAATATTTTCGGAGACGCCGACCGTCCCCCACTTGTCTTTCTGATCTCCCGATTCGATCAAGACCCGGACTTTGGACTGAGTCCCTTGGTTTGCAGCCAAGACGCGCACCTTATAATCGAGGAGTTTCACCTCTTTGAGTTGCGGATAGAATTTCTCAAGGGACTTGCGCAGGGCATGATCCAAGGCATTCACCGGACCGGCCCCTACAGCCGCCGTGTGCTCAACCACGTCGCCGACCTTGACCATGACGGTCGCCTCCGAAAGAGAGGGGCCGTCCTCCTGTTTTTTTTCGACGATCACCCGAAAACCCAAGAGCTGGAAAGACGGTTTGTGGCTTCCCACCGCTTTGCGCATCAGCAACTCGAAGGACCCCTCCGCCCCTTCAAATTGATATCCCTGACTTTCTCGCTCCTTCAGGGTATCGACCAGTTCCTGAACCTTGGCGTGATCTTTGGAAAGCTTGATCCCGTAGGTTTCGACCTTTTCCAAGAGGCCGCTGCGCCCCGCATTATCGGACACCAGAACCCGTTGCCGGTTCCCGACCGCCGTCGGATCGATATGTTCATACGTCGCGGGGTTTTTAAGAACAGCGTGGATGTGAACCCCTCCCTTATGAGCAAACGCCGCATCACCGACGTAGGGTTGATGTTTGTCAGGCATCAGGTTGGCGATTTCCGTCACGAATCCGGACACGTCTTTGAGGTGTTCCAGACGATCCGGCAGCGCACGCCGCTTCATCTTCAATTCCAGGTTGGGAATGATCGAGCAGAGATTCGCGTTCCCGCAGCGTTCGCCGATGCCGTTGATCGTCCCCTGGACCTGTACGATGCCGGTTTCGACGGCCACCAGCGAATTGGCGACAGCCATGTCGCAATCATTATGCGCATGAATCCCCAGCGGCACCCGGCATTCGCGCCGGACAACCTCGCAAATCCGGCGGATCTCCCACGGCATGGTCCCGCCATTGGTGTCGCAGAGGATCACCCGATCCGCACCGGCTTTCACCGCTTTTTGGATGGTCTTCAGCGCATACTCCGGGTTCTCCTTGTAGCCGTCGAAGAAGTGCTCCGCGTCGTAAAATACGCGCCGGCCCTTCTCCCGCAGATAGGCGATGGAGTCTTCGATCAACTCAAGGTTTTTCGTCAGCGAAATGCCGAGTGCGTCGGTCACGTGCAACGGCCAGGTTTTCCCAAACAGCGTGATCGTCTTGGTATCCGCCGCCAGCAACGCCTGCAGATTCCGATCCTTGTGAACGGGATTGCTCGCCTTCCTTGTGGAACCGAACGCGACGACGGTCGCGTACCTCAGGGGAATCGTTTTGATGACCCTGAAAAATTCGATGTCTTTCGGATTGGCCCCTGGCCAACCACCTTCGATGAAATGAACGCCGAGTTCGTCGAGTTTCTGGGCGATCCGTACTTTGTCTTCCACCGAAAAACTGACGTCCTCCGCCTGGGCCCCGTCGCGCAGCGTGGTGTCATAGATCTCCAGCGAAGAGACCTGACCATCAGAGAGTGTCGTCATCTGCATCGCCTGTCGATCAGCCGATCGGAAGCCGGACAGCTTTCGTGAGTTCCGAGCCATAGGAGCACAGCGTACCAAGAGAGAGGCTCCTCTGTCGAGACATCCTTCGGAAGTCATGGCAAGGGGGCCGTTGTTTCTTGCCGTCCATCCGGTCAAGATACAGCCGCATTTTCAAGCGATACGGACTCGTCCGACCGATCTTTTGCAATGAGGCTTCCTCACGGCGGTCCGATGTCGAAGCTCCATGCCAACACACAGGGTCAACACACAGGCTGGCACACGAGTTTCGCCGGGCTTCTCCTTGACCCAGGAACTGAGAGAAGACTATCCTGGACTCGGACCGGGCGAAGTGCCGGCGAACACCCATACCAGGTGACACCCGTTTCCGGCATAACGCCGTGGGTTTTGATTTGAATCTCGTCCCGCCGCTGCACAGCAATGACTCCCAAATGGATCATCGCCGGCGCTCTTGTTGTTGCAGTTGGAAGTCTGTCTCTCCTTGCCTACCTGCTGTTGAGCACGCCCGCCGGCTTGCCCGTAGGAAAAGAGGAATTGATGGCGGAAATCGTGCGGAGCTGGCAAGAGGCGCACCCGGCGGAGAACCGTTTTGAAATTCTGCCCGCTTTCCAGAATGATGCCGTGCTGGACAAAGAAACCGGTCTCATCTGGGAGCTAGCGCCGGACAGCACGCGTGTCACGTGGAACGAAGCCCGAGCCTCCTGCGTTCGTCGAGTGATCGGCGGGCAAAAAGGGTGGCGTCTGCCATCTCCCGCCGAAATGCGGAGCCTTGTCGGGCCGGCGATCGATGCTCCCGGGCCTAATATTCCTCCTGGTCATCCCTTTCTCAACATCGTCCAGACCTCATACTGGACCGTGGTGCCCGAGGCTAATCTTCCGTCTTACGCCCGTTACCTCGATGCCTTTCTTGGAAACGTCCTGAGCATGACTAGGATTTACACGTTCCCGGTCTGGTGTGTGCGAGGTCCCATCCATTCGGACAATCCACGGTAGCGGACGGGGGAAGAGGCAGAGACAAATCCCTCTTCCTTCCTCTTTCGTGTGCCGTACACGTTCATTGTGTTCTCACGACATGACGTCGCCCGAACCGCCGCCGAGTCGCGTATCGGAAAGCAACCCGAAGGTCGTCGCTACGAACGGGAAAAAGGAGAGTGAACCGACAGCAGCGCGGTGAGCCGATCTTGGAATTGCACCAGATCATCAAGGAGCTCAACCTTAGTTTGGCGCAGAGCCTGTTCCAAAGAACGCGCTCCCTGCCCGCCGATGGCGACAGGCCACCGTTCTGCAAGCGTATCAAGTTCGCGCAAGAGACCGGCTCCTTCTTCGGCCGATTTCACCTCCGTCAGAGACAGAAGAACCAAATCCGGTTTGATTCGGTCGCAGAAGGACGCAAGCGCGGATGTTGGAAGATTGGGGCCCAGATAATACACGTGGCAGCCCCGCGTTGCGGCCAAATACGCCACGGCTTGGGCGCCGATTTCATGCCACTCCCCCTCAGGACAGGCAATCAGAAGCCGCGGGCCATACTCGTTGGCCGGCAACTGATTCATGACGGCGAACAGTTTCTGCTGAATGAGCTTCGTGACGTAATGTTCAACGGCGATGTCGATTCTTCCTTGATGCCACAGCTCACCAACCACCCGTTCCAATGGGAGCAGAATCCGTTGGATGGCCTCCTCAAAGGGAATTACCGCCACCGCTCCATTGAGTTTATGTTCAAACCGTACTTTATCGACGGGATCAAGACACGCCACCAACTCATCCAGCAACGTCTTGTGAGGCGTCAGTTCCTGTAGTTTTGGAGCCGTGCCGAGTCGCATGCGTTGCAGCAGTGAGTCTCGTCCCTCAATGGCAAGGGCGCCGATGGTCTGGCCGCGATCTATTTCCTCTTTCAAAAATCTGAGTAACGCCACATCTTCGTCCGTATATTCACGATAGCGGTTTGCGCTGCGACGAGGCTTGATGAGTCCATACCTTTTTTCCCAGACCCGTATCACATCACGCGACAAACCGGTCAATTTTGCAACTCTATGAATTCTATGATTTTTCACAACTTTAGCTTATCTGGATGTTTACTCTTTGTCAATATTTAATAAAATAACCATTGACAACTATGAACAAATTGGATATACATTGAACGTATCTATGACGAACATTTAACAAAGAGGTCTTCTATGGCTTCACTACTCTCAGAACAAGTGAGTAAAAGGGGAATCGAAGGAGTCCATCCAGATAATGGTACATCTAGCCAGACCTGTACCCGATGCGGGGGGCTCTTAGTCGGCCACATGTGCATGGATCTCTTGAACAGCGACCGCGAGCTGGAGTGTGCCACCCTGCGCTGCATCCAGTGCGGCGACATCGTCGATCCTGTGATCCTGCATCATCGCCGACTCGGACAGAGTCGACAATGCACTGCCCCGGGCAGGACTTCGGCTTTCTCTGCGGAATTGTGGGTGACCGCCTAGACACATGAACGACTGCTGAAGGAGGACGATCATGCGGAGTCACAAACTCATCATGCTCATGGTGGGGGGAGCCATTTCCCTCGTGGCGGTGACGGCTGTTTCCGCCACCGAAACCGATATGGTGCTGATCCCCCACGGCGAATTCACGATGGGAAGCAACGAACATTCCGACGAACCCAAACACCAAGTCGTGCTCGATGCCTATTACATCGACAAGTACGAAACGTCCAACGCCCGCTATCGCGAATTCATGAAGGCGACGGGCCATCCCGCTCCCGCCTATTGGGACGATCCGCGGCTAAACAAGCCTGATCAGCCCGTCGTGGGAGTCAGTTGGACCGACGCCGCCGCCTTCTGTAAGTGGGAAGGGAAGAGACTGCCGACGGAAGCGGAATGGGAACGGGCGGCCAAAGGCCCTTCCGGAGACAACCATTACCCCTGGGGTCATACACTCGATCCGACCAAGGCCAACTATGGTCAAAACGTCGGGCGCACGACCCCAGTCGATTCCTATCCGGATGGTGTGAGCGGCTTCGGCGTCTATAACATGGCGGGAAACGTCTTCGAGTGGGTCCAGGACTGGTATGCCCCCGACTATTACAAGAAGAGTGTGGCCCTCAATCCCCAGGGACCGGAGAAGGGGTACAACTTTGCCAACCAGGGGCCGGTCCGTGTCCTTCGCGGCGGGTCATGGTTGGCGCCGGAAACCTCGCTCCACACCAGCCACCGGTTCTGGAACCAGCCGGAGAATAATTCTTATGGAGTGGGGCTGGGATTCCGCTGTGCCAAATCGGCCCGGGTGGTTTCCGACGACCTGAGACAGGAGGCACGTGACGCATTCATCCAAACGCTGATCTTCATGGGAGCCGAGAAGTACGCGAACGCGTTGACCGCCATTGAAAAAGCATTGGCCATCGACCCGGACAACCAAGAATATGTCGCCACCCGCGATCTGATTCAGAAAGCGATGAAGCGAAACCAATGACCCGGCGGACTCAACCGATCCATTCCGCACGGCCTTGCACGCGCGTGTGCATGAAACCACTTGATCGACCGCTCATAACGGAGCCCCGCATATGAAGAGAGGACTGTTGATTCCCGGCATTCTGCTCATCTCGTATCTGGAGCCTTCTTCCCTGACCGCCGGTCCTCTTGAGGGAGGAGGCATGGACCCTTCGTATCAAGAAGTCATCCGAACCGTGCATCAAGCTGCTCACGAGGTTGACGACGCCTGGGAAGTCTATCACCGGGCGGCGTTGGGTGGCACCGTGGCATCACCCTCGCTTCAGGCCACGATCGAAGAACACCTGCACGAAGCCAGGGCCCTCATCACCCAGGCACTCGAAGCCGCACAGCGGGGGGACAACCGAACGGTTGAGCGCCTGGTGAACCTCGTTCGGATCCACACCACCCATGCCATCGAGGGGAGCAAGGAGTCGAAGAAGTGAGAATCGGTCCGAACGATAGCTGGAGTCGGCTTATCGAGATCACGTTGATTGCCACGACGATGCTGGGAGCGGAGCAATGGGCGGCCGCTGGCACATCGTCCCCTTCCTCGCACGGACCGGACCCGGTCCCGATGGTCATCATCCCGGCCGGTGAATTTCTCATGGGCAGCCCAGAGGGACAAGGCCGACCGGACGAATGGCCACAGCGATCCATCTATCTCGACGCATTCGAAATCGATCAAGTCGAAGTCACCAACGAACGGTACATGCGATTCGTTAAGGCGACCGGCCACCGCCCTCCTCCCAATCCCTTCGGAACCGGCCCGCTTCAATCCATCGAGGGACTCGAGCAACTGCCCGTCGTGCAGACAACCTGGTATGATGCCACGGCCTATTGCCATTGGGCTAAAAAACGATTGCCCACGGAAGCCGAGTGGGAAAAGGCCGCTCGTGGGACCGACGGCCGCCTGTATCCATGGGGCAATGACCCGCCGACTCCCCGGCGAGCAAACTTTGACCGGGAATGGGACGATCAGAGGACCCTGCACGCCGTAGGATCGCTACCCGAAGGAGACTCTCCCTACGGTGTCAAGGATATGGCCGGCAATGCGCGGGAGTGGGTGGCTGATTGGTACGACGCGGACTATTACGCGCATGCGCCAGATCGAAACCCCCAAGGTCCTGAGAAAAAGGGAGTGGTGCGGTCCATCAGGGGAGGCTCCTGGCACAGCCCCGCAAACGACATTCGGGCCGCGGCCAGAGGGCGAGGCGGATTTGCTCTTCAAACGCATGGTACCGGTTTTCGATGTGCCCGAAGTCTCAACGCAGAAGCGGAATAAAAGAACCATGACCCCATCGGACATCATGAGCGGTATGGAACAGCATCGAGCACATAAGCGAGGCGGAGGCCGGTCTCCTGGGTCGTGCCGCTACTCCGCACGGCGCGGCCCTCTGAGGTAGCCGGGCTCTCGGTTTCGAGAGACCCGGCTCCTCAGCACGCTGAGCCGCTCCGACGCACACACCTTGGTTCTACACATGAGGAGGAGATGATGGTCACAATAACGATCCTGGTACTCGCATTGGCAGTTGAGACGGTGATCCGCAGATTCATCATCGAGGATTCGATGCGCTCGGTCCCGGTACGACAACGCACGAGCAGAAAAGAGTCTAGAGGTCTTTGAGGGATTTCATAAGAACGCCGGACGGCGAATCAGAGGCATGACGGAGACGCGACGCGGGGCGGCCTTCGCGAACGCCGACAAGATCACCCTGATGGACGGAGCGTCATGAACATTATTGTGGCTGGAGGGACGGGATTTATCGGCCGAGCCCTGTGCACTTCCTTAGTTCAAGGCGGTCATCGTGTGACCGTGCTCGCCAGGGCAAGAGGACTGCCGCAAGGAACGCAGGCCAACCCGGTGGTGGTCGAATGGGACGGTGTGCGGGAGGGAGCCTGGGAACGGTGTCTTGATGGAGCCGATGCCGTCATCAACCTGGCTGGAGCACCGATCGCTGAATCGCGCTGGACGGAGGCACGAAAGCGGCAGATCTCCGACAGCCGAATTCTCACGACGCGCCTGCTCGTCCAAGCCATTTCCCGTCAATCGTCTCGTCCCTCGGTCCTCATCAATGCGTCAGGCATCGGCTACTACGGAGCCAGCGATGACCGAATCCTGGACGAACGTTCGCCCCCCGGCCGGGGATTCCTGGCGGACCTCTGCCTCCAGTGGGAGGCAGAAGCCTCGCTCGCCGGACAATTCGGAACACGCGTGGTGCTGCTCCGTACCGGCATGGTGCTGGAACGGGACGGCGGTGCGTTGCCACGTATGGTCCTCCCGTTCAAACTTTTTCTAGGAGGACCGATTTTGCCAGGAAACCAGTGGGTCTCCTGGATCCATCGACAGGATCACATCGGACTGATCCACTGGGCGCTCGAAACGCCCCATGTCTCGGGCCCGCTCAATGCTGTCGCGCCCGAGCCGGAAACCATGAGGAGATTCTGCAACATCCTTGGGCTGGTTCTTGGCCGCCCCTCCTGGCTCCCGGTCCCGCGCGTAGCCTTGCACCTCGCGTTGGGGGAACTGGGATCACTATTGACGACCGGACAGCGTGTTCGCCCGGCCAAGGCGCTGGCGGGTGGGTATGTCTTTCGGTTCCCGATGTTGGAGTCGGCCCTGCGGGCGATTTTCTCAAAGGAATGAGCGTGCCGGCGAGAACGTCCACCTTCAGTCCGATCTCCTTGGCCGGCGACATGGTTTCCAGGATCGTGGGAGACGTTTGCACTGACACACGACCGTGGCTCCTGGCGGAGCGACAAACCCTCGCCCGTCACGACTCTGAGGCGACACATGCGTGGTATCGTTTGGTTTCGAAGAGACCTTCGCCTGGCCGACCAGCCGGCCTTGAGCGCGGCCTGCTACGAATGTGACGAGGTGATCCCGCTCTTCGTGTTCGATGACCCGCTGCTTCGTTCTCGAGAGTTTGGAGCGGCCTGCGTGAACTTCATGCTGGGGTCGCTGCGCGAGTTGGCCGCCTCGCTGGCTGATCGAGGTCTCACGCTCGAGTGGCGGCGCGGCGAACCGGTCGAAGAGGTCGTTCGCGCCGCGCAAGAGTGGAAAGCCGATGTCGTCTATTGGAATCGCGACTACGAGCCGCGGGCGGTGATTCGAGATAGACAGGTGCAGCAGAAGCTGAAACAAATGGGAGTGATCGTCAGGACGTTCAAGGACCACGTGGTGTTCGAGTCGCAGGAAATCCGCGGTTCGACCGGGGAGCCGCTGCAACGATACAGCGCCTATCGGGCGCGCTGGTGGGCCCAATGGCATACCACCCGGCCAACGGCGATTTCGACCCCGACTTCCTTGACCGCCTCGAAACAGGCGGCGATGCCGCCATCAGGTCCCTTGCCATCCGCAGACGAGCTGGGCTATGAATCCCTCTCTCCCTGGATTGAACCAGGCGAACGCCAAGCGTGGAAACGGCTGCGCCAGTTTTGTGAAGGGCCTCTGCATCGCTACGGCACTGGTCGTAACATTCCCGGCAGTGACGGGAGCTCCCAACTCTCTCCCCACTTTCGTTTTGGCACGATTTCCCCCCGCGCCGCGATTCTGGCGGCACTTCAAACGTTGCGGCAAAAGCGTGGAGACAGATCTCGGCCTGACGTGCTCATCTGGATCGACGAGTTGATTTGGCGGGAGTTTTTTCAGCAAGTACTGGCCGAGTTTCCTCATGTGATCTCTGGGCCGTTCCGGCGCGGGGTCTCCCCGCCTGTCCGCGAGCCGGGCCACGAACGAGATCGGCTGTTTCACGCCTGGTGCGAGGGAAGGACCGGTTATCCGATTGTGGATGCCGGCATGAGGCAATTAAAGCAAACAGGCTGGATGCACAACCGTGTCCGGATGATCGTGGCCTCGTTCCTCGTCAAAGACCTTCGGATCGACTGGCAAAGTGGTGAACGGTATTTCATGGCTCACCTGCTCGACGCCGATGTGGCAGCCAACAACGGCAATTGGCAGTGGTGCGCCTCAACGGGAACGGATTCGATGCAGGGCTCTCGCATTTTCAATCCCACCTTGCAGAGCAAAAAGTTCGATCCGGAAGGGCTCTACATTCGGCGCTACGTGCCGGAACTGGCCTCCGTCCCAACCGCCAACATTCACGAACCTCATTTGATGTCCCTCGGCGAACAGGAAGACGCACGATGCCGAATCGGCATCGACTACCCTGCGCCGATCGTGGATCACCATCAGGCGCGCGAGGAGTATCTCAGGCTCAGCAAGCAGGAGACGGTTCGATGACGACAGTTCCACTTCGTCTGGGAATCAGCCGGTGCTTGCTCGGTGACCCGGTTCGTTATGACGGGGGACACAAGAAAGATCCTTTCTTGACGGAAGTCCTGGGTCCCTACGTCGAGTGGGTACCGATCTGCCCGGAAGTGGAGGCGGGCTTGGGTACTCCCCGCGAAGCGATGCGGCTGGTCAGACGGTCTCACCAGGCCCAACAGGTTCGTCTCGTGACCATCACGAGCGGGGTCGATCACACAAGGGCATTGATGACAACGACCGCCAGGCGGTTGGAAGCACTTGAAGACCTGGATCTGAGCGGTTACGTTTTCAAGAAGAACTCTCCTAGTTGTGGCCTTGAGCGGGTGCGGGTCTACAATGAAGAAGGGACGCCCATTCACAGCGGGGCTGGGCTCTTCGCCCAAGCTTTTAGGGCGAAGTTTCCGTTGATTCCCGTGGAAGAAGAAGGCCGCCTTTGCGATCCTGGTATCAGAGAGAACTTCATCGAACGAGTGTTCTGCTACCAACGGTACCGGCAACTGCTGCGCACGGGCGTCACACGGCAGGGGATGGTGCGGTTCCATACGATTCACAAATATCTCTTGCTCGCCCACAGTCCGCAGGACTACGAGAAACTCGGCAGACTGGTCGCCCAAGCCCATCGCTATGGGACGAGGGAATTGGCTGCGAAATATGGATCGCTCTTCATGAAGGCCCTGACCATCAAAGCTACGGTCCGTAAACACGTGAACGTGCTGCACCATATCGTAGGACACTTCAAAGACCGATTACGCGCCGAAGAGAAATCGGAATTGCTGAGCGTCATCGGGGACTATCAACGTGGGCTCACCCCCTTGATTGTTCCCCTGACGTTGATCAAACACTACGTGCAGCGCTTCGACGTCGAGTACGTGCGCGACCAGATTTATCTCAACCCCCATCCCAAGGAACTGATGCTGCGCAACCACGTCTAGCCTGTAGCCTTTCGGTAGGAGGAGCCATGAGACCGGTCTTGCAAGCTGTGGTGTTGGTCGGACACGGAGGGGTTCCCAAAGACTGCCCGCAAGATCTGGTAACGAAGCTGAAAAGGCTGGAAGCCCAGCGACGGGCCGCCCGTCGGCCTCCGTCGCAGGAAGAAATCGAGCTGGATACGACGATCCGGCGTTGGCCGAGGACGGCGGAGACCGATCCCTATCTCTTCGGGCTCCAGGCGGTGGCTACCCACCTGCAATCCCAACTAAACGGCGTTTTGTTCGGCATCGCCTTTAATGAATTCTGCGCGCCGACGCTCGCAGAATCGGTCCGCGCCTTGATCGACCAAGGTGCAACCGACGTGATCGTGACGACGACCATGTTCACGCCCGGCGGCTCCCATTCCGAAATCGAGATCCCGGACATCCTCGCTCAGCTTCGTCCCCTTTACCCCCACGTCTCGATTCGCTATGCCTGGCCCTTTGATTTGAACCTGGTGGCTTCGACACTGGCCGAACAGATTCGACGGTTCAGCATCTCCTCCTGATGACGGAGCCAAGCGATTATTTTTCGCCTTCCTGACCCCCTCCGGGTGTACAATGGCCGCCGTTTGTCGGCTTGCGTCTTGCGCAAAGAAGGGTCCATGACGACACCTCGCGACCAATTAATCCGCGCGTTCCATGACACTCACTCGTTCAAATGGGACCCGGGCAAGGGATTCAGGCTCGCATCGGGACTGATAAGCCCCTTCTACATTGATTGCCGTTCTCTCATGGCCCATCCCCATGCTCGACGGCTGGTGGCCCAGATGAGTTACGATCTCTTAAAGCCCGTCGAACTCGATTGTCTGGGCGGTCTCGAGATCGGGGCGATCGCCATCGCCACTTCCATTTCCGACTACGCGTGGGCGGCCCACCCTCCGCGAGCCTGGCGGACGTTCGTGGTGCGGAAACAGGCCAAGGATCACGGCCTGGGCAAGTTGATCGAGGGGGCCGTTCACCCCGGAGACCGCGCGGTGATTGTCGATGACGTGCTCACGAGCGGAGGATCACTGTTGAAGGCCGTTGCAGCCGCCAGGGATTCGGGGCTCACTGTCACACACGCTCTGGTGATTGTGGACCGGAATGAACAGGAAGGAAAACGCACTGTCGAACAGCAGGGGTTGACACTGCTCAGTTTGTTGAATATCCGCGACTTGACGGACCGACCAAACTCCTCACCGGCACATTAGGGGCATCGAAACTGATGCGCTATCTGCACTGAAACTGAATGCCCCATCGCCGTTCTTGGATCACTTCTTCCTGACCTTCGAGGGGACTGACGACTCTGGTCCTCCCCTTGGCTTCTCCCTCGCGGAGAATGTCATAGGATCGCTCCCCGCACTTTTGGCGGATGACAGCCAGGGCCTCGGTCCGAAAGGAAGACAGCAACGGCCCTTGTCCTTCTTTGAAAGGATAGACGACCACCCCGCCGTTCTCCTGCTCCTGAACGAGTTTCGCGCCATCGGCACAGCCAGCGAAGAGGACGAAGGGGACGAGCATGGCCGTCGCTCCGACTCTTGACCGAACTTTCACCCCGCTTTTATGATGAAATAAAGAGTGGATTGTTTTGAACACGCCATGGAAGGAGTCATAAGGATGACACGTGCCGTCATGAATGTGCTGGGTTGTTTGCTGGCCATCGTTTTCGTGATCAGCGACCTTGCGCATGGGTATCATTCCTATCTCCTCACCGTCCAACAGCTCCATTCAGCCCTCTCCAAGGGGCTCTCCAAAGAAGAGAAGGGGTTTATCCTGGTGGATGTCCGCACACCCGAGGAACATCGGGCGGGAATGATTCCCGGCACCGATCTCAATATCGACTTTCGCGAGATCAAGGCCCGTCATCGTGAAATCGGGGCTCAATTTGACGACCACGTGGTGGTCTATTGCCAGTCAGGACGCCGGAGCAACATCGCTGCGGAAACACTTGCCGACTTGGGCTACCGTCACGTGTATAACGTCTCCGGCAGCATGAATGCGTGGATCGAGGCCGGATTCCCCGTCCAACGTCCCGAACGATAGAAGACGCTCGCGCTGCGATCCACTCTGCTGAGAACGGACGGAGTACGTTCCCGTTTTTGCCCGTCCTTTTTCGCCTTGTGCTGTCTCATCGCGGGCTCACTCCGATCACAGCCGGCAAGGGAATATGGACGCTTACCTTGCCGCCAAACAACGCCTTCCAGGAGACATGGCCGGCGGTTCTGCGGTCGTCCCGCCAGAGCGACTCCGAGACCAGCACATCGGACGATGAACCACCGTCCATCGCCATGGCCTGGCGAACCCAAGGCGCGGCGTCGCGCAAACATTGCGCCAGATCGTAGAGGCTGGTGACCTCCCGGCTTTTCATGATGACAATGCGCCCCTCTTCGGTTTCCGCCACAATGGTTTGGTAGGCCTCCTTTCCCGACCGGCGCACGCGAATCGTACGCCGCCTGTCGAGCAACATCAACGATTGTGCGGCTTCTCGGTACGGAGGCCGCTCCTCGTCAAAACTTTCCACGAACAGATCCAGCACCCGCGCCTTCCTGAGTCCCTCCTGAACCGGCTCCGCCACGAACAACCCCTGCCAGGTCCCGTGTCGACGACTTCCCAAGGCCCTCCCGTCCTTGTACAGTAATCCAAGATACGAAAAATTCTCGCGAAACAGTCCTGCGTTAAACAACACAGGATGCCCCGTCAGTCGTTGCCACTGATCGATGGAAATCGGCTGTGCGAGTTTCTCATCGGCGTAGTAATGAACGGAGAATCTGGCCCGATCAGGATCGACCTCGATCGCCAGCAGATCCGGCACGGCAGGGCAGGAAGAGCCAGGTGTCCATACCGAGGCCGCCAGGCCGTCCGTCAGCGGTTCCCACTGAATGTTCGTTGCGACCACAGGAAGCGGTACCAGAATCAGCATCGCCAGCACACACCCGATTCGGACGACGCGGCGTCCCTTCCCTCTCCGCCGTCTCCTCAATAAAAGGCTCGACGTCCATGAATTGAACACGTCCGACCGACGTCGTTCAGGTTGACAGCCGGACAATGTCCGAATAAGACCGTGTGTCATGATTCCCGAAGGAGGGGGCCCGTCGATCCCCTCACGTTCCCGTCGAGCAGCTCGCGGATCGTTTGTGCCAACGTTTCCGGCGTAAACGGCTTCCGGATGTAGGCGCTCGCCTGGTCGTTCGCCCCTATCCCCACGTCATCGGGATAGCCCGATATGAACAGCAGTTTTAAATCCGGCTTGATGACACGAAGGCGTCGAGCCAATTCCGTCCCACTCATCCCTGGCATTACAATGTCTGTGAGCAGGAGATCGATCCCGCTGATTTGCTGCGTCCCGATAAGGCATGCTTCCAGGCCGTTTCTGGCCGCGCATACCCGGTATCCTAACTTCTTCAACCGATCGTTGATCAACTCGCGGACGCCGCTGTCGTCCTCCACCAACAAGATCATCTCATGCCCTTCGACGAGCTGATGAGGCGAAGATTGGCTCGCCTCGTCTTTTATCTCACCGACGACGATCGGAAGATAGATGTCAAACCGCGTGCCTTTCCCGAGGGCGCTCGTCACGTCGATTCCTCCGCCGCTTTGCGCCACGATGCCAAACACCGTCGAGAGCCCCAGCCCCGTGCCCTTGCCTTCTTCTTTGGTCGTAAAAAACGGTTCGAACATGTGCGCCTGGACATGCTCGGACATCCCGCACCCGGTATCCGATATGGACAGCTTCGCATAGGCGCCCGGCGTCAACGGCCTCACAGAATACATCGGCGCGTGATGGAGATCGGCCTTGCCGGTTTGAATCGTCAACGTCCCCCCCTGCGGCATTGCGTCTCGGGCATTGACCACCAGATTCATCACCATCTGTTCAATTTGTGAAGGATCCACTTTGACCAGAAGCGGTTCTCCGCTTGACTTGACGATCAACGTGATGTGTTCTCCGATCAACCGCCGCAACATGATCTCGATGTTGCCAAGAATGCCATGCAGATCGAGCACCCTCGGCACCGAAGGCTGTTTTCTGCTGAACGCCAGCAATTGCCGAATGAGCACGGCCGCCCGTTCGCCGGCTCCATGGATTTCTTCTATTTTGGCCCGCAGGGGGTCGTCGGCTTTCAGTTCGCCGAGCACCACTTGGCTTTGCCCCATGATGACGGTGAGCAGGTTGTTGAAATCGTGGGCCAATCCGCCGGCGAGCCGTCCCACCGCCTCCATTTTCTGCGATTGCCGCAGTTGCAGTTCGCTCTGGCGCAGCGCCTCTTCGGCCTTCTTCCGCTCCGCTCGGTCATGGGCCTCACGCAGCGCGCGATGGACGGACGGGACGAGACGGCCCAGCCGCTGCTTCAAAATATAGTCCGTGGCGCCGCGGTGCATCATATCGACGGCAAGGTCCTCACCGATGGTCGCGGAGACGAACAGGAAGGGGATATCCGGTGCAAGGTGCTTGGCCAGATCCAAAGCCGTCTCTCCGTTAAAACCGGGCAGAGAATAGTCGGCCAAAATCATATCGATGTGGCCTTCCCGCAGAGCGGCCACAAATGCGTCGCGACTTTCGACACGCCGCGCCGTACAGACGATGCCCCCTTCGATCAGAAGGGCGACGACAAGGTCGGCGTCGGTTTGGTTATCCTCAAGGAGGAGGATGCGAAGCGGCGTCGTCACGGGACCTCATTGGTTGATCGACATCGACCTTGGAATCAAACGACGGCCTTCTTGCCATCCCCGACGACAAGCGATTGTGCGACGGGTTCTACGTCTTGGGCAGCGAGGGATCCGGAGGGGGTTCATTGATGATGCCCCAAAACATGCTCAGTTCTTTGACAGCGGAGACGAATTGGCCGAACTCGACCGGTTTGACGACGTACGCGTTGGCCCCCAGTGCATAGCTTTCCCGCAGGTCCCGCTCCTCGCGCGACGACGTCAGCACGACCACCGGAATGGACCGCAGATTCGCATCCGACTTCATGGTCCGCAAGACCTCCAACCCATCGACTTTCGGCATTTTGAGATCAAGAAACACCACGACCGGGTTCCCTCTATGGCGTGACGCGAACGCGCCCCGGCAATACAAATAATCGAGCGTCTCCGCGCCGTCGCGACACACAACCACTTTGTCTGAGATGTGATGCTCCTCCATCGCGACCAAGGCCAGTTCCGCGTCCCGTGGATTGTCCTCCGCCAAGAGGATTGGTTTTGGGGGACTCATCGAGCCCTCCCCGCCGTTGGAAGCGCCACATAAAACGTCGCCCCTCGATCCGGCGCTCCCTCAGCCCATGTTCGCCCTCCATGACGATGCACGATTCGGCGCACATTAGCAAGTCCGATCCCGGTCCCCTCGAATTCATCGGCCCGATGGAGCCGCTGAAAAACACCGAACAACTTCGACGCATATCGCATGTCGAACCCCACGCCGTTGTCGCGTACGAAGATTACAACCTCCGTCGGCGTCAGCCGATCAACGCCGATTGCGATCTCCGCCACCGGTCTGGTGCGCGTGAACTTCACGGCATTTGCGATCAAATTCATGAACACTTGCCGGAGCATGGCCGGATCGCCCGGCACGCTGGGCAACGCCCCGATTGTCCAGGATATCTCTCTCCCGTGCAAGTCAAGACGCAAGTCGTCACGGACCATCGACACCAGTTGAGCAAGATCGACGGTCGTATGAAACATTTCCTGGCGTCCCATCCTGGAAAACACCAGGAGGTCGTCGATCAGTTGCCCCATCTGCTTGGCGGACGTGGAAATCGTGTCCAGGTATCTTGCAGCCTTCTCATTCATCGAATCGGCCATCGCCTTGCGCAAGAGAGCCGCATAGCCGTCGATGTGCCGCAACGGTGCCCTGAGATCGTGCGAAACCGAGTAGCTGAATGATTCGAGCTCTTTGTTGGCGGCTTCCAACATCGCGCTATGCCGTTTGAGCTCGGCCGCGACGCGCCGTCGCTCCGTAAGATCATGCCGAATCAAGTAGTACACGGACGCCAGGAGCACCAGTTGGAGAAGGGCCCCGGCGGCGAGCAGAGCGATAGTCTTCCTGGTTTGGGCCGCCGACTCCCTTACCCGCAGACGCAATGTTTCCCGTTCGTGCCGGTCCATCGCTGCGACGATTCGGTGAATCTCCGCGATTTCCTGCTTCGCCGGACCGTCGAGCGCCGTCTTTTTGACGGCCTTGATCCCTCCCTCGGCCAATTTGGCGATTGCGGCGGCTTGCGCCGCAAACTGTCGGTCCATGGCTTGACTCAGTTGCTCGACGCGTTCTTCCTGATCCATCGATCCCCTGGCAAAATCTTTGATCTCCATGAGGAGGGTTGCCTTGTGTTTCACAACCTCCCGATAGTTGTCGAGATAGGTCGGCTCGCCCGTGACGAGATACCGGCGGAGGTGCTTCTCAGCCTCGTCCGTCACAACATCAATGTCGCGCAACACCTGAATCAACTCATAGCTTCTGGTGTCGCGGCCGCTGTGGTCGAGCAGCACTCGGATATTCCTGTAGGAGATCCCGCAAATGAGAAGAATGCCGACAAAGACGAGACTGAATCCGAACAAGATCCGCCGCTCGATGGTGAGAGATCGAAACCATGAGACCGGGGTTCGTCTCAAAGAATCCGGAGCATCGGGCGCGGTCCCACAAGAATCGACTCCGCCGGCTTCTTCGGGAGAAACGTGAGACTCTCCATTCCTCGACGATTCCATAGACAGGCAATGGCGCCTTGCCGACGCGCCGACCGGTGTCGGATCCGCCTCCGGACATCCAGACGGGCGGTCCCGCCATTCTAGCAGAACAAACGACCTGAGCCAGAATGATTAGCCGCCGAACGGAGGAAGAGAAGGAGTGACGACGGCCGAAGGACCGACCATGTTCGAAAACATCAGGGTGGCGTCGACGACCCATTCGATGACCGGCTGGGGATAAATGCCGATCACCAACGTACCTGCCAAGCCGATATAGACAACGGCCTTCATGGGGCCGGAAATATTGACCGGCGAGGGATCGGTCGGTTCATTGATATACATCTTTTTCACGACGACCAAATAATAGTACATTGAGATCACGATGTTGATCAGCCCGACCGTAATCAGCGTGTACAGTCCTTCTTTAACAGCGGCGATGAAAATATAGAGCTTGCCGATGAACCCCGCCAGCGGCGGAACTCCGGCCAGTGAAAGCAAAAACAGCAGCATCGCGAAAGCGAGGAACGGCGACCGTCTGTTCAATCCGCTGTAGTCGTCGATCTCCTCGCTGCCAATGGCATGAGCAACCGCGATCACGACAGCGAACGCGCCGATATTGGCGAACAGATAGGTGAGGAGGTAAAACAAAATGGCGTCGCTTCCCATCTTCGTCCCGGCCGCCAGGCCGATGAGCACGTTTCCGACCTGCGCGATTCCAGAATAGGCCAACAGGCGCTTGATGTTCCGCTGCGCGATGGCGACGATATTTCCATACGTCATCGACAAGATGGACACCGCCACCAACAGCAAGACCCACATGGGCTTGAAGGACGCCACCGCGACGAAGAACAGCCGGATCAGGATGGCAAACGCGGCGCCTTTCGGAGCGATCGACAGAAACGCCGTCACCGGCGTCGGCGCGCCGTGATAGGTGTCCGGAATCCATGAATGGAACGGCACCGCTCCGATTTTGAAGCCCAGCGCCGCAAAAATGAGCAAAAATCCGATTATGGTGCCCGTCGTGTTCGTCGGCGTCATCTCTGAAAAGACCAGCTTGCCCGTTTCGCCGTACACCAGGCTGATGCCATAGGCAAGCAGTCCGGCCGCGAACACGCCGAGAATGAAGAACTTGAGCCCCGCCTCGTTCGAGGTGAGATCCTCACGCAGATACCCGACGAGGATATAAAACCCCAGCGTTGAAAACTCGATGCTGACGAAGAGCGACAGCAAGTCGTTCGCCGACACCATGAACATCATGCCCAGTGCCGACATCATGACCAGAAAGTAATATTCGCCCCGGAACAACGTGAAGCGATCCACGTACTGCATCGACGCCAGAATAACGAGTGCCGTGGACCCGACGACGAACATTTTGAAGAAGATGGCCATACGGTCCAACACGAACATGTTGCCGAACAACGAACCGGACACGTGGGCCACGTCAAACCATGCCAGACAGGCCAGCGTAGCCACGAGACCAATCACGCTGAGAACGGCCAGCCTCGTATGGGGCAGACGTGGAGAGGCGAAATCGACGATCAGGACCACGCAGAGCCAGCAGGTCAGAAAAATCTCCGGCAGCAACAGCAGCAGATCGGCGGCCGATATGGTCAGGTCGAAAGTCATTCGTGCTCTCGCAGGGCGTAAGACGCAAGCGGCCGGGAATGGGGCGTCATCAGCGGAAGCCGGTTCGCTCCCGACGCTGGATCACGGCCGATCTCCCCGGTTTCGTCATCGGTCCGGGCAACCGGCGCGACGTAGGTGATCTTTGCGACCAGCGGATCCACTCCGGAACGAACCACATCGTATAGCTGCATCGGGAAAATCCCGAAGCCGACGCTGACGGCGATCATCACCAACAGCGGCAGCCGATCCACCGTGGCCACTGCGTCGTGCGTATGGCTGTACTTTTGGCTCATCGGTCCATAGAACACGGCCCGCATCATGTTGAAGAGATACGCCATCGTCAGTACGATGCCGAGCACGGCAACGATGACCTGGAACGGATATTTGTTCCAACTGCCGACGATGATCATCACCTCCGCGATAAAATTCACCGTGCCGGGCATGCCGATCGATGCCATGCAGCCGACGATGAAGCATCCGGCGATGAACGGCATCTTGTTCGAAAGTCCACCCAGGGATGGTAGATCGCGTGTATGGGTCTGGTCGTACACCCATCCGGCCATGGCGAAGAGCATGCCCGTCGCCATCGCATGCGCGAACATATAGATGACCGCGCCGCTCAGACTGATGTAATTGAGTGCCGCCATGCCGAGAAACACATAGCCCATGTGGCTGGAACTCGAATAGCCGATCACGTACTTGGTGTCCTTGGCGTAAAACGCCACGAGTCCTCCATACACGATGCTGAACACACAGAGCACGGCGGCGATCGGCATCATCTCTCTGGTCGTATCGGGGAGAATTTCGAACGCGACCCGGATGATCGAGAAGTGCCCCAGCTTCATGAGCACCCCCGCGTGGAGCATGCTGGTGGCAGCCGGAGCGGCGGCGTGCCCGACGGGAGACCAGGAGTGCAAGGGCCAGATCGGCGCGATCGAGGCGAACCCGAAGAACACCAGAATCCAAATGATCTTATCCAGCGTCGTCCCCAGCACGGGAATGTTCATCAGATTGGCCTGCTCGCGAAGCACGAGGATGTCGAAGGTATCGAGACCCGAGTATTTGTAGATGAGCAGGATCCCCATCAGCGCCACCACCGCAAAGGCCGACAAGAAGAGGACCAGTTTCATCGCGGCGTACTCTTTGCTGTTCGCGCCGAAATTAAAGATGAAGCCCACGGAATCCCTGAGCTTGATCCCCTCCGGATCCGTCATCTCCAAATACTTCTTTGTGTGGCTACCCCACATGCCCAGGAGCAGATACATGGGGATCACGGACATCTCGTAGAAGAAGTACAGAAAAAACAAATCCAGCGACATAAAGACGCCGATCGTCGCCGCCGCCAGAATCAGCAACCAAATGTAAAATTCCTTGGTGCGATCCTTGATGTGCCAAGACACGAAGACGCCCGTAAAGAGCAGGACGGCCGAGGCCAGCACAAGCGGAGTCCCGATTCCATCGACGCCCAAATGCAGCGCAATCCCCAGTTCTTTGGACCATTGAAATTTCTGGACGAATTGGAATCCGCCTTTCACCGGATCGTAGGCATAAAACAGATACACCGCCGCGACCAAACAGACGAAGGTCGAGGCCACCGCGATGCCTCTGACCAGCATGGGTTGGCGGTTCGAAACAAAGATCAGCGCCAACGCTCCGGCGAAGGGGGCAAAGAGGATGTACAGAAGGATGTGCTCGACCATAAAATTCAAGGTCCGTTTTCGCCGATAGGGGCTTCGAACGCCGCCACGGTCCCGTGATTCAACCGATCGACCAGCGCCTGCACCGATCCGTTCATGATTCGAAGAAACGGAGACGGATAGAGTCCGATCCACACAATCATCACCGAAAGAGCGGAGGCGATGACGATCTCTCGAAACTGGAGATCGCTCATCGTACTCTTCACAGCCCTCCCCACAGGACCGAGCATGGCACGTTCGTAGTACCAGAGCACATACGCCGCCCCGAAAATCACCCCCAGGACGGCGATCGCTCCAAACCACCACCTCGCTTTGAACGCTCCCACGAGAAGCAGAAACTCTCCCACGAAGCCGTTCGTGCCCGGCAGTCCGATCGAGGCCAGTCCAATGATCAAGAAGAACGTGGCCAAGAGCGGAACCTGTTTGGCCATTCCTCCGAATGAAGACAACTGCGTCGTCTGCTGCCGAGCATAGAGAAACCCCGCGATGAAGAACAACCCCGCGGTGCTGAATCCGAGATTGATCATGGTCAACAGGCTTCCTTGGAGACCTTGGTAGTTCAACGCGAAGAGCCCCACCACGACGAATCCCAAATGGCTGACGCTGCTGTAGGCCAGTAACCGTCTCAAATCTTGCTGAACCAACGCGACCCACGACCCATAGAGAATGGCGCAGAGACCGAGGAGCACCACCGTGAGAACAACTGGCTCGCTCTTCGAGGCATCGGGCAAGAGGGGGATGCTGAACCGTATGAAGCCGAACGTGCCGAGCTTGACGCCCGCCAAGACCACCGCCATCCCGATCGGCCCCTCCAGCAGCGCATCAGGCAACCACGTATGGAACGGGAAGAGGGGGGCCTTGAACGCAAACCCCATGAACATCAGCCAGAAGATAAGCACCTGCTGGCCGTACGGCACCGGTACCGATAGCAACTCCAGCAGATCGAAAGAATAGGCCTGCTCCGCATGGTGCAACGAGGCCCATTGGTGGAAATTGATGTTCAGGAGGGCAATGCCGACCAGCAGGAAGACGCTACCCAGGAGGGTGTAGAGCACGAACTTCAACGCCGCGTAATGACGCTCGACGCCGCCGCCCCAGAGTTTGATCAGAAAGTAACTGGGAATCAGCATCAGTTCCCAAAAGACGAAGAACAGGACGAGATCGAGGGAGACAAAGACCCCCATCGTTGTCGTCTCCAGCGCCAACAGACACATCATGTACAGCTTGAGCCGATAGCGGACGGTATCCCAGGAATAGATCACCACCAACACGGCGAGAAACGCCGTCAGTCCGACGAAGAGCACGCTGATGCCATCCACGCCAAGGTGATAGCTGATGCCCAGGGCGGGAATCCATTGGACCCGCTCCGCGAACTGCATCGCGGCCGACTCCGGCACAAACCGAAGCAGCACGAACACGGTGAGCGCGAATTCGATCAAGGAGATCGCCAAGGCCGAGGTCCGCACCAGATCTTCGTCCTCGATCAGCCACAGGAGGATCGCGCCCGCCAGCGGCAGAAAGAGAATACAGGAGAGAATCGGGAAACCGGCCGTGAGTTCTTCCAGCATGATAAACGACGTCCGAGCTGGCTCGTCCTATTGTTGGATGATGACTTGCACCACCAACGCGATCAGAAAAATTCCCGCCACCAACAGAGCGGCATAATGGTGGACCATGCCGCTCTGGATTTTTCTTCCCTCGCGCGCGGCGAGGTGATTGCTGTATCCGATCAAGTTCAGTCCCGCGTAAATCACGTGCTTTTCAATCCAGGTGGAACCAGCCGATCCCCAGTCGGCCAGACGCCCCACGCCCCGCACCACGCCGTCGATCACAGTCCGATCAAACCAGTCGAGAAATTCCCCCAGTCGCTTCGTGGGCTCGACGACCGCCATGTCATACAGCTCGTCCACGTAATACTTGTTCAACAAGGTCGTGTAGACGCCGGAGAATCTCACGGTCCATCTCTCGACGGTCTGAGGACTGACGTGATAGAGAAAGTGGGCCAACCCCCATCCAAGCAATGCAATGGCGGTGGCCCCGCTCATCAGAAGAAACGTCAACCCCAGGCTGGCACCGTGGTCAGTCGGAAGATCGACGACCGGTTCCAGAAAGTGATGCAACCAGCCGCGCTCGGGCGGGAAGCCCAAGAGTAGTCCGCCGACCAGCGACAGCAGCCCCAACACCATCAAGGGTCCGACCATCACCATCGGCGACTCGTGTACGTGCTCTTCAGTGTGATGGTCCATCCTGGACGATCCGTAGAACGTCACATAGGTCAGCCGAAACATGTAGAACGACGTGAGAAAGGCGCCGACCGCCGCGATCCCATAGAGCAGATAATGGTCGCGCACGAACGCATGCGCCATGATTTCGTCCTTGCTCCAAAACCCGGCCAGGGGCGGCAAGCCGGCGATCGCCACGGTTCCGATCAAAAAGAGGCGATAGGTCCAGGGAATTTTCTTGCTCAAGCCTCCCATTTTTCGGATGTCCTGCTCGCCCGCGAGGGCGTGGATCACCGAGCCGGCCGACAAAAACAACAGCGCCTTGAAGAACGCATGCGTGATGACGTGGAACACGGCAGCCGCATAGGCGCCGATCCCGCAACCGAGGAACATGTAGCCCAGCTGACTCACAGTCGAGTAGGCCAACACCCGCTTGATATCGGTTTGAACCAGGCCGATCGTTGCGGCAAACAAGGCCGTTCCTCCACCGACGAACGCCACGACGGACATTGCGATGGGTGAGAGATCGAAAATGACGTGATTGCGGACGATCATGTAGACGCCCGCCGTCACCATCGTAGCCGCATGAATCAAGGCGCTGACCGGCGTGGGGCCTTCCATCGCGTCCGGCAGCCAGGTGTACAGAGGGATCTGCGCCGATTTCCCCACCGCGCCGACCAACAGACAGAGGGCGATGGCCGTAGCCATTTCCGGAGAAAGCGAGCCAGCCTGCGCAAACACACCGGTATAGTCGAGCGTGTTGAAATTGACGAACACCAGAAAGATGGCCAAGAGGAATCCGGCGTCGCCGATGCGATTCACGACGAAGGCCTTGGTCGCAGCCTTCGCCGCCGAGACGCGCTCATAGTAGTAGCCGATCAACAGGTAGGAGCAGAGGCCGACGCCCTCCCAGCCGATGAACAGCACTACGTAGTTGTTTCCCATCACCAACAGCAGCATGGAGACCATGAACAGATTCATGTAGGTGAAGAAGCGCGTGAACCCAGGTTCTCCGTGCATATACCCGACGGAATAAACGTGAATGAGAAATCCCACGCCGGTAACGACCAGCAGCCAGGCGCAGGTCAACGGATCAATCAGGTACGCCAAGTTGATCGTCAGATCCCCGCCGAAGATCCACCGATAGACGATCACTTCATGGACACTCCCCGTCCTCCACACCTCGATGGAGACGCCGATCGCACAGAGAAACGACAAGCCAACCGATCCCCACGCCAATCGATGGGCTATGCCGGTCGAATACCGGCTTCCGAACAGGCCGTTGGAGATGACGGCCAAGAGGGGAAGCACCGGAATCAGCTTGATGAGCAGATCCGTCACGTCCATCGCGTTCACCACTTCAACAAGTTCATTTCGTCCACGTTCGTCGCGACCTTGCCGCGAAAGACGACGATGATGATCGCCAGTCCGACGGCAGCTTCCCCGGCGGCGATGGCGATGACGAACAACGCGACCAGTTGCCCGGCCATGGATTCCAGATAGTGCGAAAACGCGACCAAATTGATATTGGCGGCATTCAGCATGATCTCGACGGCCATCAGCACGATGATGAAATTGCGTCTGATCAACACGCCCAACAGGCCTGTGACGAAAAGGATCGCGCTGACGGCGACGTATGCGCTCAATGGAACCATGCCTTGCTCCAGACCTTAGCGATGGCTTCGCCTCTCACTTCCATCCATCGGCTTGGGAATCGGCTTGGGCGTCTTCGCCAACACGATCGCCCCGATGATGGCGCCCAGCAGAAAGATGCCCACGATTTCAAATTGCAGCAGGTGGTCGCTGAACATCTTGATGCCCACCGCGTACGTATCTCCATGCTCGAGCACGACCGAAGCCGGCGCATCGCCCTTCGCCCCCTCGTACGGCGACTGAATCAGCAGGAAGAGGACGTAGCCGGCTCCCGCGATGGCCGGACCGAGAAAGTACGGGTATGACGAATGAAGATAGCGCTCATCGGTTTTGAGGTTCAGCAGCATCAAGACGAACAAGTACAGCACCAGAATGGCGCCCGCATAGACGATGACTTGGACGGCCCAGAGAAATTCGGCGTTCAGCAACACGAAGAGACCGGACACGTGCATCAACAGGGCCAGCAGGGCAAGCCCGCAGTGGACCGGGTTTCTGAGCGACACCGTCAGCACGCCGGCGACAATACTGACCACTGCGAAGTACGCAAAAAACGCCACGATCATGTCTATGGCTCAGCTCAGATGCTTCGGAGGCGGTTGTGTAGATCGGAGCACGGACTGTGGGAAGTAGTACCGATACTCGCGGCTCTCCTCGACGTTCTGTTCCTGATTATGGGCGTAGAGATATTTCTTGCCATCTTCCAGATGACGCTCGCCGATCTCATATAGTTTCTTTTTATCGAACAGCAAGGCCCGTTTGTCATGGGTGGAAAATTCGTACATTTTGGTCATGGCCAGCGCATTCACCGGACAGGCTTCGACGCAATAGCCGCAAAACACGCATTTGGTGATGTCGATGTAGAATTCGACCGCATACCGCTGAAGGGGACGGGCCTCGTCCTCCGCACTGATCACCTTGATGCAGCGCGAGGGGCACGCCGCCTCGCAGAGATCGCACCCCACGCATCGTTCCCGCCCGTCATCGTAACGAAGAAGCCCCAAGGCCCCCCGATGGGTATCGGGAATCGTGCGCTGCTCGCGCGGATATTGAAAGGTGATCGGACGGTGAAACATGTGACGAAACGTCACTTTCATCGCCGTCCAAATCTCATGGAAGAGAGCCGCTTGCACGATCTTTTTTGTCAAGGCACCCACACTCATCGTCGTCTCCTACGCCGCCGGCATCGAGCCTGCCGACGTTCGATCACGCCAGCTCAATGCTGACCCGGCACTGCTTGAACGCGGGCACGCCGGTCACGGCATCAACCGACACAGTCATCAGATCTTTCACGGGCGGTTCGTTGAAATGCTCCGGGAAAAAACAGGTCCCCGGCGCGACGGATTGATCCGGCTCGACGCCGATCTGGAGGGAACCTCGTTCGGAAGTGACGCGGACCTTGGCTCCGTCCCGCACTCCAAGCCGCTCCATGTCAAGAGGATTCATGTGCAACCTCCCGGTGTTGGGAGCGATTTTCATCAGGCCAAGCGCTTCAGTCGACAACTTGCCTGAATGGGTGAGCACCTGCCCCATTTGCAACGAAAAGGGACGGGCGCCATGGCCGGAATCGCTCCCCGCCGCATAGCGAACGCGGACGTCCGCGGCGTACCCATTCGCAACGTAATCATCCAGTACCGGCTCAACTTTGCGGGGCTGACCCAGGTTGTAATAGCCGGGCACCAGTTTCCTGATCTCGGCTTGAATGTCATTGACAGATTGATACTCCCACTGACATTCCATCGCGTTGGCCAGCGCGGTCATAATATGCCAATCCGGCAGACTCTCTCCAATCGGATCCAGCGCTTGACGAACGTGGAGC
This sequence comes from Nitrospira sp., assembly GCA_024330965.1. Lineage (GTDB taxonomy): Bacteria > Nitrospirota > Nitrospiria > Nitrospirales > Nitrospiraceae > Nitrospira_D. The sequence continues at coordinate 9,806 of JANDJL010000006.1, read as the reverse complement.
ACGCGACCCTCCAAGTTCGTAAATGTGCCGTCTTTTTCCGCGTAGGTACAGGCGGGGAGCACGACATGGGCCATCCGTCCAGTCTCGGTGAGAAACGGATCCTGAACCACCAGCAATTCGAGTCTCTCCAAAGCGGACCGTATCTCCATGGAAGCGGGAAGAGTGGCCAACGGGTTTTCTCCCACCACGTACAGCGCCTTGATCGTGCCTGTCTTGCATCCCTGAAGAATGTCAACGAGGCGTAACCCGGTTCCTGGAGCGGGAAGCGACGCGCCCCATGCCCTCTCGAAGCGATCACGCGCAATCGGATCATCGAACCGAGCCTGGCCTGGCAAGAACTCGGGAGCCGCTCCCATATCAACGACCCCTTGTTCGTTCGGCTCTTCCGTGACGGTATTCACGCCGCACCCGGGCCGACCAAGTTTGCCGGTGATCCAAGCTAAATCTACAAGCTTCAATACGTTGCGGTATCCGTCCGTTCTTCTGACGATCCCCTCGGCGCACAGAATGATCGAGCGCGGCGCTTCGGCGAACACCTCCGCGATTTCGCGAAACGCCTCAACGGACAAACGCGTCTGAGAAGAAAGCCGATCCAACGAGACGTTCGCGATGGCTGCCTTCAACGCATCGAACGCCTCGGGGTACTTGCGCACGGCCTCCTCGTCGATCAAGTCGTGATCGATCACAGCCTTCACGAGCCCATCGAGCACCAGCCCCTCCGTACCCGGCTCGATCAAGAACGGATGGGAGGCCAGTTTGGCCATGTTCGTGATAGCGGAGTCCAGCGTCACCACCTGCGCCTTGTAGACGCGGATGGCTTCCTTGATGCGCACCGCTGTCAACGGGTTGGTCTCCGTCAAGTTCGAGCCGATCAAGAGAATGGCCTTGGCTTTTGTGAAATCCTCCCACGTGTTGAGTGTCCGCCCGATGCCGACCGCACGCCTCATGGCGTGCACGAAATTCAGATGACCGTAGCGGGCGCTGCTGTCCAGATGATTGCTCCCGAACCCGACGCGCATGAGCTTTTGAAATACGTACGCTTCTTCGTTCGTACACCGCGCCGTCATCAGACCGGCAATGGCGCCGGGACCGTGTTTCCGCTTGATCTCGGCCAATCGGTCGACAAGCAGATGCATCGCCTCCAACCACGGTTTCTCAACGAGCCGATCGCCTTCACGAACGAGCGGCTGTTTCAGCCGCGCCTTGCCGTCGATGTAGTCAAACCCGAACCGCCCTCGGACACAGAGCCCCCCGTGGCCCTTGGCCGTTTCAGCTCGATCACCCCACTTGTTCTTCCATGACAAATGCGAGGTGATGCGGATGACATCTTCGTCTTTGGTCTCTACATACAACTGACAGCCGTCCCCGCAGTAGTTACAGGTGGTGGCCGTCTTTTTCATCTGCCAAGGTTTGTAGAGGTACTTGGAGAATTTGTTCGTGATGGCACCGACCGGACAGACCGCCAGACAATCGCCGCAAAACTCGCACTTGAGCGGCACGTCCCCCTTGGGGACGACTTGATTGAATCCCCCCTTCTTCATGAATTGCAAGGCATCGATCATCAAGACATCTTTGCAGACGTTGATGCATTCGGCGCAGGCAATGCACCGATTCATGTTGAAGTCCAGCACCAAACTACGGGTGTCTTCGGGGATAAACTTCTGCTTGGCGTTGGGAAGGTTCGTGACACCGTGCTCAAACGCCATATCTTGCAGCTCGCAGTGACCGTCTGCGTCGCAGACCGGACAATCCAGCGGATGGACGGACAGATGTTTTTCGACCGCCTTCTTGCGGGCGAGAAAGAGGTCTTCCCCCTCTGTCCGAATAACCATGCCGGCAGCCGCTTTCGCGGTGCAGGATCGAACGGGAGCCTTCTTCCCCTCCTGCATAACGAGACACATCCCGCAGGAGCCGAAGGGATCGAACGTGTAGTGGTAGCACATAGCGGGGATGATCTTCCCCGTCATGGCAATGACGTCGTACAGGGACACCCCGTCTTTTGCGACGACGCGATTGCCGTCGATCGTCAATTCGATCGTCGCCGCCTCGACTTCGGGATTGGTAGCCGGTTTCAGTCCCATCCTGTCTCCCCGCCCCCCGTCACAGCTTCACCCGCTCGCAAGTCTTATTGAGGCAACCCGCCGAACTTTGCACGAACGCCATCAGATTCCTAGCGATCACACTCACCCATGACGATGTCGTAGGTTCCAAAAATCGTGCAGGCGTCGGAAATCATGTACCCCCTGGCCATGTGGTCGAACGCCCCCATGTGGATAAACGACGGAGCACGGATTTTCAGCCGATAGGGTTTGCCGCCCCCCGTGCTGACGATATAGAACCCGAGTTCGCCCTTGTGCGCCTCGGTTCCGCAATAGATTTCACCGGGTGGAGCCTTGAACCCCTGCGAGAACAGCTTGAACTGCTGGATCATCGACTCGAGATTCGTGAACACCCTTTGCTTCGGCGGGAAGGTCACGCTGGGAACCTCCGCCATGACGGGGCCCTCCTGCATCTGCTCCAAACACTGCTTGATGATTTTCACGCTTTCGTACAGCTCCATCATGCGGATCCAGTACCGGTCGTAGGTATCGCCGTTCTTCCCGACCGGCACGCTGAACTCGCACTTCGGATAGGCGCTATAGGGCTCATACTTACGCAGATCGTAGTCCACGCCGGACCCGCGCAGCGTCGGTCCGCTCAATCCGAAATTGACGGCGTCCTCAGCCGAAATGACCGCGATGCCCTTGGTCCGGGCGAGCCAAATGCGGTTCTTTTCCAGGAAGACTTGGTACTCATCGATCTTGGGTGGAAAATAATCAAGAAACGCCTTCAACTTCGAGATCAGCGACGGCGTCAAATCCCGCTCGACTCCTCCGATGCGATACCAACTGGTCGTGAGACGAGCACCGCAGAGTTCGTCAAACCAATCCAAGAGGATTTCCCGATCGCGGAAGCAATAAAAAAAGACCGTCATGGCACCGATATCCAGCGCCTGGGCGCTCAGCCAAAAGAGATGGCCGATGATACGCTGAACTTCCGCCACGATGGTCCGCAGATACTCGGCGCGATCCGGCACCTTGAGGTCCAACAGTTTTTCCACGGCCCGGCAATAGGCAAAGTTGTTGTACATGGCGCACACATAGTCAAGCCGATCCGTGTGGGGGATGAATTGATGATACGTGCCGTCTTCGGCCAGCTTTTCAACCCCGCGGTGGAGATATCCCATGACCGGCGTGGACTTCACCACCCGCTCCCCCTCTAACTCCATAATGACTTTAAGCACCCCGTGCGTGCTCGGGTGCTGCGGCCCCATGTTCAAGAGCAGTTCTTCCGTCCGCAACGCAGGGAGCGTCTCGCTCTCCGGGTGCTCGGGATCGACTTTATAAACCGTGGTTCTTTGATCTTCGAACGCCATGGGCCGCCGTCACTCTATTTAGGATTAGGACCGCTCATCCAAAAACTCGAAGGTATCGCGCCACCCTTTGCCCCGAAGAGGAAAATCTTTTCGCAACGGATAGCCTTCGGCAAAATCGTCCGGCAAGAGAATGCGTCGGAGGTCCGGATGATTTCGAAACCGAATCCCCATCATGTCGTAGACTTCGCGCTCCATGAAATTCGCCCCCTTCCACAAATCCGTCAGGGAGTCCACGACACAATCGGACTCCGGCACTCTGGTCTTCAATCGAAGGCGGTGCCGTTTCCGAATCGAGTAGAATTCCCACACCACCTCGAATCGCTCCTCATCGTCCGGCCAATCCACCGAACTGACGTGGACGATGTAATCAAAATCCATCCCCGGATCGTCACGGAGAAACTCGGCAATTTCATGAACCTTGTCTCTCGTGACGGTGACCGCCACGTCCCCTCGCCATTCCGTCGCGCTGATGAACCCGCTCGTGAAAGATTCCTGAATCCGTTTGGCCAATTGGTGCATGGGAACCCGTCAGGCTTGTCAGACTTTTAAGCCGATCTTCACTTCTTTCGGCTGACTGGTGAACACGCGCCTCTGCATGATTCGCTCTTGGAGCTTCAAGATCCCGTCCAGCAAGGCTTCCGGCGTCGGCGGACACCCAGGCACATACATGTCCACCGGAATAAACCGATCGACCCCCTGCACGACACTGTAACTGTCATAAATGTTGCCGGACGTCGCGCATGAGCCCATCGCGATGACGTACTTCGGCTCCGGCATCTGATCGTAGATTTTCCTGATCACCGGTGCCATCCGGCGACAGACGGTACCCGCCACGATCATAAGGTCCGACTGCCTTGGCGAACCGCGGAACACGCCGGCCCCGAACCGGTCCATGTCATATCGAGACGACACGGCGGCCATCATTTCGATGGCGCAACAGGCGAGCCCAAAAGTCATAGGCCATAGAGAGCCCTTTCGCGCCCAATTGACCGCCTTTTCCAGGGACCCGACGAAGACGTCCGGAGCACCGTCTTTCTCATGCCGACCCAGTTGGATCAGTCCCATTCCAACGCCCCCTTTCGCCAGGCGTACACGTACGCCACGACGAACAGACCGATGAAAATCAACATTTCAATTAACCCGATGATCCCGATGTTGCGAAACACCACCGCCCAGGGATACAAGAAAATCACTTCGATATCGAAGATGACGAACAGCACGGCAAAGACATAGTACCGGACCGGAAACGGCATCCGGGCGTCGGAAAAGGGCTCCGAGCCACATTCATACACCGACAGTTTTTCCGGCTCCGGATACTTGGGCTGGACAAGATAACTCACCACCAACGTCCCGATCCCAAAGGTGAGCGCAGCAAAAATGAACAGCAGAATCGGAAGGAACTTCGTCAAGTATTGGGCAAGATCCGGCTCGACCATTGTTTCCAACTCGCAAGATATTGACTTGAAAAAGAAGTTATGGATCTTAGATAGAAGATTCTCAAGATAGCAAGCGAGCAAAGGACCTAATTCGGCCAGACCCGAAAGTCCTACAGCAATCTGTAAGGGACTGTAGGGGACGATCTGTCGATGACCTCTTATTCACCGCACATTCACCGTACAATGTGTCTCCCCGCCCTCTTGGCCGTCGCAAACGAGAGCAAAGGCTTCCGCCGAACACCTTTCAGTTAGTTTTCAGTTAGTCGGAGTTGGCAGGAACTCGCTCCGCCCCAAACGAGCACGCACGAGGTCTCATCACTACTAAAAGCAGAGCAGACCAGAGCCGAGCATCTTCATCCGAGATGCTCGCCAAGATATTCGCCAAGACGCTCCTCTGTCCTCGGCTGTGCCGGAGCCGGCATCATTTTCAGCCGGCTCGGCGGTTTTCCTTGCGAAACATCCCATTCCGACTCCATTGAACCGGAGGCCGGAGCGGCCCGGCGCCGATGGATTTGCGTATCAATCCGTTTCTTCGTGGGAAAGCGCGAGGGGGTCTGAAATTGACCGGGCATAAGTCACGGACTCCCTTTGCCCCTCATCCCTTCGCCCTGCATCGGAGCCCTGATTCAAAAATGAATGAGAGAAAAACACGACGCCGTTGCCGCATGGAAGATCTATAACACTGCACAAAAACCGTCGTCAAACCCAAGCCAGCCGGGTCCAAATTCTTGACAAGCCGACATGATTTGCTATGGTTTTTCCCGTATCCCTTCGCTCACATCTTACATGAAGGAACCGTCATGATGAAGAAGATGGTGACGACCTGTGCCCTGCTCCTCCCTCTCGGCCTGAACCTGTGCCTGGACGATGCATTCGCACAAATCCAGGACCCCCGTGTCGTTCGGTACGGTGAGGCGGCCATCACCTTTGCAAGCGGGGCAATCCAGAAAGTCACTCCTCGTGACGGCATCGTGAATTTGATCACCGGAGACAATCAATCCTCCGGCAACCGAATGCTCCTCGGAACTCGCGACGTCCTCTACCTCAAACTCGACAACCCGGCCACAGCGGCGGTCGGCGATCTCTTCACCGTCTATCGACGCGTTCGCAAGGTCTTTCACCCGCTGACCAGAGAATACCTCGGCTCGGTCACCATCCGCCTGGCGGTCGTCAAGGTCACCGATATCGAACACGAACTGACAACCGCTGAAACGGTTGTCGGCTACGGACCCATTGCACCAGGAGATCTCGTGATGCGCTTCGTCGCTCCACCCGTCGGAGAGGTCGGGAGTGTCGGCAGTGAGGACCGATCCGCAGATATCGAGGGAATGATCGTCGAGATCCAAGCCGACAAACCCATGACCATGGTTTCGCAATGGAACGTGGTTTATGTGGATCGTGGGAGTGCGGACGGGCTTAAAGTCGGTGATGTATTGGATCTCCACCGTCACAGCGTCGGGCTTCCGGTCAGAAAAATCGGCCAGATCAAAGTCTTGTCCACGGAGGACCATACGGCAACGGCACGAGTGATCAAAGCAACCACCCGTGTATACAAAGGAGACCGGGTCAAGCGAATCGGAAGCCGAGAACCGATGGTTCAATCATGGGGGACCGCCTTCTCACCGGCAACGGCACCGAAAGAGGAGACGGCTCCGACCGATCTCATCACGAAGCAACTGACGACGCGGAAAGCATCCGGAGAAAGCCGGATCAACCTTGGCGATTTATCCAACGTTCTGTATTACGAATCAGGACAAGCCACCATCCAACCCGAAGGCCACCATGTGCTGGATCAATTGATCGCTTATCTCAGCAACAGCGGCGACTCTCGGCTCATTCGAGTGGAAGGTCACACGGACAACGTGGAGATCGGTCCTTCATTACGAGCCCGCTATGCGAGCAACGTGGAGCTTTCAAACGCCCGCGCGGACAGTGTTGTCCGTTACCTCATTGAACGGGGAGGATTGGATCCGGCTCGACTCACCGCTGTCGGATACGGAGACGGAAGACCCACTGCGACCAACGCCAATGAGCAAGGCCGCAGTAAAAATCGTCGCGTGGAAATCGTGCTTTATGAACCCACTCCTTCGGCACTCCCCGGCAATAACGCGAGCCGCCAGATGCAAAACCAATCCGCTCCCCTGAATGTCCAATCGGAGAAACGCACGGAGAACCCTGCTTCTGACTTCGTCCAAGAAACAGGATCCGGCACATTTTCCGTCCATGACCAAACCTTTCGGGCGACTTCTCCGGAATACTCGGCAACACTCGACAGCCTTGATGCGCCGGATGTCACGCGCTCCGAGAGCAACCATCCATCGCAGGCTGCTCCGGGGGACGGACCTCCTTCGCCCGGCGATTCCTTAAGAAACGACCCATCTCCTCAGGGCATCGGCGATCAAGCCAACAACCCTGACTCCTCGGGCTCGTAGCTCGCCTCTTCCGGTAGCGGACGGGGAAACGTCGCGCAATCCCGCGAGCGCGTTCCTGCTCCGCTGTTCTCTTTTTTCTCCCGTTGCTAGAATACCGCATGGCTTTGCCCGAACATCCTGCTCCCGTGATCCAGACACACAGTTTATATGCCGACGTGATTATTCCCCGCCACATCACCAAAGCCTTTACCTACATCGTGCCCCATCCTCTTGCTCAGAAGATTGCCGTCGGACGGATGGTTCTTGTCCCGTTCGGGCGAACCATCGTGGAAGGGGCTGTCATTTCCCTAAGTGACCAACCTCCGAACGGCATCACGTCGTCCCATCTGAAGAGCATTCATTGTTTGGCTGACAACGCCGACGGGACCGAACGCGATTCTTCATGGCTCGAGCTGTCCCGCATCATCGCGGAACAGTATGTTGCTCCCTGGGGTCAATGTCTTCGACTCGTCCTGCCTCGACGGCTCAAGCAACGCGCTTCTTCCATTCGATACCGCGCGACGGAGGCGGGACGCACCGCTCTCGACGCCGGAACCTGCCCGGATCACTTGCGAGGCATGTTGACCCGCATCGCACGGACCCATCGAGGGATCTCGCTGTCCACCATCCGAAAGAGCCGCGACCGACATAAGTGGGAAGCCGTCGAGGCTCTTGAACGTCGGTCATGGATCATTGCAACGGCTTCCGCCGATCCAAGACCCAATGCTCTTGTTCGGAGCGGCGAGCCTCTCGCTCATGGAGCTGAGCCGAGAGTCGCTCCCGCCCCATCTCTTCCCCTTTCTCCTCCGTCGGCAGAGCAAACGGAGGGGGACTCGCCGTGGGAGAGCAGGATCATCGAATATCTTCGAGCCAATCAACCTAAGAAACTCGTTCTGCACGCCCCGTGGGAGTACCGGATCAACCGACTAGCTGGCGCCATCCGGCATACGCTCACGAGCGGGAAGTCGGCCATTGTCCTCTCAGGAGAGATCGCCAAAGCCGAGTGGCTCGGACGATTCCTGTCGGACATCGACGAATTTCCCGTCTCCGTTCTTTCTCCGACAGCGGCCCCTCGGCCTCTTGGACAAAGAGGGGAAGGCAGTCCGTCCGTCATCGTCGGAACACGATCGGCGGTCTTCGCGCCGCTCAGATCGATCGGCCTGATTTGGATTGACGGGGAAGAGGACCCAGCCTTCAAGGAGCCGCGTGAACCCCGTTATCACGCGCGAGAAGTTGCCTGGATCAGAGCCGAGATGGAACGTGCTCTTCTCGTGCTGGCATCCGCTCATCCCTCTCTTGAGTCGATGTTTGACGCGGTCGCCGAACTCCATACCGTTCTCCCGGATCCAACAAGTCGACCGATCGTGGAGCTCGTCGATTTGAACCGCGAGCCGAGAGGCACCCTCTTCAGCCGGCGGCTTGTCGAGGCGATGAACGAGGCCCTCTCGTCTAAGGCCGGCGTCGTGCTGTTCCTCAATCGCAAAGGGTACGCGCGCACCCTGCTCTGCCAGGACTGTGGCTGGATACCACGCTGTTCGGCATGTGTCGTTCCCCTCGCCTACTCGCGCGAATCCGATAGACTCGTATGCCGCTACTGCGGGAGGACTGATCCCTTCCCACAGTCTTGCCCGACCTGCAAGGCCGTCCACTGGGTCACCGTCGGCGAGGGAACGGAGCGCGCCGAAGCCGAGGCTAGACGACTCTTCCCTGCAGCCGTCGTTCTTCGGCTGGACGGTGATCGATTGCGCCGCCCATCCGCGGCTCGTGATCTTTGGGAGAAAATTCGATCGAACTCGTGGGATATTTTGATCGGAACACAAGCCCTGTTTCAGCATTTTCCCTTTCCACGCCGAGGTCTTGTCGGCGTCCTTCAAGCCGACTCCGGCTTGCACATCCCGGACTTTCGCGCAGCGGAACGGACGTATCAGCTTCTCGACGACGCCGTCTGGTGCGCACACCCCGCCGCGCAAGGAGGCCGAGTCATTCTGCAGACGAAGCTTCCCGCGCACCATGCCATCCAGGCCGTCCTTGCCGGATCCCCTCCTCGGTTTTACGAGGAAGAACTGGCGGCTCGCCGCTTGTTACATTTTCCACCGACCTGCTCCTTAGCCGCCCTTTCCGTGTCCGGCGCGGACCCATTGGAGACTGCAACGGCTGCCGCCCAATGGAAAGCACATTTGGAGAAGCTCGGCGGTGCGATGCTGACCATTCTGGGACCGATCCCCGCAATGGGTCGCACGCCCAAGCGGCACGCTCGCCAGCAGCTCCTCGTCAAAGGAACCGATCGTGCGCTCCTCTGTCGATGGGTGAGGGACTCCCTCGAAACAATGGAACGTGACCATCAAGGGAGGCGGATCACGTTTATCGCCGATATAGATCCCGTGGATATGGGATGAACTTATTTGGGTTTACGACGCCTGACCGGTTGCGTCGGAGAAGCCGTGGACAATGAATCCTCCATTGGACTCATAGGGGCTTCCCGCGCTCGCTTGAATAGACCGTATGAAAACGAGAGCCAAAACACGGAGGAGAACAGACCCAACA
>JANDJL010000005.1 GCA_024330965.1 Nitrospira sp. | reverse complement strand
TCGGAAAAAGAGAGTCTCCTCGAAGGGGATCCTGTGCTCCCTGAGATCGTGCGCCGGTTGGTCGAGGTCTACGAGCCGGAACGGATCTACCTGTTCGGATCCAAGGCACGGGGAGAGGCGGGGCCGGACAGCGACTACGATCTGCTTGTGGTGGTGCAGGACGATGCCCCCGTGGAACGACGGGATAGCGACCTCGCTTATCGCGCCTTGCGCGGCACGGGCATCGGCGCCGATGTCATCGTCTGGACCCACTCCCGTTTCGAGCGGCGCAAACATGTGGTCTCTTCGCTTCCGGCAACCGTCTTGCGCGAAGGGAGGCTGGTCCATGCCGCATGATCCGGAGTTGATTGCTGAAACCCGGTCGTGGCTGATGAAAGAGGTAAAACCATGACTTTGAAGCCCTGGCGCGATGTGGTGACGCCTCACCCGGATGTGGCCGGCGGGCGGTATCGGCAGGCCGAGTTCGCGGCCGACCTGGCCCAGGTCCTCTCCGGCCGAGCCGAGCCCGAGTACCAGGACCCGGCCGAGTTCTACCAGCGCACTTACATCACCGAGGGGATGAAGAGCCTGCTCGTGGCGGCGCTGGAGCGCGTGTCCAAGAAGGGCGGCGAGCCGGTCGTCCAGCTCAAGACGGCCTTCGGCGGCGGCAAGACCCACACCATGCTGTCCTTGTACCACCTCCTGGGCGGCAAGGCTCCGGCCGACCGGCTCGCAGGAGTGCAGGAAATCCTCAAGTCCGCCAAGGTGGACGCGCTTCCCAAGGCGAACCTCGCCGTGCTGGTGGGTACGGCGCTCGACCCCACCAAGGCCAGGAAGCACCCGAAGCTCAACCTGCCTGCCGCGCGGCGCGTCAGCGCGGCGCAGGCAGGGGGCAAGCAGGTGAAGACGCTCTGGGGCGAGATGGCCGCGCAGATCGGCGGCGCCGAAGGCTTCGCGCTCGTCGAATCGGCTGACGCCGCAGGCGTCGCGCCGGGCGCCGACACGCTCGTCGAACTCCTCGACGAGTTCGGCCCCTGCGTCATCCTGATCGACGAGCTGGTGGCCTACGCACGAAACATCTATGGCGCGAACGGCCTTCCTGCGGGCTCCTTCGACTCGAACATGACCTTCGTGCAGTCGCTCACCGAGGCCGTGAAGCGGTCGAAGAACGGTCTCGTGGTGGCCACGATCCCCGAATCCAACATTGAAATCGGCGGCGAGGGCGGCAAGGCCACGTTGGAGCGGCTCGAGAACGTCTTTGGCCGGCTGGAAGCGGTCTGGAAACCCGTGGGCGCCCTCGAGGGCTTCGAGATCGTGCGGCGGCGGCTCTTCAGCCCGATCAAAGACGAAGCCGCACGCGACGAGGTCTGCCGCGCCTTCAGCCGGATGTACGCCGACGGCGGGACCGACTTCCCGCAGGAGTGCAAGGAAGCCGCCTACCTCGAACGGCTGCGCGCGGCCTACCCGATCCACCCGGACGTCTTCGACCGACTCTACGACGACTGGTCCACCCTGGAGCGCTTCCAGAAGACCCGCGGCGTGCTGCGCCTCATGGCGGCCGCCATCCATGAGCTATGGGTGCGCGGCGACAAGTCGCTGCTTATCCTACCCGGCTCGATTCCGGTGGATGCCCAGAAGGTCCGCGACGAGCTGACGCGCTACCTGCCCGACGGCTGGAACACCGTCGTGGACAAGGACGTGGATGGCGACCGCTCAGAGCCCTACCGGATCGACAACGAGAACCCACGTCTGGGCCAGGTCATGGCCGCCCGGCGCGTGGCCAGGACGATCTTCCTGGGAAGCGCCCCTTCGGTCCGCGACCAGCGCGTGCGGGGCATCGAGGACGTCCGCATCCGGCTGGGCGCCGTCCAGCCCGGTGAGAGCATCGCGGTGTTCAACGACGCGCTGGCGCGCCTTCTGGACCGGCTCACCCACCTCTACAGCGGGAACCGGCGATTCTGGTACGACCTGCCACCCAACCTCCGGCGCACAGTGGAGGATCGGGCCAGCCGCCTGGAGGCCGCCGAGGTGGAGGCGGAGATCGAGCGCCGCCTTCGCGGTGTGGCCGATTCGGAGCGAGCCCGCCGGCGCGAGCGCCTGTCTGCGCAGGCAGGCGACCAGGAACTTTTCAAGGGCATCCACACCTGCCCCGCGGGAAGCGGCGACGTCCCAGACGAGCAGGAGGCGCGGCTCGTGGTCCTTCCTCCCACGAGGGGTCACAAGAACAACCGCAAGGATTCCCCCGCGATGGTCGCCGCCGCCGAGATCCTTGAGAAGCGTGGGACGGCCGCCCGCCAGTACCGGAACATGCTGGTATTCGTGTGCGCCGACGAGGAGCTGGTCGAGAGCCTGACACAGGAGGTCCGCCGCTTCCTGGCCTGGAAGTCCGTCGTCGGGGATGCCGAAGCGCTGAACCTCGACGCGCACCAACGGCGGCTGGCCACGGAGAGTCAGACCCGCAGCGACGAGACGGTCCAGGTCCGGCTGCACGAGGCCTACTGCTGGCTTCTCGTGCCGACCCAGGATGGCACCGGTCCCATCGCGTGGGAAGCGACGCGCATCGCCGGCGGGAGCGAGACCTACATTGCCAAGGCTACGAAGAAGCTCCGCAGCGCGGAGCAGCTCATCACGCGGTGGTCGCCGGCGCTCCTCAAGATGGAGCTGGATCGCTGGCTCTGGAAGGACCGACCTCACATCGAGCTCAAGAAGCTGTGGGAGTACTTCACGAGCTACTGCTACCTGCCTCGTCTGCGGGACTCCGAGGTCCTCCTGGACGCCATCCGAGAGGGCATCCGCGGCCGCGACTACTTCGGCTACGCGACAAACGTCGGAGAGCAGGGACGCTACCAGGGTCTCCAGTTCGGATCGGCCGGCGGCACCGTCTACCTGGACGCCACGAGCGTCCTGGTCCGCCCCGAGGTCGCGCAGAAGCAGGTCGCCGCCGAACAGGCCGCGCAAGGCCCCCTGTATCGGCCGGCCGAGCAGGGTCAGCCCGCAGGAGCGGGTGCCGGGAAGGTGGCGGAGGCGGCCGCGGGAGAGGCCGCAACACCGACTCCCACGCTGCCGACCCGCTTCCACGGATCGGCGACGCTGGACCCCACCCGTGTGGGCCGAGACGCCGGCCGCATCGCCGAAGAGGTCGTCCAGCACCTTAGTGGCCTGCTGGGCTCCAAGGTGGAGGTCACCCTGGAGATCCACGCCGAAGTCCCGCAAGGCGTCCCCGAGAACACCATCCGGACCATCACCGAGAACTGCCGGGCCCTGAAGTTCAAGAGCCATGGCTTCGAGAAGGAGTAGCGGCAGGCGATGTGCTCCAGGGGGAAAATGGGTCGGGAGTCGTTTGCCAATACTGAGCCTCGATCTCTTTTCCTCGCGCCAGCCGACCTTGCAACCGCTCACAGTGCATCAGAGCAAGAACCCCTTGACGGCGTCCTCTGTTTCGGTTCAATAATGCCGTGATTTTGACTCAGCGTTTGGTAGGAGGTCACGATGTCCTGGCAATTCGTCAGATCGTTCACGACACATTGTTTTGCGTTAGGCGCGACCTCCACGATTTTTGTTGTTCTCTTTACGGCGGCCGCCGGTGCAACGCCCCCTAGCTCACCGAAAAAGCCAACCGACCGTGGTCGTTATCTTGTCATTGTGGCCGGGTGCAACGATTGCCATACGGCCGGCTACGCGGACGCAGCGGGGAAGATTCCTGAAAAGGACTGGCTGATGGGAGACCGGATCGGCTGGCGCGGTCCCTGGGGGACCACCTATTCGAGCAATCTCCGGCTTTCCATGCAACGGCTCACGGAAGAGCAGTGGCTCACTGTCGCACGGACGGTGGAATTCCGCCCTCCCATGCCGTGGTATATCCTTCGTGAAATGACGGAGCAGGATTTGCGGGCGATCTACCGATTCATCAAAAGCTTGGGCCCGGCCGGCGAACCGGCGCCTGCGTTTGTTCCGCCGGATCAAGAACCACCGAAACCCTATATCCTCTTTCCGGACACTCCGTAAGTGCGACTTTCTCCCGGTCACATTTTCGCACTCTCTACTCGCCCTTGCCGACGAAATGGAGAGGCCTCTGGCCCGTCAGGTTTTCTGGCCTGATGATGTAGTCCCCGGTAATCGACGGCCTCCAAATGGCCTTGGCCTTCTCCGTGTCACCACCAGTTCCTATCCAAACGATCCCGCCGACAATGGAGCCCCCAATGGCGTAGGCCGCCTTGAAGGTGCCGTAGGGAGCTGTCAGGAGCCAACTCGTCACTTGTAACGCCACGTTGTTGGAAGGCGATGACGATTGCTCTTCCGCAAACGCGGGCACCACGCCCCACAGGATCGCTCCCAAAGTAACCGCTACCAGCAGTCCCTTCTTCACCGTCGCTTTGTTCTTGTCATGCTGCGACATGAGACCTCCCTCCTTGTCCATCAATGACGCACTCATGTGTGCGCCGCCCATTATACGCACCGAGCTAGAAAGATCTAGCCTGCATTCAACACAAGTGGTTTTCTCCCTGTGACCAGCTCACCCCTTACGTTATGATAGAGACGAGTATGGTCGATCCGGCTTCCAGTTACGAGCCACCGTTTTTGCTGCGCAACCCTCACCTGATGACGCTCGTACCTCGTTATCTGCCGCGAATGACCTCGCTTGCAGCTTTACCTCACGAATCACGTCTCTTCGCCACCGAGCCGGGCACGCAATTACTCGGCTATTGCCACTGGCAACCTCATCGAACGTCCGCTCCCACCGTGGTACTCGTGCATGGCCTCGAAGGGTCGAGCGAATCGCGCTATATGCTCGGCATCGCGGCCAAAGCCTATCGCACGGGCTTCAACGTCATCCGCATGAACCAACGGACCTGCGGGGGGACGGAACATCTTTCTCCCACCCTTTATAACAGCGGGATGAGCGCCGACTACCGAGCGATCGTGCGTGAACTGGCCCATTGCGACGGCCTCGATCGAATCTGGCTCGTCGGCTACTCGATGGGAGGCAATCTGGTCTTGAAGGCAGCGGGCGAATTAGGCCAAGGTGAACCGGCATTGGCCGGCGTTGCAGCGGTGTGTCCCAATATCGATCCGGCAGCCTGTGCCCGTGCGTTGGAAGAACCCCGCAACTGGCTCTATCATCGTCATTTCCTCAACGGGCTCAAAGCTCGCCTTCGCCGTAAGGCCGCTTTGTTTCCTGGCAAGTGGGACCTCTCTCACCTGGACGACATCACCAGGATCAGCGAATTCGACGATCGATATACAGCCATGGACGGAGGGTATCGAAATGGCGCCGATTATTATGATCGAGCAGGCGCGCGGCACGTTTTAGGCTCCATCGCTGTTCCGACGTTGGTCATCACGGCCCAAGACGATCCGTTTATCCCCTACTCCATGTTCACCGTGCCGTCCATCCTTCACCATCCTCTGATCAGACTGGTTGCACCCAGTCATGGCGGCCATTGTGGGTTCTACCAGCGGAGGACGAACGGCGAAGACGCCCATTGGGCCGAGAACCGGATCGTGGATTTCCTACGGAACGGCAGGCTCTAGAATATCGCCGCGCATTTGAGGCAACAAGTCGAGCAGCCGCGTATGGAACCATCCCGGTCAAGCGGGAGCCGGAGAAGCGATCAGTTCCTGCGGATGTTCCAGAATTCGCTTGAGTTCTTTGAGGAACTTAGCCGCGATCAGGCCGTCAAGAGCTCGGTGATCACACGACAGCGTGACTTTCATACGCCGACCGACTTTGACGGTGCCCTCCGCCACAATGGGTACTGCCCGCACAGCTCCCACCGCCAGCGAAGCGGCCTGCGGCGGTACGAGCACGGCGATGAAGTTCTCCACATCGAACATGCCGAGATTGGAGATCGAGAATGTCGCGCCGCTGTATTCAAACGGCTGCAGCCGCTTTTGCCTTGCCCGATCGATGAGCGTCCGTGCCTCACTTGAGATGGCTTCTAGCGATTTGGCTCCACAATCGCGGATGACTGGCGTGATGAGACCGTCCTCTAGCCCCACAGCAATGCCAATATCAATGGTGGCATAGTGTCGGATCGTATCGCCAACGTAAGACACATTGATCTCTGGATGACGAGCGAGGGCCAAGGCCGATGCTTTAATCAGCATATCGGTGAGGGAAAGATCAAACGGCCTTTGCTGCTTCACCTGATCGCGAAACCGTTCTGTCTCTTCCATATCGATCTCGGTCGTCAGATAGAAGTGCGGCACCGGCGCCTTGCTCTGAACCATTGTCCTCGCGATGGCCTTACGCATCTGACTGAGCGGCTGATCAGTGCCGGGAGGCAAGCCCCCCGCTGCCGGCACCTGTGCCCGCAGCACATCCTCTTCTACGATCCGTCCGCCTGGGCCGGTCCCGACGACGGTTGAAAGATCGATCCCCCGCTCGGCAGCGATGGCTCTGGCGCGCGGGGAGGCGACCGGACGAGTCCGTTCTTCTGGAGCGGCAACGGATTTTGACGGAGAGACCTGTGAAGGAACAGGTTGTGAGGAGGCCGCCACCGGAGCGGTAGGCGAGGCAGCCTTGCCAGGCGACGGCGCGGCAGCGATCTGCTCGGTCAAGGCCTCCGTGATGTCTTCATCCGCCTCAGCAACCACAGCCAGCAGGGTACCGGAAGGAACCGTTTCCCCCTCCTGCACCACAATTTTGCGCACGATGCCGGAGGCGAAGGCTTCAAGATCCATGACGGCCTTGTCGGTTTCGATTTCCGCGATCACCTCTCCCGCCTCGACACGCTCCCCTTCGCGCTTTTTCCATGCGACGAGAATCCCCTCTTCCATCGTATCCGTGAGTTTGGGCATCACCACGCGGCTGGCCATGGTTTTCTCCTCTCAACACAGCGTTTTCACCGCTTCAATCACCCGCGGCAGATCAGGAATGGCGGCATCTTCCAGAGGCCGGCTGTACGGCATCGGTACGTCTTCGCCCGTCACGCGCACGATTGGCGCATCGAGATAATCAAACGCGGCCGCATAGACACTCTCGGCGATTTGCGCCCCCAACCCGCAAAAGCGCCAGCCCTCTTCAACGATCACGAGGCGACCCGTCTTCTTCACGGACGCGACAATCGGCCCAAGATCCAACGGCTTGAGAGTACGCGGATCGACCACTTCGACGTCGATTCCTTCTCGGCTCAGCGACTCGGCCGCCTTCAACGCCAGCAGCAGCATCTTCGAATAGGCGACGACCGTCACATCGCGACCAGGACGTTTGACTTCGGCTATCCCAATCGGAATCGTGTACTCGCCCTCCGGCACCTCTCCCTTCGTGCCATAGAGCAACTGGGCTTCAATGAAGATGACTGGGTTCGGATCGCGGATGGCGCTCTTCAGGAGCCCCTTCGCATCGTGCGGCGTGGCCGGCGCAATCACTTTGAGCCCCGGCACGTGACAAAACCAGGCTTCCAGGCTCTGCGAATGTTGGGCCGCCAATTGATGGGCGGCACTACCGGGGCCGCGGATGACCAGCGGCACCGACAGTTGTCCGCCCGACATGTACCGGATCTTGGCGGCGTTATTGACGATCTGGTCAAGCGCCAGGATGCCGAAGTTCATCGTCATGAGCTCGACGATCGGGCGCAACCCCGCCATGGCCGCGCCGATGGCCAGGCCGGTGAAACCGGCTTCGGTAATTGGCGTGTCGATCACACGACGGGGGCCAAATTCCTCAATGAACCCTTTGCTCACCTTGAAGGCCCCCTGGTAGTAGGCGACCTCTTCTCCAATAAGAAACACGCGCGGATCCCGCCGCATTTCTTCCCTCATGGCCTGATTGAGCGCTTCCCGATAGGACAGCACCATGGCGCCGATTACTCCATTAGAACATCGGCCTGTAATTCCGCCGGCGAAGGGAACGGACTCTCCTCTGCAAATTTGATCGAGGCCGCTACCACTTCTCCCACTTCCTGCTCCAATTGCTTGAAGTCGGCCTCGTTGGCAAGCTGTTGCGCAAGCATGGTCTGTTTGAGAAGCAACAGGGGATCGCGCTTGCGGTACTCCTCCACCTCTTCCTTGGTCCTATAATGGCCGTGCGCCGGATCGGCCATCGAGTGCCCCATGAACCGATAGGTCATGGCCTCGATGAAATACGGCTCTCCCTTGGCCCGCACCTGCTCGACCACTCGCTGCATCACCGACCGCACAACCAGCACGTCCATCCCATCCACCCGTTCAGCGGCAATGCCGTAGGAGCGGGCCGTTTCCGTGACATCCGTGTAGAGAGCGACAGCTCGTTCCACCGGCGTCCCCATGCCATAGCGATTGTTCTCGCATACGAAGATGACCGGGAGTTTCCACAGGGCCGCAAGGTTGAACGCCTCGTGCGCTTGGCCGCTGGGTAGCGCCCCTTCGCCGAAAAAACAGACGGTCACCTGGTCAAGCGACTGGTACTTGCCCGCAAAGGCCAAGCCGGTCGCCAACGGCAGATGTCCTCCCACAATCGCGTAACCACCCATAAAGCGTTTTCCCTCATCAACCAAGTGCATGGACCCCCCCTTGCCCTTGCACAGACCTGTCACTTTACCAAACAGTTCGGCCATCACTTTTCCAGGGTCCGATCCGCGCGCAAGACAATGGCCATGATCCCGGTATGCACTAATCACATAGTCATTAGGCCGAAGGGCTGCGATCGCACCGACGGCAACTGCTTCTTCGCCAATGTAGAGGTGAAGAAAGCCGGCGATCTTAGCCAAGGCATACATCTCCGCCGACTTCTCTTCGAATCGGCGGATCAGCAACATTTGGCGATACAGCGAGAAAAGATCCGTCTTGTCCATGCTGTCCATCATGTCTTGCCGAAAATGATCGTCTCGACTCCGAATTCCCTATTTAATTTACGGGGCCGCCCCTCCCGCACCATCTCCGATCGGACTCATCGCCTCGCCGATTTTCTCGGCGAAACCGCAACGGAGAAGGTGCCCCTTCGGCCGAAAACAGAATCATCGACTTCTTACAGGAAGGAGCAAGAGACATGGCACAGCATCCGGCACAGCATCCAGTGATCGCTCTTCAACAGATACGCCTCAGATAAGCCTCTGCTTCCACACCTTCGGCTAGTTGACCGCCTGCAACGTCACGTCCACGGAAACTCGCTTGTCGTTCCGGAGCACATCCACCTTGACTCGATCGCCGACCTTAAATCGCTCCAAGACATCCAGCAGTTCATCGACCGTTCTCACCGGTGTCCCTTCGACGGCTGTAATGATGTCGCCCAGTTCGATCCACCCGCCTGCGGTTTCCCGTACCCCCCGTAAGCCGGCCCGGTCGGCACTGCCTCCCCGCGCCACTTTGTTGATGACAAGCCCCTTGATCCCCCACCGTCTCGCCACGGAGTCCGGCACGAGCGAGACGCCCAGTCCGGGCCTGATGCGTTTTCCGTGCTTGATCAGTTCGGGCACGATGCGATTGACCGTATCGACCGGCACGGCAAACCCGATGCCGGCGTAGGCACCGCTGGGGCTGATGATCTGCGTGTTCACGCCGATGAGCCGCCCCGCACTGTCAAGCAAGGGGCCTCCGGAGTTGCCGGGATTGATCGCCGCATCGGTTTGAATCACCCCTTCGATCGTGCGATTCGTCATCGATTTGATCGTTCGTCCCAACGCGCTCACCACACCGGTCGTCAACGTATGGTCGAGGCCGAAGGGATTGCCGATCGCCAGCACCTTTTGCCCAACCCGCAAATCGTTCGAGGTGCCGATGGCCAATGGTTCCAATACACCATCCGGCGCCTGAATCTGCAGCACCGCCAGATCATGATCCGGATCCACGCCGACTATCCTGGCCTGATACTCACCACGATCAGCCAGCGTCACCTTGATGGCGTTGGCCCCGTAGATGACGTGAAAATTGGTGACGATATGGCCCTGCTTGTTCCAAATGAATCCCGATCCAGAGCCCTGCGGCACCTCGAAGGTGTCAAGGGACCAGAAATCCCGTTGGATCGCCGTATTTGCGATGAACACCACCGACTTCGAGGCCCGCTCGAACACCGCGATGGTCGCCAGCTCATCTGGACTTAATGGGGCGGACGCCGGCGTGACGGGACGGGGCCTTCCTTCCGGCCCCTCGTACGTGGCCCCCAACGGCTTACCCCACTCTGCAACGCCGTCGATCGAAGTGACGAGCATCCATCCGCCAACAGCCGCCGCACTGATCCCGATCATCACCCACATCATCGATTTTTGTTTCATCATCATTCGCCCATAATTTGCAAAATCAGCTCGCGACGCCTGGGCCTCGTGTCAAAATCCACGACGACGATCTGCTGCCACGTCCCCAACAGCAGAGCCCCGTCGGCAAAGGGAATCGTCACCGACGGCCCCTGCAGTTGTCCGCGCAGGTGGCTGTGGGCGTTGTCTTCGCCAGGATTTCTGCGATTATGTTGCCATTGCGGATCAGCCGGAATGATTTGCTCCCAAAAGGTTCTCGTATCAGCCCGAATGCCCGGCTCATCTTCGATGATCATGATCGAGGCGGTCGTGTGTTTGACGAACACGGTCACGAGGCCCGCGGCCAAGCCCGACTCCTCCACGGCGGACGACACCTGTTTCGTGATGTTCTCGATGTGCGTCTCACCCGCCATCTCAAGACGGAACGGAACGGTCTGCACTCTCATGATTTGCGCTCGCGAGCGAGCCCGCGCAGATATCGCCGCTCTCCGTCGGTCAACGGAACCCCTCGGGCCTGTTCCAAAATGGCATCGAACGTTCCCTCGGCAACGAGTTCGCGCAGGGCCGTCATGACCTGATCACTCACCATCCCCTCTGCGTTCAGCCGATCGAGATAGGCGAAGGCCTCGGGCAATGATTCCTGCGCCCGTCTATAGTAGTCGCGGCCCCGCTGCCGATTGCTGTACGCCTCAAGCTGCTCGCAGGCTACGAGGATTTCGGCCAATTGCCTGACCCACGGTTTGGCGTTCGACAGTTTCTCCGGATAATAGTAATAAAGCACGATGTCCTGCATCCACGGCGCCCACCGGAGCCCCAAGCGGCGCAAGGCCGGTTTGACCACCACCAGGCGACGCCGAAGACGGCGAGCATGGCCCAGTCGAATTTCGATTTGCTCCTTGGCCCAGGCCGTCATGGGAACGCCGGCCGCCTCCAACTCCCTCCCGTAACGAGACACGAACGCTTCCGTTTCCCTACCATAGGGGGTGGAAGGATACCTTGCGCGCCATTCGCGGGGTCTTGTGGGAATGTCATGGGCCTTGGCCCATGACCAGATCTTGCCGAAGAGCCGTCGATCAAGTCCCGCTCTGCTGACGTCATGCAGTAAACAGGCGACTTGATAGTCAGAGAGCCGCTCTGCCGGATGGCCCAACCGCTCGGCCACCGCCATGCACATCATCGCAGTGCGAACCGCGTGGGGTCGATCGTATCCTCGAATGACAGCACCCGGTTTCGTCGGATGAGGATAGTCGTACAGGCGCATCACGTCCCTGACGAGGGAACGAGGGAGCACCGGCAACGAAGACGGTGCACGGGCGGTCCTCCCTGCCGCCGTCCTCTCGGCAGCGTTGAGGCATTCACCTGTCCTGTTCGCAACGTTCACAAATATTCCGGCATGCCGCCACAGACGAGGAACAAGCGACTCGCAGAATACGTTGCCTCACATAGAGTGTCAAGGAGAGCGCCCAGCGGCTCCTTTGCTCCGGCCGCCTCGTTTTTTCCAATACGAGCGCTCATGCGCCGGGGAGCAGTCCGGTCATTGCATGCCGGCGGACCCGGTCTTTCACCCTCACTGCCAGCCGTAGCGGCGAATGTAGAGACCTTTCATCGCCTGCGTGAGCCCCATGTACCCTCCAAGGATCATCGGCAAGAACACGAAATACAGCGGCGGCAATGTTTGCAACTTCAGCGAGGCCGCGAGCGGCCCCATGGGAATCAACAGGCCAATGGTCATCATCGCTCCAGTCATCACCAATAAGGGTATTGACGCTCGACTCTGAAGGAACGGGACTCTCGGCGTGCGAATCAGATGAACAATCAGCGTCTGCGTGAACAGGCCGACGAGGAACCAGCCGGATTGAAACAGGGTCTGCTCCTCCGGCGTATCGGCGCCGAACACCACCCACATCATGGCAAAGGTCAGGATGTCGAACAGCGAGCTGATCGGCCCGAAAAACACCATGAAGCGCCCGATATCGCGAGGCTGCCAGCGCTGGGGCTTCTGAAGGAGGTCTTTGTCCACGTTGTCAAGCGGGATGGCAATCTGCGAGATGTCGTACAGAAGATTTTGCACCAGGAGATGGATGGGCAACATCGGAAGAAACGGCAGAAAGGCCGAGGCCACCAACACCGAGAACACATTGCCGAAGTTGGAACTGGCCGTCATCTTGATGTACTTGAGCATGTTGGCGAAGGTGCGACGGCCTTCCAGCACGCCTTCCTCCAACACCAGCAAGCTCTTTTCCAACAGAATGATGTCCGCCGCCTCCTTGGCGATGTCCACCGCCGTATCCACCGAGATACCGATGTCGGCGGTCCGCAGAGCCGGGGCGTCGTTGATGCCGTCGCCCATAAAACCCACCACGTGGCCGTTGGACTTCAGCAGGCGCACGATCCGCTCCTTGTGTGCCGGCGTCAGTTTGGCAAACACCCTGTGCCACTCGACGGCCTTGGCGAGTTCCTCGTCACTCATCTTCTCGATCTCGCCGCCCAACAGAACGCCCCCTTGCTCCAGCTCGACCTCACGGCAAATTTTGGCTGTCACCAGCTCGTTGTCGCCGGTCAGCACCTTGACCGACACGCCGTGTTCGGCCAATGCCTTCAGCGCCGGCGCAGCGGATTCCTTCGGAGGATCGAGGAACGCCACGTAGCCGATCAGCGTCAGATCAGACTCGTCGCCCACGCCGTAGGTCTCTTTCGTCGGGGGGACTTCTTTCATCGCCACCGCCACCACACGCAGACCCTCTTCGTTGAGGTCGGCCGTCACCCGGCGAATTTGTGCCAGCAGCTCCGGTACCAGCGGCTCGGTGCGATCACCATGGCGCACCTTGGTGCACACGCTGAGGATTTCCTCGACCGCCCCCTTACAGATCAACTCGTGGTGGTCCTCACGTTCACTGACCACCACCGACATGCGTCGGCGGGTAAAATCAAACGGAATCTCATCGACCTTGCGATAGTTTTTTGCTGGATCCAGTTTGCGGCGCACCTCCGCGTGCTCGAGCACCGCGACATCCAACAGATTTTTCAACCCGGTCTGGTAATAGCTGTTGAGATAGGCCAGGTGGAGCACTTCATCCGAGTCTTCACCCCAGACGTCGACGTGCCGCTCCAGAAAGATCTTGTCTTGGGTCAGGGTGCCAGTCTTGTCAGTGCAAAGGACGTCCATCGCGCCGAAATTCTGAATGGAGTCCAGCCGCTTGACGATCACCTTTTTGCGAGACAGGAACACCGCGCCCTTGGCCAATGTCGAGGTCACGATAAGCGGGAGCATCTCAGGCGTCAGGCCCACCGCGATCGACAGGGCGAAAAGCAGCGCGTCCATCCAATTCCCCTTCGTGAAGCCATTGATGAGGAACACGAGCGGCGCCATCACGAACATGAAACGGATCAGGAGCCAGCTCACCTGATTGACGCCGGCTTGAAACGAGGTCGGCTCTCGACCGCTGGCGGTGACGGAGGTTGCCAGCGTGCCGAAATAGGTCTTCTTGCCGGTGGCAATCACAACCGCCGTCGCTGAGCCGGACACGACGGTGGTCCCCATGAACAGGATATTGTCCAAGTCGAGCGGACCGACCCCCTTGGCGTCTCGCAGAACGGCGAACTTTTCAACCGGCATCGCCTCTCCCGTCATGGCCGCCTGCGAGACGAACAGGTCCTTGGCGGAAAGGACGCGGCAGTCGGCCGGAATCATGTCGCCCGCCGAAAGTGCGATGACGTCACCCGGCACCAAGAGCCGGATGGGGACTTCCACGCGCCGTGCCGGCTTCACGTGGAGCTGGACACCATAAAACTTCTCGAAAATCGGCGCGGCGTCTTCTGAGACATCGCGCCGAATGACCGTCGCGGTGGTGGTCACCATGGCCTTGAGCGCATCGGCCGCCTTGTTAGCCTTGGCCTCTTGGACAAAACGAAGCAATGTGGACAGCGCCACCATCGCGCCGATCACCACGGCTGCCTCCCAATCCTCGGTGAACCATGACACAACCGCGAGAACCGTCAGCAATAGATTGAAAGGATTTCGATATGAGAGCCATAGACGGTGCCACCAGGACAGCGGCTTTTCGTGATCGACCTCATTGAAGCCGACCCGATCACGAATGACCTCGGCCTGGGACTCGGACAATCCGTCCGCATGACTGTTGAATTCGGCCAGCAGGACGTCGGGATTGGCGGTGGCCGCATTGACGAGACTGTGAGCCAGGCTCGGCGGCACCGTTCGGTTCACGGTGACCTGCGTGAGCGTATCGAGCCACGCCAGGCGGCGGAAGTGTCTCACAATCCGGCGGGCGCGGAGAAACGCCGCGAACAACTCTTTGAGCCATGCCAAAGTCATGGGTCTGCCTCCCGTCAATCCGTTACCCCGCTATCTCCACCCCTCCAGCAACAGCTCACCCAATAGCCAAAGACCGATCGTCATGAAACCGATCCCTGCCATGAACTTCAAGATCGTGGGAGACACGATCGACGGAAGCTGCCCGCCGATCGCCACGGCCAGGAGACTGGACACCACCAGGGCGCCAGCGGAAGCGAAAAAGACACCCACTCGACTTACCCGAGGGTCTGCGGCAAACAGCAGAGTGG
Organism: Nitrospira sp.; assembly: GCA_024330965.1. GTDB lineage: Bacteria > Nitrospirota > Nitrospiria > Nitrospirales > Nitrospiraceae > Nitrospira_D. The sequence goes on along the minus strand of JANDJL010000005.1, from coordinate 143,065 downwards.
CCAATTGAGTCTTATCGCCCAGTTCGGCGAACAAGACAGTGACAAAGATAGTCCAGAGTGACATGGTGGTTCTCCTTTCTTGGGCCCATGAAGGAATCCGTTCCCATACGAACGGCCTATCTGATTCAGGCCCGATCTGTTGGCAGGGAATCTCCGACGTCGTTCATGCTCATGAACCTTCTTGACCGTTCAGTTTCATCATATAGGCAGCATAGCCGTTCTTCGCCGCAAATACCCGGATGTCATCGCCAAGCCTGACTGGATCCTTCCGCGTGTGCTCGTCCGTCCAGAGGCGCCACTGTCGGCCTCGCGCATCACGGACCAGATATTCCTGATGATCGTTCTCGATGGCCACGACAGTCCCTCGGATACCGTCGAGCCCCCAGCAGCCGATCTCCATGGCTCCAATGGCTCCCACCACTATCAGACCGGCCAGTTTGCCCAAGATTCTCCTGTTCATGCCTCACCTCCATGCTCCGTGAAGAATGGCCTGCTGGTCCGCCTTCAACGGAAAGACAACACATCATCGAACAGGACACGCAACCCAATTTGGAACGTGTGATGCCAAAGACGATGTTCCTCGCGAGGCGGACTTCGAAATCCGCCATAGACGACGTCCCATTGCACATTGGGGCTCTTATACCAGCGGAAGCCCGTCTGCAATGCGGGGAATTCTCCCTCGAAGTCGAACGGGTCCGCGTTGAAAACCTCGCCGAGGAAACGAAACGCTCTGGAGATGGGTGTTTTCACCTCGAACCCCACACCCCAATAGGGTTTGGTCGTGTACCGGCCACTCAAGCCGGCGTGGTACTGAGACTTCGTTCCAAGGTTGATGTGGATTGCCAACCCATTGTCGTAGGGATCGGTGCTGTCTTCCGGAATATCTAAGAACCAACTCACATGCACCATTGCATAACTGTTCCATCGTTGCCGATCACCACTGATCGGCGCAAGAACGCCGACGGCGGCTGACACGGAAGGAATCACGCCAAAGGACCGGTAGAGGAGATACTTGGGTTGCACGACGAGATCGTCGAGATGCATCCGACGATCCTGGTACACCACCCCAGTCCATCCAGCGATGAGTTCCAGCCGATCACTGACCGTGGTACCGGTCAGGATATGAAGCCCCCACGCTGGCTTTTGCCAACGGGCGGTTCCCAGTTCGATCCAAGACTCGGTTTCAAGCTGGCCTGGATAGGTGATTCGAGCATCATCCGTGACGAATGGCCTCACCGCCCATGCCTGTTGCCCATCCACCCCCATTGTGATTGTGCACAGCACGAACGTCGGGACGACCAAGAAGGTTCTCAATTTCTGTGAGAGCCTTCTCCTGGTCATGAATAGTGCCAAACGAACGATTGGCGTTGTGTGACAGGAGAGGGAAACGGGCATCATGACAACTCCTTTCTGCCCAGCCGTCACAAACTGAGCAGGAGCCGTCATGTCACCCTGGATCAGAAGAGGGGTACAACAAGGCGACCGCTCATGGCCGTGACGGGAGGCACTCCGTCATCTGTTGCAATAGGAACCCTACTACCGCTGGGATCCATCGTGTCCTCCACAAAGCATGCGTGAGCGATGTGCCTGTTGTGATCCAACAGGATGTATCAGCCAGCTTATACCGAAGGCCCGGCAACCGGTCAAGTCCTCTCTTCTTCGATCGCTACTCCATCGAGACATTCCAGAACGGAGCAGCGGTTCTTGGTATCCTGACTGTGAGGTCATCGTGCTCCGGGAGAGCATGATTGGTCAGGTGTTCATGCCCCTTTCGGTACGAGATCGGCGAAGCAGAAGCCATCCCGCTCCACGACGTCACCCATCACTGCCGGTATGGGATCGGCAAACATCGGTCCATCCAGCACGCAGGTATGAAACTCACCATTTTCACCGCACGGATCAACACCGGTCGGCAGCTCATCAAGAAACATATGGTCAAACATCCGTCCGACAAACGAACGGGGTAGCCGCTTCAGATCCACACAGGTCACCACCGCCTTGAGACCCGCCTCGACCATCCGCCGCGCCAGCAACTTGGTCGGTTCCTGCCAAAGCGGAAAGAGCGGTGCGAGACCGGTTCCTTCCAGTTGCCGAATCCGATACGCACGGATGTCCTCGAGCAGGAGATCTCCGAAGGCGAGATGAGTGACACCGTCTCGGATCGCATCTTTGATCGCTTGGCACATCGCCTCTTCATAGACCTCATTGGAGCAGGGCTGTGGAAGGGGAATCGTCCGAAGGGGAAGTCCAAGCGATCGGGCCTGTGCCTCGACAATCTCGATTCTGGTCGCATGCATGGAGACTCGGTTTGACGTCACGTTCAGTGTCGTCAGCAAGCCGGTGAGCTGGACATCCGGCACGGCTCGCAGCACGTGTAAGGCCCACGCACTGTCTTTGCCAGAACTCCAAGAGAGGAGGACTCTGCGCATCATCCGACTTGGCCCTCAGAACCGTGGTTTGCTATCGCCGATCGCGCCACGCGAACGGGCGGCGGCAGCCCGGTAGGCAAGGGATGAACGTCAGGGTGCAACGTGTGTGCAAGCATCTCCAGACTATCCACAAGACGAGGGCCAGGACGGCTAAAGTACTGAGACCCATCGGCCACGTAGACGTGATCGGATTGCACGGCAGGCAACGTCGGCCAACCTGGGATGGCCTCTAACCGAGGCAGATCCTCGAGGGTCCGTTCCACACTGAATCCGCAACAGGCGATGAAGACGACTTCCGGGCGCCACTCCATCACCTCCTGCCAGCGCAATGTTCTCGACCGTTGCCCCTCGCGCCCTAACCCTTCCACCCCGCCCGCCAACCGAACCAATTCAGGCCCCCAGTGTCCACTCGAAAACGGCGGATCCAGCCATTCCAACAAGGCCACGCGCGGCCGGCGTTGAAGGCCGGCGCCCCTGGCGACCACGGCTTCCGATCGAGCCTCCAGTTCTCTGACGATTTCTTCACCCTTTTGATCAACGCCGGCGACCTCGGCCAGATGGCGGACCGCGTCAAAGACTTCCGAAAGGGTTTGTGGCTCCAAACTGACGACTCGAGGCGTCCCGGGCAGCGCACAGGCGACGGAACGGACTTCGTCCTCCGCAACCGCACAGACATCGCACAAGGCCTGCGTAACGATCAGATCTGGTCGCACTTGCTCCAATGTCGGCAGGTCGAGCCGATACAAAGCCCGCGTCGCCCGCAACTGTTCGCGGACCAGCCGATCGATGTCGGCGCTGGAAGCGCCGGTTGGGATCAGCGTGCGTGTGACTTTGGGAAGCTTCTTGACGGAGGGTGGGAAGTCGCACTCGTGGGTGACACCGACCAGGCAATCCTCTAATCCCAACGCACAAATCATCTCCGTCGCACTGGGAAGAAGCGAGACTATCCTCATCACCGCCTCCTATTCTCACCGAACCGAGTTCTAACCCTCGCACGCCGGACCAACCCCTTTCGCCCACGACCCACCAGCCGAACCGCAGCAACGCAGAAAGGGTGTCATTAGCCCGCCTCCCCTTCTCTCGCTTCCTTTGTCTCGATCGTTTCTCGAAACAAACAGTCGGTCACAATGCGCTCGCACTATCGTGCTCTTATACCGCCCTTGTCAAGGACCCCCGCAACAGTGGTGTCCCGGAAACGGCTGGGGCCTTCCACCTTCAGGGTTTCGCCTTTTGCCCCTGCCCCCCTTGACCGCCATGACCACGGAGCGTAGAGTGATCTTGTGCCGCCCGTCTATTGTAAGGGGGGTGGTGGCCATGATCCTCCGTGAGGTCGTGATCGAACGGAACGGACGTGGCAGGGGCAACTTTCCTGCCGTTTCCTTTTCTCTTTCTTTCATTAACAAGCGAAGAGGAGTGCCCTTGATAGACTCCTCGATGGGTCGTCCGAGCAACTCGCCGCCACACGAGTGATCGTTCCGGTGGCAAGGAGGCCTCTATGTCTTACCGCTATAACACCATTGACATCGCCGTCGGCGTCGGCCTGTGCGCGATCCTGTTCGGGGCGCTGTTGTTCTTTGCCGCCGCCAACGGTACCTATCAGGCAGCTCTTCCAGAAGCTGCGCTTGTGGAGCAGTCCGCCAGTCCGAAATCGGGGATGACCTGGCTCCAACCGGCATTAGGACAGGCCATCGTCGAACAAGCTCTCTTTGAACGTCATGCCAATCGAGCCATCGCACTCGCGGCGGCCGAATGGAACCGAGCCACGCTGGCTCACCAAGAATTCCTTTCGAGGCCAGGCGGACCATTCGGAGCAATCATGGACTTCGCAATCAACGCCCCCGCCCAGCATCAGGCCCGTGTCCAGGGCGTTATGGGACAGGCCATCGTCAATTTTACGTTGCGCGGCGTGCGGGCTGGTCTTGTGTCCGCTGATCAACTCCATTCCACGTTCAACAGGGAGATGATTCGTCGGGTCGAAACCCGGGGAACGCTTTTGACTGAACAATTCACTTCGACATGGCAGGCGACCCTGGGGCGCCGTATCGTTGAAGCGGCCCAAGCCTACCGCAAGCAAGCCGAGATGATTCAAGAACGGCTGGGGGCAGCGCTGGTTCAGTTGGCATTGGCTCAACTGGAATCCGAGCACACCCGTTTTTTGCAACAAGAGAACATGGGCAGTCTGGTGCTCGCAGCCGCTCGTGCTCAAGCCAGGGCCGATCGCTCCGTCTCATCGATGGTTACGCCCGCCGCAACCATGACGGCCGAAGCGGTCCCAGAACGACCGGCGACATGGCCTGACGTTCCATTTGCGTATCTGGTCGCAGCCGCATGCCTTCTGGCTGCAATTTTCGCAGTGGGTTTGTCATGGGCTGCTCGGAGCAGAGAAGAAAAAGAACTGGCCAAGATGCAACGCGACGCATCTCGGTGGGTCTACCGCATGGCGTCATGACACGAAAAGGACTCGCGTCATAGGACGCGAGCAGGTGATCTATGTCGTGGGGATATTGGGGAATCGTCGGAGCCCTCGTGATCATGGTGGGATTGACGCTCGCCTGTGTCACTTTCCTGGCTTCCCCAAAGAGGGAGGAGTTTCCTCCGAACGGAGAAGCAACCAAGGGAGCAGGAACATCGATTCGGCATCTTGCCGACGGGCATCGCCAGGCCGCGTAAGGGCGTGACGAGTGGTTGATGATTCGCGAGCATTCCAAAAGAGAAGAGGCGGGACCGATTCGGTTGCTCCTCGTCGAACGATACCGCCTGATGAGGCAGAGTCTGCGTGCACTCCTGGAACGGGAACGAGACATCATGGTGGTGGGAGAAGCTGCCGATGGGCGAGAGGCCGTGAACTTGGCCCTGGCGCACAAACCTGATCTCGCCCTCATCGATTTGGATACGCCAAGTCGTGACGGAGTCACTGCCACCAAGTTGATTCACGGCTGCGTGCCAGACGCACGGATCTTGGTGGTCTCGGCTGAGGATGACGACGCGCGCATCGTTGAAGCAGTCCAGGCCGGCGCATTTGGCTACCTCCTGAAGGATGCAGACTCCAATGATCTCGTGCGATGCCTGCGCGCTGCCTTTCGCGGCCAACATTTGCTTTCGCCGTTTATGCCCGACCATTTCGCGCGGCGTGCGATCGAAGCGGTCGGGCAGACGGTCGCCGCCGAGGAGAGCCCCTTGTCCAAGCTGACCGAACGTGAACGAGAAATTTTAGCCTGCGCCGCGATGGGGCGCACGAACAAAGAAATCGCCGACCAATTGTGTGTGTCGCTTGATACGGTCAAAACGCATCTGCATCACATCTATCGGAAACTTTCCGTCAACGGGCGCGTGGAAGCGGTGTTGGCTTTTCTGCAGACCAAATAGCCTCCTTGACCACCTTCTCACCCGAACGGTGTACATCAATTCCATCCTTCGGGTGATGGCACGATGGGATCGTCTCCGATATTTTATTTTGCATAAGCCTGAGTCAGTCGATACAGAAGAGCGTGCGCTCGCTCAGGAATGTCGGCCAAAGGAGGTGAGGAAGATGCGCGACGTGCATATCATGGACGAGCTCAAGGAGAATAAAGGCTGGGTCTTCCTCTTTGGGGCGTTCCTCATCGGGATCCTTTCATTCGCCCTGATGACCGCAGGCTTTATCAAGTGAGGGAGCAACCGGCGGGGACGTCGGTTTGTCTCGTCCCCTCACATCACAAGGCATCGGTTGATGCCGGTCTTCCCGGGGCCGTCTCCAGACGGCCCCGGGAACACCTGTGTATCAGCCCACCCAAATCTCAGTGTTAAGGTTAAGCCGCTGCCTGTTGCGGGCCGGCGTGTTCCTGCAAAAAGGTATCCGCCCGTCTGGGCATGAAAGTTTCGAGCGTGAACTGTTCCTTCGCCGGCCTGGCTCGGCGGTGGCGTTGAATGACGGCGTCATCTCTCTGGCCGCAATTCACGCAACGCCAGGACGTCACCCATCTCTCGACTCCTCCGTCCAGGTCAAAAAGATATTCGCTCAGCATCAATCCTCTGCATCGAGAACATGTCATCGCCGCTCTCCTTTCGTCAAGGGGTCCTCTCATCTATCGATACTGACTGTAGTGTATCGGCGCAGCCGATCCTTGCCAGACCAGAAAGAAGTAGTTCAAAAGGAGGGGGCGTCGTCCGGCCAACGACGCACGATTCACGGTGGTTCCGTGGATTAGCCCACAGGTACCCTGCCGTCGGATCGTACAATGGCGCCGAAGAACGAGAAGAAAGAAATCAGAAAGAACTCAGTCAGAATGACTGGCGATTCCCTCTCGCCAGCCCCCATCGAATCTCAGGAGCAGGATGTCGTCGAACGGGATGGAGCCGGCGACCCGGATTGAACGGGCGACCTGCGGTTTACGAAACCGCTGCTCTACCGACTGAGCTACGCCGGCATGTCGATTCAAGGCTGTTACGTCGGCCATGATACTGGCCGCGAGGGGGAGTGTCAATCAACGCTCCCAGCAACGGTCCTCGCTCAAACCCTCTAGAGTTTCGGACCCACATTCACGGGTTGATGGGACGGTGAAGGAACGTCCTCGACCGGTGCCGTCTTCTTCACGGCATCGGACGACTTTGGGTTATTGCCCCTCGCCATCGGGTGAATCCTCACGACGGCCCCTTGTCCGGGCGGTGGGGAACAGAGCGGACGCTGCGGGTTGCCGAATTGTTTTCTGGACACATGGATGACCTCGTTGCGGGCGTAGGTGCACAGTTCTCCGGCGGCGACAGTCCCATCCCGATCGATATCAGCCATCCCCTGTAACCCCCTTAACAGAGAATACGTAAACAACCCATGCTTCGCCGATTCATGGACATGGGCTTCCTGGAGGCTTCTATTGCCCACCATCCACATCACATGATCCTTTTCATCGTCCGCCCCCTCTCCCCAATCGGCATGAGGGGTCGTCGCCGGGTTTGCGCCTGGTGAGGGATCCAGTGACACATCAAACATCAAGATCGCTCGTTGGATCGGCAACCGCGACAGAACCTCCTGCATGCGCCGGACTGGATACAAGCGCCGCGTTGACGCGATGCTCCCGTCAAACGGCACGAGGGAGACCGATCCGGTCGAGCCGTCAACCAGCGCGCGCCCCGCGAAAAAAATGTATACGACGGTCGTGGCATCCACCTGCTTGGGTAGCCATTCATCAAAGGTCTCTTCGAGATCTTGCTTCAGCGCGAAGTGATCCACCAACAGACGGACTCGATGGTCGGGAATTGCGGCAATCGTCCGCAGATAGGTTGCCATCGCTTCAGCATCCCGATCCGCATATTTGACATGAGGAACGCGCTCGTCTCGAAATGCGCCAACCCCGATCGCGACGACGACCGCTTTCGTCTGTTTGGATAAGCTCAGGGGCGCCGGAGGACGGTCGATCTTGAGTGCCTCCGTATCCTCACCCCCTTTGTCGGTCTTGACGACGAGCGTAAACTGTTTGGGTTGCGGCGGCGGATCCAGCGGCGTGAGACTACGGACGCTCAACATCAGCTCACCGCGTGACTCACCCTTGAGATCCGTGACCGGTTTCGTCACTGAAGTGTGCTTGATTTCTCCAGGCCGTATGTTGCCGATCGGGATCGTCGATGGAAAATGCGCGGCCAAAGACCCGTTCCCTCCCACGACGACTTCCACATTCCTGGCCTCCACCTCTCCCTCGTTTTTGACCTCCACTTCGATCGTGAGCGGCTCGCCAGGTTCAATCATGTGATCTTGGCTTTCATCCCGCAGGATGGCAAGAAAGGCGAGGGCCGTTGAATGTGGGAAGGCAGGAGGCGGAGTAAGCTGGTTAAAAATCGTGCCTCCTCCCATTGCCGATCCGGCTTGAGGACTCTGCATTCCTGGGACTGCCGCGGCGGGAGCCTTTGATGAGGTCGCAGCCCGCTGTTGCGCATACTCACGAATTTGAGTGGCTTCGGTCATCTGTTTGAGCAAACTGTCACCCACCGTTTCAACCGCTTGCCGAACAATGGGTTCCAACCCTTTGACCTCACAAGACCGGCCGGTCACTTCCACCTCGCCGTGTCCCACACCTTGAAGCTTGGCATGGAACAGCGGTGCACCATCTTCGGTAAGCACGGCTGCTTCGACTCCGAGCGTGACACGCGCCGGATACGTCCCCGGCGTCTGACGGGGTAGAACAAGATCCACTCGTTTTGATCCTAGGCCGACTTCGATAAAACTATCCTCTTCTCCGATCTGCCCTGCTCCTTCGTTGAGCAAGAGACCGGAAAACGCGCGACCAAGCTTCGCAGGAATGATTTCCGCCAGCACGTCCGAAATCGAGACGACACTCGGCTCCCCACAGGCATCGGTGTACGAGAGCGCCGCGCTGGTCATGCTCGGGGCAAGCCAGAGTGACGGCTTCAGCGCAATGACGGGCGCTTGGCTAATAGAAGTTTCCGCTCCGCCCTCCGAGACCTTCGGTTTCTCTCTCGACCACCAGCAGCCGGCTGTCAACAGCCCGAAGACTGTGAGGGTGACGATAGCGATAAAGGAACGAATGTGTAAATATTCGGTAGCCACGAGCACCATTCCCTTTCAGGTGGTTATACCCAATTTATGGTATGGCGCACAATCCGCTGAAGACCGTTCATGAAAATTGACAAGATTTCCTCCTCTGCGTATTTTGGAGCCATGCCTTCAACGTCCTCTCCGACAGTCGGCTCCTCCGGTCTTCCCTGGTCCGCCTTCATCCGCCTGATCCGCTTGCCGAACCAGACAGGAACCTATCTCTTGGTGCTGCCGACGATCTGGTCGCTGGTGCTCGCGACGGGAGGAGTTCCGCCGCCCTCTCTCGTGGCCATATTTATCGCGGGATCGTTTCTCATGCGAAGCGCTGGGGTCATTCTCAACGACCTGGCTGATCAGTCGTTCGACCGACAAGTTGCCAGAACCAAGACTCGCCCTCTCGCCTCCGGAGAGCTGTCTCGGCGCCACGCCCTCGGTCTTCTGACCGTACTCTTGCTCATGGCGGGAAGCCTTCTCTGGCTGCTCGATCCCATCGTCACGTGGTTGGCGCCCGGAGCGTTCGCACTGGCGTCTCTGTATCCCTTTGCAAAACGGTGGATTCAGATCCCCCAAGCTGTGTTGGGCCTTGCCTTCGGCTGGGGAACCATTATGGCATGGGCGGCAGCCCGTGGCCGTCTTGACGCACCGGTTTGGTGTCTGTTTGGAGCGACGGCTGCATGGGCCGTTGCGTACGATACGATCTACGCGATTCAGGATCAGGACGATGACCGCCGAATCGGCGTCAAATCGTCGGCCCTCTTTTTTGGGCGATTGCTTCCCCTGGGAGTCGGTGTCGCCTATTGCCTGATGATGGTGCTGCTGGGCGTAGCCGGATGGCTGGTCCAGATTCGCTGGCCCTACTATGTCGCATTACTGGGCGTAGGGCTCTTTTTCTTTTTCCAAACGGTGCAATTGCGAAAACCGATCGAGCCGGCCGTGGCCTTCAGTATGTTCCGCGCCCATACGTGGGTGGGAATCGCCGTGTTGGCGGGCCTGTTGGCCGGATTCATCGACTGACTTGCCATAAGAGACCATAAGAGAAAGGAGGCGGCCCCGTCTCGCAGAGAAACGTTCATCCCATCTCCATCTGAAAACGAACCGGCTGAAAACGAACGGCGGTCGCTCCGCCCGACATGTGTGAAGTCCTCCTTTAAACGGTCGGCGGACTCCCGACGAGCATCTCTGCTTTCGAACGACGGTTCACGGAGTTTCGACCGGTTTTTCTTCTTCGGACACCATCTTTGGCGCCTGCAAGGTTTGCAGATAGAACGTCACGGCTTTGGCATCCGCGTCGCTCAGGCCCAATGCTGGCATCCGCGTCGACGAATCCATAGCCTGTGGATTCTTGAGCCACCGATAGATCCAGGTGGGATTCAGTCTGAATCCGGCACGGTCCAGGGGAGGGCCGATTTTCCCACCCTCGCCGGCAAGGCTATGACACCCGTTACACCCATACTTGTTTTCATACAGCCGCTTTCCGCGCTCGACAAGCTGCGCCACCTCTGCAGGCGGCGTCGTGAGGTCCGGCCTGGGAACGCTCTGCCCCTTTCCCGGTCTCGTCGTGAAGTTGTTCAAAGCGGCCTGAGCAGCCTCCAGTTCTTTTTTGGCTTGGCTCATCGCCGCCAGTTCATCGGCGTACGCGGACTCATCGACGTCGACGTCTTGATTGAGCTCCTGGCTTTTTCGTTCCGCCTCTTCGTTGGCTTTTCGTTCCGCCTCTTCGTAAGCCTGTTTCGCCCGATCGAACGCTTCCTGCGCGGCCTTCAATCCTTCTTCAAGGGATCGCTTACGCGCCGCCACGTCGAACTCCAGCTTCATCCCGTGCAATGTGCGCACATGGCCGACGATCGCCCAGATTTCTTCTTCGGACAACGTATACTTGAAGGTCGGCATCGTCGGAACAGCGAAATCGTCGTCCCCGATCTCATCGCCTCCCTCTTCGCTCGTATCCAACATATCGCGCGAAATCGTGGCAAACAGCTCCTCGTCTTTGAAGGTGCTCATTTCGCTTTTATTGGAAAGATCCTTGGGCTTGGGATCAGGCATGGCCGACCAATTGAATCCTTCGTTTTGTCTGCCGCTTTCGCCATGACAATCGCTGCAGTAATGGACATACAATTCGCGCCCTTTTTTTTCCTGCTCGCTTGCACACCCACCGGCAAGCAGCGCCACCACTCCGCACAGGCCGACCACTGTTTTCACGGCTTGCAGCCTTGCCCTTCTCATGCCGACTGCCCTTCCTTGAGTTTACGGATCAGAACGAACTGAAACCCTAACGCCAACACGGCTGCCACCCCTGCATACAGGTACCCGGAATAATCAGGAGGCGGTTCCGCCCGAAAATACCACCATGACGACACAGCCTTTTGCGATCCTTTTTCAATGAGCTGTCCCGTCGCGTCCTTTCTTCCATCCCAAACCGCAAAGGCGATATTGATGAACTGGCCCGGCGTGACCTGCATATCCTCATCCGGATGATCGGTCACCAGCGACCGGGAAAACACGATCCTCCATTTCCCATTCGCGTACTCGCCTTTGGCTTTCACATCTTGATGCGAGTGCGGCCGGAGTGTACCGAATCCCTTGGCCCACATATCCACGGCTTTACCGTCTTTGTGCTTCCAGAACCAGATGTTGACGGGCCCGCCATCCACCAAGAGCATCGGCTGGCCGTGCGCGAAGTGCGCTTTCTTATCCCCGACCATGAACTCAATCGCCGCCGCGTCGTCAGGGTCCTCCGTGGGATCGTCATATTCCAAGAGAAACGCCACCTGCGTCCCGTCATGCAAAGCGCGAACGGTCAGATCCTGCACGGTCACTTCCTGAATGCGGTCCGGCCAATGGACTTGCGGCGACATCGGAAAAACAGCAGGCGCGGCGCTGTTCCACACTGCCGCGTTCGGATCATCAACGGGCAAGGCGCCCGAGATGAGGGGCGCGCGAACCGCCACACTTTCCTGCGCCAAACCATCCGTCCATCCTCCCACGATCAGGGCGATGATCAGGACCCCCTTCACATATGCACTCCATTGAGCCGTCGACTTCACGGGATTCATGCTAGCCTCGTTTCCCCACGACGATCCGGGCGACATCGGTTCTCCCTCGCGCTATTCCCAGGTGCGCGGCGACTGATGCGCACCGTCGTATTCGCCCATGATAATTTTCCAAATCCATTCATCCGGCAATTCGAGCTCCCAACGTGGCATCGCCGACTTCCACGGCATGCCTTCGATCGGCAGCCCGACTCCGCCCTTTTTAATGCGCCAAAACAGGTAGCTTTCCTGCAACATCGCGATGGTCGTGGGATCGGCAAAATTGGCCGGCGGAGGATTGTAGCCGCGGGCAGCCGGTCCTTTCCCATCGAAATTCGCGCCATGGCACGGCGAGCAAAACGCCGCATAGAACCCTTTGCCTTGCATGATGTTTTCAGGGGTCCTGGGAACCGGATTTACCAGCCCCGTATACTCGCCAGGCGGAGCGGGGTGAATCACTCGGCTTTCAGTGGGAGGCTGACCGCTCGGGGCCGTTGCATTGTACGTCTGCCATCCGACCAGAAGAGGAAAGAAAATAAGAATCCCGTATCGAAACGGTTTCAACCCCCCGATGTTGTCTCCCGTCAAAAATTTCTGCATCGGCCCCCAGAAGGCGTCTTTGGATTCGGCGCTGACGGTTTCAAAAATGATGATCCCAGACAGCGTCAGCAGCAGATACAGCAGAATGAGGCTGAATGGAAGCTCGGCGGATCCCGGAATGTTCGGCAGCACGAACTTGAGCACCGCGTACATGACCCCCATGATGACAATCGGCCTGATCAACGAACGCCCCATAATTTCTCCCTCCGCCTATTGCGCCTGCGCGACAGCCACCGGAGCGGATTCTGTAGCGGCGACCGAAGCGGGCGGCTCATGACCCGGTATTTCAAGTTCCGACGGACTGACGGAAATCGGTTCTCCGCTCATTTGTTGAAGGAACGCAATCACCGCCAATATTTCATTCTTCGACAAGCCGATCGGATCTTTGTCGATCCTCGGCATCGTCGCCGGATATTCCTTCGGCACCCCTCCATGCCGGTAATCTTGATAGATAAAGGCTTGGGGATCCGTCAGACTTTCATACAGAAATGCCTTGGTCAATTTGGCGCCGATCCCTTTCAAATCTGGACAACGGGCTGACTCGCTGGGACCGATGGAATGGCAGAGTGCACATTGCCCCTTACTGAAGAAAATAGTCTGACCCAGCGCCGCAATATCGGTCGGCGTCTTAATGCTGGCGATATCGATAGCTTCATCCGCCGGAGGAAGAGACGCCATCTGCGGTACGGCGAGAGACATCAGCGAAAACAGACCGAGCACGATGGCGACGAACCCCGTAACCCGAAAAAAATTCGATTGAATGAAGAGAAGAATCAGGATCCCGAATCCGACGATCGCGAGCGCGATCAACTGTAGCTGCGCAAGTTCACTCATAACGCCCCTTCCCTGTCGAACAGCACAAACGACTCGTTCTCACGACATGGCCTCTTCTCCGTACCCCGTTGGCGAACAGAGTTTCACGGCTGCCCGCGATCCGGCGCCCCCCCGGCAATAGCCGGAATGCCATGGGGCAGCTCCTTTTTCACCGTTCCCTGAGCGCCCTTGGCCTTGTCGCCCATCGTGGCGACCCAGAAGATAAACGCCACGAGCAGGCAGAAGAAAAACGTGCAGAAGGCCATGATCAGCGAAGCGCTGCCGAGAGCAGGCGAGTACGCATAGGGAGACGTATCGCGCATCACCCCGTACACGTGCCAATGGACACGAGACGAAGACCGCGCATAGCCCATCAGCGCCATCAGCAAAATAACCATGATGGCGTTCAAGACCAGGGCGTATCCGGCCCGCGGGGGCATCCTGCCCCAGACCATCTCCGTTGTTGTTTTGGCGCTCTTCAGCAACAGGGCCGTCAAAGGCGTGATCGTCAGGATCACGAAAATGACGATCAGCACCTGAGAGGTGGAGAAATAGTTGATCCGGACGATCGCTGGCACAAAATATCCCCACACGCCGAGCACGATGACGGCAAGGCTGGCCAAGACCAGGACGGCGCCCATGACCGCCTTGGCCAGTTTCGCCCAGGGAGCCGCGTCTTGTTTTCCCGCCCGCCAATACATGACGAAACTCATGAATGTGATGAGAATCATGAGGTTCGACACCGTCATTTTCGCGGACATGACTCCGAGGACGCCGAGCAACGGATGGTGTGCGCCTCCCATTTTTTGGGCCTCTTCGATACTGGCCACCAGCGAGTGGGGCGTCATCCACACGGCGAGACACAGCAACAAACTGATCAACATCCAGAGGATGGGCTTTCGATACTTGCTCTCCGACCCCGGAATCCGATAGGTAATCCCCAACCAGAAATAGTAGTTAGAACCCAAAAAGAGGACCCCGATCAACATCGCCTGGATGATAAAGAGCCAGGAGAGAAAGCCCCCCATCAACGTAATACCCATCTGCTGGTTGTATTGATAGATCTCGCGCATCAGCCAGTAACCGGCGAACGGTAGGGCCAAGAGACCGAACACACCGATAAAGTTGCCGACGTACCCCATCCAGTCGTAATGTTCGCGGTCTTCCGTGCTTTTAGCCGACAAGTAGCGCACGCCGGCGTAGGCGCCGCAAATGTAGCCACCGAGCACGACGTTGGCGATGAGCCGATGGATGTTGATCGGCCACCAGGTCGGGTTCCAGGTGGCGGCCCATGCCCGTTCGATGGCCGTGCCTTCGGAAATCACAACCGGGCTTGATTGGAACGTCGCCCAGGCATTCGGAACGATCATGATGAAGATGGCAAAAAAGTTCAGGAGAAAGCCGAGAAAGATATGCAGGGTCTTCTTGCCGCCATACTGCATCGCATCCCACCCATACCAATAGAGATACAGCGTGGCGGTCTCAAACAAAAACAGCAGGCAGTATACAAGGAAGGACGGAAAGAAGATGTCCGTCAAATAGTTCATGAGCTTGGGATAGAAGACGATGAGGAGGAACAACAAGATACCGCCGAACAGGGCGGTGGTGGCGTAGGCGGACGTGAGCAGCTTGGTAAACTCCTTGGCCAGCTTGTCGTAACGCTGCTCTCCCCCTTTCCACGCGATAATCTCACAGAGCCAGGCAAAAATCGGGACTCCTAAGACGAACCCCGCCAAAAGCAGATGGAGTTGCGCGACAATCCAAATCAGATTCCTGCTGCCGATGTATGGAATATCCCGGTACTCGGTCGGACCGGCCGCCGTTCCTTCAGCCGCGAGACCGATAGCGGGCAGAGCCAGCCATCCCGCCGTGAGCAACAGACCTGCGAGCCAGCCTCCGTGAGCGCCTCCGATATGGATCGCTCGTTGAATCATTCTCTCCCCATGACGCATGAAACTCACCTCTTCACCTCGCACGTTACGGTTTGCCGATGGCAGATCAATCACCGGAGTTCGGTTCGGTCTTGTGACGTTCGGCCTTGGCTCCGCCCTTTTCCTTTTCCTTGACAATCGCCTCGCCCGCCTTCTTCTCTTCCAGCGCCTCGACTTGGGCGATCAGATTTTCTATCTGTTGTTCATTGCGAGCCAAAGTCTCCATCGGCTTGAACGGTCGATGAACCACGACCTCCGGCTTCGGGCAACATTCATGAGGACGTGGCGTCGTCACCGGAAGAGCGACCCAGAACAGGATGCAGAAGACGAGTCCCACTCCGACGACCGTTGTGAGGAACAATCCCTGATCGCGAGGCACGCGCATCAAATCCCATCGAGTAATCAACGCCTGATAGCTGCTGGACGTCGGCGCCGCCGTAGAGGCCAGATCCCGGATCATACGGCCGACGGTTGAAACGCCGATCGTCAAAAGGACCACTAAGACTCCGAATGCGATGGTGCCCCAGATCGTGACCTCAAGTCCGATCCGTTCGGCTACCGGAAGTCCCGTATCGAACAGATGTCGCATGCTTTCCATTTGGGCCAAAGAATGCGACGTCGACATCGCCGTTTCCGTGACCGCACTGACCACCACCCAGAGAATCGGCAGAAAGAAGGCACCGACGACCGACGACTTCCACCAGAGGGTGAACCCTAATCTCGGAGGAGGCTCTTTTCTGAGCCGCTCAAGAAAAAATGTTTGACCGACGACCCCGAACGCCCAGATATCGATTGGAATAGAGAGCAAGAGGAGCAGCGGCAACCCGATTCCTTCACCGAAGTTTCCATCCAGCGCGAGAGAAATAATCGGCACAGCAAAGACCGTCACCGGACTGGCGAGCAGCATCAAAAATGCGAGCCCCAGCCGAGCCTCCAGGTGCATCAGGCCAACAGCCAAGGCAATCACGGCCAACGGCAGCTTGATAGGAAGCCCGGTCCAACAGGTCGGCCAGAGCACTCCGATTCCTATTTGCGTTGGCGAAAGAGAGTCACGTTCGCCGGCCATCGATCGTCTGTCGGCGCCGCCGCGCCGCTCCTATTCCAGAAACTCTCGGTTAATCACGGCGGACACCGTGAAAATCGCCATGATGGCCATCATCGCGATCCAACTGATCAACGCCACAGGGCGCTTGAAAATATTCCGCTCCGGATCTCGGTCGAAAAAGGGGAGCGCCACGAGCAGACCCATAAAAACCACCGGCAACGCCACGGCTCCCATAAACTGCCCGAATTCGCCGGAAAACATTTTGAGCCTGAGCAGTTGGAAGTAAAAAAGAAAGTACCATTCCGGTTCGGGATGATACTCACCCGGATCAGGCGTGGCTTCTTCCAACAACACCACCGGCTCCCAGAACGCCAGCCCGCAAATTGCGGCGAAGACGACGGCCATTCCTACAATATCCTTCCACACTTGCCGCGGGAAAAAGTAATCGGTCTTCGCCTTGATCTCTTCTGGAGTTCCCCTGAACGGACCGGCTGGCGCGGCCACTCGAAATAAGTACAGGTGCAACCCGGCCAAAGCCATGAGTGCAGCCGGCAGAATCATCACGTGAATAACAAAAAACCGACTCAGCGTCAGTTGGCCTGGTGTCGGTCCTCCCTTCAGGAACCTCGCCATAAAATCACCGAGAACGGGTGTTTTGTCGAGAATTTCGACTCCCACCGTCGTGGCCCAATAGGCCCGTTGGTCCCAAGGAAGCAAATACCCGGTAAATCCGAAACCGATGACGATACCGAACAATGCCAAGCCGACGATCCACAGAAGCTCACGCGGCGGTTTATAGGCCCCCCAGAGAAACACCTGCGACATGTGCGCGACAACGCAGACCGCCATAGCGCTGGATCCCCAAAAGTGATAGCCCAGCAGAAACCATCCGTAATCCACTTCGTGAATGATGTACTGCGTGCTGGCATAGGCATGGTCCGCCGTGGGGACATAATAAAACATCAGCAGCACACCGGTGATCGCCTGCATGATGAAGAGAAACAGCAAGATGGAGCCGAACACATAGGCCCATCGGGAGCCGCCAGGGATCGGCTCGTTGAGCATCTTGGCTTGAATCTCTTTCAAGCCGACGCGTTGGTCGAGAAACGCGACGATCTTTTCGACGGGAGTCGAAGGCACGTTGGAAACGGACGGTTGCCGCATTTACATAATCCGAATTTGAGACTTGATTCCGGCCTTGAATTCCATGTCAATGATTTCCACGTCACCGTTGGCCGCCACCCTGATCGGCAAGGCATCAAGCCGCCTAGGCGCCGGACCGTCTAGCACCTTCCCCGCCGCATCGTAAATGCTCAGGTGGCAGGGACAGAGAAACACCTGGCCTAGCGTTTTGTGTTGCCGCCATTTGTACGCGCAGCCCAGATGAGGACACTTGCCTGAAAACGCGACGTAAGGAATGTCTTTCTTGTTCGTCCAAATGAGTTTCCCGGACGGATCACGAAACTCTTGATCCTTGCCTTGATAAATCTGATCGAGCACCGGGGGGGTGGCCTTTAAAATCCATACCGACTTCTCGATCTCGGACTCCGGCATATAGGCTTCTTTGACCGTTTTCTTGTATTGGAACTGTACCCCGATGTCGTCCTGCTTGATCTTGCTGACGTTCCCGACCTTCAACCATCCGTTGTCGAACGGTGCATACATCGGCTTCATCAGATAACGGAGAACCGGGTAGACCATCGGCAAACCAATCAGAAAACCGATGGCGTGCGTGAAGTTCATGAAGAAGGTTCTGCGCTTGATGTCCTTTTCAAGATCAGGCAGCGGAACGAGTATCTCACCGGGAATGACGTCGAGATCGTCCTCCAAATGTGAGATCTCGACCTCGTGCGTCGTGACGTACTCCGCGCGATTGAAGGGCGGAAGCGCCGTGACCTCTGAAGAAGGAACCTCCAACTCCACGACATCTTCTGAGACGACCCGCACCCGCTCCATGGCGACCTGCCGTTCGATGCCGTCGTCCATCTTGACGACGACGTGGCTGATACCGTGGGAAATCGGGTCGAGAATAACCCTCGTCACTTCGCCAATGTCTCGGTCTGCGCAACGAACTTTGGATTTCAGCTTCGGCTGCAACATCACTTCATCTTAATCGGTTTCGGCGTAGCGACCGACGTATTCTTAAACGTGGAGAGCCACGCCGCAAGTGCGGTTACTTCTCCGTCACTCATCACGTCCTTGAATTTGTCCGGCATCCGGCCCTTTTCCCACTCTTTTTCAAATCCCTCTGCCATGAAGCTCTTGGGATCGAGAATCTTTTGCTTGATTTCCTCGACCGTCAGATAGGATCCGATGTTATCCAACTCCGGACCGCGCTTTTTCCCGCCCTCGCCTCTCAACTTATGGCAGTTGTAACATTCCTGAAGCTGCCACTGCTCTTCCCCCATTTTCATGGCGTCATCGGAATTCACGCTCGTCCCTACAGGAGTCGCAGTAGAGGCGACGGTCTTCTGAGCCACGACGGGAGCTTGATCGCCTCCCAAAGCTTGAATCCGTTCGGCCAGCATTTTGGCCTTCTCATCAAGCTCTTGAATTCGTTTGGTCACATCGGCCGTGTTCCAGGGGTCAAGCGGATTTTCTTTGCCGTCAAGAAGCTTGGCGATCTTCTCTCTTTCATCTTCAGGGTCAAACTGCGGCCAGAGCGACGCCGCGGCTCCATACCCCAAACAGAGAATAAGGTAGAACGCCGCAACAGACATGGCCGCCGGCCATCCGCTCGGCCCGCTTGTCCGCGGTGCATCCAATAGCAGAAACATCAACGTGCCGACGGCCGCAAATCCGACGAACATCCCTTGAAACACCGGCGGAAACCCCATCGCCATCGACCCAAACCAGAGACCGGCTGCGACCGCCAGGCCGACAACGATTTTGACCATTGCCTTCCCCATAAAGGACTCCTCCGGTTACACCCACTCTCCCTCGTACGCTCCCCGACACAACAATCCGATGGCGCCGATTGTCACTTGCTGCCGGCCGGAACGGGGATCCCCTGCGGTTCGCGCTCTTTCGCCTCCACGGACCGAAGGGCCAGAAAAACCGCCACGCTCACGACGAGAAAAAAGAACACCGTGATCCCCGTAATCAGCCAGGCGGAATAAGACAGCGTCGGCGTGAACGACTCCGCCGTAAAATCCGGCACCAAGTTGTAGGCGTGGAAAAACTTGCGCAACAACGACCTGACGGCCCCCATCAGCCCCATCGCCCAAATCGACGTGAACGCCAGAAAAATAAGGACAAATTGAGAGATACCGTCGATCTTACCCCATGCGATGGTACCTCGCCGAATGGCCCGGCCATAGACCACATAATTCACAACCGTGACGAACACCAACGAGAAGATGGCGCCGAGTTTGGTCGGCATCTTACCGAGCACTTCCCACGCCTCCGGCAATTGAACATCCTCCGCCATCTTGGCTCCCGTTGCCGCAAATCCGTTGGGAATCACCCACAGCGCATCGCTCACCACGACCATCAAAAACCCGATCTTCATCACCGTTTGCACAGACACCGTCATCGGAACGAATCGGCCTAAGACGAACGGGCTCAGCACGAAGGGGATCAGGAAAGCGAGCGACATCGGGTCGGGAATCCAGTATTCCGTAAAGACGACGACCATGACCACGGGAGACAAGACCACCATGAGCGGAGCCAACGCCGTCATCCTGACCTGTTCCACTCCTTCAATACGCCGCAGGCTGAGCCAGACATAATAATTACAGCCCAGGAACATCACGCCCACAACGGCACCCTGCATCTCGAAAAACATCGAGAGCTGATCGGCCATCATGTAGGGACAAAACGAAAAGTCATAGTCACACATCTCGTAGGCCAACAATAAGCCGGTAAATGGCTGAAGAAGCATGGCGCCCACGGCGATCAGGTTTCCGACAAAACCCATCCAATCGTAGTAGGCGCGCTCTTCTCGGCTCTGGGCCCCCATATGCATATACGCGGCGATCAAGCCCACCACAAATCCGCCAAACGCCACGTTCCCGTCGATCCGATGGAGATTCAGCGGCATCCAGCTCGTGTTCGCGATTTTGTCCCATAAGGTCGCCGCGGCCAGGGCCTCCATCGGCGACACCCCCTCGCTTCTGACAGGGGTATTCATAAACGATGTCGGACCGTTGATCACGAACATCGTTGCCAGACAGATCAGATTAAGGAGCACGCCCAAAGCGATATGACGCCCTTTTTTCTCTCCCTTCCAGGCGTCCCAGCTATAGAAGTACGCGTAGAGCACGATCGTTCCGACGATGAACAACAGCGGATAGATCACGGCGAACACGAGATGGAACTGATTGATGAACCACGTCGTGAACTGGGGATAGGCAGCCAGGAGCACAAAAATAAAGAGTCCGCCGGTCAGAGCGGTCATGCTGAAAAGAATGACCGTGATCTTTGTGATCTCTTGAGCCATGCGATCATATCGGGGATCCTGTTTGCGATACCCAAGCCATTCGGCCATGACGATGAACATCGGAGCCCCGAGAATGAACGCGCCGAGAAGCGTATGAAGCTGCGCAACAATCCACACGGCGGTTCGGTTCCCGGTGTATGGAAACTCGACCGCTGCCCCCGGCATTTGCGCATAGACATCGGAAAGCCCCGCTGAAACAAGGCCGAGAAACACGACGATCGCAGTGAGATGACGAAGCCGTATGTTCATAACGTGACGCCCCATTCACACAAAAGAATCTTTTACCCCAAAATCTTCGCGCTTACTCCTCAGCAGCCAACGCTGCTGGCATGCTCCCCGCATCGACCCACTGCTTTTTCTCGTCGCTCCACGCTTTCCCCGGCAATGCAAAACTCCGCTCATAGAGGACCAGCTTCCACATATCTTCTTCCGAAAGCTTACTCTTCCAGCCTTTCATTTTTGTGTTGGGAACCCCTTCGGCTATCCGCCAGAACCAAACGGAATCGGACGATAATTTCATCCGTTCGACATTGCGAAAATCACGCGCACCGGCTTTGACCGGTTTCCCGTCTTTCCCATGACAACTGGCACAATTCACGTCGGGGTTCGCCTCACCCAGGTAAATCTTTCTCCCTTCTTCCATTTTGGCCTGGTCATTCCACCACCCTGCCGGCATATGCTTCTCAGCATACTCCGGAGGAGGCGGGGGAGGAGGAACGATCGGCCCCTCTCCCAGTCCACCCTCTTCGGCGCTACAGGCAACCAGAAGCCCCACACTGACGATCAGTACGGCCTGTACTAAGACGCGCACGATTTCCCTCCTAGCGGCCTCTCACTCCTGACCTCTCCGAGTGTTGCTGAGGGATTATGGGAAACAGATTCAAAATAAAAAACGCTTCTACATGGATGACAACATCCTGTAAAAGCGTTCGCCATTGCAACCGCACACAGTGTTCCGCCCACGAAACCTCGAACTCACCACGACCGACACGTGAGATCAGTACAGCCCCCCACGGACTGTCATTCAGAATGATTACGGAATGATTACGATCTTCTCTTGCCCTGTGACTTTTCTTTCCTCCGTTCCGGCTTACGCCCAGAACGGACCATTTTCATCCCGAGAAACGCTCCCACACTTGCAACCGTAACCCCCATTCCCACCCAGAACCACGAAGGAGGGCCGCTCGCCTGACAGCCAGTTCCAAAATCGACCCGAATCTTTCGCTCAGACTCCAGATCTTTCGGATCAAACTGGACTTTGTGATGTTGCTGTTCCCCCCTCGCTTCAACCAAAATAGGGTCGCCGAGGTTGTCATTATGGAGGTGAAAGATCGCTTTGTAGTACCCGTCGCTATCTGTCTTGACAACTTGCCCGTAAGAAATCTTGGTATCTTTAACCAGAACGTCTATTCCTGGAACTCCCTTTCCATCCACCCCACAGATATACCCCTCGACCGTAAAACGGTGATCGGCTTCATGGGTGGCAAAACCCCACGAAGGCAGCAAGACGCTGACAACGACCCAACACACAACTGCGGCCAGCCTCGCCGGAAGTCTTTCCCACCGTCTGAGCTGAACCACATTCCGAAGCCCGCCTGCTGATCGGGTTCTGAGAACCCAACACCACACTTCGAAGCTCGGAAGGCACCATTTTAGGAGAGTTAGGGCGGGGTTTTTTAGCACAGCCCCCTCTCTTTGTCAATGAGATGACAACCCATGCTCGGGCTCCAGCACAATCTGCGCTCTTGAAATGAAACGACCTCGTTTCGTCGGCACACAGGAGAGAACAGGCTCATACTCAGAACCTGAAAATCATCGGTTTAGAAAGAATGGGGCAGCCGGGCATGAGGGCACTAGAGCAACCCGCGGTTACGCGCATCCTCTTCTATTCGCTTCGCCTCAGCCCGTCGTTCAGATTCTTTTTTCGACACCCAGGCTTCCCAGGACTTACCGTCCGCCGTATCTTCGCCAGTAAATGCAATCGTCTCGATTGCGCTGTACGGAATTCGTCGCGACAATGGATCCCCGACGGGGAAGACTTCCACCCATGGATCGACTCCGCCGCCTTCCCGGTTAAACAAGTATCCCTCAATGGTCTCACCGGAAGTCAGTGTCAGTGTGACATCGCCACGGTAGTCCAACGCAAGCTCGACGGCTTCCCTCAATTCCTGTGCCGTCGTCGGTTTGACCACACGACCTTGGAGAGAAGTCGAAGCACTTGCCGTATGATTCTTCGTGTCGGTCATGAGGAGGAAGTCACTGCACGGAACAGAAGTGGGAAAAGACTTCGTTGGCCTACCATAAATAAAAATAAAACAAACGCCCACTCGTCCTTCACGGCGAACCCTATCGCAGCGTCGGCATGAATGTAAGCTTGGCGGTGCGCACGAACCCTGACACAGAACCGAATGTATCGTTCACCGCCGACGCCTCATATCCACAATGGACCATACATTCGGCGCACTTCTCGTTTTTGCTCGCGCCATAGTTCTGCCAGTCTGTCGTATCCAACAGCTCCTGGAAGGTTTTCGCGTAGCCGTCCTGTAACAGATAACAGGGTCTCTGCCATCCAAAAATGTTGTAAGTGGGATTGCCCCATGGCGTACATTCATACTCTCGTTTCCCCATCAAGAAATCCAAAAACAACGGCGACTGATTAAACTTCCACGAACTCTTGGGCCGGCTGAGAATTTTCGAGAACAACTCTTTGGTTTTGGCTTTCTTGAGGAAGTGTTGCTGATCGGGGGCTTTTTGATAACTGTAGCCCGGCGAAATCATCATCCCTTCAACGCCGAGCATCATCATTTCATCAAAAAACTGGCGCACTCGATCGGGATTGGCATCATCGAAGAGCGTCGTATTCGTCGTCACACGATGACCTAACTTTAACGCTTGCTTGATCGCCCTGACGGCGATTTCATACACACCATCCCGGCAGACGGCCATATCATGCTCGTTCTTGAGCCCGTCCATGTGCACGCTGAACGTCAGATACTGCGAGGGTTTGAACTCCTTGAGTTTCCTTTCGAGCAAAATCGCGTTCGTGCAGACATAGAGATAACGTTTTTGCGCCACCAATCCCTCGACAATACGCCCGATTTCCGGATGAATGAGCGGTTCACCGCCCGGAATGGCCACGATCGGGGCGCCACATTCCTCGGCCGCAGCCCAGCACTGTTCCGGCGTCAATCGTTTATCAAGAATATGGTCAGGATATTGAATCTTGCCGCAGCCGGCACAGGCCAGGTTGCAACGAAACAAGGGCTCGAGCATCAAGACCAGGGGATAACGCTTGACTCCCTTCAACTTCTTCGAAAGCACATAGCTCGCAACGGTCAACATTTGAGATACGGGGACGGCCATTCCGCTCTCCTTCCACTCCGCTCTGTCGTGCTGACAGCGGCGATCCGCCGCACAGACTTGGAAGCCGACAAACGGATGGATTCTAACATCCGCTCAAAAGGGCCGTCAATTTTGCATGAACTGGGATGGTCACGTTTGCGGACTTGGGTGCTCCAGGCACGAGGTTCGCGAAGAGACCACTCACGTCTTGTCTTCCGTGTTGCAGCAGACTCGATCCAGGAGGTTTTTCCAATTAATGAGACGACCGTTTGGTTGGGAGGATCATTTCGCCACGATACCCCAACTCTTAGCTGAAACTGATCCCTTTTGGCTCACCCCACAGCTACGACCAAGACAGTGAGCAGTCTCTTGCAATCCCCTCTTGGTTGAATCCTTAAGAGAGGCACAGCAGAGACGGTTCTTAGGAAAGATAGCTCCTCGGAAAATGACCATGAGTCCATGAACCGTTGGAAGCACAACTCGCTTATCAGGAGATAAGAATCAGGAGATAAGAACTCAGCCGCCCTTGTTGGACAGACGATACCCACACAGGTCTCGCTGACCCTCCATTTCACACACAGACACAAACACATAGAGAGAAAGAGATGATGGATGAAGCGAGATTATCGTCTCACACTCCTTCCTCTCTTTATTGACGGCAGAGGAACCCGCCGCCACCGCTAGCGGTGGCGGCGGGTCTGGTCAACGAACTCTCTTTCAGGCATTGACCACAGAGATAGACCGAGTCAGTGGTGGACTCCAGTCGATCACCTGATTGATGAACCAGTTGCTCGATGGACCATAGTCAAAACCACTTGGATTACATTGACGGCTCTGTGCACTGATTTGCAAGTGGTAGCAGCCAGGCGGTCGATCTCCTGGCAACAGCAGAACGGCAGTGCGGATCACACTGTTGTCCGTCGAACTGATATGCCATCGATAGCGAGTATCTTCGTCTGTAACAAAAGAGAGCGCGCCGGCTCCACATCCACTGGCCGAAAGCTGCGCATCTCGCAAGTGTGCGGCCGACGCTTCCCACCTCACCAGCACATGCACATCCATTCCAGCCGGTCGTGTCAACACGGGGCACACGGCCGGCAAGAGATGTGAGTTGCTGTCCGTCCATGGAGTGCTCAACGGAATCGAGGCAAATCGCCAACGAATCTCGTGGAACAAGACCGTGGGGCTTGAGTTGTCAATAAGGAATCGCCGAGGTTGACTCGTATGGATCACCGTGATCGAGCCGCCGGAGGCCACGCCCAATTCAAGACGTGTCTCATAGAGACCTCGAGGGAAATTGCGCGTGGGCCAGGAAAGGAGCCAGTTTGGATGTGCAACCAGGCCAGAGGGTAGGATAGAATACCAGCCGTTTGCATCAGGCACGACATGGATCGGTGCACCGGGCCCGAGTCTTGGCACCCACCATTTCAGTCCGGTAAAGGGCACGGGAGTCGTAAAAACCGAGGATTCCGGAGCTTGATAGGCGTATGTCAGCCTGTAATGCGTCGCGTTGCCGATTCGATGACAGCCATGGAGATTCAGCGTCCGAGCATAGGGTGCATGTCCCGGAAATGATTGTGGAGTTGTGGCACGACCATCCGGTGGCCGAGGCATATTGATCCGAGTCGCCACACCTAGCGCATCATCATGATGCGTCGTTTCGAGCGGCATATATCCAGCCGTCACAATCGCCGGCACATCCCGACACTCAATCCCATCCACCGGTCTACAATGAGGCACGGAGATCGCGGCTCCTGAAGCAACCAAAGTCACGTGCAGATTGCTTGGTGCATTCCATCGCACATCGAAGAATCCTTCCGAGTAAATCGTCTCCTCGTTTCCATCCCCGTCCACATCCTGTGTCACGCGGAAGGTCAGGTCTGGCACATCCAGTATCACTTTCCAGACCGGCACGAAGACATCGCGGCAACGCCAAAATGGCCCAATGAACCGATCAAAGCTGATTTGCTGTGACAGCATCTCCGCTGACGAGAGGGAGGCAAATGCTGCCATAGGAGTCTCTGCTTCAGCTTTCACGTTTTTGCCTTTCTCCCCAATCCGGCGAACTTCTGGTGGAATGGGAGGAGGGACCGGACGCGAGAACAAAGGGCGATCAAGCTCGGCCTCGATCTCGCCGAGATTCGCCCCAAACTCAGCGTTCGTGACCAGAGCGTCCAGACGTCGAGCCACCTCATCTCCCGCATAGGTCTTGATCATCTCGATCTGTTGGGAAGCAAGGCGAATCGGCGGTGGATCTGGCTGTGGAATGGGAGGAATCGGAACCTGGACGTCACGGATAAACGGGGGACGAAAGAGGTCCCGAAGATTCGGCTTGAAGATTTCTGGGAAACAGACACGCTCTCGACGGAAGCTGAGATAGCGATCGACATCCCAAAAGGGGAGGTAGACGCAGAAATTTCCACAGGCGTCTGTTGTGACCGTGGCGAGGACTTCTCGCCGACAGCGAATCGGGAACAACCAAAAGAATGGGTTCTCTACAGGGAAAAACCCGAGAAAAGAGCAGTCGGTATCTTCGACATGAACAGTTGCGTTGGGAACTGGTTCATAGTTGCCTGTTGCCGGATTGAACTTTACGACTCTCCCACAGATGCGGCGGAACAGCAGCAGCGCAGGATCGATCCGCCACTTCAGTAGTTCGTGCGCCTTAGCAAGCGGTAAACCGAGCAACTGTTTGACCTCAAGATTCGCCAGCCGTGATAGATAGAGTGCCTGGCGCTCGGTCAGTTTCCTTTCTTCCGGGGATTCGAATTGAGCCGTTTTGGTTTTATCCATCTTACTCTTGTCCATGCTGACGTCTCCTTCTTAAATTTGTGTGCGTTACTGAAACCAATGCTTATGTCTGATACAGGACGTCGGTTGCTGGAATGAGCAAGCGCGGGCTGTTTTCCATTTCGTCCGTCATCCCATAGACCCAACCGTTTTTGTCGCGAACTAGAACGACCGCCTACTACTAGAAAATCCCCTTGCTCGGCGACCTTGAGCGGACTCGCTCACTCAGGTTTCTCTTCCCTCAACTCGCCCTGCCCTGCGATCGATCAGCAGCGCCCTCATTTCGCAGCATCTCTTTCCATCCCTCACCACCTCCTCTCTGTTTATCCTGCTCCTCCGGCCTGTTCTCCAAGCCAGTTATAGCTGGTGAACTGCCGTTCTCTTTGGGAGCCCATGCAGAAGCCATTCTTTCCCGCCACTCCTCCAATGAGAGCGACTTGCGATTGATCAAATCACGAGTATGGATCATGTCACGAGCATGGATCATGCCAGCTCACAATCGACAAGAGACACGTCTGCTCACTCATGGTCAACGCTATGGTCGTTTGACACCTGTCCTTTCCTACACAGTGGACTATCTCTGTGCCCCATCATGCGAAACACACTCCTCTCACAAGTCATCACGATACAGTGTTCTACATAAGTACGTAGTTATCCTCGAAGCAGATACTACGTACGTACCCTCTGTCCTGTATCGTTCACGATACAGCCTGTACCGTGAATGGTACGGTTGAGATGTGGTTATGTTGCGCGATGGGGCAGTATTGTCTTGTCATATCGGAAACGTATGAGAGCAGTGCGCAGTTAGGCTCTGACAAGCCTCCGTTGCAGAGCCATTGTTCGTGTCCAGGACACGTCACCTTATTAAAGACAGGACAGGTGAACGCACTTCCACGCCACACAACTGGATAGAGGGACGAGACAAGATCGAAGGCCTTTGCTCTGTTGCCTCTCTCGTTGCCTCAATGATGAGGCAGATTGCGCCCAGCACGCTGACCAAAAAGCAGGAAGAGTCTCCAACAACCGCAAGACTGGTGGACGACAGACCTCGAGGTCAAGTTCTAGCTTGGTCTATTCGGTAGTGGAATTGGGCAACGAGCGAGAAGCTGCGGGAGGCCGGTTTGTTCAGCGGACAGCAGTGGCAACATTCCAACTCAAACGCGCCCCCCACGCGTGCAGGACTCTTTATGGAGCATGGAGGCGCCGGGCGGGTTCGAACCGCCGCATCGCAGTTTTGCAGACTGCTCCCTTACCACTTGGGTACGGCGCCTCACGGAGGCGGCATTATAGTCGGTTCTTTTTCATGAACACAACACAAGCATCGCACACATCCATCACGAGTCAGTGCTGTCCAACCACGTTCGAAGGCTGCGAGAATTGGCCCCCGAGAGGAGGTTGATAGGCTTTCGGGGAGAGATCGCTTCGCAACAGCAGCCCAAACAAAATGAACATGGCGATTCCCAGGTGATGATAACTTTTCAGCGCTTCCCACCAGGCCGATCCCACCACTTCATAATTGAGCACCGCTGTCAACGCGACATACAGTCCCAACATCACAGAACCAATTTGGCCCAATCCGCTGCGTGTCTGTGCCGCAGCCTCCACGACAACATAGGCCGCGGGAATCATCCACACCAAATGCTGATCCCAGGTGATGGGCGACAGGAACAACGCCAACATCAAGGTGCCAGCGCAATCCTTTGCCCATGCGGGATCACCACGTCCATCGAATGACCGCTTGCTGGTCCATGCGAAAAAAGCAAGCAGGCCGAGTGCCGCAGTACCGACGATCGCGTTGGCAACCGGGAGGGGGAGATCCAGCACCGGCTTGTATTGCGGATCCACCTGTCGCAGCCGATGCGTCGCGGGATACGTCACGAGGTACCTCAGCATCGTATGACGCAGGGACAGATTGGCCTTTTGCAGTTCATTTTCTTGCCGGCCCTCCACTTGACGGTCGAGCACGGACAACATGGCATTGTGCGCCCATTCCCGGTGATGATCCCACCAACTCTGCATGCCCATGTATGGAAGCGGCAACAATAGCCAGAAGACCACCGCCAGCACCGTCATGGTGACCAGACGCCATTGCCGCTTCCAGGCAAACAAGAGAACAAAGAGCGCTGGCGTAATCTTGAGCACGATGCCGAGTCCGACAAGCATGGCACCCAGTCGCTCTCTTCCCGCCCAGATCGCATAAAGTCCACCGGTCAAAATGCCCAGCAGAATGAGGTGAGGCCCTCCATCATCCAGGTCGTTCAAGATAAACTGGAGGGTCAGTACACCAGTACCGATCCCAAGCCACAAGCGGGTTGAGCGCTTCCGGAGCGTCTCGCCTGCAACCATCCGTTGAAACAACATGATCGTCATGACCAAACAGCCGACGGCAACGGCGTAGCGCAGCGCCAGGCTCAGATTTCTTTCGAACAGCAGCAAGGGAGCGAAGTAGAGACCGGTGGTCGGCAAGTACATGTAACAATAGTCGTTGGCGTAAAGATACTCGCCGTTGAGAAACCGCCTGCCGATCTCACGATGGATGTCGATGTCTCGAAAGTGAAAGGATCGCCCAAAGGAGATAATGTAGCCGTGTATCCCTGCGGCAAGCACGAGAATGAATGTGGCTAGTCTTCTCACAAGATGGGACATCATGAACTCGTGGATCCAAGGACTCATGGAAGGACGGTTGCGGTATTCAGAAGGCAGGATGCATCTTCTACGAAACGTTGCCGGTCGCGCGCGAAGAGGAGGTCTCCAAGGAAGCGGGCAACTGGGCAGGGAGCGTTTCTCCCAACGACGTGCTTACCGGTGAGGCAAGACGGGAATTTCCCTCCCCAGCGTTGAGGACCGATCAGACTGAGGCGAACCCGGTTGCCGTCGGGAGAGATCCATGCCAGAGGGCGCCTCTTCGTTCCCTTCGGCTTCTTTCTCCTTGGCAAGCTGCTCGACTTCCTCAATCAATGTGTCCATCAGCTCTTCCATCGGCACCTTACGAACGAGCTTGCCTTTCTTGAACAAAATGCCCTTGCCCTCGCCGCCGGCGATGCCGATATCGGCCTCCTTGCCTTCACCGATCCCGTTGACGACACAGCCGAGGACCGACACATTCAACGGCGTTTTAATATGGCCGAGTCTCTTTTCCAGCTCGTTCGCCATTCGCACGACATCAATCTCCACTCGACCGCATGTCGGACAGGCAATGACGTTGATCCCGCGATGCCGCAGCTCGAGAGACTTCAAAATTTCAAATCCCACTTTGACCTCTTCCACCGGATCAGCAGCGAGCGACACGCGCAACGTATCCCCAATCCCGTTCGCCAGCAAATAACCGAGGCCGATTGCCGATTTGACGGCACCGGTCATGGCTGTTCCCGCCTCTGTGATCCCGATGTGCAGAGGGTAGTCTGATTGATGAGCGAACAGCCAATAGGCGTCGATCGCATGATGCACGTCCGACGCCTTCAGCGAGACCTTCATGTTGGTAAACCCGACGTCCTCCAACGCATGAACCGCGTTGAGCGCCGACTCGGAAAGCGCCTCGGGCGACGGCCAACCGTACTTCTCCAGCAAGGGCCTTTCCAACGATCCTCCATTGACGCCGACACGAATCGGAATGCCGCGATCATTGACCGCCTTGATGACTTCCTCGACCTTCCACCAGGCTCCGATGTTCCCCGGATTGATCCGGACGCAATCCACGACCGCCGCCGCTTTAACGGCTAGCCGATAATCGAAGTGGATATCCGCAATGAGCGGCACGGTCATGGCCGCTTTGATTCGAGGGAGGGCAGCCGCCGCTTCTTCATCGGGGACGGCGACCCGAATCAACTCACACCCCACAGCCTCCAACTGACGGATCTGTTCGACGGTCTGATCGACATCCCGCGTATCTGTGGAGCACATCGACTGCACGGAGATCGGAGCATCGCCTCCGATCTTGACCGTGCCGACCTGAATTTGCCGAGTTCTTCGCCTGGTGATATGCATGGACGCTTCTGAGACCGCTCAGGTTGGCTCCCGAGCCCTCACCTCATGCAACAACGCATCAGCTTCCCTGTTCATCACCGTGGGGGAGATACTCTCTCGCCACGCCGTTGAACCGGTCACTCTCCACCGACGCACCGCTGATCAGTTCTTTTACGCTGTGGTAGATTCCT
This sequence comes from Nitrospira sp., assembly GCA_024330965.1. Lineage (GTDB taxonomy): Bacteria > Nitrospirota > Nitrospiria > Nitrospirales > Nitrospiraceae > Nitrospira_D. The sequence continues at coordinate 111,965 of JANDJL010000005.1, read as the reverse complement.
TCCGCCGTCAAGCCGTATCGTTCGCGGAGCAGATCCTGAGGCCCCTGCTCGATGTACCAGTCCGGCAAACCCAGAATTTTCGTCGTGACTCCGGTCACACGAGCTTCGGATAACAGCTCCAGCACGCCGGATCCGAACCCGCCCATTTTGCAGCCTTCTTCCACCGTCACAACATAGCGAACTCGTCTGGCTACATCCGTGATAAGCTCGCGATCCAACGGCTTGACGAATCTGGCGTTCACGACGGCCGTTGAAATTCCTTCCCGGCTCAGACGTTCGGCCGCTTGATAGGCCTGCCACACCGTGACACCCACGGCAATAATGGCGACCTCCGTCCCTTCCTTCAACAACTCACCCCTCCCGATCGGCAACACCGTCGGAGACTCGTCCATCTTCACACCGAGGCTGACCCCACGGGGATAACGAACGGAAATCGGACCATTGTGCTGCAAGGCAGTTTTGACCATATGCTGCAATTCGTTTTCGTCTTTGGGGGCCATCACGACCATGTTGGGAACATGACGCAAGTACGCGTAGTCAAACGCCCCATGGTGCGTCGTTCCGTCCTCTGCAACAAGTCCGCCTCGGTCGATGAGAAACGCCACGGGAAGATCTTGTGTCGCGACGTCGTGCACGACTTGATCGTAGGCGCGTTGGAGGAAGGTGGCATACATGGCCACGACCGGCTTCATCCCCTGTGCCGCCAATCCCGCTGCAAACGTCACCGCGTGCTGCTCCGCAATCCCCACGTCGTACAGGCGGTCAGGAAATTCTTTTTCGAATGCGGTCAGCCCCGTACCTTCGCACATGGCGGCGGTAATGGCGACGATTCGCTTGTCTTGGCGAGCCTGTTTGATCAGCGTCTCGATCGCAATCGCCGTATAGGACGGGCGCACCGCCTTCTTGGCGGGCGCACCCGTTTCCCTCACGAAGGGAGGACAGGCATGAAACCAGACGGGATTCTTCATGGCCGGTTCGTAGCCGAGCCCCTTTTTCGTCACGACGTGGAGCAGGACCGGCCCTTTCATTTTCACCGCATTCTCGATCGTCGGGAGCAGGTGCTCGAAGTTATGCCCGTCGATAGGTCCGCTATATTGAAATCCCAATTCCTCAAAGAGCAATCCCGGAAGGATGACGCCCTTGGCCAGCTCCTCCGCCCGTCGAGCCAGCTTTTGCATGTCCGAACCGATGTGTGGAATTTTCCCCAACAATTGGCCCGTCTCCTGACGCACCTTTCCGTAAAATTCTCCCGTAATCGTCCGGCTCAGGTACGCCGAAATGGCCCCGACGTTTTTGGAAATGGACATTTGATTGTCGTTCAAGATCACCAAAAAATCCTTGCCCATGCCGCCGGCATGGTGAAGCCCCTCCAACGTCATACCGGCCGTCATCGCGCCATCTCCTACGACACAGACGATTTTGTGTTTCTGCCCCAACTGTTCGCGCGCTTCCACCATCCCGAACGCAGCGGAGACGCCGGTCCCCGCATGCCCGGCGTTGAAGGTATCGTATTCGCTTTCCTCCCGCTTACAGAAGCCGCTGAGTCCGCCGTACTGCCTCAGAGTATGGAACCGCTCCCTCCTCCCGGTAAGCAGTTTGTGGGCGTAACATTGATTGCTGGTATCCCAGACGATCTTATCCGTTGGCGTATCCAACAGATAGTGCAACGCAATCGTCAATTCCACTACACCCAAATTGGAAGCCAGGTGTCCCCCCACCGAGGAAACCGCATCGATGATCTGCTCACGAATCTCTTGCGCCAACGCCGGAAACCGATCAGGAGACACTCGCTTCAAATCAGCCGGGCTGTTGATGTTTTTGAGAATCGACATGGCGTGCTCTCCTTTTTGTATCTATCCACTCAACCGCATGTGAAACCAGACATTCGGGAGGCAACGGTCAGGTAGTTCGGCGGCGTGACTCGCATCAGCGGATGAGTCTCACACAAGACTCCTATCCTGTCAAGCCTTTAGACCAGGAGGCCGGGCGTGGTCCGAGCACTCAGACCAGGAACGACTGGGATCGACTGTTTCCTCTCCATCACCGCTCCCATGACTCATGCCCGCGAACTAATAAGGGAAGTCAAGCCCCGCAAAAATGGCGCCCCCTTCCTTGCTGAATCCATAATCGATTCGTCCCACAACGTTGGGCCGAATGATCCCCCGAAAACCGATCCCCGGCGTGATGCGATAGTCTTTGAAACTGACATCCTTAAACGAGCTGAACACCTGCCCCGTATCAACGAAAGGGGCGATCTCGAAATCCGCCATCACTCCGGCCAGACGGGTGCGAAGGATATGGATTCGCTCCTCGACACTCAGGGCAATGAGCTGCTTGTCGATGTACCGATCCACCCCATATCCACGCAGATTGTTCTGCCCCCCCAACGAACTCAACTCATAAAACGGCACGTCCGTCCCGATCGTCGCTTGAAAATCGCCGCGAATGACCAGGATGGCGCGCTTGGATTCGCTCGCAAACATTTTTTTGACTTCGATTCCGTACCGGGAATAGAGCGGCTGCGCACCGGGATGAAAATTATGGTTGATTTCCGCATAGGCCGTCACCGCCATTCCATCGGTCGGCGTGACGAGGTTATTGCGGGTATCGTAGTGGAATGAAATCCGTTCCCCTAGAATCGTGGCTCCTTCCACCCCGGAAACCGTCGGAAATCGATTTCCAGTAAAAGGCAACACGGTGGCTCCCGGATCAATGGCGTCCATGTGGCGAAGCCGCTGGCTGACGGCGATCAGCGTCACTTCGTTCGCGTAGATGCCAAATTTCCAATTGAACCGGGTTTCAGACGCCGTGTAGTTGGTTTCATCATGGAGGGGTGTCGTCGGCCCCAGACCGAAAAACCGCACCGTCGCATTCTTAAAGTGGGCTGCGCTGACCCCGATGCTGTAGCGACCGTTGCTGAAGCCGGGATCGACGTAACTTAAGAGAAACCGCCGCTCGATCTTTTCCGACCACGACGCGATCCCTCTAAGCTCCTTCCCGCCCGGCTGATAATGAAACAGGTTCAAGGTCCCTCGGACGCCGACGATGCTATTGTAAATCACCATCGGTGCAATCAGATGCTTAAGTTCGCCGTCTGGACCGGTGATCAGGGCGGGCACGATCATGCCGTAATCGTTGCCGTCGTTCTTGCTGGAACTGATGGCTGGGATGGGAAAGTACTGCACGTCCGCACGAGCGACGCCCGCGAAAAAAGAGCCATACGGTCCGATGAGCACGAGCGCAAGTACAAGTATGGGGGCAAGACGACGCACGAACAGTCTCGTACCTTCGAAACAACGACCCGACTGCTAGGGAGATTTGATCTTCTCGGACTTCTTGCGGAGTTGTTCGACAAGATCGGCGTAGGAAGACGCCTTGATGATCTTGGCAAATTGCCCCCGGTAGTTATTGACCAGACTGACCCCGTCGATCACGACATCGTACACGCGCCAATCATTGGCTTTGTGAATCAACCGATAATCAAGAGGGATTTCCGTTTTCTCCGACAGAACCTTCGTCCTGACTTCCGCGTATTCCTTTTCAGTCCGCTCGTTCAAATATTGAACGCCTTCGCCGGAATAGGTTTCGATCTTGTCGGCATACGAATTCGTCAGCAACGTCCGAAACAGCGTCACGAACTCCCGTTTCTCCTCGTCGGACAGGGTGTTCCAGGGAGCGCCGAGCGCACGTTTCGACATCTCTTGATAATCGAAGCGGGCCTCCACGACCTTCTCCAGCATCTGTCGGCGTTCCTCCGCCCTTCCCGGCTGTTTGAGCTCATCCTGACGGAGGATGCGCAGCACTTCGTCGATCGTCGTTCTCATGGCTTCCGTCGGAGCCCCCGCGTACCCGACAACCGGCGACAACAACGCGACAACGACGGCAAGACCGAGACCTCGCGCCACCATGCGCCGTCGTAGCAACACATGAACCAGTTGGTTTATCTTTCCTTGAAGAACGATCGCCATGCTCGTCCCTTCCGACAAAAGATCGTTTGCAGCCTCCTAATTGAATCAACGTGCTTACTTCACTTTTCCGTGCACATATTGGCTGACCAACTCCTCCAAGTCCAAACCGGACTCAGTATCGCGAATTATGCCGCCCGCTTGCAACGGCTCACCGCCCCCGCCGGGTGACAACGACACGAACTTCTCTCCGATGATGCCCCTGGTCTTAATCGACGCGAACGTGTCGGTGTAAAGCCTGACGCTCTTGTGCACCGCCAACCGGACGACGGCCTGATCATCTTTCAGCACAATCGATTTGACCCGTCCAACCTCGACGCCGGCAATTTCCACAGCCGCGCCTGGTTTAAGGCCAGACGCCGAGTTAAACGGCGCGTCCACCTCGTACAGATCGCCGCCGACCAATTCCAGTTTGCCCAGCTTGATCGAGAGATAGCCCAAACAGACGATCCCGATCAACACGAACACCCCGACGGTCAATTCCAATCTGCTTTTCTCCATGCCATCTCCTCTTTATCCGTCTGGAGAAGCCGCGCGCAACGGGACAGTCCCTCCGACCGAGATAAATTCCCGAATGTCAGGGTCTTTTGTTCGCTGAAATTCCAGCGGTTCCGCCATCAGCGCGATGCGTCCGCCCTTCAACATGGCGACATAGTCGGAAATGCCGAAAACTTCCGGAATTTCATGGCTGACCATCACAGCGGTAAATCCGAACTTACGCTGCATGCCGGTAATGAGATCATGGATCGACTTGGCCATCAACGGGTCGAGGCCAGTCGTCGGTTCATCAAAGAGAATGATCTCCGGCTGCATGACCAGCGCCCGCGCCAACCCGGCTCGCTTGCGCATGCCCCCGCTCAGTTCTGCGGGGAATTTATGTCCCATCCCGGCCAGACCGACCTGCTCCAGTTTCTCTTCGACGCGGCTGGCGACCTCCGGCCCTTTCATGCGAAGTCGTTCGCGCAACGGAAACGCCACGTTCTCAAACACCGTCAGCGAGTCAAACAACGCCGCCCCCTGAAACAACATCGCAAATCGTTTGCGGACGTCGTTGAGCGCGCGGCCTCGCAATCGTGAGATTTCCACCCCATCGACCCACACCTCTCCCGAATCTGGTTGCATCAGCCCGATCATGTGTTTGAGCAGCACGCTCTTGCCTTCCCCACTGCGGCCGATGATGGTCGTCAGCTTCCGCGGCGGAATGACAAGATCCACCCCCCGCAACACCGGATGCCCACCCAAGGTTTTCGTCACGCCGACCAGTTTGATCATCTTCTACAAACTCAAGCCTGAGGCCATCACATCTAAAAAGATCATCTGCGAGAACGTGGGCCTTCAAGCCGACGACCAGCCACCCTTACAACAGCACCGACGTCAAGAAATAATCCCAGATGAGGATCAACACCGACGACAACACCACGGCCTCGGTCGTAGCCGTCCCCAACCCTTCCGCGCTCATCTTGGTGTAAAACCCCTTGTACGTGCAAACCCAACTGACGATCAGTCCGAAGCTGATGGACTTGAGGATACCCCCGTATACGTCTTTCCATTCAACCGACGATGCAATCGAATTCCAATAGGACCCGGCGTTGACGCCCAACAACTCCACGCCGACCAGATGGCCACCGTAAATCCCGACGACGTCGAAAATCGCCACCAGCAGCGGGACGCCGATCAAGCCGGCGACAAGCTTCGGCGCGATCAAGTACTGGAGCGGATTGACCGCCATGGTGTCGAGAGCGTCGATCTGTTCCGTAATCCGCATGATGCCGATTTCCGCCGTCATCGCGGAGCCGGCTCGGGCCGTCACCATCAGCGCCGCCAGTACGGGCCCAAGCTCCCGAATCATGCTGAGCGCCACCGCCGAGCCCAGCAGCCCTTCGGACCCGAATTTCCGAAGCGTATAGTACCCTTGAAGAGCCAGCACCATACCTGTAAAGGCGGCCGTTAAGACGACGACGAAGGTCGACTTGTATCCGATGAAATGCAGTTGTTTGACGATCTGAACGACCCGGAATGGAGGGCGAAACAGCCAAGCAACGGACGAAGCCACAAAGATCAGCATCCGTCCCATCTCGCCGACCACATTCACGGTCCAGCGTCCGAGCCGCTCCAGCATCGTGATCATAGGGTCTCGTGGGCCGTCAGCCTTCGAGTCGTCCGGCAACCGTCCTGGCATAGCGCTTGAAGAACGTGGTCAGATTGCTCGCCGCCATCCGGCTCTGCCGACAAAGCCGCCACAAACCCGCCAATCGGGAAGGGTGTCCCACCACCGAGGCCATGCCTCTCAACCAACCGGCGGGTTGGAGAAACAGGTTGAAATCCAGAGAAAGGTCCTCATCCAAGAGGTCTGATACCGTGCGCACAATGACAAACGACACTCGAGCGTGCCGCGCTTCCTCCGCCAACGCCGCACTCTCCATATCCAGGCCGACCGCACCGGTGAGGCGAGCAAACCGTCGTTTATCCGCCGCGCTGCCGACAATGCGATCGGTGGAGACGAATGGACCGACAAGGCTAGCTTGTCCGCTCACCTGAGCCAACCGAATCATCGTTTCTCCCTCATCTTCCGGCGTCTCCATCACCGGAAGCTTACGGGCGTCTCCTTTCTCCATGACGATCACTTCACGGCCAAGCAACAACATCCCAATCTCCGTTGGGACAAGTGCGCAGGCAAATCCGGTCGAGACCGCCAGGCTGAAGGATTGACGCATCAGCAATCTTTGAGCGACCCGACGGGCCTTCTCCGGGCCGATACCGGTTTTGGCCAACCAATACTCGTAGGGACCTTCCTTATACACCAGGACTGCCGTTCCATCGACATCCTGCCGAGTTTCCGTTCCGAACGCGGCGCGGACGGCCTGTGTTTCCCATGAAGTCGCAGCGAACAGCGCGATCCGCTTGATCGGCGTTGTGCCGGGAAGAGGAAAGAGATCGATCAGGTGGGCAGGATCTTCGGCGGTCAAGGATCAGCCCGGTGCCACCCGGCAGCCTGGACGTGATGGCGCAATTCGTCCGCCCGCGTTTTCCCTCGAGTTCTGAGGTTCCGGTACATCGCGAGCGCCCACAACGGGAAATACTGGCAATACCAGTGATAACGGAGGTAGAACACGCGCGGGAATCCCGTACCGGTATGGCGAATCTCTTGCCATGATCCGTCTTTCATTTGATGACGTAGGAGAAATTGCACCCCGCGCGCAACGCTGAACGAATCCACCATGCCGGCGGACATCAACCCCATCAAGGCCCAGGCCGTCTGGGACGGTGTGCTCTCCCCCTTGCCACTGAAGGCTGGGTCCGCATACGACAGGCAGGACTCGCCCCATCCGCCGTCCGGATTTTGCTTCGATTCCAACCATGAGACGGCCCGACGGATGTACGGAGATGATAGATCTTCCCCGATGGCGCGAAGACCTGCGAGGACAGACCATGTTCCATAAATGTAGTTGACGCCCCACCGTCCATACCAACTTCCGTCTTGTTCCTGTTCCTTTTTCAAAAAGGCCAAGGCTGGCCCGACAGCTGGATGCCTCCGGTCGTACCCCAGCGTCCCCAGCATCTCCAGACATCGGCCGGTCAAGTCCGATGTACTGGGATCCAGTAACGCCCGATGATCCGCAAAAGGAATATAGTTAAAAACGACGCGATTGTTATCCTTATCGTACGCTCCCCATCCTCCGTCGGACCCTTGCATGGCCATGACCCACTTCATGCCACGACGGATCGATTCTCCCTGCTCGACAGCTTGAGACATTTTCAATTTCGCGAGCGCCATGAGCACGACGGCGGAATCATCAACGTCGGGATACAATTCGTTCTCAAACTGGAAGTACCAGCCACCGGGTTCAGCCGAGGGAGCAGAGACGATCCAATCTCCCTTCTTCTTAGTCTGCCTGGACATCAGATACGCCGCGGCCTTCTGCAAAGCGGGATGGTCTTGCGGCATTCCGGATTCGATCATGGCATTGATAAGCAGTGCCGTATCCCAAATTGGAGAAAAACAGGGCTGCAGATGGAGAGCGGGAACAGACTGACCGTCCAGCTCCACCGAATCGTACACCTCCAATTCCTCGATCTCGCGCAACGCCTTGACGACGAGGGGGTCGTCCGCGTCGTACCCCATACACTGTAACGCCATGATGGAGTTCGCCATGGCCGGATAAATAGCGCCAAGCCCTCCAGTTCCCTTCATATGCTCCAGCATCCAGTCGGCGGCCTTTTTTAAGGCGTTCTTGCGCAACGCCCGGAGAGGCATCCGATCATAGACCTTCAGCAACGCATCCAGCGCCACAAAGAAATTGTGGGGCGTAAACCAAGCCTGATCTTTATTGAACGGCGGATATTTCCAGTAGCGAATCGTCTGGCGGGGAACAGGATACAGCTCCTCGATGCCCTGCTCACGTGAAATCCGGCACACCGGACGGTACGCAAACACAATGAGCAGGGGAATCAGCACAGCTCGCGACCAATATGAGATGGCGTAGACATTGAAGTAGAACTTCTTCGGCAGCAACATGATCTCGACGGGCATGTGCGGCACGCCTTCCCAATCGTACTGATCGAACAGCGCCAGGGCGATCTTGGTGAAAACGTTGGCTTGCACCACGCCGCCCATGGCCAGAATGCGCTCTTTGGCTCGGACCATAAACGGCTCTTCCGCCGAAACGCCGGTCAATTTGAGGGCGAAATACGCTTTGACGGAGGCGCTGATCTCGGACGGTCCGCCGTAATAGATAGGCCAGCCGCCGTCGGGCAATTGCGTGGCCCGCAAGTATCGCACGGCCTTCTCTTCACGATCGGGATCCACGCGATCAAGAAAGCGGCGGAGCATGATGTATTCGGATGTCAACGTGGTGTCTGCCTCAAGCTCCGCCACCCAGTATCCTTCCACATGCTGGCGATTCAGGAACCACGCCTGGCTTCGCCGGATGGCATCGTCGATCATGTCAGGCTGGGTGTGGGCATGGCCGGCATGGCCGGATGAACGCCGAGTCGCCGGCTCCAACGATGGCAACCCCGTCACCTTATCGGAGACAAGCCGCAGCGATGGCGCTTGGGAAGGTTCAACAGCATGGCTGAGTTTCCCCGGACCGGTCGAAAGCAGACCTTCAGACAGACGATTGATAAGCGAGCGAATGAGATTCATATGATCTTTCTGGCACGAGAAGTATGACGGGACCTACTGCATCCTTAGACGCTGAGACCCTGGGCAAACGACTTCTTCCCACATGATGATACTTCGTGCACCCCGAACCGCCTGGGGGCTTATAACAAACGGCCCTGATGGAGTCAAGCGACCGTGCAAAAAAGCCCTTTACTTGCACGGTTTTTTCACGCATTACGTCGGCTGGAGATCGGCCAGCCGTACGGACACCAACTTGGAAACTCCCGGCTCTTCCATCGTGACTCCGAAGAGAGAGTCGGCGATCGCCATCGTTCGTTTATTGTGAGTTACGACTAAGAACTGAGCGTTCCGCGACAATTCCCGCAACACCGCGGTGAACCGGCCGATGTTCTCCTCATCCAACGGCGCGTCGATTTCATCCAACAGACAAAACGGCGTCGGCCTAATAAGAAAGCTGGCGAACAACAGCGCCATCGCCGTCAGCGTCTTTTCTCCCCCAGACAGCATCGCGATGCTTTTGAGACGCTTCCCGGGCGGCTGCGCGACGATGTCGATTCCAGGCTCTTGATCTCCCGACTCGCCGGCATCTTCCGAAGACGGCTCCTCGACGAGCCGAAGCTCGGCCCGGCCGCCGGGGAAAAACTGGCCGAACACTTCGCCGAACTTCTGCTGCAAGTCCTCGAAGGTCGAGGCAAACAGATCGTTGGTCGTCCGATTGATCCGTTGAATGATGGCTTTCAGCGAGGCGATTGAATTGGAAAGGTCCTGCTCCTGCGTTGAGAGAAACGTATGTCGTTGCTCCAACTCCTCATGTTCGCGAATGGCTGCCAGATTGATGGGACCCATCCGATCCAATCGCTCGCGCAATTTCTGAAGCTGCTCCCTGATCTCGTCATCCGACTTCCATGTCGACGATGGCGCCGCGCCTTCCTCTCCTCCCGACGCCGGCTGATCGTCCGATGTCGGTCGATTGTCGACCAGTGTCCGCGCCTCCAATTGATAGGTTCCCGACAACGTGCTTTCTACCATGTTCAACTGAGTCTGCAACTGAGCCCGACGCACCTCGACTCCCATTCGGGCCTCGCGCACCGCTGCCATCTCCCTGCGTATCTCCTCCGCGCTGGCCTCCAACGCCTGACGAGCGGACATTTCCTGAGCCTGCCGCTCTTGGACCGACGCCAGATCAGCACTGAGCCGTGCCGCCGATGCACTGAGTTCCTGGAAGATCGCTTCCTGTCTTGCCTGCTCCTCCCTACTGTCCTGAATGGCACGCGCCAACTCTTGCAGATGATGGGCCAACGATTGACGACGTCGGCTCAGGTCCGTCTGTTGTTGGATGACACGAGTCCAATCAGCTTGTTCATGCTCCTGTTTGGCTCGCAGCCCTTCCAACAACCGTCGCGCCTCGGTGAGCCGCTCCTGAAGCCCCCGCCCCCGGCCATCGATCTCAGCCAGCCGCTCCTGCAGTCGCACCAGAGTTGTCTCGCGGTCGGCCTTCTCGATCGTCCATTGTTGAAGCTTGGTCTCGATCGCTCTCTTTTCCTCCGCGTATCGCTCTCCGTCCGCTTTGCTCCTGGAAATGTCGGCCTCAATATTTTTCACCTTAAGATCGAGGTCGGCCCACACTTGGTTCGACGCCTCGTCATCTTTGCGCAACGCCAGCTCACGCATCTCGGTCCGGCGCAAATCATCCGTGACCCGCTTCATCTGCGCAGACAGTTCCTCGGCCTCGGCCTGTAATTCCAACCGGCGTTGTTTGTCCCGTTCGAGCATCGCTATGATGATCGTCTGCTCCCTTTGCAACTCGATGACTTCCCGACGCCGCTCCAGCAACCCACGATCTCCGCTCGCCCGCCCTCCGCTGATAATTCCCGAAGCATCCACAATCTCTCCCGCCCGCGTGACCAGGATGGGTCCCCGTTGGTCCGACCACATCCGTTGTTCCCAAAGCCGCAGGGCGTCATGCAGAGATTCCACAAAGACCACCCGATCGAACAGGCTATCGCGAGCGACGAGCAAATTCGCTTCCGTCTGAATCAGATCGACCGCACGCCCCAACACCCCCGGCTGTCCTGCCATCGCCGCCCACCACTCCTCGACCTGCCCACTCAGCCGTTCCCATCGGGGCTGCTTCGGAATGAACGTCCCGCGTCCCAGTGATTTCTCCTGCAGAAATTCGACGGCCCGTATCGCGACCGCCGGTTCGTCAATCACCCATCCGTGCACTCGTTCGCCCAGAAATGCTTCCACTGCTCGATCCAGTCCTGATGGAACGGTCAGCCATTCGGCCAGCGCATCCCCCACACCGCCGCATGATTTCAACGCCGTCGCCTCATCACGTCCTTCCCGCCCGTATCCCATTTCTTCCCGCACCAGTCCCTGTAAGGCATTCAACCGAGAATCGACCGCAGCCGATTCCTCGGACCGGCGTAAAATCACTTCGTCAAGCGTCCGGAGTTCTTGGGTGACCCGATCCGCATTTCTTCGAATCAGCTCGTGCTGTTCACGCAAACTCTCCACCAGCTTGCCCGTTTCTCCTTGCTCCAGCCGTAGCGACTCGCGCTGCACACTCACTGCGGCCCGCTGAGTCAGCGCGTCGGCCAGGGCCGCTCCCAGCAGTGTCTCGCGCTCGGCCACCTCGTCCAGACGCCGAGCCCACTGGGCCAGCGCCTGTTCCGCATTCGCCACTTGCACAGCCAATCGGAGAAGCTCTTGATGCCCACAATCCTTCTCGGCCGCCGCCGTCGCCCGTTGTTCCAAAAGACGGCTCATTTCCTGATCCAACTCCGCGCAGACGGCTTCACGGTCCTTGATCTCCCGTTCTCTCGCCGCTAATGAGGCCTCGATCGCCTCGCGCGAGGCTTCCAGGCCTTTTTCGATTTGCGCAAGGTCGTCGAATTCCTTCGCCTCTTGCTGCTGTTGTTGCTCAAATAATTGACTGCGATTCCTGGCCACCTCTGAGGCCGTCAGAGCCTGCCCCTGCCGATGTTCCACATCCGAGAAGGCACGGCGAATCCGATCAATCGCTTCATTCGTCGCAACAGCCTGAAGACGGATCTGCTCCAGTTCCGTCGCCACCCGAGCCTGCTCCGCCGCGATCGACGCTTCTTTGGCGTCATATGAGGCGAGTTCCGTCTCCGCCTCCGCCAATCCAGCCTGCAGCGCCCTGAATTCTCTCGTCAGCAACTCGACTTCCAACCCCCGAACCTCTTGCTGCAACGCCTGATACGTTCGCGCCTGACGGGCCTGCCGCTCAAGAGAATTGAGCTGTTTTTTCACCTCCGCGATCACGTCACGAACCCGAAGCAAGTTCTGCTGCGTTATGTCGAGTTTCCGTAACGCTTCGGCCTTTTGCTTTTTATAACGGACGATGCCGGCGGTCTCTTCGATCAGCTCGCGCCGATCCCGTGGAGAGGCGTTCAAAATCTGGTCAATCTGACCCTGAGCGATCACCGTGTGTCCCTTGCTCCCCGCGCGAGTATCAAGCAACAGGCTCCGGATGTCTTTGAGCCGGCAAGGGGTTTTATTGATGAAGTATTCGCTCTCCCCGTTCCGATACAACCGGCGGGTGATCATCAGCTCCTGGAATTCGGTCAATTGGCCGGGCAATCCTGTGCTTCCATCGAGTTTGATTGATGACCGATCCAAGCCCCCGATCGTTAGGGAGACTTCGGCCATTCCCAACGGCTTTCTGAGCGTCGTGCCGTTGAAAATGACGTCCTCCATCTTTTCGCTCCTGAGCGTCTTGGTGCTTTGTTCGCCCAAGACCCAGAGGATCGCATCGACGACATTGCTTTTCCCGCTTCCGTTGGGCCCGACGACCGCGGTGACGCCCTCTGGAAATTCGATCTTCCCCTCGACAAACGATTTAAAGCCCAGCATGTCCAAGGACTTGAGATACATCGACTTCCCCCTTCACACATGGCCACAGAAGGCCCTCATTCTTCATGAATCCCCATGATATCGAGCGAAGTTTTGTAACATACGAATCCGCGGAAATCAAAAAGAACGACCACCCATTGTGGGGAGAAAATAAGAGCACCGCAAGATGTTGCGGGGGAGTGGCTCAATCACCCGGCCCCGACACCGGTCGCGGTCTTCGTGGACTGTTGGCTGGGCGATTCGATTTGAACCAATTCTTTCGGCAAGAGAAACTCGACGTCTTCCTCAATCACGGTCAGTTCCTCGACCTCCGAGGGGCCGTTCGACTGAAGGAAGGCGACCACTTCTGTTACCAACACCTCCGGAGCGGAAGCGCCAGCGGTGATACCGACGGCCCTGGCCCCTTCAAGCCAGGTCGGATCAATATCGTTGGCCGAATCGATCAGGTAGGACGGAATCCCGCAACGTTCGCCCAATTCCCGCAAGCGATTGGAGTTCGAGCTGTTCGGCGATCCAATGACCAAAATAACGTCCACGAGGCGAGACAGTTCCTTGACCGCATTTTGGCGGTTCTGCGTCGCGTAACAGATGTCTTCTTGATGGGGCCCCTTGATGTTTGGAAACCGCCGGTGCAGCGCGGTGACGATATCCCGACATTCATCCACGCTTAATGTGGTCTGCGTCACGTAGGACAAATTCGCGGTATTGTCGACCTGCAACGCCTCGACATCTTCCACAGAAGACACCAGGTGGAACTTGTCAGGAATCTGCCCCAACGTCCCGATCACTTCCGGATGGCCCGCATGGCCGATGAGGATCAGCTCATACCCTTGAGCATAATCACGGTTGACTTCGTTGTGGACCTTGATTACCAGCGGGCACGTGGCATCGATCACGTGGAGACGGCGTTGACGCGCTTCCTCCCACACAGCCTTGGCCACGCCGTGCGCGCTGAAGATCACCACCGACCCTTCGGGAACCTCGTTTAACTCTTCCACGAACACGGCACCCTTTTGCCGGAGCGAATTCACAACGTGACGGCTATGGACGATCTCGTGACGCACATAAATGGGAGCGCCGTACTTTTTAAGGGACAGGTCCACAATGTCGATCGCCCGATCGACACCGGCGCAAAACCCGCGGGGATTGGCAAGATAGATTTTCATGAGGAGATCGCTCCTTCGGCTAGGGCTAGGATCGACAGGATTACCCTACTTCTATTCTGTATCCCGTACCGCCCGCCCACGATACGTCAGATAGCCAGGCATCGTCAACCAGCTCGATGCTGTTGCAGACGAACCTCTTCGACACAGCCGGGAGTCGCACTCGAAGGATCCCGCGACCAACTCCGAAAGAAATGAACGCCTGCAGAACCGCCTCAATCCTATTATTATCAGCCAGAGGACGAAAATGGCCATGAAGCCTCCCGTCCTCAGGCCGTTGTTCCAGTTAAGGAGTCATCGTCAATGTAATCGGCACGATGACCACAGAAGACAGATCAGGCGTTGCCACCGATAGGTGGCAGGTATAGGTCCCCGCCAACAGGCCCGCGGTCACAACTCCCGTTGTGATGGTGGCATTGCCACTCCCGTCAGTGGGGCTATGCCAGAACCAATTGCCGTTGCAATTGTGTCTGGCACGCCACGTCAACGTTCCTCCTCCCACGTTCGAGATCCCCAATGCCCTCGTTGAGGGATTCGCCCCACCAACCCTTGCCGTAAATGAAAGGCTTGTCGGACTGACACTGATAATAGGCGAAGAGGATCTAGGCACAATCGAAAGCGTGACTGGGAGCGAGACTGTGCTCGCCCCTTCCGCTGCCACTGAGATCGATCCCGTGTAGGTTCCGGGTAACAACCCAGTGGTCACCACTCCGACCGTAACCGTGACGTTTCCGGTTCCATCGAGCGGGGTGTGAGCGATCCACGCCCGGTTGTTCCTGATGCTCCACCGCAACGTGCCACCGCCACCATTGGTCACGGTGAAGGTTTGGGAAGATGGAGTCGCCCCCTCCATCGCCGTAAAGGTCAAACTCGTAGGATTGACCCGTATCACTGGTACGGGAGCACTCGCCACGGTAAATGTTACGGGAATGACGACCGATGATGCACCGGTGGCGCTGATCACGATGGTGCCACTATAAATGCCAGCCTGCAGAGTTCCAGTCGTGACACTGAGCGTGACGGATGCGTTGCCGCTCCCCGAGGTCTGACTCAAGGTCAGCCAACTGATCGACTCGCTCAAGGTCCAACTGAGGGTCCCACCGCCTGTATTGGTGATCGTGAGGGTCTGCGAGGTAGGATTGGCCCCCCCCTGCGTCGCGGCGAAGGAGAAGCTGGTCGGACTGGCCCCAATACGTGGTGGGGTACTCGGTGGCGTGTATGTAACCACCGCACTCTCCCGCGACTCGTTCCCGACATAGTCGTACGCCGTGAGAAAGTAATATTGAGTAGTGGACGGAGTTCCAATGTTGAAGCTGGTCACACGTCCAAGCGTCGCCAGGAGCGTAGCGGTCCCAGATGTCCGCGAACAGTTCGACACGCTGCAACGGTACACGCGATAGCCGGCCAAATCCGACTCGGTGTTGGCGGTCCAGGTCAACGAGGCGCTCCACGCGGGTGCCGCCCACAATGCCACAAGTCCGGCTATCACATACTTCCACTTGCTCTTCATGGCTGAACTCCTCTTCTGCTTTGAACACACTCCACAGACAACGCCGACTTCTGCGAGCGCAATCGTTCACCAGATGCAGCTCACCCAGGCATGGTTTACCGAGCGAGTTTGTTCGTGGAAATTCCGCGTAACAGCCCCGAGTTTCGTTTTCCTGTTACAGGGAGGAAAAACATCAACTTGCAGGGGTCAGGCGAGGGTTCAGCAAGGCATATGCCAGTCGGTCTTCAACGCGCAACCTACTATTTTATTTGGACAAAATAGGCCGTTCGCAATGGGGGCGCAGAACCTCTGTAGGGTTCCACGACAATGTCGATAGCGGAGAACCATGCAAGTCGCTTGATTTATCAATCGGCTAGACGGCAGTACGAGATTCCCTACAGTCCGAACACCACCGCTTTCCCACTCTCACCAGTCTCTGCCAAAACACCTTCCACGGATTCACCACCTTCACAGTAACCGTCCTAAAGGAGGCAGGACGCCCTCGCTTCGCGATTCCACTTCAACCTCAGCAACCACGAAATGATTTGGTCCCCTGCGAAGCACCTGCCGCCTGCTGCTCCTACTTCTTCGCCTAGCCCTTGACAGCCTCGTTGCCCATCCGTAGGCTGAAAGCAGTCTATGCCAGCCTCCTCGCCCAAGAAAATCCTCGTTGTCGAGGATGAAAAAGACATTCAACAGCTCGTCAAGCTGTACCTGGAAAAGGAGGGCTTTCGTGTGATCACCGCTGCAACAGGCCCGGAATGTCTAAAACTCATCGCTCAAGAAAAGCCGGCTCTCATCGTGTTGGACCTCATGTTGCCCGATATGGACGGCCTCGAGGTCTGCAAGCGCGTGCGGGGCGCTTCCGATACGGCGATGCTGCCCATCATCATGCTGACGGCCAAAGCGGAAGAATCCGATACCGTCATCGGCCTCGAACTAGGCGCCGACGACTATGTCACCAAGCCGTTCAGCCCCAAGACACTGACAGCCCGCGTAAAGGCTCTCTTCCGTCGCATAGAACGGGCACAAGCCAACGGAACCACCCATTACCACTACGGTCCTTTGTCGATGGATTTAGGACGCCATGAAGTACGGGTCGGCCAGGAAGAAGTCGTGCTGACAGCCAAGGAGTTCGGATTGCTCGAACACCTTCTTCGACATCCTGGTCGGGTGTTAACCCGCGATGTTCTTCTCAATGCCGTCTGGGGATATGATTACTTCGGTACAACCCGAACTGTCGACGTCCATATCCGGCGACTCAAGCAGAAACTACCCATTCTTGAAGACGCCATCGTATCCGTCAAATCGCTGGGGTATAAGCTCAAAGATCCTGCGGGAGACGTATGATGCGCGTGATGCGCGATCACTCTCTACCTTCTCTTCACCCCGTCATTTTCTCGTTCTTGATGCCTCATTTTTTTTCCCCCTTCCCATGAAGCTCCCGACCAGATGGAAACTGGCATGCGTTGTGGTTTTCGCAACGGCCTGTCTTTTCCTCATAGCAGGAATCTTCATCATCCGGTCATTGGATCGGCAGCACCTCTTCCAGCAAAACACCGTCTTGGAAACCACCGTCAAGTTCGTCGAATACAACCTATCCACCCTGTTTGCATCGCCAGACCACCTTCCCTCACCCTCACACCTCCAAACCATCGCTCACGAGCTTGGCACCCGGGCCTCCGCCCGTGTCACACTCATCACCTCTGACGGCACCGTCATTGCCGACAGCGCCATCCAGGGCGACACCCCGTCCTCTCCTGAGAATCAAGCAAACAAGCCGGAAGTCCGACACGCCCTCTCCGCGGGACAGGGCCAGGATATCAGAATCGACGAGATAACTGGTGATCGCACCTTTTATCGAGCCGCGACGACAACATCCACCGGCCTTCACAACCCGATCGTTGTGCGCGTCGGGATCGCGACGACACAGATGGACCGAGACATCAATCGCACAAAACAGACCGTCGTCCTCACGCTGGGGCTTGTCTTCTTGGCGGTCGCGGCGTTTAATGTGTGGCTTGTCCGCAGCCTGACTCACCCATTTTCAGCCGTAGCACGGGCCGCCCGCCGTCTGGCCTCGGGAAACTTCGCCGTTCTCGCAAAGAACGCCGAGCACGACGACGTCGGCCTACTGGCCGACACTCTCAATCAGATAGCCGACCGAATGCAGACCCAGTTCGCCGAATTGTCCGAAGATCGGGCGCAACTGCTGGCCGTGCTGACATCCATGATCGAAGGCGTGATGGTCTTGGATCGCCGAGGCTATGTGTTGCAAATGAACCCCGCGTTGGAGCGCATCTTTGGCATCTCCCGTGCCGAGGCTCGCGGGCGTCCGTTTGCGGAATTGTTCCGAAACCGGCAGTTGAGCGAGTTGGTGGAGGAGACGCTTCGATCTCGAAGTCATCACGAAGCCGAACTGATTCTCCCGCTGACAGGGCGGTGTTTGCAGATCGAAGCTTCATTCGCGGGAGGAGAACGGGACAATGAAGCATGCGTGGTGCTGGTCTGTCACGATATTACAGAGCTTCGCCGCCTGGAAACCATTCGCAAGGACTTCGTGGCCAACGTCTCTCATGAATTGCGCACGCCGCTCACCTCGATCAAGGGGTACGTGGAAGCGCTCCTGGACGGCGCCAAGGACGATCCGGAGATGGCGGCAAATTTTCTCGATATCATTCTCAAGCAAAGCGATCGGTTGAATCTTATCATCGGAGACCTGCTTGAACTTTCACACATCGAATCGGGCCGCATCTCATTTCGTCAGGATCCGATCGACCTTCGCGCGGTCATCGACCGCGCGCTCTCGACGATCAAACCGCTGGCCGAAAAAAAAGGACACCGGCTCATCACCTTCTTTGAAGACACCGCGCCTTCCATCACCGGTGACGAAGACCGGCTGGTTCAAGTGATGACCAACTTGCTGGATAACGCCGTGAAATACACGCCGCCGGGCGGCACCATCACCGTGACGGCAAGACGGGCATCACGATCGCGGACGACCGACGGCCCAGAAGGGGCTATTGAATTGAGCGTCTCAGATACGGGGATCGGCATTCCGGAAGCGGACCGACCGCGTGTCTTTGAACGTTTTTATCGCGTCGACAAAGCCAGGTCCCGCGAGTTGGGCGGAACCGGCCTCGGCCTGGCCATTGTGAAACACATTGTCGAAGGACACGGTGGAGAAGTCTGGGTCGAAGCGAACGAACTCAAAGGCAGTCGCTTTATCGTTCACCTGCCGATTCACGGCGGTCACCACGGTGGTCCAGCCCGATAGCGGAGTCTCTCCCGGCAGAGACCTCGCGCGGCTGTGAAGCCGCGTATCCTCACCACCGTATCAGGCCGGTCGCCCACGTCAGGCCTCCGCCAAAGCTGCCCAACAACACCAGATCCCCGCTGGCGATTCGCCCACCACGCACCGCGTCATCCAACGCGATGGGCAGTGAAGCGGACGAGGTATTGCCATACCGTTCGATGACCGAGGCCAGCCGATCAGGGACGATCTCCAACCGATCCGCCACGTGACTCAAGATACGGCCGTTTGCCTGATGGAGCACCACTTGCTTGAGATCGTTCCGATCAACTCCGTGTTCTTTTAAGATCTCCCGCACGGCCTGTTCGAGCCTACGAACGGCGACTCGATAGAGCGCGGCGCCGTTCATGCGAATCGTATGCGCCCGCCGTTCTAGCTCGTCCGGTGAAATCGGAGTCCTTGATCCGCCCGCCGCCACACGAATCATGTCATGCCGCGACCCGTCCGCATGGATCCGGATCCCCAGAATTCGACTTTCTTCGGGACTCCGATCCTCCTCCCCTCGCAACACGACGGCCCCCGCCCCGTCGCCGAACACCATGGCGGTGGCTCGATCGGTCGGATCGACGTACCGAGATTTGACCTCCGACGCCGCCACGAGACAGGTCCTCACCTGACCGCTCTGAATCAGCGCCCGCCCCATCGAGAGCCCATAGAGAAAACCAGAACAAGAAGCGGACACATCAAACGCTCCGACTCGTTGACACCCAAGTCCCCGCTGCACCATACAGGCGGTCGAAGGAAACACCATGTCCGGCGACGTCGTCGCAAGAATGATCGCCTCCAGATCCGACGCCTCGCAGCCAGCAGCGGCAAGCGCGCGACGCCCCGCCTCGATCGCCATGTCGGAAGACGCTTCGTGAGGAGCCGCCCACCGGCGCTCCCGGATGCCGGTCACCCGATAGATGTGAGCCGGATCGACCCTCAACAAGGGAGCGATCTCCTCGTTTCTGACGACACGGTCGGGCAGATAACTCCCTGTTCCAACAAGCCTCGTTCGAATCATCGAGCCCTACCGATTGCTTCCGAAAGGCAACGGCCTGGTTTCAAGAGGAAGGGATTATAGGGAGCAACGGAAGAGTGGTCAATCAAACTCCCCTACAAACAAACTCCCCCGCAAGCTGTCTCACATCTTGCCAACATCTTGCCAGCCACTGTTTCCGATCCGTATTGCATTCCGATGCCATTCCTTGCTATGAAGACACTCCATGGATCGTCCGTTCCGAACTCCAGACATGCCATTGCTGGTTGGGCCTCGCCTTCTCACGAGGGCGGGCTTGCTGGTGACCGGGTTGACCTTGCTCGCCTCGTGCTCCAACGGCCCCAAGGACATACGGGACCTCGTCAAAAATCCAATCTCCGGCACCGACGAACAAATCTTCATCGAGGACAGTACAGAGCGGTATTACCATCCCAACGTCATTATAAAGCGGGCCGAAGCCTTCTTCGAGAAAGAGGAGTATGCCGAAGCGTTAACCGAGTACAATCGCTTCTTGGAGTTTTACAGGACCCATGTGCTTGCCCCATATGCCGCCTTTCGAGTTGGAGAGGTCTACATGAAGATGGCCAAAACAATCGATCGGGACCCGGAACCGATGCAGAAGGCGATCGTGGCATTCGAGCACGTCCGAAGAGAGTACCCTGGGAGCCGCTACGACGCCCTCTCTCTGGAAAAACTCGACGAGTGTCACAACTGGCTAGGGGAGATGCACCTATTTGTAGGCCGGTTTTACTATCGGCGTGGTTCATATTTGGCCGCTGCACATCGTTTTGAACAGATCATCAAGTCTTACCCGGACAGGCCTGTCGCTCCCGATGCCTTGTACTTGCTTGCCAGCAGTTACCATGAAATGGGAGCCGACGATTGGGCACGGGAACGCCTCAACCTCCTCGTTGAGAAATACCCGAACAGCTCGGCAGCAAACCAAGGGAAAAGCCTCTTGGCCAAACTCAAGGACTCACCCTCTCCCTCCCCCTATGCCCAGACCTCCCACGGGGCTGATGTTTCTCGTGAAAACTCTTTGACCGCCTCATCCTCTGTTTCAGATATGCTCTCCGCCTCTCGGTTGCCGTCGCTTGGCATCTCTCCTCCCAGTTCAATTGGACAAGCCATGACCGCCTGTCGCCTCGGTGCCTGGTGTTAGCTGGTTGCCTTTCCCAACAGCAACCGGTCGCAAGAGCTTTTTCAATCCATCCCTCAGATGAAACAACGACGAGGCCTGGCCTTCCGAAGAATCTTCAGAATGTCGCAAGGAGACTGATTCAGGAGATCACTACAAGGACGAGACGGGACAGCGTGTTCTTTTCTTATTGTCCCAGGTACCAGCCGATGCCGTACCGCTCAAGGAAACTCGTCACCACGGTAAGGGAGTTCGCGTAGATCATGACACCGACAGCGACGAGGAACACCCCGCTCACCGTGGAAACCCCCCACAGGTAAGCGCGCACTCCCTTGAAATAGGTAAGAAACCGGTCCACACCTAAAGCGGTGAGAAACAGCGGAAGGCCGAGCCCCAGAGAATAGCAGGTCAAGAGCACGACCCCGCTCACAAGTGAGTCGCTGGTGCTCGCATACAGAAGAATCGAGCCTAAAACCGGTCCTACGCATGGAGTCCACCCCGCGGCAAAGGCCACGCCCACCAAAAACGATCCCGCGTAGCCGGCGGGACGACTACGAAACTGATAGCGGTGCTCCGTTTTTAAGAAATTCAGATTGAGAAGACCGAGCAGATAGAGCCCAAAGATCACGATCAGAATCCCGCCGATCCGGCGGATGTAGTCCTGATAGGCGATGAGGACCTGCCCCAACAAGCTGGCCGACGCACCAAACGCAATGAAGACCGCTGAGAACCCGGCGATGAACGATAACGAGTTCAGGACGATCGACTTCTTGAATTTTTCCCGAGCCGAGGCATCCACCAGTTGTTCGACCGACAACCCCGTGATGTAGGAGATATAGGACGGGACCAAGGGAAGCACGCAAGGAGACACAAACGACAAAAGCCCAGCGGAGAATGCGGCCAGCAAGGAAATCTGGGGAAGAGATTGCATCATGCCTACGACTTCATCAGCATCCGGATCAAGTCATGGGCTTCGGGCGAATCCCAGTCGCGGGCGCCGAAAATTTTCTTGCGAATCACCCCCCGGCGATCAACCACGAAGCTCAGGGGAAGAGTCCGCACTCCATAGGTCAAGCCCACGTGCATATCGGGATCGTGCAAAATGGGGAAGGTCAACTCTCTTTCCTGCTGAAAGGGACGAGTCACCGCTGCACCTTGAGGATCCGTAGAGATGGCGAGGATTTCAAAGTCCCTGCGGGCGAATCTCTGATACAGTTGTTCCAGAGCCGGCATTTCGATCAAGCAAGGCCCGCACCATGTCGCCCAGAAATTCAGCAGGACAACCTTCCCTCGGAATTGGGAAAGACTGATAACTTCCCCGCGAAGATCCTGTAGGTGAAAATCCGGCGCCTGCCCCCCGATCCGCGCAACATTCCGCTCGTCGTCCTGCGCCCACAAAGAAGGCGCCGCCGTCACCTCGGGCGTGAAGGTCTGCTGCATCGACAGGGCAACCATCACACCGGCCACCATCCGGACGAGCGCAACCATTGCGCACCGATCCTCTCCTCTGAGACAATGATTATCCCACCCGATCTATCCGGGTCATCTTACAAACGGCTTCCAAAACCTGTCAAGGAACACGCGACGTGCCTTCTCCATGGAACCAGCGTGCAGAAAGAATGGACAAAAGACGCCGGCTTCTCTAGAATCCTTCCGGTTTCAAGGGGCGCGCCTTACGTGGGAGACCGCTGCAAGCCGTACAGAGTTAGGTGGAGTTAACCGACAGCACTTGACCACTTCAACCCAGAGGATTCTATGCGAAGCAACTACCTGTTCACATCGGAATCAGTCACCGAAGGGCATCCGGATAAAATCGCCGATCAGATATCCGACGGCATTTTGGACGCCCTGATCGCAAAGGATAAATACTGCCGCGTCGCCTGCGAAACTATCTTGACGACCGGCATCGCCTTCGTCGCAGGCGAAATCACCACCAAAGCCTACGTGGAAATACCCGACGTCATCCGAGACGTCATTAAGAGCGTGGGCTATACCGACGCCTCTTGGGGATTTGATTATCACACCTGCTCAGTCTTGACGTCCATTCATCACCAGTCCAATGACATTAGGATCGGAGTCGATTCCGGCGGCGCCGGTGATCAAGGCCTCATGTTCGGCTATGCCACGAATGAGACACAAGAGCTGATGCCGATGCCCATCGTCCTGGCGCATCGTCTGACCATGCGGCTGGCGGAAGTGCGGAAAAAGAACATCCTGAAATGGGTGCGCCCGGACGGCAAATCGCAAGTGACCGTCGAATACAAAAACGGCAAGCCGGTGCGGATCGACACCGTCGTCATTTCCACGCAACACAGCCCGGACGTCACCAGCAAGCAAATCGAGCGCGATATCATGGAGCACGTCATCAAGCCCGTCATGCCCAAATCGCTCTATGACCCGGCCAGCGTCAAACACCACATCAATCCGACCGGACGATTCGTCGTAGGCGGCCCGATGGGAGACACTGGCTTGACCGGCCGAAAAATCATCGTAGACACCTACGGCGGCCATGGCAGCCATGGCGGCGGAGCCTTCTCCGGAAAAGATCCTACGAAGGTTGACCGATCCGCTTCTTACATGGCCCGCTACATCGCCAAAAATATCGTGTCGGCGGGTCTGGCCGACAAGTGTGAAGTGCAGTTGGCCTATGCCATCGGCGTGGCCGATCCCGTCTCGGTCCTCGTTGACACCAAGAACACGGAGAAAGTCTCCGTAGATCATCTGGACAAACTAGTCCGTAAACATTTCCCCCTGACTCCGCGTGGCATCATCGATCACCTCAAACTGCGCCGACCCATCTATCGCAAAACCGCTGCCTACGGGCACTTCGGCCGCAATGAGCCTGAATTCACGTGGGAAAAAACCGACAAGGTTAAGGCTCTGCGCAAAGACGCGGGTCTCTGACCAGACAGATCAGCGCCAGGCCGATGGAGAGGTGATCCAACGTTCGCATTGATGCAAAAGACAGGAGCCTGAATGCGGCTCCGTCCCCTAGTTGAGCCGTCATTTGAAGATGAGGGAGGAGGAGATTGTGGATTACGACGTAAGAGATATTAAGCTGGCCGAGGGCGGCCGATCGAAAATCGAGTGGGCCGAGGCCACCATGCCGGTGCTACGGCTGATCCGCAAACGATTCGCCCAGCAACGACCGCTCAAAGGCGTGCGGATTACCGCGTGCCTTCATGTGACGACCGAAACGGCCAATCTCGCCATCACGTTGAAAGCCGGCGGCGCCGACGTTCGACTCTGCGCCTCCAATCCGCTCAGCACTCAAGACGATGTCGCGGCTGCGCTCGTCCAGTACGAAGGCATTCCGACCTTCGCCATTAAAGGCGAAGACAACGCCACCTACTATCGCCACATTGAATCGGCCGTAGCCCATCGCCCACACGTCACCATGGACGACGGCGCCGATGTCGTCTCCTATCTTCATTCCAAACGAAAAGAGTTGTTAAAGAACGTCATCGGGGGCACGGAAGAAACAACGACCGGCGTGATCAGACTCCGCAGCATGGCGGACAAGAACGTCCTGAAGTTTCCTGTCATTTCCGTCAACGACGCCGACACCAAACATATGTTCGACAATCGATACGGAACCGGCCAATCCACCATCGACGGCATTATCCGCGCCACCAACCGACTGGTCTGCGGCTCCACCGTCGTCGTCGCAGGCTACGGCTGGTGCGGTCGCGGCATCGCCATGCGGGCCAAAGGGATGGGAGCCGACGTCATCGTCACCGAGATCGATCCACTGAAGGGGCTCGAAGCGGTCATGGACGGTTTCCGCGTCATGCCGATGGCGCAGGCCGCTCCCATTGGCGACTTCTTCGTAACCGTCACCGGCAATATCCACGTCATTCGAGGGGAGCATTTCGCACGCATGAAAGACGGTGCCATCGTCTGCAACAGCGGCCATTTCAACGTGGAGTTGGATATTCCGGCGTTGGAAAAATTAAGCAAGCAACGGAAAATCGTTCGGCCCGGGGTCGAGCAGTTCACGCTCAAGAACGGCCGTCGCATCAATCTGCTGGGCGAAGGCAGACTGGTGAATTTGGCGACGGCCGAAGGGCATCCATCGAGCGTGATGGACATGAGTTTCGCCAACCAAGCGTTGGGGGCCGAGTACATCGTGAAAAATTATAAAAAACTGGAGAAGAAGGTCTATCCCGTGCCCGTGGATATCGACAAAGAAATTGCGCGCCTCAAGCTGGCCGGCATGAACATCGCGATCGACTCGCTGACCGCAAAGCAGAAGCAATACCTCGCCTCATGGGAAATGGGCACCTAATATCGAGCCCGAGTTCGGTTTGGCATTTCAACTGCCGGGGATTACCCTTCACTCACCTCAACGTACACGCCTCGACCTGCGCTCCGCTGTGACCGTCGCGACGGCCGCAGCGGAGCGTGGCTTCGGCGCAGCCAAGCATGGCTTCGGATGGGGGAGCACAGTCCTCCGGTCAATCGTGACCCGTGTGTCCGTGTCCCTCAGCCTCCTGCGAAGAGGACGAAGAGAGGGACGCCGCTTGGGACGCGTTCGTCTCTTTAAGAAATTGCGCCGCGTCAATTTCCTGGTATCCATGCCGATCGGCGGTCGAGGTCGGGGTGGGAGCTCCGGCCAATTCGTCCGCGATGATCTTTTTGGTCAATTCGGCACGATCATCATCGACATAGATGGTCGCAGTTTTGTACTCCAGCGGCACCAAGGTAAAGAGGTTTTTTTCGCTGCTGGATAAAAATCGATCGATTTCGACCAGGAGCTTTTCCAAATCCGATCGATGCACCCGCTTGGGGCCCAACACGGTGATATCGGGGACCTTCACATGAGGATCACCGCCGACGCTGGTCTCTCTAATGCGCTCGATCTCTTCGGCAGGGAACTCCTGCGAGCGATAGGCTTTCAGAAATGCCTGAATCCGCTGCCGGAGGTCCGGCAGGGTTTTTAATCGATCGCGCTGCCGCATGGAAATCAGTAAATCGCCCGAGCTGATGTTGCGAAGATGGGCATCGGACAGCAGCAGCAGCTTCCGCTCGCCGTTTTGCCGCCACTTTCCATGGTCTCGCTCTTCGATGGATTGAGAACCCTTGGCAACCCGCCGATAGGATCCGTCAGCGCGAAGCTCGAGATAATGTGCAAATGTTTCTCCACCATGTTTGAGATAACGATGACGATCCTGACGCGCTTGGCCATCTCCTTCCGCGCCAGCCATAGATCCGGCCAACAGAAAGAAGAGGCCGCTCACGGTGAACAGCAGAAGCTTCTGCGAATACGCCACGACGACACCTCCTTGCTGATTCAAATATAGCAGCAACCTCGAACAGATCCACTCATATCAACGAATCGGGAAGAAGGAGAACACCGATCGAAGCAATGGAACAAGGGAACAACAATCAGCTCGTAACCACACTTAACGAGGGCCTTATTATATTCCCCTGTCGCGCCATCATCTCAACCGTTCAGCCGTGAGCGCTCTGCGGCCAGCCATCCAAGAAATCCCGCACGGCTACCGATCGGAGCCGCTCAGAAATTCTCCGATGCCGAGAGAGGTCCACACTCCGATCCTTGCCCCACTCTTGCTTGGCCCGAACCTGCACTCATGGGCACCATCGGCAACAACGGCTTCATACCTCATGCCAAATTCGTGCATCTACCCTTTTCCCCCCGGTGTCTTGCAATCCCATTGAGGAATGGAGGAATGGCAGAGTAAGATCAATAACATACCATGAGACCTACTGCAGACCGACCGCTATCGCTGCCGGATTTTGACGTCTCCTCCGAGAGGGGATTCCTGCCACCGGACCCCCTTGAGACAATTCCTGATTACGCCGCGCTCAATGATCTTGGTCGAGAGTTGCCGAAATTGTTGAGCGCTCGTCATGTTCGCCGGTTTATTGACGACCATGCGCCGTTGCTCCCCCTTGTTCCAGCCAGTTGGGGTGATGCCGAACATCGAGCCGCCATGCGGATTCTTTCTTTCGCCGGTCACGCCTACGTGTGGGAAACGCCCGATCATCCGGCCAACAAAATTCCCGCGCAACTTTCCGGCCCTTGGCATGAGATCGCTAAGCGAGTCGGCCGCCCTCCCGTCCTCTCCTACGCATCCTATGCGCTGGACAACTGGCGCAGACTCGATACATCGAAACCCGTTCAGCTCGACAATATCGTATTGCTCCAGAACTTCCTCGGCGGAATCGATGAGGAGTGGTTTGTCGTCGTCCACATCCAAATCGAGCAGCAGGCCGGCCCTGGGTTAGAAGGCCTCGTGCGGGCGATCAATGCCGCCGTGGAGGGAAATGACGAGGAGGTTCTGTCCGGCCTACGAGCCTTGGCCACCGCGCAAATCGCCATGCGGGACACCTTGCTCCGGATGAAAGAGCGTTGCGATCCCTACGTGTATTACAGACGAGTCAGGCCTTACATCCACGGGTGGAAGAACAACCCCTCGTTGCCCGATGGTCTCATCTACGAACACGTTGAAGCCTATGGAGGACAGCCGCGGCAGTTCCGTGGAGAGACCGGCGCTCAGAGTACCATTGTCCCCTGCTTCGACGCGGGGCTCGGCATCCGTCACGCCCCCGATCCCTTGACGGTCTATCTCCAGGAGATGCGGGACTACATGCCGCCGCGCCACCGTGCCTTCCTTGAGGCGCTGGAAAGTCGAACCGACGATCAGGGACGCCCTCTGCTGTCGGGCTACGTTCGTGACCGCAAGCGGCACCATTCCGAACTTTGGTCCGCCTACTGTGACTGCGTCAATCTTTTGGCTCAGTTCCGGGAAATCCACATCGGCTACGCAGATGAGTACATCCATCGCCAACACCAAACCTACGCAAGCAATCCCACATCGGTGGGGACCGGCGGTACTCCCTTCATGACGTATCTCCAAAAGCATTTAGACGAAACCAAACAGGCCGTCGCGTCTTAGTCCACTATTTTCAGGACTACCACGCATTTTCGGCTGGCCGAAAACCGGCCGAAGAGGAGGCGATCCATTAATCTTTGCGTTTATTGAGCAATGACCGCGATGATCCGCAAGGGCCCACCGGTTCCCCCCGCAATGTTCATGGGCAGGGCAATGACGTCAAAGCCGCGGGCCGGCAGGTTATGCAAATTGGAGAGATTCTCGAACACCGGCACATTCTGAGAAAGGAGCGCGACATGCGTCTCGAACGTAGTCGATTGACCATGGTCGATCGACGCCGTATCGATGCCAACAGCCTTAACCCGCCGCTCGCGGATCAGCCACGTTGCAGCGTCTGGGTGCAGGCCGGGAAATCTCAGCGCCCGGACACCGTCCGCTCCTCGTTGTTCAGTCCCCAGATACTGCTTCCGCGAAGGCCAGTACCGGCCATAACCCGTTTCCACCAATACGATGGCTCGATCCGGCATTCGCCCATGCTCGGCCTCCCACTCACGCAAATCCCGCACAGTCACCCGATAATCTCGATCATTGGCGCAACGATCCTTGACATCAACGCGGACCGCCTGGCCGATCAACCCTTCCAACGGGATCTGATCCACCGTCCGCCCGCCCCGTGAAAAATGAACGGGAGCATCGATGTGCGTCCCGCCATGTTCGGGCATCTCGATGCGATTGGAAGCATAATAATGACCGGCGGGAGTGTCCTCTGCATGCTGAACGATGAGCTTGAAATCCTGTTCCGTCGGCCAAACGATCGTGTCCGATCCGAATGGATGAGTCAGATCGACAATCCGCAATCGTTCCCAGGCAATAGGATTCCGCGAGCGGTCGGAGGCACATCCAAGGCCGGTGATCAGGCCCAACGCTGCGATCACCATGCTCGTCATGGAGGCGAGGCTTCTCATCACATATGACTCTTCACATTCTCTCTTTCTTTCCAAGCCTCCGATGGAACGAATACTCCCTCCCCGATCCTAATCCTAAGCAGGGCGTTCCTCGGCTCACTCCGGCCATCGAGCGAGGACCGCCTCCGATTGTGGATTGTTATTGCTCACGCATGCGCGCTCGAGGAACAAGAGACGAGCAGAGATGTCCTACTTATTTCCCGAACACCTTTTTTAACAAAGGCTCGATCTCGCCCTTGGCCTCCATCGGATCGAGAATGTCGGTGTCCCCATAAAACGTTCCGTCGATAAAGACTTTGGGCAACGTCGGCCAATTGGTCATTCTCGTGAGAGCTTCCCGCTTTGCCGGCTGAGAGAGAACATCGATGACCTCATAGGGATAGCCGTACTTGTCGAAAAACTGCATGGTCTCCCGCGTAAACCCGCACATCGGCATTTGCTTGGTGCCCTTGCCGTAGATCAAAATCTTATGCGTTTTGACTTCTTGTTGAATCTCTTCTTCTATCGGATCCGCCATTGTCCAGCCTCCTTTCTCTCAAATCTCCCCCTCCTCCGACCCTCAACCGCTCGTCGTACCCGTTTCTTCCGGTGTTTTGGCCGTCAACTCCAATGCGTGGATACGACCGTCCTTGAGAGGAACATCCAGCGCCTGATAGATCATCCGGTGCCGATCCAACAGAGTCTTCCCTGCAAACGCCGATGAAACGACAAGCACCTTGAGATGGTCCATAGTCCCCGTTCGATCCGTCACGGTCACTACCGCGTCCGGCATGCTCTTTCGAATGTAGTCGGTTAACGCGTCTTCTGTAATCACGACCCCCTCCCAGCCTGGTTTTATCCATTCCGGGAAACTTCCCGGCCGATACCCTAGCCGAACTTCCCTCCCGAAGGCAATGTGCACTCCCCCTGGTTGATATCACCATGTTGGTGGTGCAATTGAACCATCACGCGGAAGTACCGGCACGGGACCTTGATATCCAGTGGAAAATTCAACAGTCTCAGCCCATCTTCCTCGGCACAGATCTTGCGGTCTCTCATAACCGTGTCAAGACCAACAGATACGGTGGGCGCTCATTCATTTTACACTTTACCGGGAGGTTACCATGAACGAGTTCAAATCAGGGTTTTTCATGGGAGGTGAAAGCTGCAATGGCCGGGTGCTCATCGTCGACGATGAGCCGGACATCCGCAAGGTGGTCAGAATGACCCTTCAAAAAGCCGGATACGAGGTCCTCGAAGCGGAAAACGGGGCGAAGGCGATTGAAACAATCAATACGGGCGAGAATCGTCTTCTCCTGGACGTCATCATCTGTGACATCCGCATGCCGAAGGTCAACGGCATCGAAGCCATTGCGTATTTCCGACAGAACTATCCCCGCGTCCCCCTTATCGTGCTGACAGGATTCCCCGACACCGATATGGCGACCTCTCTCTTACGACAGGGCGTGGTCGATTATCTCGTCAAGCCGGTCGAAGGTGAGAAACTGAAAGCTTCCGTCGCCCGTGCGATGGAACACAGGGAGCTGGCGCGACTGTGACGAATCCTGAACTGACCAAATCAGACCATTCGGCGAGCCGACCTCCAGCCCCCGTCACGACGACCGATCGGCTGTCCGGTCTCGACGGCTATGAAGGGACGCCCACTCCGACTCCCACAAAAATCGCGATCGTGGGAGCGGGGCGGGGAGGCACGGCGATGCTGACGCTGCTCCACCAACTTCGGACCGTCGAAGTGGTCGGCATCGCGGACCGCCGCGCCGACGCCCCGGGCCTCCGGCATGCCCGCGAACTTCACGTGCCGGTGTTCAAGGAGAGCGCCGACCTCCTGCGCATCACGGAACCGGATCTGGTGATCGACGTCACCGGAGATGCCGCCATGGAGAAAACCCTCCGGCAACAGGTCCCGGGGGGAGTCGGCATCTTGAGCGGTCGGTCCTCCCGCTTGCTGTATGATTTGGTCAAACATGAATTCGCTCTCCAGGCCGAATTGCTTCAGACGGACAAACTCGCCGGAATCGGATCGTTTGCCGCGGGCATCGCCCACGACATGAACAACCCGCTCCAACTCATTTTGGGCCTGGCCGAAAACCTCACCGAAGAGCGGGATCTCGAGACGGTCCATCTCCAAGCGCGGGATATCGTCGAAGCCGTCAAACGCACGACGGCCATCTGTCGGGATCTCACGTCCTACTCGCGGCGGACCTCCATTCATTCGGATCAAGTTGTCCCCATCAACGCCAAACTGGACGAGGCCCTGAAAATCGCCCGCTATGCCGTCGGACTTCAAGACATCGAGGTGCGCAAGTCCTATTGGCCCGAGGCGACGGCGATCGGCAATCCGGATGAAATCCTCCACGTGTTCATCAATCTCATCACCAATGCCGTCCAGGCCATGGAACGGGGCGGCGTGTTGACCATCACCACCTCCACGATCGACGGAGCGACGATGGTCAAAATTTCCGACACGGGGCACGGCATCCCGCCGGACGTGATGGGACGGATCTTTGAGCCGTTTTTCACGACCAAACCTCCCGGCAAGGGGACAGGGCTCGGGCTGTACAACATCAAGAACGTCATTCACCGCATGCACGGCTCCATCAACGTCGAGAGCCAAGTGGGCCTGGGCACGACTTTCACCATCACGTTTCCCCATGATGTGCGCGCGGAAGACGGAAATCCGTAATGAATACGACACCATCAGCCGCCCCTCGCCAAACACGCTGGGGACTCAAAGCCAAGTTGATCGTCTCGATGCTCCTGGTCGGAACCGTCCCGCTCGTCATCGGGCTTGGCATGGCGTTCTGGCAAGGATCGAGGGAAATCCGAGACGTAAGCGGGGAAAGTTTCAAAGCCCTCGCCATGGAAGCGGCCCGGAAACTCGACCTCCTCGTGGCGGAAGAAATCGCCCAAACCGCCCGCATGGCCAACGATCCGACGATCATTCGTGAACTGGAGCACCGGCGGGATATGTCGGAGAACCATCGCGTCGCTGGTGTCGAGACGAGCGACTTCGAAGCGAAATGGGAGGCCGGCGAGCCGAACGCCGTGCGCTCCATCATGGAGAACCAGCTCAGCGCCCTGCTGCGCGAGTATTACACGGGAATCCGCAACGCTCCCGGTCAACTGCAGCCACAGATCGTCCGTGCCTCCACCAAGATGCTGTTTTTGACGGATGTCCACGGTCTCCTCGTCGCCGCCATCGGAGAGAAACCGGAGCTCCGCCACGACCGGACCCGCTGGTGGCAAGGCGCCTACCATAAGGCCGTCGGGCGGCTCTTCATCGAAGACGTGCGATTCGACAAACGAGTCAACGCCTACGTATTCACCATCTCGGTCCCGGTCATGGACCAATTGCGGTACGAAGTCGTGGGAGTTCTCCACCGCGTGATTGATGCGAAGGAATTCTTTTCTCCGGCCACGCACGCCATTCGATTCGGGAAAACCGGCCACGTCATGCTGATCGACTCGAACGGCCTTGTTATCAGTTGCCCGATCTTGCCCACCGGCGTCCCACTATCCGATCCGAATCTCGTTCCACTTGTCACCCCTCTGCAACCGGGCTGGGTCCAGGCCTCCAGCGACGGCCACGGCGGGCGCTCGACGTCCGTGATCGGATTCGCGCCGCTGCCGGAAACCAGCCGCGCAACCAACGGCTCCATTGAGAACGGATCGTGGCACACGTTCGTCTGGCAAGCGTCTGACGAGATCTTCGCTCCGATCCAGCATCTGTTCACCTGGGTGACTGTCTTCGGCGTCGCAGGCCTTGCCTTGCTGGCCACATTGGGCTACGTCGCGGCAAGCCGCATCGTGACGCCCATCCGCCAACTGATGCTCGCCGCGCGGGCCATCGGCCGCGGCGAGCTCAAGACGCCGATCGATATCCGATCCGGCGACGAATTAGAAGAGCTGGCCGAAGAATTCAATCGCATGAATCAGCAACTGAACGCGGCTTTCGCCGGACTCACCGACCAAGTCGAATTGAAGACGCGGGAGGTTCAAGCGCTGCAACAATCGACCGACCATATTTTGGACGCGGTCTCGACTCCCATTTTCCTGATCGACGCCGACGAACAGGTGCGGTATGCCAATCGGGCGGCGTGCGAGTCATTCGGCATGCGGCGCGACCAGTCATTATCAATATCCCTGTTCGACGTGCTTCCATTGGATGCCTCGGCGCGGCAGCGCCTGCGGCGGGAGTTTCGCGCCGGCGGCGCCGTCGGCGCCGCCGAACGAGCCGCAGGGCTGGAGCTGCCGCGCGACCCGCTGACTCCGCCCAGCGATCAGGAGCTGATCGATCATCGACCGGAATTTCGCATCGGATCGCGCCTCTACCAGTATCAATGGTTCCGCCTGCCGGCTAGACCGGGGCAAGAGCCTGTCAGCGGGCTGGTCCTGCGCGATACGACCGACGAAAGCCGTCTGCACGAGCAACTCGTCCAAGCCGAAAAATCCGGCAGCCTCGGCGTACTGACCGCCGGCATCGGCCATGAGTTGAACAACCCGCTGTTCGGCATCATCGGGCTGGGCGAAGCGATTCAAGAGGAGCAAAGCTTGGAGCGAGCCAAGGCCTATGCGCGCGACATCGTCGCGCAAGGCCGGCGCATGGCGACGGTCATCCGGGATTTCGCCGGCGTGACGGGAAAGGAGGAACATGACCAGGCCGTGCCCGTGTCGCTGGAGGAAGAAACGGATCGAGCCTTGGCCATCGTCCAGTCGACAAGTGACATGAAGAACGTGGTCGTCAATAAACGTTATGCGGGGGACGTCCGCGTGTTGGCGAAGCCGGACCAGCTTCAGCAAGCCTTGGCAAACCTGATCACCAACGCCGTTCAAGCCATGAAAGGGACCGGCACGCTGACGCTGACCACGGCCTGGTCCGATCGCGTCGGCACTGTAACCATCACGGACTCTGGCCCCGGCATTCCCAAACAACACCTGTCGAAAATTTTTGATCCGTTCTTCACGACCAGAGACCAAGGAGAAGGATCAGGCCTGGGGCTGACGGTCGCAAGGAGAATTATCCGAAAATTCGGCGGCGAGCTTCGCATCGAAAGCGGCGAGGGACGAGGGACGACTTGTATCGTAACCCTGCCGGCCCATCCCGCCGCATCAGGGGAGGGCACATGGGATCCATCCACGCCACAGTCCGAATCGCAATCCGCACGCTTGTCATCGTAGGATGCCTCTGGAGCGGCTCACCTCTTCTCTTCGCCAAGGACGGCCCGGGCGGCGACGGCATCCCGCCCGACAAAGTCGCCGACTACATCCATGCGATTCTCGAAGCGAACCGCACCATCTACACCACCTCGATCGTCAACCGTCTGCAAGAAAAAGGGATTCTCTCCGCAACGGAACACTGGGAGCAGGACAATACGCTGCCCCTGCCCGCTCAACTCCTTCAACACACCGGCCGACTGGTGGCGGAGAGCGGGCGCGGGATCCGCTTTCGGCTGATCGGCTTGTCGCCGATCTATCAGCGCAACGCCCCAGCCACCCAGTTCGAGCGCCAAGCCCTTGAAACGCTTCGGCAACGACCGGAACAGCCGATCACAGGCATTGTCACCAGCGGCAAGAAACGGTACTTCCAAGCCATCTACGCCGACCGAGCGGTCTCGCCCGCGTGCGTCTCCTGCCACAACACCCATCCCTTAAGCCCCAAACAGGACTTCAAGTTGAACGACGTTATGGGCGCCCTCGCCATTACGATCCCCTTGGAGTAACGGGAGATGATGATCCCCCTGCTCCGGTCGTCACGCGCGAGGCCGCACTTTGCCTTGTGGCGCCTCGATGATCGACCGATAACAGCTAAGGAAAGGTTATGGCGACGCGGGAGGGCGAGACGGCGGGCCCGCTTCGATAGCTTGATAGTCTTCCCGATAAATTTGGACGGCCGTCATCAACAGACTGACAAGCACGGGCCCGACAAAGATTCCCAACACTCCGTACAATGCCAACCCTCCCAGCACGCTGAGCACCAGAAGCAAGACGGGAATCTGCACATCCTGCCCGATCAACCACGGGCGGAGAACGTGATCGACCATGGAAACGACGCCCACGCCCCACGCCACCATTATGAGTGCCTTGCCAGCCTCCCCGACCCACAGAAGGTACAGACCGACCGGCCCCCACACCAGCGCCGTGCCGCCGAAGGGAATGGGTGCCAACAGAATGGTCAACGCTGTGAGCACCATCGGGAACGGAACACCCACAGCAAGATAGGCCAGCCCGGCCAGTACTCCCTGTACAATCGCCGTCACCAAGATCCCCTTGACGACTGCGCGAACCGTCTGATCCAAGCGGGCAATGATCTTCTGCTTGTGCGATTCGTCCATCGGAATCAATTGATACCAGGACGAAAACCAAGTCCGGCCATCGCGATACAAAAAGAACAGCACCAGCAACATGATGAAAAAGTCCGTCACCAGCAGGACGGCGTTTTTCAACAGATCGCCCATCTGTCCTACGAGGAATTGGCTGACCGCCGAGACTCCAGCCACGACCGATTGTTCCAAAGACAGCCGCTGGAGATCGATGCCGGCCAGTGCCGTCCGCAACCATCCTCCGATGATCGGGATGGTCGCCATCTGATCCGGCAGCCGCTGGAGCCCTCCACTCTGAATCCACGTGCGAATGACCTCCTCCGCCACGCCGGCCTCATGCACGAGCAACAGGCCCATCAAAACCAACGGCACGACGACCATGCCCAGCGCACCCATCGTCAGCACCGCCGCCGACAGGGTCTCGTTCCCTTTACACAATTTCGACAACCGTAGATGGAGAGGGAACGTTCCATGGGCCAAGAGCACGGCCCACAGCGCCGGGAAGACGAACGGTTGGAGGACAAGTCCCATCTGGTACAGCAGCAGACCCAGAAGGACGAAGAAGACGATTGAAAACAGGCGCTGCCGCATCATCGGATGTCGCAGAGAGACGAGGGGACCGCGCATTGATGGCGGAACCCGATGAATCGGTCACCACCGTGACGCTGAACGGGACACGGAACGGGAAGCGAAGAGGAACCTGTCACAAGGTCCGCTCCAGAAACAAGAAAGGGGCTTAGAGATCTTGGTCTTTCGCGAGCAAGGCTACGGGCCGCCCGCGATGCGGTCCCATGTCACGGACGTTGCCGGACAATCGAGGCGCCTCCTCCGGCCAGACCGTGGCACCCATGTCGCTGAGGCCCTGAAATTTCGCGCCTTCCTCCATGATCATGATGGGACTGCGCACTTCGCCGATGAGAATCGCCGTCTTGAACAACTGCACCCGATCGGTCGCCGTGACCGAGGCCTTGATTCGCCCGCTACTGATCAAGGACCCTGCGGTGATCGTGCCCTTAACCACTCCTTCCTCCCCTACGATCACTTCGCCTTTGGTGTGCACGTCCCCTTCCAGCCGGCCGTCGATCCGCACGGTCCCCTCGACCCTGATCTCCCCCTTCATCTCGACTCCCTTGGCCAGCAGGGTGATGTTGCCGTCGTCCGTATATCCGCTCTTTTTCATGACGGTCTCCTCGGTGAATCCGTTGCGAGCCCTAGCTTACCGCAAGAGTCGATCGCTTCCTAGCAGTAGTTGAATCACGAACGGCCGATCGCTCGGCTGGATCGACAGGCCTCCCCAGCCGCTCAGAGAAGCCCGAACGCCCGCTTGAGCCGTTCCCACAGGCCTCCGCCGTGAATCTCACAATAGTCGGCCGGCTCGGTGCCGGCCATGAACACCTCGGTAATGGGCTCCGGACATTGAGCGGTCGCCAATTGGCCGGTTTGGGGATCGATCCGACGTTCGACCACTCCCTCAGGCATGGGAAAATCCGGCTGATCAGGTGGGATCAGCCGCGCCGCCAACTTGCTCCAAATGGGGAGCGCCGCTTGCGCACCCGTGAGTTTGATCGGCCGCTCATCGTCGAATCCCACCCACACGCCGATCACGAGGTCGGTCGTATAGCCGACGAACCAGGCGTCACGGTATCCATCCGTCGTCCCCGTCTTGCCGGCAACCGCCCCTTCCACGCCCAAACGCCTTGCTTTGGCGCCGGTCCCCCGATCGATTACACCTTTGAGCAGCGACGTTACAAGATAGGTTCCTTGCGGAGACGCCGCCTGACGCCGATCCACGATTCGGCTCCAGACCGTCTCGCCGGTTTCACCGTCGATGTGAGATACGGGTGAGGGACGCACCATCACGCCGCCGTTGGCCAACCCTCCGTATGCCGAGGCGATCTCCAGCAGAGAGACGGGAGAGCTCCCCAAAGCCACGGAGAGATCACCCGGCTGCGGGGTCGCAATCCCGAATGTCCTCAACAAGTTAAGAAACGGCGCGAGACCGGTGCGGTGGGCAACCCGCACGGCCGGGATGTTCAACGACTGTTCGAGAGCCGTCCGTACCGTCACCTGGCCGTGGTACTGCCGGTCATAATTCTTTGGCGACCATGGCCCCCCCTTCGACTCCAGTGTTACAGGGCCGTCGTCAAGCAGCGTCGCAGGGGTAAGGCCCGCCGCACCCTGCGTTCGCGCCGCTTCAAAGCCGGCCAAATACACAAACGGCTTCAACAGCGAGCCCGCCGACCGCCGGGCCTGCGCTGCGCGGTTGAATTGACTCGTTCGATAATCACGCCCGCCGACCATTGCGCGAATGCGGCCGGTCTTCGGCTCCAACACGACGACGGCGCCTTGAAGCGACTGTCCCCCTTCTTTCAACCACGGATACGTCGTTTCCAACTGGACCAACCCCTGTTGCAAGACCTGTTCGGCTGTTCGTTGAATCCACGGATCAAGCGTCGAGAAGATTCTGATTCCCTCTGGAAGGTCGCCGACGGCATCCTCCACTTCACGAAGGAGATAATCGACAAAATGCGGTGCGTCACCCACCGCATCGCGGCCCGGCACGATCTTCACGGACCGCTTCGTCGCCTCCTCCCACACCTCATCGGAGATAATCCCCTGCTCCATTAAACGACGAAGCACCACGTTCCGCCGATCCGTCGCCTGCGCCACATTTCTCATCGGCGAATAGCTGTTGGGGCCTTTGATCAATCCCACGATCATCGCCATCTCTTCGACCGACAATTCATCAAGACTTTTCCCAAAATACCGGCGAGCCGCTTCGCCCACCCCATAGATCGAGACAGATCCAAACTGTCCCAGATAGATTTCATTGAGGTAACTTTCGAGAATCTCTTGCTTGCTGTACTTCAATTCCAGAATGACCGCGGCAATTAATTCCTTCAGCTTACGGCTGATCGTCCGCTGCGGCGAATAGTAGAGATTCTTCGCCAACTGCTGGGTCAACGTGCTGCCCCCTTGCACGACGGCGCCGTGCACGAGGTTTGCCCAGAGGGCCCGGCCGATGGCCAGGGGATCGAGGCCGACGTGAGAGAAAAACCGCCGGTCCTCGATGGCCAGCACCATGTCGATCAACCTCGGCGGGATTCGATCGAGCGGTATCCACTCCCTGACCTGTTTGGACCCGTCGCGCATGCCGCTGATAACGGCCGGCTCAAGAAAGACCCACGGAATCGGTCGGCCATCGGGCATCGAGCGAAGCTCGCGAATCTTTCCGGCAACCAGCACGAGCCGCACAATCTTGGCGGGAAGGCGGCTTTCTGGCTGTGGGTGCAGAAAAATCTCAAGGGAATCGCTCGCCACGACATAGTCGCCGGCCGCCCGCGGCGAGACCGACACCGACCGATAGCCTAACTGTCGTAACCGATCGACCAGCCCAGAACCGGTTACATCAAGACCCGGCGAGACCATGAACGGCGCGCCGTAGATCAGAAGAGGCGGGTGCTCATCGCTTCTGGGAAGCGTCAGCGCCGCCGAGAGGACAAGCCCATAGCCGGCCAGCGCGATTACGCCGGTCGCGACCAGGCCAAGCAACACCCGCAGGCCACGCCGGAACGACCACGCTCGATTTTGCGGAACGGTATCGGCCATGGCCACGCCTATCGCGTACCCGCCCGGAAGAAAAACTTTCCTCGACGTCCCTCGTCAGCGGACAGTGTGCCATACCGGAAGATGCGAACCGGATGCCCCCTCGTGGGCGACTCGTCTGTTTGTCTCATCGGACAGACATGCCCCCCTCTTTTTTGAAACGGCGGGCGCCATCACACACTGGACCTCAGTAAAGCCCTGATGTATAGATGAACGGCAGACAAACCGGTTATGCGCTGAAACTTCACGGGAAAGCCGGCCGGTAATCTCGACTGGTTTCACAAAGACCTCTCCGCCGCTCGGGGCGACACATGGAACAAGATCCACCATGGCCTCCATCTTGATCGTCGACGACGAAGAACCGGTCCGCACTTTGTTGCGCCGTGTTCTCGAAAAAGACGGGCACACCGTCAGCGAGGCGGCCAACGGCGCCATCGCGCTGGCGCTCTATCGGCAAAACCCCGCTGATCTCGTGATCACCGATATTCTGATGCCCGAGCGAGACGGCATGGCAGTCCTGCTCGACCTCACAAAGGAGTTCCTGGACGCCAAAGTCATCGCCATGACAGGTGCAAGCGGCGATCAGCATCTGCTGCGCGTCGCGAAACTCTTCGGGGCAAGAGCCGTCATCAAGAAGCCGTTTGCGGTCGAAGAAATCCGTCGTCTCGTTCGTTTTACCCTGGACCATTGATTGATAGTGCGCGTCACCGTCTATCCCTCCGAGAGAATTCAATCGGTCTTTCACTGGCAACACCGTCACTTCATGGCCCGCCGCGGCCACCATAACGACCCGGTGACCATGCCGACGCCGGCCATCATGAACGCCACAAGCTGAGGCGGCCAATAGGAATCGGGAGGGGTTGTCCATTCGAGCCCCAGCCAACTCGT
Organism: Nitrospira sp.; assembly: GCA_024330965.1. Lineage (GTDB taxonomy): Bacteria > Nitrospirota > Nitrospiria > Nitrospirales > Nitrospiraceae > Nitrospira_D. The sequence goes on along the minus strand of JANDJL010000005.1, from coordinate 72,269 downwards.
CAGGCCGACGATGATCGCACACAGAGCACCAGGCGTGGTCGCCCGTTTCCAATACAGTCCTGCGAACAGCGGGATGAACGCCGCCACCAGCGTGACCTTGTACGTGTTGACCACCAATTTGTAGATCGACGCGTCGGACAAGAGCGCGATGGCCAGCACCACGCCGGCAAATCCGACGAGCACAACGCGCATAAGGCGCAGAAATTCCGAATCGTTCAGCCGGGGGAGCCCTGGTCTGATGACGTTTTCGCTCAACGCCACCGAAGGCGCCAGTAACGTCGCGCTCGAGCAGCTCATGACGGCAGACAGTACGGCGCCGAAAAATGCGACCTGCGCCACGAGCGGCGTATGGTGCAGGACGAGCGTCGGCAAAATCAGTTGCGAATCCCGTTCGAGCAATGCGCCGAACTGCGCAGGATCGACGAGCATCGCCGCGTAGGCCAGAAACATCGGGACGAAACAGAAGGCAAAATAAAGCGTCCCCCCCAAGAGCGAACCACGCACCGCCGTACGCTCATCCCTCGCAGACGTGATGCGCTGAAACACGTCCTGCTGAGGAATGGACCCCAACATCATCGTCATCCCGGCGCCGATAAAAGGGATCCACTCCGTCCATCGCGGCGGCGGAAATAAATCCAGCTTGCCGGCGGCGGCCGCGTGTTCAATGACGGTCTCCACTCCGCCGGTCAGGCCGCTCACGACGGAAACGATGTACAACAGCCCTCCCATGATGACGGCAATCTGAACGAAATCAAGAATCGCGACGGAGAACATCCCGCCGAACGTCGTATAGACGAGCACAATGGCGGCCCCGATCACGATGCCGACCGGCTGGCTCACCGCGCCCTCCGTCACCACGTTGAGCACCAATCCGAGCACTTTAAACTGGGCTGCCACCCATCCCACGTAGGACGCGACGATGCACACCGTGCAGAGCATCTCAACGGTACGATCATAGCGCAGGCGATAATAATCGCCCACGGTGAGTACGTTCAGTCTATACAAGCGCGGCGCGAAAAAGAGCCCGGCCAGGATGAGACAGAGACTCGCACCGAACGGATCAGCGATGACACCACGCAATCCCTCCTTCACGAAGGTTGCGGAAATGCCGAGTACCGCTTCGGCCCCGAACCAGGTCGCAAACACAGTCGCCGTGACGATGGGCAGGGGGAGGCTTCTCCCCGCCACGGCAAAATCTTTTGCACTGTGAACGCGAGTCGCAGCATACAACCCGATCCCCACGGAGATCAGCAGGTAGAGAACGACAAACCCAAGCAACATGCGGCTCCACCCCACACACAGCCAACGGCCCGGTCACTGCGAAGGGCGGATTCTATCGAGGGCTCATGACAAGGAGCAATGGGTTCCAAAAACAATGCCCCTGTCGCGAGAACACGGCCTGGGTGCCTGAGAGGAAAACAATGGCTTTCGACGATTCACGGCATCCATCGCTGCCAAATCGATGAGCACCAGGGTCAACGAGCACCGCATCAGACAGGCAACACGCAAGATAAGACATAAGGATAAGACATAAGAATGGGCAGACGCGGCGAAAATTAGCCGAATGTCCCTCCTATCATCCTAGAAGCTAGAAGGCCACAGTGAGAACCGGCATGTGGAGATCTATCTCACACCGGCAGCCGAGGGGCGAGAGCAGGCCGCATTCACGCCGCCTCTAAAAAGGCGGCGTTTCGCTACGACTAAGGTCTGGGACGAAGAACTTTAGACCGCCCAGTAACGAGACGGGCCGAACACCAGGCGACACCCGACCAGGCAAAGCCGACCACAGGAATCAACCGACAGCGGTTTGGTCCATTGAACGTTGTACAAACTGACCGAGCGGCACCAGCGAGATTCGGAAATCCGCAGCTCCAAAACCTGCCCCACGCGGGGAAAACAGCCCGTCAACAAGAGAATGCCATGGGCGCTTCGATTCAGACTGTACGCCTCTCCCTGCTCAATCACCACGCCGGTCTCATTTATCGACGTACAGATCTCATACGCGCAGACCTTCTGGTCGGCAGTCCGTGTTTCCATCCGACGATTCGGACATAAACATCGAGGCGCTCTCTCAAGCACACTGTCAACGATCTGGGCAGACACTGTTTTCGGAATAGAGGACCCGGTACGAACAATTTCGCGAGTTCCTAGCCTCATGGCGCCCTCCTTTTGGAAGGAGATACTGACAAATAGTCTTTAAGGAGCAGCAAGTGTCGTACCTTGCAATATCTTCCTTCTCAGATACCACCAGATCTTGAAGCATTCCGGAGTGTCTCCCCTGTTCGTTCATTCCATCTTCTGAAGGGCTTTGGAATCACACGCCACACTTAGTCTAGTGTATCCACTGAATCCATCAATGGTTTCTGGCACTGTACGAATTCTCCTACTGCAAGAATGACGGAGCCTTCACATCGACCATCACTTTGATGATTATTTTTTCTGGCACGAACACGCGCCTCCTCTCAATGCTAGAGAAGTTTCCCCGGGAACTCCGCTGGTTGACATCCTCACCAAAGATCATCGACGGTGACCTGCAGGGAGTGAAATAAAAATCAATGGGTTATGAAAGCTGACGCTGTAGAGAAATCCCGTATCACATAGCTCTGGCATTTTTAAATCGACGTGGCGTAGAATGCGCCCGTACTATGCACCCCAGTTCGAGCAGGGAAGGTCATCCGTCAGATCGCATTTGCCAGGCGAACGCTTTCTAGAGAAAGGAGACATCCCATGAGTGCACGCAATTGGGTTGGAATCGTCATGTTGATCCTGGCGCTCTTTTTCAACGAGCTGTTTCTGGGGATCAACGCCTGGTATGACTTGAACACGGGCGCCATCATCGCGGCCATCGTTTACTTGATCGCCGGAGTGACACTTTCGTTGTGGCCGACTCCCAGCGATGACCAGGCCTGACTGATCCTTCTCCCTCATCTTTGACTCAGACGTCTTCACCGCCCAGGTTCATGGTGTGCGCAGAGATCTGTGAGGTGTCAACGCCTCGTATTCCACCGCCAGTTAGAGAAACGAACGACCGAGCCCGGAAAAAATAGATGAGAACTCAAACAAGTCCGTCGCATCGTTCACGAAAGGTGCTCGTGATCGACGTCGGTGGGAACAATGTGAAGATATTAGCCACCGGCGCAACAGAGCCGCGCAAGTTTCGCTCTGGCCCTCTTCTGACACCTCAACAGATGGTTCGACAAGTCCGGCGCCTTGCTCGTGATTGGGCCTATGATGCCGTTGTTCTCGGCTACCCCGGTGCCGTCATCGACGGTCACCCCGTGGCTGAGCCAAAGAATCTCGGCACCGGCTGGACAAACTTTGACTTCGAAAAGGCCTTCGGCTGTCCAGTGAAGGTCGTCAACGACGCAGCGATGCAGGCAGTAGGCAGCTATGAAGGAGGCCGCATGCTGTTCCTCGGTTTCGGTACCGGGTTGGGCTCCGCCCTGATTACCGACGGCGTCCTGGTTCCGATGGAGCTTGCTCACCTGCGATATAAAAAAGGACGCACCTATGAAGACTATGTCGGCCGGCGAGGGCTCAAACGGCTTGGGAAGAAAAAATGGCGCCGCTCCGTTCAGGACGTGATAGCATCGCTAAGACAGGCGCTCCTGGCCGATTACGTGGTCGTGGGCGGCGGCAACGCCAAGCACCTCGCGAAGCTACCGGACTGGGTGCGGCTCGGCAACAATCATAATGCCTTCGTCGGCGGCTTTCGCCTGTGGGAATCGACGTGGGCCCAACGGCCATCATGCTTCATCCGTTCACCGTCCGTGACCTCCAATGGGGAGGAAGCAACCAGCGGTTCAGTGCTCGACGGAACACAATCGGCTCCTCCTCGTCGCCCAACCGGCCCAGATCCACACTCGGTTGCGCGATGAACAGCGATCGATTGCAAGCCCCTCGGTCATCGGGTAGGATTCCTCTCACGAACGGCCTTGTCCCGAAGATCATGCCCTCTTCCCTGGCCGTGAGCGACGGCATGTTTCCTTGAAAGGTATTTTTCTGAGTAGAGAGGCAACCATGAAACGACTGAACCCAATCCTGCTCGTCTGCCTCATGATCCTCACCACAAGCGGATGCAGCTATCTGTTTTATCCACGCGCCGATGAGTATGCCCAGCAGGCCAAAGGTGCCACCGCCGTAGACACGATGCTCAACCTGACCGCGATGTTGGAGACTAGCGCCGCCAAGGCGAAAGGCGGTACAGGGAGAGATCAAGCCTTAGACGATTACCACAATCAACTGCACGCCCTGTTCGACACCATCGATGCAGCCATTGCCCCGCCGCCGAGCCCAACGGTCTCCCCCCAGATCACGCCGCCGGCGTCCGACCTCCTCATCACCTACAAGAAAACATTGCGGCTGCTTTTTCACCGTCTGTGGGCACTCAAGGACCAGCAGCCTCAACGAGATCAACATCTTGATCGCTGTCTGGCCGAGCTGAAACACCTGCGCGAGGTTTTACAGACGCTCAAGGGGCACGTTCGTTCTTAAGAAACGATCACCGTCAGACGCTGAACGAGGATTATACCGTCATGATGCAGCCGACCGCCGAACAGATCATCGAGACGCAACGAGCAGACTGGAACCGAGTCGCCCCAGGCTGGGAGAAGTGGGACCGTTTTTTCAATGAGCAGATGACGTTTCTCAATCACCGCCTGATTGCAGATGCGCGCCTGCGCCCCGGCATGAGGGTGCTCGACCTTGGATCCGGTACGGGCTACCCAGCCTTGCTTGCTGCCCAGACGGTCGGGCCGTCCGGCAGCGTGATCGGCATCGATCTCGCCGAGCAGATGGTGGCAGCAGCCGAACGGAAAGCCAAACGCCTGGGGTTGACTAACATCACGTTCCATCAAGGTGACGTGACAACGCTGCCGTTTGAGGGAAACTCCTTCGACGCGGTGACCAGCCGCTTTTGCCTTATGTTCCTGCCCGACGTCTCTACGTCAGTTTCTGAAATCAGGCGCGTACTGAAGCCGGGCGGCTGGCTGGCCGCCGCCGTGTGGTCGGCGCCGGACAAAAACCCCTCAATCAGTCTGTCGGTGGAAGCAATCAGAACGGTTGTGGATCTTCCGCCGCCGGACCCGACCGCGCCGGGTATCTTTCGGTTGGCGAAACCCGGAGACTTAAGCGGGATGGTCGAGCAGGCCGGATTCGGTGACGTGAGCGACTTGGAATTTGTCGCGGAGTGGGCCTATGCCTCGGCCGAGGAGTACTACGAAAGCCTGTTGGACATCGCCGCGCCGGTGCAGACGTTGATGGCGAAACTCTCGGACAAGCAGCGGCAGGACGTCAAGCGACTCATGTGTGAAGCCGCCAATCGATATACACACGGGGATCGCCTGGTCTTTCCCTTTGTCGCCCGCCTGGTAGTGGCGCGCAAACCGCAATGAGATTGTATGCCGGTCAAGCACGGCGGGTTGAAAGACTTCGCACTCGATCAGCTCTCCGACAGGAGCACGGTGAGATATTACCGCATGCTCGGTGGCTACGGAGTCACTCACAGGACCGCGTTCTTCGGCATCCGTCATAAGGACCGGTCGGACCTCACAGTCACCCTACGGACAATCGCTCGCCACGAAAATCACGGCATGGAACCCCTCCGGCCGGATGCCAACAGCCCCTCGCATCATTCCACGAAGTGTCCGTCGCGATCATCGAAGGCGCCGAGCCATGAATCGGTCTGACTGTCGTGCCGGCGTCTCGATGACCGGCTCACCCCCCACGTTGTGGACCATCGGCCACTCCACAAGGCTGATCGAGCAGTTTATTGTCTTGCTGAACACACACGGTATTCGACGGCTTGTCGATATCCGGACCATCGCCCATTCCAGACATAACCCCCAATTCAATAGGGACACATTGGCAAAAACTCTGGCCGGAGCCGGCATCGACTATCGACACGAGGCCAGACTCGGGGGCTTGCGCAAGCCCCTGAAAGATTCCCTCAATACCGGATGGCGCAATGAACATTTTCGAGGCTACGCGGATTATATGCGTTCAGAAGAGTTCTCGAGGGCCATTGAAGAGCTGATGGCTGATGGGCAATCGCAGCCAACGGCAACGATGTGCGCCGAATCGGTCCCCTGGCGGTGCCATCGGTCGCTTCTCGCCGACGCGTTGGTGGCCAGAGGCTGGGAGGTCCGACATATCCTGTCGGAGACAAAAGCCGACCGTCACCGGATGACTTCCTTCGCCACATGCCAGAACGGAGTCCTCTCTTATCCCGATCCCCTTTTGCGGTTGTTCTGATCACGCCTGTGTCTGCCATTCAGTTTTTCCCACACCCTGTCCCATTTCTCCAAGATATCAACTCGAGTGCAAATGGGGCGTGCCCCTGCCCATTGCTCTCAAGCCTCTGATGCTCCAGGATCACTTACTTCCATCTCGGCCAGGACACTCGGGGCTCCTTCGCACACCTGCCTCTTGATCCCAGAAACTTCGGCGCTCATCCTCCCCGTCATTGACACGGAGAGACAAGTCCCGTAGCGTAGGGCCCGCGTTCTCCATTACGTCCGGGGGCTTCACCTTTTGATTCGGAGGTTCGCCCGTATGGAATATCTGCTCGTTCGCTTTCCGCGATCCCGCCGGGTGCGCATCGACGACGAATTCAACGGACGGACGAACGAACTGATCGAACTGGAAGCGGGTCGGCACACCGTCTCGCTCGGCCCTCCATACACCTACGAGCCGGACGAATATACCATCATTCTTAAAAACACATCCGCCCTGGATCCGCGTGAGGTGACGTTTGAGCTTAAAGAGAATACGTAGCGCCTGCGTCATCATCGTCGGCTCGCTCCTCTTCAGCCTCCACGGCTGTGCCCACTACCCGGTCAACGAACCCAAAGGCGCCGGTCACGAGGCGGTTCGCTACCAGTTCCATTATCCGGTGGAAGGTCTGAATACCGACTCCCTCTTTATCTGTCTCGCGTTTTCAGGCGGCGGGACCAGGGCAGCGGCGCTTTCGTACGGCGTGCTGGAAAAGTTGCGGCATGTACGCATCACGTGGAAAGGCGTCGAGAAAAGCCTCTTGGACGAAGTGGACTGTATCTCGTCGATTTCCGGCGGGTCGTTCACCGCGGCGTACTACGGCCTGTTCGGCGATCGGATTTTTGAGGAATTCCGCCCCAAGTTTCTCGATGTCAATGTCCAGAGCAAGCTGTTTGGGCGACTGTTCAATCCGGTCAATTGGATGCGGCTCGCATCTCCCTATTTTAGTCGTATCGATTTAGCCGCGGAGTATTACGACGAGCATCTGTTCGAGGGCAAGACGTTCGCCGCTCTCGCCCACCCCCCCAGACGGCCGTTCGTGATCGTGAACGCCACCAACATGGTGAACGGCGAGCGATTCGAGTTCACTCAGGAGCAACTCGATTTCTTGGCCTCGGACCTCAACAGCTACCCCGTAGCTCGCGCAGTCGCCGCTTCATCGGCTTTCCCCTTCCTCCTGAGCCCAATCACGCTCAAGAACTATCCGCACACCGATTTTCGGCTACCGGCGGATTACCAAGGCGGCCTGCAAGACTATGACGTCAACCGACGCCGCTATTATTGGGCCAAGAACCGCATGATCTATTTGGACGACGAACGATACCCTTATCTGCATCTCATGGATGGAGGCCTCTCCGACAACATCGGGCTGCGTCCCATCGAAGCCGCCTACCGCCGCACCAGCGGATTCATTCGCCGGCTGATTAACGAAGGAAAAATCGAGAAGTTTGTCATCATCATCGTCAACGCCCGCACCGTTGAGAAAGACACTCTCAGCCGGAGCGAAAGTCCGCCCGGCATCTTGACCGTGGCGGCGAAGACCGCAACGATCGCCATGGAGAACTACAGCGTCGAAACCATCGAAACGATGAAGGAGCTGCGGCTCGAGAGGGTGAAGGCGCAAAAAAATCTCGCCGCGTGCCAGAAGCGACTCGACCAGTGTCCCGGCTCGACGCCATTGCCCACCTTCGCGACGACCATTGATCCTTACGTAATCGAGGTCAATTTCGAGGCGCTGCGAGACCCTGCACGGCGTGACTACTTTCAATCCCTGCCGACCAGCTTTTCCCTGACCAGCGAACAGGTAGATGCCCTCATTCGAGTCGGCCCGCAGTTGTTGGAGGAATCCCCCGATTACCGGGAATTCCTGGAAAGTCTGGCGATTCCCTGACGCTTCTCGTCGCGTCGGGACTCAGAGGCCTTTGCCCGTCTTCTCGCCGCACCATACCGCCCCGCGACTGCCCCGCGCCGTTTATGGATTTGCAAGCACCGGCCGTTCCGCTTTTCCTCCTTGGCGCCCAAAAGTGATGACGGTCGGCGGCGTGGTTTTCTCTCTTTCCTTGCGGATTCGTCGATGCCCGCTATACTGCCCCTATGCACGCGACCAAATACATCATGTGGGAAGAAGAAGGCCGCTGGCACGGCCATTTGAAAGACCATCCCGAGATCCTGGCGCAGGCTGAGTCGTTCGAAGATTTGCAAATCAAACTGCACTCCCTGCATCAGGATCTCAGGAGCGGAGCCGCCGATCAGCTCCAGACCGCTCCACCCTCAAAACCCTATCCCATGCCGCGCCGCATCGCGACGAATACGCGGCTCGAACGGCTCATCTCTTCCATGTTAAACAATCCCTGAGATCCTCGATTCTCCCTATTCCCAATCAGATTTGACATCGTCTAAATCACCCGATTGACCTCACGCATGGGCGGTTGATACATAAGCGTGACCGATCCCGCTCGGTTCACAAGGAGGCCGCCGTGCCGATTGATGCCCTCACCCAAAAAGTCAGCGATCGCTACGCCAGAGCCGCAACCAGTGGTGAGCAGATGTGTTGCCCCACGAGCTACGACATGCAACGGCTCAAGACCTTTATTCCGGAAGAGGTGCTCCGGGTCTCGTATGGCTGCGGGACTCCGGCCGGACTCGACACGGTGCGGCCGGGTGAGACTGTGTTGGACATCGGGTCCGGCGGCGGGATCGATTGTTTTGAAGCGTCACGTCTGGTCGGCCCGACCGGCCGCGTGATCGGCATCGACATAACCGACGTGATGCTCGATATCGCCCAGCGGAACGCGCCAATTGTTGCCGCCAACCTTGGTTATCCCTCGTCAAATGTGGAATTTCGCAAGGGCCTGGCCGACATCATGCCGGTGGAGGATGGCACGATCGACCTCATTATTTCGAACTGCGTCATCAACCTCGCGCCGGACAAGCGCAAAGTCTTCGGCGAAATGTTCCGCGTAGCGAAACCGGGCGGGCGATTTACCATTTCCGACATCATGTCGGATCAGACCGTGCCGCAATATCTCGTCCATGACGCGGAAAAATGGGGCGATTGTTTGTCCGGGGCGTTGACGCTGACTGATTATATGAACGGCCTGACGGATGCCGGCTTTCTGGGGATCCATTTGGTCAAGTTCTCGCCCTGGCGGATTGTGGACGGTATCCATTTCTTTTCCGTGACGTTGACTGGCTACAAACAGCCGCCGCTTCCTGCCTCCGCGGCTTATCGGTACGCCACCCTGCGCGGTCCGTTCAGTCGTGTGATGGATGAACGTGGCACCACGTACCAGCGCGGCATCCCACGGCCGATCTCCCCGGAAGAGGCATGGCTCTTGTCCACTCCTGCTCTGGCGAGCCACTTTCTCCTCACGGCCGATCCGGTTCGACTTGACGCCGACGACCCACGCTGGCAGACCGTGCTGCCGGCTCAGACGCCCTGCACCTGGCAGGGTCATTACGCGATATTGGCCGGACCCTTCTTGGAAGCGACCGACGACGATCAACACATCTATCGGCGAGGAGAGCCTCTTGAGATCTGTTCCAAGACCCTGGCCGTGTTGCAGACGGAGGGCTATGTCCCTCACTTCGCGATTCTTAATCGAGCCGGGCAACCAGTCGGCGGCACCGCCGTCGAGTGCGCTCCGAACGGAGGCTGTTGTTAAATGGCCCTGACGTTGCTTGGCCGAAGCAGCCCGTTGGCCTCGTCTGCCGAACAGCTTAAGGTTCTTGATCGCCCTTTCGGTCCGTCGCCCTTTGACCTGCGGCTCCGTGAGGCCGGCCTCTTTCCGCTTCGTGCCACCGGCATCACCGTCCTTCAGATCAACGTGGGCAAGCTCTGCAACCAGACCTGCCGTCACTGCCACGTGGACGCCGGTCCAGATCGACCGGAGAGCATGTCGAGAGAGACGGCGGAACAGTGCCTGGCCGCCTTGGCCCAGACCGACATTCCTACGGTCGATATCACCGGCGGGGCTCCGGAATTGAATCCCAACTTTCGCTGGATAGTCGAACAGGCGCGGGCCTTGGACCGACACGTGATCGACCGATGCAATCTATCGGTCTTGCTGCTTCCGTCACAAGCAGACTTGGCTTGCTTTCTGGCCGAGCACCGGGTCGAGATCATTGCCTCTCTGCCGTCTTTTCAAGCCGCCCAAACCGACGCACAACGGGGCGAAGGGGTCTTTGAGAAATCGATGGAGGCGCTTCGCCGGTTGAATAAAGCAGGCTACGGCCGGCCGGGGAGCGGGTTGGTCCTAAATCTCGTGCACAATCCCGTCGGCGCCTTCCTGCCTCCCAAGCAGACAACCATCGAAGCACGGTTCAAGAGCGAACTGCGGACCAAGCACGGCGTCGAATTCAACCGACTCTATACCATCACGAATATGCCGATCAGCCGCTTCCTCGCATTTTTGTTGGAAAGCGGCAACTACGAACAGTACATGACGAGGCTGTCGAACGCCTTCAATCCCGCCGCTGCGAGCAGTGTGATGTGCCGCTACACCCTGTCGGTCGGCTGGGACGGGACGCTTTACGACTGCGATTTCAATCAGATGCTCGACCTTCCGGTTTCCCATGGTACACCGAGGCATATCCGCGACTTCGATCCGGCGAGACTCCACCAGCGTCAGATCGTAACCAGAAACCACTGTTATGGCTGTACGGCTGGGGCCGGCTCCTCATGCAGCGGCAATGTGACCGGCTAACCGCTCCGTCCAGGACTCCGACAAGTTTGATGGCGATGCAGCCCCCATTCTGTTCAGGGGTGATCGTGACCGACTCAGAAATCGCCGTGAAATCCCTCACCTGTTGCCTTGTCCTGGCTCATGAGCGCAAATGAATCCCATGGCGCATCGACACCTGTCGCGCTCTCTTATGGCAGTGGAATTCCGATGGTGAGCGGCCATCCTCATGAAGGACGATGTGAACTATCCTCCGAGCCGGCGTTCGGGTCTTCATCGGCAAGAGCATGGCTGTACCATTCGTACCTCGATCTTCGGCGGCTTGGTGTCGATGGTGCAACGCTCTTGACACGCCGAGGACCTGGCAATACATTGGAATCACCTTGCTAAAACAGCACGTGACGGAGTGAGGGCTGCACCTTTGGACATGGCATTTGCCTGGATCGTCACACGACCCGGCATCGGCGTATCTCGCTGGCCTCTCATAATCGGATCTTTGGCCTGGCGTTTTAGGGTTGCCCCCGCTTCTTTCCTTCTGCTAAGTTGACACCGTCCTAAATTCCTCTCATCACCACGAGACAGAGCGAGCGATTTCTTTTATGGTCTGGGACCCTAAAGATCCTTGGAGCCGACGACAAGACCCGCTGGAAGAAGCCCTCAAGCAGGCCCGAGCGCAACTGAAGAATTTGTTTCCACCAGGAGGATTCAAACTTCCATCAGGCGGCATGGTCAACATCGTCGTCGCCGCTCTGCTGATCCTCCTGGTCTGGCAGAGTATCTTTATCGTGGCCCCCGACGAAGAGGGAGTCGTCAAACGATTCGGGGTTCCTGTCCGCACTGTGGAACCGGGGCCCCACTTCAAGATTCCGCTGATCGAAACCGTCCTTCAGCCCAAAGTGGCCAAACTCCACCGCGTCGAGGTGGGCTTCCGTACCAATCCGCAAGGGCGGCAACAGATGGTCCCACAGGAAGCGCTCATGTTGACGGGCGACATGAACATCCTCGCGGTCGAGTTCATCGTTCAGTACAAGATTAAAAATTCGACCGAGTACCTGTTCAACGTGGCGGATATTCACGAGACAATCGGGAAGGCCGCCGAGGCCGCGATGCGCGAAGTGGTCGGCAAAAGCAAAATCGACGAGGCCCTCACTACCGGAAAGGCCGAAATTCAGCAAGGCACTATGGTTCTGCTTCAAAACATTCTTGACGACTATCACGCCGGCGTTCAGATCGCCGCCGTTCAGCTCCAGGACGTGGACCCGCCGGAAGCGGTGGCGGCCGCGTTCAAGGACGTGACCAACGCCAAGGAAGACCGGGAAAAGCTGATCAACCAGGCGCAAGGATATCGGAACGACATCATCCCCAGGGCCAAGGGAGAAGCGGCGGAGCTCGTTAACCGTGCGAGGGGATACGCACAGGCCAGGGTGAACAGGGCCCAAGGCGAGGCCAACCGATTCCTCGCCACGCTCAAAGAATATCAGCAGGCGAAGGACGTGATCAGCAGGCGGATCTACATCGAAACGATGGAAGAAATCCTCCCGAACATGGAAAAGGTCATCATCGACGGAAAGGGCGGCGATCGCGTCTTACCCTATCTGCCCTTGGATCGCCTGACCAAACCAACGCCAAAATCGGAAGCGACGGAGACGCAACCATGACGATGCAAAGGATCATCATCGCGCTGATTGCAGTTGTCGTGGCATTGATCGTATTAGGGGCGTCACCCTTTTTCGTCGTGGACATCACCCAAACCGCGATCGTCGTTCAACTCGGCAAACCGGTACGGAACATCACGGAGCCGGGCCTGTACTTCAAGATGCCTTTCGTTCAAGAAGTGACCTATTTCGACAAGCGGCTCTTGGATTACGACTCCAGCCCCCAAGACGTCATCACCCAAGACAAGAAAACGCTCTTGCTCGATAATTTCGCCAAATGGCGCATTATCGATCCTTTGAAGGTCTATCAGGCATTCCAAAGCCAGCGCGGCGCCTTGCAACGGTTGCACGACATCATCTACTCCGAACTGCGCGTCGAGTTAGGGCGTCACGATCTCTTGGAAATCGTCTCCAGCACGAGAGCGGACATCATGCAGGTGGTATCCAAACGAGCGAACGAAAAGGCGTCCGTCTATGGGATTGAGATCCAGGACGTACGGATCAAACGAGCCGACCTGCCCGAGCAAAACGAAAAGGCGGTCTTCGCCCGCATGCAGGCCGAGCGGGAACGGCAGGCTAAGCAATACCGAGCCGAAGGAGCCGAAGAGGCCCAAAAAATCAGGTCCGAAGCAGAAAAGGATCGGGAAATCATCTTGGCCCAAGCCTATAAAGAAGCCGAAGAGCTACGAGGAAGCGGCGATGCCAAGGCGTTTCGCATCTATGCGGAAGCCTATCGTCAAGACCCCAAGTTCTTTGAGTTTACCCGTTCGATGGAAGCGTACAAGGCCACGTTCAAGGACAAATCCATGCTCGTCATGAGCCCTGATTCCGAATTTCTCCGCTACCTCAAACAGCGGGGAGGCCCATGAGCGCGCCTTGCCGCGTCACATCCGGTCGAGAACGTCCTTTTCTATGAAAGCCCGACAATCTCTCCACTGACTGGATCCAGATCGATTCGTTCCCCCGCCGGCTTCTTTGGTAACCCCGGCATCAATTCAATCCCCGAACAAACGGCTGTGAGAAACCCGGCGCCGGCTAGAATTCGCAATTCTTTGATGGGAACGATAAAGCCGGTCGGCTTTCCTTTCAGGCTTGGATCGTGAGACAGTGAAAACGGCGTTTTGGCCATGCAGATGGGCAACCCTCCAAATCCCAGGGCCTCGGCCCTCTCCATTTGCCGTTCCGCTTCCGGCTCAAAGACGACCCCCTCCGCTCCATACATCGTGATCGCGATGGTCTCGATCTTCTTGCGAATCGGCCAGGCCAGTTCGTAGAGATGATGAAACTGCGACGGCTGCTCGCAGGCCTTGACGACCGCGGCCGCCAGTTGCTCAGCCCCCCTGCCCCCATCCGCCCAATGAGTCGACACAGCCGCCTCAGCGGCTCCCGCCTTGATCGACGCTTCACGGACCCACTCCAATTCGGCCAGAGGATCGTCTTTGAACGCATTCACCGCCACGACCACCGGCACTCCGTGTACCTTCACGTTGGCAATGTGCTGATTCAAGTTGGCAAACCCTTTTGCCAAGGCATTTTGGTTGGGTCCCGTCAAATCAGGTGGCAACGGCACGCCGGCCTTGACCGGACCAGCCCCACCCTGGAGTTTCAACGCCCGCAAGGTCACGACAACAACCGCTGCATCCGGTTTGAACCCCGACGCACGACACTTGATGTTGAAAAACTTTTCGGCTCCCAAGTCACTCCCGAATCCCGCTTCGGTCACCACAAAATCCGCGCATCGCAGGGCAATGGCGTCGGAGAGCACGGAACAGTTGCCGTGCGCGATGTTCCCAAACGGCCCTGTGTGAACAAACGCCGGCGTTCCTTCCAACGTTTGGACCAGATTCGGAGCCAGCGCGTCTTTCAACAAGACCGCCATCGAACCGACGCAGCCAAGCTGTTCCGCCACCACAGCGGCACCGGACTTCGTCACCCCTACAACAATACGGCCAAGACGTTCTTTCAAGTCCCTCAGGCTATCGGCCAACGCCAATATCGCCATCACCTCGGATGCCTCCGTGATGACAAACCGGCCTGCTCGCCCCCCAGCTCCCTCTCCAAGCCGAATCTCTCGAAGCGCACGGTCACTGACCCCCAGGGCCCGAGGCCAGAAAATACGATTCGTATCGATCTCGCAGGCATTGCCGTGGAAGAGATGATTGTCCAGAAACGCTGAGAGCAGATTATGGGAAGCGGCCACCGCGTGCGCATCCCCGGTCAAGTGGAGATTGATGTCCTCCATGGGAATCACTTGTGCATATCCCCCGCCGGTTCCTCCACCCTTCACTCCAAACACCGGTCCCAAGGAAGGCTGCCTGAGCGTCACAGCGGCCCGGTACCCCAGCCGGTTCAGCCCCATGGTCAGGCCAATCGATGTGGTAGTTTTCCCCTCTCCCAACGGAGTCGGATTGATGGCCGTGACAAGGATGTATCGCCCCGCACGCTTGGATCGTAATCGTTCCAGAGCATGGAGCGAAACCTTGGCCTTCAGCCGACCGTAGGGGATCACTTCATCCGGAGAGAGCCCTAAATCTTGGGCAATGGCCTGCACTGGCCGAGGCCTGACCGATCTGGCGATTTCAAGATCGGTCATGTCGCTGGTCTACCATGGCACAGACTTAAACAGAGGAATTTCAGGGGGGAGATCATTGCGGAGAAGGAGTCGCCCACATCATTCGCTTCGTTTAGGACGCGAGCCCTCTTCTTCTATTCGTCCCCAGCAACAGGCCCAACACGGGAAGAAAGCATTGCTGTCAGAGAGAACAGAGAGAACCAGGAACAAGCGGTCGTAGAGCTACTCTAAAATATACTTGCGTGGATCAAGGGCTTGACCGTTCACCTTGACCATGTAGTGCAAATGGGGGCCCGTCGATAACCCAGTGCTTCCCACAAGCCCCACCACATCTCCGCGATTGACCCGCTGCCCCTCCTTGACGAGCGACTTAGCCAAGTGACCGTACAAGGTTTCGATTCCAAACCCATGGTCCAACTTGACGATATTGCCAAGCTTCGGATCGTATGCCGCCAAGATGACTCTTCCCTGAGCCGTCGCTTGAACAGGGGTATTGGGGGCGGCTCCAATATCGAGTCCATCATGCCAACTCAGCTTCTCGGTGAAAGGAGAAATGCGCGGGCCAAATCCCGAGGTCACCCACCCCTTGACCGGCCAGATCGAGGGCGTCGCAGCCCAGCGAGACGATCGATGCTCGGCCGCCTGAGACAACTCGCTCAAAATTTGCTCTTGAACGGTCGCTTCCTTGGACAGCCATTCCAAACTCTCCTTCACAGAGGCGGCAAGACGGCTGTTCTCCAGGTGCTCAGTGTCGATTGCAGCAGAATGGTTGTGCTTGTCATCTCCCTCCGGAGTATTCCGCAGTGTCTCAATCGCCTGGTCCCCAGCTTCCGACGTCCCCCCACCCATTGACTGGTTCCCTTCAGGCAGGGGAACGTCTTCCCCGCCTCGTCCATTGACCAGATCCCCTGTCTGGGGAACTTCGATGCCGAGCATCACTCGGAGACGTTGATTGACCTCTTTCATGGCAACCAGTCGTTTCTTGAGGTCTTCAACGGCAGAGGAAAAGGCTGCCGTCTGTTCTCGAGCACTCATGGCCTCAGCGCGGAATGCCGCCAACTCCCAGACCTCCCTGGTCCTCATGACGTAGTGAGAGATGACGAGAAAATCGGCTAGGAGAAGCACACAACAGGCGATGGTAAGGTTCCGAACCAGTTTTCTGGGAAAGTTCAATCTGATGGGCTTCGCCGTTGATCCACGGAAGATGACAACGGTATACGTCTCGCTACTTTCATGGCTGCTTGTCTGAGGCATGGTATTTACTCCTTCATGCTCGTGGTGACCCAGTCGCTAGGAGCGGCGTCAGTCTACCCATCCCGTTCCCTTGGGTCAACCCTTCTTTATCGGTATTCGAGCGAAAGAACTTACGATCCATGCTCACATCCAGTGCGATCCCCCACCATCTAGGAGGTTTCTTTCCTCACCCACTCAAGATACTGTGGCAATCCATCTTTTACTGGTAATGCGAGAATTTCTGGCACCTTGTAGGGATGGGCTTTCAGAATCGCCTCTTGGAGCGAGGGGAACTTGTCCTCCGTCGTTTTCAAGAAGAGAAGGGCCTCTTGTTCCTTCACCACCTTCCCTTCCCACCAATAGACAGATTGCACTCGGGCGACCGTTGTCGCGCAGGCAGCATGACGTTCTTGCACCATCTGTTCGGCAAGCCGATCAGCTTCCTGTTGATTGGGCGCCGTTACCATAACAACCAACACTTCTGCTTCTGTATGTTCACTGTTCATTTAGGATCGTCTTATAACATAAATCCTTACAGCCCATACGAGACGGTGCTTGACTCCCTTGTTGGGCGTCCAACACTCCCTAATCGAAAGTTGAGCAACATCCGTGCCCCTCCATTAAAGATAAAGACAGGACATGTATAAATCATTGTTTGTCAAACTGTTAGAATCTTGGCCCCCAATACCAACCGTCGCGGGTGACAACGATTGTCTGTTTTTCACTTCAAGTTTGAACAGTCCGGTCAAAAATGGACCGCCTTTTCTTTTTTGTGTTTGAACTGCCCCCTTTCCGCCGACTTTCTTCCCAGCCGCCTTTCCCCATGCTCGCCAGATCCGAAAAGTAATGAGCGAAGGCTTGTATGCCTCCAGACGCTTGGCCCCAGTCGAAATACTCATTCGGCGCATGGTACCCATGCTCCGGCAGGCTTAGCCCCATGAAGAGAATCGGCACACGCCACGTCTGTTGCATTGTGACCACTGCTCCGATAGACCCCCCCTCTCGGACAAAGGCCGGCTCCTTACCGAATCCCTTTGTCATTGCCCGTTTGATCGCCTCAACGTAAGGTCCTTGCAACGATCCACGAAATGGCCGCAAGACCCCTTCCCGCTCGACCTTGACATCCGGATTGAGCCGGGCGATATGCCTCTTCAAAAGAGCAAACACGGTCTCTGGAACTTGATTCGGCACCAGGCGCATACTGACCTTCAACTCCCCATAACTTGGGACCACGGTCTTGATGCCGCTGCCTTGGTACCCCCCACTGAGGCCATGGACTTCGAATGTCGGCATGGTCCAGATCCGACGCATCACCTCAGTGGGATCGTTCGTGCGGATGGATCGGAATCCATAGGCTGCTTTGAACCGATCGACCTGGAATCCCGATCTGAGAAAGCTCTTAAGTTCTTCGTTGGTCGGCTCGACCACATCATCATAAAAGCCCGGAATCTTCACCTTGCCGGTTTTGGCATCGACACATCCGCCCACCACCTCCATCAACTCGGCCAAGGGATTACGCGCCGCCCCTCCCGCAAGCCCCGAATGGGCATCTTTGCTCCCCGTGCGAAGGGTCAATCGGGCCCCAACCAATCCCCGTAATCCATAGGGGACAGCAGGCCGGCCCTTCGCAATCCAGATCGTATCCGACACCACCACAGAGTCGGGACGGGGAACGGCCGCTCGGTTCTTAAGGCCCGCAGCAAAATGCGGGCTCCCGATCTCCTCTTCAAGTTCCCAAACAAATCGAATATTGATCGGCACCCCCTGGTCGATCGCGCAGAACGCACCAAACAACGCCGACAGGGCCGGTCCTTTGTCGTCCGTCGCGCCCCGGCCATGATAAATGCCGTCTTCCTTCTTGAACGCAAACGGTTCCCTCTTCCACTCAGGCTCCTGTGCCGGCTGCACGTCTAGATGATTGTAGACAGTCACAGTGGGGTACTGCGCTCCCAAGGTCCAGCCTCCAGACACAAGAGGATATCCTCCTGTCTCGACGATGGTCGCTTCCGCTCCCAACTCGGTCAAACAATTCGAGGCAAGCTCGGCCATCCGCCTTATGTCGCCGGCGCGGGAGGGGTCCATGCTGATCGATGGGACCTGCACCATCTGCGCCAACAAATCTTCGTAGCGGGGACGAACAGCGTTGACGAAAGACGTAACCCGTCGTTCATCGATCATTCCACCACTCCTCCTTCCTCAAGATCTCCAGGTGAGTCATCCGGAAAGGCGGATTATAGCCGGCCCCTGTGCCTAGAAAAAGCGCGATCACGACCTTTCCACAAGAAGGGTGATAGAATGGCCGCTCTCGTGATTTGTAGCGGATCCCCCATGCACGGTCATGACCGGATCGTTCTATTCTTGCTGTTCTCCGGTTTGGCGGGTCTACTCTGTCCCCTGTGGGCCGACGAGCTCGTGAGCATCCGACAGATTGTCGAAGACCCACAAGCCTATCATTTGCGCCACGTCACCATGCGCGGCACCGTCCGGGATGTCGTCCCTCTTGATCCGTACAAGCGTCCGGATGAGACGATCTGTTACGGCGCGTACCTGTTTCGCCTTGAAGATGAAACCGCCGGCATCCCCGTCGCCATGTTGGGATTCTGCGGCATGCCGGTTGTCAGGGATCCAGACGTTGAAGAAGGCGACCAGGTCGAGGTCAGCGCCACCATCCAAGCGCCAGGTCATCACGGCTACCATCTGAGTGTGGGTGGCCTCACAAAAAAGACCGATCAAGAAGGCATCGTGCAGGCCATCGCCGATCGCATCCTGCCGATTGTTGAATAAGACGGCTCGCGCAAACCGATTCGTGCTTGCAACCGGTTCGCTCACCTTAAAATTAAAATTCAAAACAGTGAAGACGGGTTTGGACATCCATCCCAATGGCCCAATGGCCCCTGCCGACGACCACGGTCTATGATCCCCTTACGGCGAATCGAACGCCAGCAACAGACCGAACACAAACAGATGCTGCCCGGCAGCAAGTCGGGGAACACCGGGAGCCGCTTCTCCACTTCTAAAAAATCCTCCTCCTGCACCAGTTGAGTTGTCGTAGCGATGCTCCAGTCTGACTTTGGCTGTGATCCAGCGGGATGGGAATTGGTATTCGATCGTCGACGTGACCGCTTTGACGAATTGCTCCGAACCGGTCCACCGTCCGTTGCGATCCCAGTAAAATTCGGGACGAAGTGCCAGGGCCCACGAGTCGGCAACCTGCCACCGCACCGTGAGATTGCCGCCCATGACGAAGGCGCGCGGACTGCCGGGACGATGCGCGATGTTCTCCGTTCCAATGTCGTAGGACACCGCAAGGGTCAGGCCGTCATTGTTCCACTCCACGATGTGGTTCGCATAGAGCCGCCAAAATTCCAGCGAGGCATCCGTTTGATCAGGCCCCCCGTAGAGAGTCTGCCTGGCGGTCAGACGCGAACTGAGCCGGCAGGACCATCTCACACCATACGAGGGCTGCGAGACCGTGTAGGAGAGATGAGCGTATCGATTGATCACAAAAGGCGAGACAGTCAGCCGGTCGTTCACCGGGTAGAGCACGTTGAAACCGAACATCATGTAGGGAGAATAATCGGCGGTCCATGAGCGGGTGTAATTGGCGTTGTCCTTCGCAGAGAGCGACTCATATCCCATCAGACTCTCGAACAATCCGGCCGTCACAAGCACGCCGTTGCCTATCGGCGCGAGATAGGACACATTGGCCCGATGAACGTGCCGCAAGGCGTCCGCTCCGTCCACCTTTTTTTCTCCGGGAAGAAAGGCGAACTCCACTGTGTCATAGCCGCCCTGTACACCCAGCTCCACACCCCATCGCGACGAGGCAGTCACTTCTTTGCGTGCGTAGGCCACCACCATGTTGGGAGCGGGCTGATTATGTCGAGCGGCGGTGGAGCGGTTGCGCCAGCGATCGTGGTCCGGAAAATTGAAGTTCACAATGGCCCCGACATCCAGATAAGCCCCATACCGCCAACCACTCGAAGAGTGTAGAAGAAACGCCGAGGGCTCACGCTCCAACGTGGGTTTCTCTTGGGACGGAAGCTCGGCTTCTTGCGCATAGAGGGATGGAAAAGAGAACAGGACCCAGAAGAGAACAAGGGATGGCGTCACGTACCGGATGAGGTCGTTCACTGGCTTCTCGATCTCTCCAAAACCTGACGAGCAAAACCCATGGTAAGAAAGACGGCGTGTTCGCACAAGCACGAAGGTTGTCTTACGAGAGGCGGCGCGAAAGCCGGCGACGGTGCCGCGCAAGCAAGATGCCGCCCCAGAGAAAAGAGCCGAGCATGATCAGGATACCGATAATATGGGTTAGTTGCGCCAACCGATGGTCCCATTCCAAGAGGCCCAGCATCGTCAGAATATTGTTCCAATCGTGGCCGTCCGTTTCTTTCCCCGTGACTCCCCCCAGCAGGACCAGATCCATGGTCCGCGCATCATTGATATAGGGAGCGATGTCCATCACACTTTCCCCCGTCCACCAGAGGGCTACCGAGGCGCCGAATGGATCGCGTGTTTTCACCAGCAACACGACGAGACAGATTACCGGCATAAGCACCTGCCCCAGACTCCCGCCCAGGATCATCACGAAGCGGCCGAACGGAGAAAAGAGCACGTGGCCTGCTTCATGAAAGACTAGATTGACCAAATGAAGAAACGACGCACCGGCGTCATTTACTTCAAGCGGGGCTGCGATCAATGTCCATCCCCACCAGAGCAGCCCCGCGAACAGGACGGCCCGTCCATAGAAGGTCAGTGAGTCGGCAGCTTGGTCCGATTCAATCAGCCACAACCTGCTCGTTTGAATCCAACGAGGTCTGGAGTGCAATCGAGCAGAAGGCCTCTTTTTGGAATTCACCGACAGGGGCCGATACTTCGCAAAGATGACCCCGCACCGGACACATGCTTCCGCACCGACGGGCCGCTCGGCCCGGCACTGAGGACAGATCGCCGGCGCGTTCTCCAACAGCATGACTCCACTCTAGGACCGCCTCCGACATCGGGCAAGCAAATAGGCAAATAGAAAGGATCGGTCGCTCTCTTACTTTAGAGAGAACATGCCATAACCAGGGAAAGAGATCGGGGTCAATGAAACGAAAAGGGAACGGGCGCAAACGTGAGGACAAACACCGCCAGCGCAATCCATCCGACGAGGGTACGACGCGGTCCCAACGGTGTGTCAGGATCCATCACAGGCGGGTGGCCGATCCCCCACAAGCCCGCCATAAAGGCCCACAGAAACCAGCCGGGCCAGCCGAACACCCCCAGCCCAAAGAGAATCGGAAGAAACAGCAAGGCCATGGTCCGCTGGCGCCTTCCCCACAGGGCATAGGCGACGTGCCCTCCGTCAAGCTGCCCGATCGGAAGCAAATTGAGCGAGGTGACAAACAGCCCGAACCAGGCGGCGAACCCAATGGGATGCAGCACGACGTCCGAATCGGCAGGGATCGGGCCGATCACCAACCAGGCGAGGAACTTCAGCAAGAGCGGCTCCCCCAATTTCAATCCGAATCCCGCCTTGCCCTCCACGACGATCGAGAGTTTCAACCCCACGATCAGAGCCGCCACCGCAACGAGAAAGCCGGCCAGCGGACCAGCCACGCCGATATCGAACAGCGCCAGGCGACTCACGATCGGGCCACGAATGCGGATCACCGCCCCAAAGGTCCCGATAAAGTGCGGAGGGCCCGGTAAAAACAGCGGAAGCGACGCCGGCACGCGATGGATCCTCGACAAAAGATAGTGCCCAAGCTCGTGTGTCACAAGGATGAAGAGAAGGGCTCCGGCAAAGGGAAGTCCCTGCCAGAGGGCTTCGGGATTGGCCAGCAGAAAATCCACCGGACCGCGAGCCGGGCCTCGATAGACCTGGTAGGCACCAGCCCATAGAGTTGTAAAGCAGGTCAACACAAACAGTCCGAACGGCAACGTCCACCGTGAGAAGAAGGACGGTTCGTTCCCCTCCATGTCGGCCGACGCGACACCGTCTTGATCGACCGTGCCCTGAACCTGATCCGTATCGGACGAGGTAATGTCACGCCGATGCTCGTCTTCTTGGTGTTCATTCCTCATAAGAGGTCCCGTCTACTCAACGGTTGCAAACGGATTATGCGCCCGTTCCTCGGCCACGGTCGTCGCAGGACCATGGCCAGGAAGGAGACGACAGTTCGGTGCAAGCCTTAGCAGCCGCGTGCGAACCGATTCAAGGTGGACGGGATAAAGGTCGGTGGGGTTTGACCGCCCGATCGACCCGGCAAACAACGTGTCGCCGACAAAACAGATTGGATCGTCCGGATCGTCCAGCCGATAACAGATCCCCCCCGGCGTATGGCCCGGTGTCAACAGGCACGAAATCGTTCGACGGCCGACCCGAATCACCTGTCCGTCCGCCGGAGCAACCAGGAGGTCAAAACGTGGCCGCCACCCCAGGAGGTCGTGATCT
This sequence comes from Nitrospira sp., assembly GCA_024330965.1. Classification (GTDB taxonomy): domain Bacteria; phylum Nitrospirota; class Nitrospiria; order Nitrospirales; family Nitrospiraceae; genus Nitrospira_D. The sequence continues at coordinate 49,412 of JANDJL010000005.1, read as the reverse complement.
TCACGTCCCAAATACACCGGCGCTTCCTGATAGGCCAACAGCCGATCGATGCCTTCGGCATGATCGGCATGGCCGTGCGTCAGGCAAATCCCAACAAGCCGGAATCCTCCGCCACCAAGCAGTTCAATCATCGCCGGCGCATTGTACGCCGTATCGATCACCACGGCTTCTCCATCGTCGAACACGACATACCCCCAGACGCCGTAGCCGCCGACCGATCCCCGCACGGCTTCCACCCCGGCCGGTAATCGCTGGGGAAGCGGCTCCCAACGATCAATGGCAATCTGAGCCAGCGGTTCCGCCCTCAGCCCAAGCGCGCTGGCCAGGGCATAGACCTCGGCCCTTCCCCGCACCTGCTCCCCCCGCTCCCACGCAGCGAGGTCAACGTTGGACAGTCCCGTTATGCGCGAGACATCGTTGAGCGAGAGACCTCGGCCCATGCGTGTTTTCTTGAGAATGTCGCAGAAGTCGTCTTCGAGGGGCATGCAAACCGTGGTCACTGGTCGGTTCAGACAAGCGCGGCATCTCAATCGAGGGAGAATCGGCTCATCATGGATCGTGTCGTGCGTCTTATCCTTCCGGCGAGAGCTTGATCTCCTTGACGGCACCAAACGTCGAAAGGGCCGCCGGCAGGGTCTTGCCAGGCCCCACTGCAATGATCTTCAGACGATCGGGATGCAGATGTTTCCTGGCCGCCTCCAAGATCTCCTCCTTCGTCAGCTTCACGACTTTGTCGCGCAGTTGCTGAAGAAAGTCCTTGGGCAATCCGTCATATTCCAGCTCGATCAATCGGCTCACGATCGCCGAGGGGCTGGAAAACGAAAAGACGAATGAATTGACGTAGGCATCTTTCGCTTCGGCCAACTCTTCGTCGCTGACGAACTCGGAGCGGATACGCTGGATATTGGCCACGAACCGTTCAACGACTTCTTGTGTGGACTCGGACTTGGTCTCGGCCCTCATCAGCCAGACGCCCTGATCGTGCGAGCCGGCCATCAAACGGCTGCCGACGGAATAGGCCAGCCCCCGTTTGGTCCGCACGTCGTTAAACAGACGGCTGCGGAACGAGCTGCCTCCCAAAATATCGTTGGCGATCGCCAAGGCGGCATAGTCGGGATCGTGTTCTTTAATCGACAAATGTCCTACCCTGAGATGGGTCTGCGTCGTCTCCTTGTCGATGAACAGCACAGCGGGCTTGGCCGCTTCCTGTTCGGGGACCTCGGGGATCGCGAGTTCCGGCACCGTTCCCGGCCGCCAGTCGCCAAAAGCCGCGCGAAGCGCCTCCAGCATCTCCTCTTTATGAAAGTCACCCGTGACGCCGAGGATCATGCCGTTCGGATGAACGGTCTCTCGATGAAATGAGAGCAGGTCGTCTCTGGTGATCCGCTGAATCGATTCCACCGTGCTCTCGCGGGCGCTTGGATGTTCGGCGCCGTACAGCGATTTAAGAAACTCGCGACCGACGATGGAGCCGGGCTGATCCTGCCGACGTCGAATTCCCTCGATCGCCTGGAGTTTGGCCAGCTCGACACGAGCCGGATCGAACGTCGGCGTCCGAAGGAGCGCAGCGAAGATCTCCAACCCCCGTTTAAGATCCTTGCTCAACACATCGAGAGAGGCAGACCCGGATTCCCGACCGATACCGATGCCGATATTGGCTGCGAGTTGCTCTAATTCTTCATCAACTTCTTCCGCGGAAAACCTGCCTCCGCCGCCGGTTCGCATCACCGTGCCGACCATGGCCGCAAGCCCCACTTTATCGGTCGGATCAAGCCACCCGCCCGTTCGCATGGTCGCCGTCACCGTAACCAAGGGCAATTCATGGTCCTCCAGCAGATAGACCACCATGCCGTTGTCCAACACGAGACGTTCCGGTTCCGGAGGTGAAAATTCGACGGGCGCAAATCTCATGGCCCGCGGATCGGCGATCTCCGTGCCGGTCAACTCCCCCAAACCTGCACAACCAGTCATGGTCGCAATCGACATCACGGCAGCCGCCAGCAAGGACGCCGAACGATGCCCCATTGCGATTGTGCTCTGCTTCCTTACCCCCATCATGGCGCCGCCTCCACATTCTGAGCCGCTGCGATTTTCGCGCTGCTTTTCTTGACCAATACCCCAACCGTCCGGTTCGACTTGGTGAAATAGTGGGTCGCGACCCTCTGAATATCGGCAGCGGTCACCGCGGCCACGCGGTCGCGCGACGTCAAAATGTAGCGCCAATCACCGGCTACTGCTTGATACATCGCCAATTGGGACGCCAGACCACTGTTGGACCGAAGGGCACGTACCAGGTCGGCGTCCAAATTATTAATCACCCGCTCCAGTTCCTTTGGCGCAACCGGTTCTCGTTTGAGTCGATCCAATTCTTCATAGATGGCGGCCTCCACTTCCGCCGCCGTATGGGGAGCCCGCGGCGTCGCCGTGATAACGAAAAGATTGGGATCGCGCATCCCCGGATGGCTAGCATCCGTCTGGACGGACACCGCCAAGCGCTGTTCCTGAACCAGTTTCCTGTGCAGGCGGGACGTCAAGCCGTCCGAGAGAATGGCATCGATGACATCGAACACCGGCTCATCGGGATGGCCGAGCCCTGGCTTATGAAATCCGATGACGATTGAAGGCTCTGCGTCGAACTCTACCTCGACTCGGCGCTCTCCCCGCTGTTCAGGCTCCACCGGCATCTTGATCGTCACCGGAGGAGCGGCGGGAATCTTCCCGAATGTCTTCTCGATCAAGTCGATCACTTCTTTCGGGTTGATATCTCCGACCAACGCGATGGTGGCGCGGTTCGGGCCATAATAGGTTTTGAAAAAAGCTTCGGTCTCGGCCGGGGTCAGCGACAGGATATCCGACCCCCATCCAATGGTCGGCACACCGTACCCATGGGCGCGAAAGGCCGTCGAGGTGAAGGTTTCGAACAACAGGCCTGTCGGACTGTCTTCATTCCGCAAGCGCCGTTCTTCCATCACGACGCCTCGCTCTTTATAAAACTCACGGAGCACCGGATTGGCCATGCGATCGGATTCAATAGCGGCCCAGAGCGGGAGACGGTTGGACGGCAGACTGATCATATAACGAGTCAGATCCTTGCCAGTAGATGCATTAAATCCCACCCCTCCATGCCGCTGGTAGAGCAAGGCCAGTTCATTGCCTATCACGTATTGGGCGGCCTCCGCTTGTAACTCATCAAACCGCTTTTTGAGCGCCTCAAGAGCCGCCGCGTCTTCCGCCGTTCCGCCCCCTACCTTTCTGGCCAGTTCTCGTTGACGCTGCTCCAGCTCGGTCCCGAGACGGGCGATCTCATCGAGAATCGGCTTCTCTTTGGCATAGTCTTTTGTGCCGATCGTCCTCGTCCCCTTAAACGCCATGTGTTCGTAAAAATGAGCGATCCCTGTCTGGCCGACCTGTTCGTGGATGCCACCGACGGCAAAGGTGATATTGATCGAGACGATCGGCGTCTGGTGACGTTCCACCATCAGGACCGTCAAACCGTTTGCGAGCCGATGTTCGATCACACGATCGGCGAGGTTCGGCGCGGCCGCGAATGCAGGTGCCTGATTCACAGTGAAGAGCAGTCCCACGCCGAGAGCAAAAACGCCGACTCGACGGTGGACATGCCGATTGATAGATCTTGGCCTCACCCTGGTCTTCATTCGAAAATCTCCATCAGTTCTTCAGGTCGCTCAATGAACCAATCGGGTTGACAAGCTACCATTTTTTCTCGGTTGCCCATGCCATACCCGACAGCGCAGACGCGGATGCCGGCGTTGTGCCCGCCGTTGATATCGTTGGTACTATCTCCCACCAGCACCGTCTTGTCTTTTGAAACACCCAGTTTCTCCATGATATGCAACAACATGCCGGGATCCGGTTTCAGCCCAAATCCATCGTCACCGCCAACCATGTATGTAAAGTACCCCGGTCCTAATCCGTTCATAATCACTCTGGTGTATTCGATTGATTTGTTGGTGGCGACGGCCTTCCGTTTGTGCACAAAATATCGCAACATCGGTTCGATCCCCGGATAGAAAGTCGTCCGATCGAGACAATGTTCCAGGTAATACCCACGAAAGATCCGCAATGCCTCTTCGAACCGGTCCTGATTTCCCTCTCCCACCGCCGACCGAAGCAGCCGCTTCACACCGTCACCGACGTACCCAAAAATCTCTTCCAACGGCCGTTGCGGCAACCCTAATTGAGCCAAGGTAAAGTTTACGGACTCGGCGATGTCCCATTTGGATTCGATGAGCGTGCCGTCGAGATCGAAAATCAGCAGATCCACGGAGACTCGTCCCATTACCGCCTCTCTCGCAACGATTGCTCGAGCGACGCCAACTGACGGCGTTGGGTGTCATCCGTTGTTTCAAGCCCGGCCTGCCGGACAAAATTCAGCATCCTCGTCACCCCCACGTGAGGAGGCATCTTCGGCTCGACAATGCGCCAGTAATTGCCCACCGCCTGCACGCGAAAACGAACCTCCTCCGTCCGTTCATCGGGCGTAAAGGTAGCCGTTTTGAGATCAATCTCTCCCAGCACGCGAAATGTGACCGGAATCACGACGTCCAGATTGTCGAGGATCGCCCACTTCCGATAATCCTCAGGCACATCAGCCGTGTGGATCACGACCACATGATCCCAGGCCGGCTCTTCTTTCCAATTCACATAGGAAGAGACGACATCGAACCCCATGACATCCAGACGAGCGCCCTTCTGGTCCAATCGCACGTACCGTTTGACGATATCTGCGGGTGAGCGTTTCAGAGAACCGACCTGGCTTAAACCGACCTGAGCCTGGGCCGGATTCACAAGCAAGGGTGGACTGACTAGAGTCACGAGCATGAAGAGCATGCCGAGGCTTTTCGAGGCAGCCCTCTCGCTCCGCATCATGGCTCTTCACCGAACGGCACGCAAATTGCGCCCATGACTTCTCTCACTCGCCGTACTGAAACGCTTCAAGACTCTGCCATTTTAGCAAACGGCCGTGAAGACATCCAGGAAGACGACCGGATGAAGGAAAACGCCTGTGCGGTAGGAGTGCGGAAATGCTTACGATGCTCCTCAGGAAGAGGGACGGCGAACCGGGTTGCACGTTCCGTCGGTTAGGACAAGCAGGCTCTTTCTCCATTCGGCCTGTAGGGCAAGCCGATGGGCCTTGCAGATGCCGTGAGTCTCGCGCGGATCATCGAGCGGCACCTTTTCGCCGAGCAACGCGATCTTTCCTTCTTGAAGACACCAGGCACAAATGATACGCATGTCTCAGCTCCCCACAGAGAAACCCAACACAGCAAGAACCAGCAAGAATCAAGCCCGCGCAAGAAACGACAGGAGCCGGAGGACGTCTTTCCTCTCATCTCCATATCGTGTATCCCTTCTGGTCACATCTGTATCCCCTTCGACCTCTCCCTTGTGCCACCTTTCTTGACCAGCTCTCGGCCACCATGGTAGGGTCCGCTCCCATGATGAAGACCAGCAAGTCGTCTCGCCTGTTTGCAGAAGCGCAGCAACTGATCCCAGGGGGGGTCAACAGCCCCGTCCGGGCCTTTCGGTCAGTGGGCGGCCAACCGCGCTTTATCAAAAGGGCAAAGGGATCGAAGCTCTACGATGTCGATGGCAATGTCTATATCGACTACGTTCTCTCCTGGGGGCCGATGATTGTGGGCCATGCCCATCCAGCCGTAGTGCGGGCGATCAAAACAGCAGCGGAATTCGGAACCAGTTACGGCGCACCGACGGAAGGAGAAGTGAGATTGGCAGCGGAGATCCGCGCGGCATTCCCCTCGATGGAAAAGGTCCGGCTCGTCAGTTCCGGAACAGAAGCCGTGATGAGTGCCATCCGAGCCGCCCGCGGCTTTACGAAACGAGATGGCATCCTGAAGTTCGAGGGCTGTTATCACGGTCATAGCGATTACCTCCTGGCGAAAGCCGGCTCGGGATTGGCGACATTGGGCATTCCCGATTCACCAGGTGTTCCGGCCGACTTCACCAAACACACAGTGACGGCTCCCTATAACGACATCCGCACCGTCCAGCAACTCATCAAGGATCAGGGGAGCACGCTCGCCTGCGTCATTGTGGAGCCAATTGCCGGGAACATGGGCGTGGTGCCGCCGGCTCCGGACTTTTTGCAAGCGTTGCGACAACTGACGCTCGATCACGACATCCTGTTGATCTTCGACGAGGTCATTTCCGGCTTCCGCGTGTGTTACGGCGGGGCGCAAACCCTGTACGGCATCAAGCCGGACTTGACTGTGCTGGGTAAAATCATCGGCGGTGGGTTACCCGTTGGCGCTTACGGAGGCCGGAAAGAAATTATGGATCTGATTGCGCCCTCAGGGCCGGTGTACCAAGCAGGAACTCTTTCCGGAAATCCCCTCGCAGTGGCGGCCGGCTTGGCGACACTGAAATTGCTCAAGGTACGCGGCGTGTACAAAAAGCTGGAGACTCTTTCAGCGGCACTGGCCAAAGGCATGGGAGAAGCGGCAAAGAAGGCGGGCATTTCCGTGACCCAGACACGTGTTGGATCGATGCTCACGACGTTCTTTACACCGGGACCAGTGGTGGACTGGAATACGGCCAAGCAATCAGACACCCAACAATACGGCCGGTTTTTTCACGCTATGCTGGAACAGGGTATCTATTTCGCCCCTTCGCAGTTTGAAGCAGCCTTCCTCTCCACGGCGCATAGTGAGCAGGATATTGAAAAGACCATCAAGGCCTCTTACTCTGCCTTCAAAAAGCGCTAACCTCCTCTCGCCATTGCTTGTATCGCATCAGATAACAAAATATCTGATCCGATACAGTTTTGAGATACAGCCGCCCGCCCTTCATAGCCGTCAGCGTTGAATAGTTCCCATCCCACGTTCCTTTACTGCTTTTCCTCCTCTACTCTTCATCTTCATCCGCTTGCTCCAGCGCCTCTTGTCGTTTCTGCTCTTCCATCGCATTGTGGAGCAACATGCGGATGAACATCGAGTAGAGCGATCCCTTCTCCAAGGTACCGCCTGGCGGAACGGCGATCTTTCCCTCCTTGATCATACGATCCATCCAGGCCTTCTGATCAGGAGCAATCAAGACAGGAATCTCAACCAACCCGACTCGTCCCATCATGTCCATGACTTGAACCTCCGTTTATCTCATCATGTGCGTTGGCCGCCGCTTACAGGCGATGCGATCGCGAAAGTCGGTCCGCACCCGACAACCTCCGCATGAACGTGGATATTGCAGCATGCGATTTTGACCGTTGTCAACCGAAGAACCGTGGCACATCCTCTGCGTGCTCTTCCAGTGCCATGACATCGCCCCGCACGATTACTTGTCTGTTTCTTGTTCTTGTTCTCTTGGAAGCTGGCCCCTCGAGAACAGGTGCACAAGCCGAGCGTCTTCCAGAGTCCGACCTCGGTTCGAACCTTCCAATGAACTGCGACCTCTGCTGGAGTCCGACTCCCAACGAGTCATCCTCAAACCGCCTGCCAGCCGTCAAGCCCCGGCGGCCACGACGCCCCCCGGATAGCCGACCCCACCGCATTCCCAAAGGAGGCTATCACCTTGTTCCTGGTAAGAAACCTACTCCGTCTTCCTCCCGACTTCGCAATCGATTGCGGCATCTTACGCCATTGAACAACGCCCACCACATCACCGTCATTGACGGGGACACGATTCGGATCGGAAAGGAACGTATTCGACTCCGAGGCATCGATGCTCCAGAACTCAGCGAACCAGGCGGATGGGCGGCGACGCAGCGACTCACAGAGCTGCTTCGCACTGGATCGATTCAGCTGATCCCGCGCGGCCGAGACGTGTACGATCGCATAGTCGCCGATGTCTTCGTCAATGGACAAAACGTGGCAGAGTTGCTCAAACGAGAGGGATTCACCACATCCAGACACACCCCACAGCCACCGTAATCCCTCCTATCCTTTTGACTAGAAACTAGCACAGCGCATCGAATCTTTCCCTTTCCTTCTGACACTCAAAAAGGAGGTTCCTCCGAAAAAACCTGCTCTTCACACCAATGCTCCTGTCATCCAGTGTCAAGACCTCCGCCTTGTGGTCCCCCAACCAGCATGACGGCCACACCCCATCAATGACAGAGCAGGAAGCCGCATCAGGAGGATGGGATAGTGGCATACATCTTGCGCATTCAACACACACAAAAATGATGGACTACGTATTGCATCGTATCGGTCTCCAACGATCTCGACACTGTCACGATACCGAGCCGGTCAACATGAGACACCGATTGCCACTCTCACCTCTCAGTGATGCCGAAGAGGCACCCGTTGCCGGTACAACCAGATCGAGACTGGCTGAGAAAGGAGGTGCCCTATGCTCAAGTGATCGCTTCTACTTCGACTGAGAACCTGGGCGATGGAGAATACAGACCAACCTTTTAGCTTCTGGAGGAGATTCACGTGGCAAAACGACGAGTCATGGTCGAACTCAAATACAATAGAGATCTGGCGGAGGTTGCCTTTTCCGCCGCGCCAGTCACGGAAAAGGAATTGGATGTGGGGACTGTACCCAAGATCGCCGGCGTCAGTTTCGATAAATCCTATGCCCCGACTCTGCTGCCAGGCATCACAGCCCGAACAGCGACCCAAGCTCCCTATGTCTCAGGAGAAAAATTTGACCTGGCGATCGATGAACAGGGAGCCTTTGATCCTGAACGATCCACCTACCTGGTCCGTGCCGAGGTCGAAGAAACAAAGATCCAAGACCTTGCCAGTCACAATACCGTCGCAGGGGTTTTTGCCGACGTCCAGATTGAACCAACGCTGATCTGTCCGGGAAGCCCCCCTATGGGCACAGACGCCGATGTCGAACGACTTCTCTGTGTGCCCCAGATGCATCGCATCGGCATGGATGGCACAGGAATCTTAGTGGCCATTGTCGATACAGGGATCAATCTGGCCCACCTCGCTGCTCGCGGCAAAACCATTACCTTGGATACCGCTCGCAGTTGGGTACCTACCGCCGGCATGGTTCCAGGCACTGCCCCGGTTGGTCACGGAACCATGTGTGCTTTCGATGCCGCTATTGCCGCACCGAAAGCCATTTTCCTCGATATCCAATTATTGCGGTCATCCGCATCCGGGCCAACGGTCATGTCCGGTGTCCTCTCGGACGCGGTTCGCGCCTATGTCCATTTGTGCAATATCATGAGTGCCCCAAGACGTCCTGGCGAAAATCGGTCGCTCGTCATCAACAACAGTTGGGGAATGTTCCATCCTTCGTGGGATTTCCCCGTCGGACATCCCGGCAATTACTCAGATAATCCGAACCATCCGTTCAACCGGATTGTGAGCACCTTGGAGCGCTTGGGAGCTGACATCCTCTTCGCCGCGGGGAATTGCGGCGCTAACTGTCCAGACGGCCGATGCGGTGGCGTGACGACCAACGCCATTTATGGCGCCAATGGGCACCCATCGGTCCTCACCATCGCAGGGGTGGACATCAGCAACACCCGCGTTGGTTATTCCTCCCAAGGCCCCGGTCGCTTGTCCCGCAATAAACCCGATCTCTGTGGGTACACCCATTTTCGAGGATCGGGCGTCTATCCGGCTGACGGTGGCACGTCAGCGGCCACACCTGTCGTCGCCGGGGTTGTGGCGGCCGTCCGTACGAAACGTCCCTACACACCGGGGAGTCCCGCCACCTCTCCCGCGTCGATCCGCGCCCTGATGCGGTCGACGGCGACCGATCTCGGAACGGCAGGATTCGACTTTGACCATGGATTCGGAGTGGTGGGCGGCTGTGCGCTGTACCGCCGATTCCGCCCGCGAGTTCCAATCGATCTCTGCAAACGTTACCCGTGGTTGTGCCAACCAAGACCAATTCCAATCGATATCTGCAGCCGCTTTCCAGAGCTCTGCCGAGGTCTTCCGCCGCGTCCCATCCCACCAATTCCGCCAGGCCCACGGCCGCCAGTTCCCGGAAGTGTCCCATCACTGACCGGAGCAGAAGGGGGGGAAATGGGCGGATTCGACGGAATGGCCTTTGAAGAAGGAGACCTCGAAGAGTTGGTGCAAGCTGCCTGGCAAGCAGGATATTATGACGGTCAACTGGCCGCACAAGGAGAAAGACCAAAACCACCGAGTTCCGGTGGCTGCGGGTGCGGTTCAAACAAGTAGCCTTCAATGGCAACAAAGACCACAACCCCCTGTCGTCCGAGACCTGTCCGTCTCGGACGACAGGTCCTCCCCATCTGCATCGGGCTCCTGGGTCTGATGGTCGTCGCCTGGACTGAACAGACCGAATCACAGGGGGCAAACACCCCTCACCGACCGAAACCGCTACACAACAAGCGAGCCACAGGTGAACCAATGGAAACCGTCATGCTGCAATTTAAACATCAAGGACCACCACCGACCATTGACGATGTGTGCCGGTTGTTCAACCTGACTGCGGGAGAAATTGACGCCCGATTCGGCGTTCTTCCAACGGATCCCTCTGAAGGACTTTACACCGTCCTCGTTGACGCCCGGGCAAGCGAACGGATCAAAAACGTCTTGGCGACAAGGCCACCCGACCCTGCTGAAGGCCTGTTCGCCAATCCACCGATTGAACCCTTCGGCCCGCCACACCAATGACGATCACTCCCGTCCCTCAAACAACCACCGCTCGCCGGCTTCACAGGGCCCGTTGGCTTCATCCGGCCTTGAAACTCCCTCTGAATGAGTTCCGTGCAAACAAGCGGTCACCCCTTGTGAAGAGGAACAATAGGAAAGGAACTTCCATGGTCTCATCACCCTCACGAGTGTCCGGCTGGGGCGGCGTGCTCGCCCTTGGCCTCATGGTGTGCTTCGCAAGCGGCTGTGCCCTCACGGCCAAGCAAAAGGCAGCCGTCAGTCAATTCAGTGACTCCGCCGCAACGCTCGGCGACGTTACGTCTACCGAATTGCAAGCCATGCGGATGAACACAATCAACATGACGATCGAACGGCTTTTGCTTGGCGGAAAGAGCAAGGATCCCAACCTCGGAGATCAGACCTCGCTGGACCGTGGGTTCGAACTCAATCGTGTTGAAACCATCACGGGAGCGACCCATGCCTTGGCTGGTTATGGGAAAACCCTCGCAGCGCTGGTCGGCGACTCGCGATCAGCCGACCTGAGTGCTGCCAGTCACGAGTTTGTCGCCAACCTCGGTCGCATTCCTGAAGCCAAGCAGCATCTCTCCGACGACCAGCTCGAAGCCATCGCGACAGCCATTGAAGGAGTCGGTCGGTTTTGGATCGAGTGGAAACGCAAAGAAGCGGTGATCACCATCGTCAAGGCATCACACCAGGCGGTCGATCGTCTCTGCGACTTGCTCGCCCACGACTTCGATCCTCAACGAGGCTGGGTGGCGCTTCAACTCCAGGTCATCGAAGATCCGCTGATGGCCGAAGCGACCAACGCCTTATACGACGGCGAAACGTACCACGACCGAAAAATCGCTCTCCAGGCCTTCCGGCTGGTCTATGAAAACAAAATGCGGAGGATCGAGATCCTCTCTCGCGTGGTCGAGGCGGCTCGAGCCATGAAACAGGCCAACGGCGCGCTGGTCCGTGCCGTCGATCACTTCGAGTGGTCGGTCGAGGACATCCGTTCGTTCGCCGAACGGGCAAGATCGCTGAAGAATGTCGCGACTCTCATTACCACCACCCACTGAAAGGACACGGACCATGCCCAACAGCCTCGGCGAGGAACTCAGCGCGGCGCTGTCGAACATCACGGCGTTGATCATCAAGACGGAGAGCAAAGCCGAACGGACACAGTTGACCCGCCAACAGGCCAAGCTCGCCGGACAACTCCAGGTCTTTGTGGACCAAATCGTGGATGAAACCCTGCCCGAATATGACGAGGCGACCGACGCCCTCCATGCAGCCAATGCGGAAGCCGAAGCCGCCAAGAAAAAGCTCGACAAGGTTGCGTCGTCCATCAAGAAATTCGCGGCTGCGATCGACAAGCTGGAGTCACTGGCGGAGAAGATCAGCTAGGCCGTCATCGTGGGGGGGCGGGTGGTCCCGCGTGGTGATCGCCTGCCCCTCCTCAAACAGCGTCGGCGGAGGCGGCCTATGCCCGGCTCCGGCAGTGCAACCTCCCGCGATGGACTGGACCTAATGGGAGATTCCACATACCGTCGCTGATCACAAGCGCTCCCCTCAACGTCTCTGAGTCCCTCATCCCGTCCTTGCAAGCGATGGGCGTCATCGGCAACGCAGATCTCAACAGGGCCGGCGGTTTCTTGCAGCAGCGGAATCTAAAACGGCCATTCACAGCACGCCTTTATGAAACACACCGCTCCGATCCATCTCATTGACACTCATTGACGCGCCACTTGTGAAGGAATACGACTTCCCCTCGGAGCCTCAAGCACACTCAACACGTTTTCGGCCGACCTTCCGTCTCAGTACATGTGATCGGTGACGGAGGGCGAGACAATCGCGTCATGCGGAGCCATTAGCGCAGACGGCGACCCACTACACCACCAGCAAGATTCTACCGATTTCTCCACGGATCTTACGAACGTGTCAGGCCTCGCACCGTCTTTCCTTCACTCGACAAACGCCATCACAGCCCGAGTGGACGATGGCAGCCCATCTTGTCCAAGGTCGCTGTCCTCCGGCGCTGTGGCGAAAATGCCGTGCCCAACGGGCGCGTTTTCATTTGTGCCACACAGAGCCGCAACTCAATTGATGAGAAGTCATCGTGCTCCATGCACGAGATCGATGTGGCCATCGGATCCTGATGATTCCGCCATGATCCACTTGCCCCACGACGATGAGCCAAATGGGGCGAATGAGCAGGTGCGTATTTGCACAGTCGTGGACAGACGCACCATTCTGCCGTGCGGCCTTTCCGTACCAAATTCCTTGCTTGTTGTCATTGCTCCTCTCGCGAGCAACAACCACGAGAGTTTGCCACTGAATACGCGATGAATCGAGAGTCGGTACCCTTCTTGCTCTATCCTTCCTCCAGTTCTGTCTCCTCACAAGAGGTCTGACGTAATGGACGTAATGCCGGCCCTCATCGCCATCTTTGCTCCTTTGGTGGGAAGCCTGTTCATTGCTCTGGCCGGTTCGAGCATGGGAGAACGGGTCGCGAAAATCGGAATTGGAGCGTTGGCCACCTCAACTGTTGCAGCCCTCTTGTCGCTGTGCCAGACGATGTGGCACGAACCGATTCTTCTGACCACGCCGGATCTTCCGCTTCTTCCTGCCCCCACACTGCTGGTCGATCGTCTGGCTTCCGTCATGATGATCTTGATCACGGCCGTCAGCCTCGTGGTTCACATGTATTCCCTCCGCTATATGCAAGGAGATCTGGGCTACGTACGATTTTTCGCTTTGCTGAGTGTGCTCACGTCGGTTCTGTTGGCTCTCGTCACCAGTGGCCATCTTCTCTGGCTCTTCGCCGCCTGGCATGCCGTCACCTGGTTGCTCACCGCGTTGATCGGATTCAACCAGGACAGCGTCTCCGCCAGGAAGGCCGGACGTGTGACCTTGTACGTTCAAGGTGCTGGCGATCTCGCATTGCTGGCCGGTATCGTCGTGATCTACATGACGTTTGGAACGTTCGAACTGACAAAGATGTTTCAGACTCTGGCGACATCTCCGACAACGCCGCAATTGGGAAGCGGCGCTTGGTGGAGCATCAGGGCACCCGATGTCATAACAGGGCTCCTCGTCCTCTCAGTCATGACGAAGTCGGCCCAGTTTCCGTTTCACGTCTGGCTGCCCGGTACGATTGAAGCCCCGACGCCCGTGTCCGCCATGCTACACGCCGGCATTGTGAACGCGGGCGGATTTCTCGTGAACCGGCTGGCCCCGCTCTTTGGCTCGTCGCCTACGACGCTCTATATTCTGTTCGTCGTCGGCGCGCTGACAGCGTTGATCGGCGCTTCGACAATGCTCACGCAGTCCAGCGTCAAACGCGCGCTGGTCTATTCGACGATGGGCCAGATGGGTTATATGGTGATGGAATGCGGATTGGGCGCCTTTGCCTTGGGGATTTTTCATCTCTGCGCCCACGGTCTGTTCAAGGCGACGCTGTTCCTCAATTCCGGCGCAAACATCCACAAGGCGCGCATCGAGTTCAAGCTTCCGCGTCATCGGGCCGTTGCAAGCGCGACGGCTTTTTCCCTGACATCCTGGGCAACTGGGCTGCTCATCACGTTGATCCTGCCTTTGATCATCGTCTTGATGGCGCTCGAGCTCGTGCACATTCCGCTCTTCGAAGCACAGGGGACCATGATCTTCCTCTTCTTCGCCTGGGTGACGTCGTCGCAGGCCGTCTTCAGTCTGTATCGGATGAACACCATCGCCTCGTGGAAAGTGTCTGTTGCAATGATCGCGACGTTGACGGCCATCAGCTTCACATATTTATGGGCCGGTGAGGCCTTTACCCGTTTTTTGTATCCTGAACCGGGACAGGTTGCGGCTTACTTCCACGCCGCCGCCTGGCACCAGAAATTGTTCGGAGCTTTTATCGTGACGGCTTCTCTCTTCATCGTCGCAGTGTGGGCAATTCTGTACAGAACACCACACGGCTCTCCATTGGCACTTCCCTCGTGGCTCAGCCGCCTCCACACGCGCCTCTATGTGGCCTTCCTCAACACACTCTATATCGAAGACTTCTTGCAGGCTGTGAGCCCATGGCGGCGCACACGCTTCCCAGAGCAGCGGTCCGCATCCTGAACCCAGACGAGGCCGTCCATGACCCGACCGGTACCCGAACGATACACCGACACGCAGCGGATGGAGTTGCTCTCCCATGTGGAGTTGGCAGGAGAAGTCATCGCGCCATACTGGCCGATGCGGACCTTTGTCCACCACAATCCGCTGCACGGACTTGAATCGTTGTCGTTTGAACAGGCCGTCCAACACGGATCCCACCTGTTCGGCGGGCGTGGCTATTTGCCGAACGCGGAGTATCGGCGGCATCTGGCGAGTGGACGTATCAGCCTGAACGATCTGCGGGCGGCGCTGGAGCCGTGGACATTTGATCGGTCGATTGTGCTAGGCGGCCGTCGGCTGAGTCATGCGGAGGTGTTGACTTTGTCGATGCTTCACGGCGTGACCGAATCAGACCGCCCCTCCGCCGGAGCCTCACCGAAGGATGAGGAGCGTATCACCGAACGGATGCTATGGCTGGCACGAGCCAGCACTATGGACGGACCGATTGTGCCGGACTCCCCTTCCTTAGAGCCCCATGAGCTCTCCGAGAGAGAAACACTCAGTGCCTGGTGCGACCGAACGCTCGGAACCAGATTGGTCGAGACGATCAATCGAGAGCTGATCAAGTGGTGTGGGGCTTTTCTCGATGAGGGGGAAGCCACCTGGGCTATGCCGCAGCGGGAACGGGGATTTTACCGAGCCTGGCGCGACCTCGCACAAGATGATTTCACGCTTCGGCTCATCGGGATCCGGAACGCAGCAGACAAATTGCGCGACCTTCCCGACTGTTCCGAGGACGCCCTGTTGAATCTTTTACACGACATGGGGATTCCACACACCGTATGGGAACCATACTTTTCTGAACACCTGGCCTCCCTGCCGGGTTGGGTCGGTTATATCAAATGGCGCTCGCATGAAAAGGGCCATCCCTGGCAGGAAGCCTATCCGATCGATCTGGCAAACTACCTGGCGGTTCGACTTTTCTACGAGCGGGAGCTGGTGGAGTCGGCTTGCCGTACCTATCTGGCTCTTGCCGGAACCAACGACGAACGGCGGCGGTACGCACGCCATTTTCCGGCCGCCTATCGTCTGCGACGCGACTGGATATCGGGGCTGGTTTCGCCGAGTATCCACCGTCAGGTGACCCGCCTGGCCCGATCAAGCCGGCGGTACGACCACGCCGCTTGGGAAGCAATCGGCAGACACCACGACGAACAGCGGAGGGCACAAAACACCGATCATCGGCTCCGAACGGCGGCACGGCACCTTGTTCGTTTCTTCGGCGCCCTTGGGCTCGACGATGCCATCGACACTGCCTCGCCATCGGATCTTCGCACCCTGCTGTCGTGGCTCGACGGCTTACCAGCCTCGCAGCAGGGACCGATTTGGCTGGAGGCCTTCGAGACCGCGCATCGCCGTCAGGTGCTCCGTAGGCTAGCCGGGAGACTCACAGCCGAAGCGATGATGACACGGGATGACGCAACAAACTCGCGGCCGCTGGCCCAGCTCGTGTTTTGCATCGACGTGCGTTCCGAAATTTTTCGTCGCCACCTCGAGCATGTGGGCGGTTACGAAACTCTAGGACTTGCAGGATTTTTCGGCGTCCCGTTGGACTTTCAGTCCTTCGGCGCCCACCAGACGGTCTCCCACTGCCCGGTGTTACTCAAACCTAAGAACTTGGTGCGGGAAGTGCCTCGCAGCTATCATGATAGGCTGGCGAAGCGGCACAAGAACGTGGCACGGCTTGGCACGACCACGTATGAGTTGTTGCAGGAACTTAAGGAAAACGTTATTACTCCTTATGTCATGGTCGAGGCGTTCGGATGGTTCTTCTGTCTGCCTCTGTTTGGCCGGACACTCCTCCCTATCTGGTACGACAAGATCAAACAGTGGATCACCAATCGACTGGTGCCGCCCATCGCCACCACCTTGACGGTCGAGAAACTCAGCCGAGAAGAGGCGGAGGCGATGGTGGCAGCAGAACAACAGGCGATTATCCGTGAGGTCATCCGCGAACGTCTTGGGAGGACCGGCACTACCCTCTCCGCGACGTTGTTGGACCAAATCAGGCGAAAGGCCCTTGGCGAGGGGGACCGCCTCAACGGCGAGGTAGCGAAAGCGCTGAATCTCTCGCCGGAGGCGGAAGCAGGTTTCTATGCCGAATTGCGAGATCGCTACTGCATCAGCCCCCACGGCGTCTCCGCGCGTCTGGCCCGTTTAACCCGTACCGGTTTCTCAACTTCCGAACAGGCCTACTTGGTTGAGGCGGCGCTGCGACTGATGGGGCTGACGTCCAACTTCGCTCGAGTGGTCGTGTTTTGCGCGCACGGCAGCACCTCGGAAAACAACCCCTACGAATCCGCTCTGGACTGCGGCGCTTGCGGCGGCAATCAGGGCTTGCCCAATGCCCGTGCCATCGCCGCAATGGCCAATAAGCCCACCGTGCGTGAGTTGCTCCTGAGGCGGGGGATTACTGTTCCGACCGACACCCATTTCTTCGCCGCGCAACATGATACGACGACGGACGTCGTACGCCTGGTCGATCTCGAAGACGTGCCAGCGACACACCGTAAAGATTTGGAGATTCTGATGGCCGATCTCGACGCGGCGGGCCGGGGAGCCGCCATGGAACGGGCCGGTGCATTGCCGATCTCGACGCCGACTCAGCCGCGCCTCGCACGGCAACAGGCCATCCGGCGTAGCCGTGATTGGGCCGAGACCCGGCCGGAGTGGGGACTGTCGGGGAATAGCCTCATCGTCATTGGACGACGCGCGTTGACCCGGGGCGTCAATTTACGAGGCCGTGCTTTTCTTCATTCCTACGATTACCGGCAAGACCAGTCCGGTAAGTTGTTGGAGACGATCCTGACGGCGCCGCTGGTGGTCGCCCAATGGATCAACATGGAACACTACTTCTCGACCGTTGACAACCGGATCTACGGAAGCGGCAGCAAGGTGTACCATAATGTCGTGGGCCGCATCGGGGTCATGACCGGCGTATGGAGCGACCTGCGTTTGGGTCTGCCAGCGCAGACGGTTCTGAACGGTGCGGAACCCTATCATGAACCGATGCGGCTTTTGGCCGTCGTCGAGGCGCCGCGCGAGCGAATTCAGTGGGTCATCGACCGGCATCCCTTGCTGGACCGCCTGTTCAATCTGGGTTGGATGACGCTGGTCGCGTTGGATCCGCAGGATCAACGGTTTTATCGATATCATCGCGGGGTCGGCTGGAAACCCGAACCTTCCAACCAAGGAGCGCATGGTCATGATGAGCTTGACGCTGCATCCCATGAAAGAAATTAAGATCGTCGTCCAAGGTGACCATTTGAAGTTCGTCACCGACTTGCTTGACCGAACCGGCGCCACCGGTTACACCATCATCAACAACGTGTCCGGAAGGGGCCATCATAGTTTTCACGAGGGTCATCTGCTGTTCGACGACACCAGCAGTCAAGTCATCGTCTTTACCGTAGTGCCGGACGATCGGGTAGAACCGATTTTGGCCGGCCTGGGCCCGCTTTTCAATCGCCACTCGGGAGCCATGTTCGTCACCGACGTAGCGGTGAGTCGGCGGGACTACTTCGTGGGGAAATGACGATCGAGACGGAATCGCGCGGGCCCGCTGGGTCTCGACGCCTCCACGCCTCGCGAGATATACTGACGTCAGTCCCGACACCACGCGTAGCCCCGATCATCATTATGCCCCCCGCGCCCCATTCCAGCAAATCACTGGTTCCCGCGCCATCGGAATTATCCGCTGCCGAGGTGCTCGCCTGGGTGAGCGATTGCATTGAAGGCGGTCTGTGCTTTCTGCGTCACGGGGCGTTGATTTTCGAAAACGCCCAATTCGGCGAGTTGGTCGAGGCGGCAGCAGCCGCCGCGGACGATCCACCCGGTGAATGCGCCTTCACCACGCTGCGGGATCGTCTCCTTGCCGATGCACAGTCATGGACAGGCCACATGGTCGGAGCTCGCAGGAACAAGATCTATCACCTCGTGGATCGTGCAGGGCATCGGCTGATTTATGAATGCCGATTCAACGCCGTGCCCTTTCAAGGCCACACCGGCGTGCTGCTGATCCTGCAAGATGTGACCGAACGGACCCTGCTGGCTCAAGAAGCCTCACAGGCGGCTCGTTTTCAATCCGTCCTCGCCCGCATCGGCACTCTGGCCGTGAGCGATGCCTCGGCCCAGACCTTGATGAACGAAGCCGTGCAGCACACGGCCGAAGCCCTCGATGTCGAACTTTGTAAAATTCTCATCGCCCGCGAGTCTGGCGATGACTTGACGATTGTAGCGGCTGTCGGCCTCGACGAGACACTCATCGGGATGCTGACCATCGAGGGGGGAACCCATTCGCAAGCCGGCTATGCGATCAGGAAACGGCTTCCCGTTGTTGTTCACGACCTCCGTACCGAAACGCGCTTTACACCCTCAACTCTCCTGACCGAACAGGGCTATATTGCCGGCATCTGCGTGCCGATGTTGGTGGAAGATCGCGTGTAC
Source organism: Nitrospira sp. (assembly GCA_024330965.1). GTDB lineage: Bacteria > Nitrospirota > Nitrospiria > Nitrospirales > Nitrospiraceae > Nitrospira_D. Next base: position 30,246 of record JANDJL010000005.1, on the reverse strand, counting down.
GGCGTGATGACGGCCCACTGCAAGCGAGTCCGCCATTTTACCGATAAAGAACTCGAATTCCTCTGCTCAGTGGCCAACACGGTTGCCACCGTCCTCGAACGGCGGCGGCGCGCTGAGACCCAAAGAGATTTTTATCACCGGCTCTTTATGGCGGCACAGGACGGCATCATGCTGACCGACACCAAAGGCCACATCTTGGAATGGAACCCTGCGCTGGAGCGAATGACCGGTTGGCCCCGGGAAGAGGCACTGGGGCAGCGTCCGTCGATTCTCAGCTCCGGCAAACACTCGCCCGAATTCTATGAACGCCTTTGGCAGACCATTCGCTCCGGACATCCGTTCGCCGACCGTTTCGTCAACCGCCGCAAGGACGGATCGGAATTTCTCGTGTGGGAAAGCGTGAGCCCCGTGAAAGATCGAGACGGCACCACGCAGTATTACATGGCCATTTTGACCGATTTAAGCGAACGCGAACAGATGCTCGAAGCCTTGCGCCACACTGAACGGGTGAAGCTGGTGGGACAACTGGCCGGAGGTCTCCTCCACGAGATCCGCAATCCGCTGATCGGCCTGGGAAGTTTGGCCACACACCTGGCTGAACAGGATTCGCTGCCGCAAGCGGCCCGCGACCGTTGTCGGTTGATTGCCCGAGAAGCAGCACGCATCGACGGGCTGCTAGAGTCGCACTTAAGCCAATTGCGCCCCAGCCCGTTTGATCCCCAGCCCTGCCATCTGCCGTCGTTGATCAATGAGACGCTCACACTGCTCCGTCCAAATATGCTCAAGCAACGAATCACCGTCAGAACGCTCATCGCGCCCGACGTCCCACATGTCACGGCGTCACGGCCGCATTTGCAACAGGTATGTCTGAACATCATGATGAACGCCCTCGACGCCATGCCCGACGGTGGAACCCTAACCATTGCGCTCAAACCCGACGAAACCCGACGCGACGCCGGCGTGCTCCTCACCTTCACCGATACGGGGAAAGGTATCCCGCCGGAAGATCTCCAGCGGATTTTCGAACCGTTCTTCACCTGCGGCAAGGCGAAAGGCGTGGGGCTGGGCTTGACCATCACTCACGATATCATTGAACGACATCGAGGCCAAATAACCATCACCAGCCCCCCCGGCCATGGTGTCACCGTGACGGTGTGGCTTCCTCTCAAGCACGAGACCTAGATGGCCTGGCAGATCCTGCTCGTCGAAGATGAAGCCTCGGTTCGCGAAGCCTTTGCCCTTCGCCTCAGCGATCACGGCTACATGGTGCAGACCGCCTCTTCTGGAGAAGAGGCCCTCTCGCTGCTCCGGACATTCGAACCCGACATCCTCGTGCTCGACCTGGTCATGCCCCATCTCTCCGGACTCGACGTGTTGGCGCGGGTCAAGCGATTGTTTCCTCATCTCTTAGTTATCCTCTTGACGGCAAGAGGGACGGTAAAAGACGCAGTGGAAGCGACCAAGCTCGGGGCGTTCGACTTCGTCGCCAAATCCATCGACATGGAGGACCTATTACACGCGCTCCACCGAGCGACGGAGTTGCTCGCACTCCAACGCCAGGTCCATTTGCACAGCGGGCAAGACGCGGAACGATACGCGCTCGACCGGGTCATCGCCAGCAGTCCAGCCACCCAACGTTTTCTCGATCAAGTCCGTGAACTGGTCAAAAGTGACCGGGTCACCGTGTTGCTGCAAGGCGAGACAGGCACAGGCAAGCAGTACATGGCGCGGGTCATTCATTACAACGGTGCCCGAGCCCACAAACCCTGCATCGAGGTCGATTGCCCCTCGATCCCGCGCGAACTCTTCGAGAGCGAATTGTTCGGTCATGAAAAGGGATCGTTTACGGGGGCGGCTGCCCGCAAGATTGGTTTGATCGAAATGGCTGAGGGCGGCACCGTCTTGTTCGACGAAGTCGCCGATCTTCCCCTCCCGCTTCAGGCCAAACTGCTGCGCGTACTCGAAGAGCGCACCCTACGGCGGGTGGGGGGCGCAGCCACCATCCCGGTAGACGTGCGATTCATGGCGGCTACCAACCACAATCTGAAAGACGCCGTTGCGCGCGGGGAGTTCCGCGAAGATCTCTATTTTCGCTTGAACGTCGTCACCTTGACCGTTCCTCCCCTGCGAGATCGGCGGGAAGACATCATTCCGCTCGCCGAACATTTCATGGAACGGTTCGCCGTGGCCTTGAAGCAACCGGCCCGCCGGTTGGCGGACTCCGTCAAGACAATGTTGGCGCAATACGATTTCCCGGGAAACATTCGGGAATTGCGAAACCTAATCGAACGAGCGGTCCTCTTCTGTTCCAAAGATACGCTCGAGGCCGCGCATTTTCCGTCGGATATCCACATCAATTCCAGACCGACGACCGTACAACGTTCTTCCATACCACCAGTTACTCCCCCCCAGCCATCCGACCCTATGCAGATCCATCTTGCGTTCCGGCTCGGCGACCAATCACTGGCCGACATCGAGCATCGAATCATCTCGGAGGTCCTCCAACGCACCGGAGGCAACAAAACCCTGGCCGCCAAATACCTGGGTATTACTCGCTGGACTTTAAACCGGCGCAGAAAGTCTCAATCACCACTGGAGTAACACCCGCCCTTTCATGTGTTGAGTGAACAGAGGAAGAGAAGATTGCGCCGCCGCACGAATCGGCATCCAAATGAGAACTAGAAGGGGGGACATTCTGCCGCAGGCAACGCCAGCGCATAGCCTCCGCCAGCCATGGACTTCCCTTAACAACGGTTCTCTTTCCCCGCAATACATAGACCATAAATCTTCTTGCAATCTCGCCTCTTCCTTAATTCGGAAGCCCCGCAGACGTGCGATTTCGCACTAGAGTGCGTGCGGCAAGAGCGTGCTCGCTCGTCCGAAAGAACTGACTGACAGCCATCTCGAACCTTACCGCTTCCGTATCCCATGAGAACTTCTTGAATTTCCATGACATTTCTCTTCGATTCCTGAAGGCTCTGGTGTGGAATCCATTTTGCTCCAGTCCCCAGAACAGGGTTTCGGATGGTCCGATCACCCTTGCTGCTTAAGGGAGGTTGAGGATGGCGACACACGTGGTGACGATGATTCCGGGAGAGGGCACAGGACCGGAGATCTGCGAAGCTGTGCGAATGGTGATCGACGCAAGCGGTGTTGATATCAAATGGGAATATGAAGACATCGGCCTTGATTGTCTCGAGAAACACGGAACGCTGCTACCGGAGAAAACGATCCAGAGCATCGCCAAAAACAAAGTGGCGTTAAAGGGTCCAACGACGACACCTATCGGAACCGGGCACAAGAGCGCCAACGTCACGTTGCGGAAGGTCTTCGACCTGTACGCCAACGTGCGGCCTGTCCGGCTCATTCCCGCGCTGAAACGGCCGTGGGACAAACTGGACATCATCAATTTCCGCGAGAACACCGAGGACTCCTATGCCGCCATCGAGCACATGGTCTCCGACGAAGTGGCGCAGTGTCTCAAGGTCATCACCTGGCCAGGGTCCTATCGCATTGCGGATTTCGCGTTGAAGTGGGCGAGGGACAACGGCCGCAAAAAAGTCTACTGCGTTCACAAGGCTAACATCATGAAAATGACGGACGGCCTCTTTCTCGAGGCGTTCCGGGAAGCTGCAAAGAAATATCCTGATATCGAGACGGGCGACATCATCGTAGACAACTGCTCCATGCAATTGGTGCGCAACCCCGGCCAGTTCGACTGTCTGGTGCTGCCCAACCTCTATGGCGATATCCTGACCGATCTCTGCGCAGGCCTGATGGGCGGCTTAGGCTTCGCCCCAGGCGCCAACGTCGGCGATAACTGCGCCATTTTTGAGGCAGTTCATGGTTCAGCGCCAAAGTACGCGGGTCAGAAAAAGGTGAATCCCTCCGCCGTTTTGATTTCCGGCATTATGATGCTCCGCTGGCTCGGCGAGAAGGAGGCAGCGGATCGAATCGAGAAGGCAATGTATGCAGTCCTCGAAGAAGGGAAAACAGTGACCTATGACGTCGGCGGCACCGCCAAGACAGACGAATATGCCAAGGCCATCATCGACAAGATGCGCAAGACGGCCAACTAAGGAGGATCCGATGCCAACCTTTACTCAAGACGCAATCGCGACAAAAAAGAAGAAACAGATCGAACTGGTGGGAGTCGATTTGTACATCATTACAGACAAGGGGATTCCCCAATTTGCCGACGGCGAATTTGGTCCCTTCAAGTGCGAGTTCATCTCCAACCGTGGCACCAAGGTGTGGCCCGGCTTCGTCAGCCCTGATCTTTTGATGGTGAACTGGTACCGCTGCCGGTTCATGGCGACCAAGCCCATCAAGGATCATGAGGTGGCCGATTTTCTTGTGCAACTCAGCAAGAAGTGGGAATGGTCGGCAGCGCAAAAATTGTGGAATTACGACGGCGAGGCCGGCTACAGCAAAGCTTATTGACGCGCTGACGCGCGAAGCGCGATGGGACCCGTGGGTCCCATCGCGCCGCCCGCAAACGGCTAAAAGTCTCCGCTCTTGACGTAGGGATAGCTCCAGAGCGTCACTTGGAGCAGGCAGGACTTAAGCCAAGCGTTGTACATCTTGTCCACATCCTCAGCCGAGTGGCCTTTTTTCGCCAAAAAGGGCTTGAGCGTAAAGGTCACCGGAAAGATCAGCGCAAAGAGGTCGCGGAACGGCACGTGATCCGCCGAGGCCGGCGCATTGTCTGTTTTATTCTTCTTCGTCCGGTGATGACGGAGGCCGATCTCATGTTGATAATCAAGCCACTTCTGATCGTACTCTGCACGCGCCGTATCCAAAATCCACTGACCGAATCGCTTGCGGACCCCGCCCAGGTAGTCGCCGAGCGGCTGGCCATCCGCTTTGCCGAGAAACGCCTTGAGCAGATGAGGCTGCGAACCGACGAATCCGTACCAGACATCCAGGATGGCTTCGACCTGATCCTTGACGACATCATAGGACATCTTGAGGTACTTGATGTCTTCCTCCCCGAACAATGCGCTTTTCTTCATCAACTCGAACTCGTCGAGCGACACGGGTGACTTGGCGACAGCCGCCGTCCCATAGGTGTAACCTGGAATCTGCTGACTCATTCCCTGACTCCTTTCGTTTGGTTATACATGAACACTCCTTTCGCTGCTCCTCACGAACCTTCTGCCGACACAGTACAAATGCCGAGGCTGAGAGCAGCCGAAGCCTCCGGCATCTTCCTGGTGATTTCTTCCTGATCATTGAACGACTGCCGAGACAGCAGCCGAACGGTCGGAGCCTCACAGACTAGCAGCCCCGCTTCCAACTCTGAGGGCCGACCTGGCGTTGCGCCCCGCCCCAGAGATAGAACCGCTAAGACTGTAGAGCAGCGGCGGTCTCTTTGTCCAGACGCTTGACCTTCCCTGCGCCGTCTGTCGCCGCCAATCTCGTTGATCCCGTCACAATCAGTCGGCCACTCTGTTTTTCCCTGATCACGTGCCGGAAGGTAAAAGAAGCGGCACCAGCTTCGACCACCTCCGTCTCGACCGACAAGAGATCTCCGTATCGAGCAGGAGCGTGGTAGTGAACCTCGGCATGGACCACGACAAAGACCGTTCCTTGCTCCATCAGCAGAGCGACCGATCGACCACGTGATTCGAGATATTCGGTTCTGGCCCGCTCGAAATACTTGAGGTAGTTCGCATAATAGACGACGCCACCGCAATCGGTGTCTTCGTAATAAATGCGAATGTCCATGGGGCACTAAATAGCCAAGACGGGAAATTTCGGCAACGATGACTCCGCCACACCCGACAGCTTGACGACCACATCGTAAAACTGCTGGACCCGTTCGCTCTTAATCGGGTCATATCCATGACCGAGCACGGCATGGGACGCCGCATCGAGCAACGGTTTCATGGTGGGCCATACACGCAAAAAACTTTGCCCCATCTGATCGCCCAACCCAGCCAGGGCACGGAACTGCGCCTGGAGCGGCAGTTTGTACTTCCCATCCACGTCGTCCAGATAACAAGTGCGACAGGTTTCCTGGAGAGGGGATGGAAGGGCGTGAAGCTCGACATCCCAGCTTTTGATACGATAGCGGACGTACAATTGCCGCTGCGCACAGGCCTCCAGCGCCCGGAGCAGCGCGATCATTGCGTGCTCAGGATCCCGCCCGGACTCGAGGCGACGGGCCGCATGGGCCAACAAATCCACTGCGAGCAACTCCTTGACCTCGGCGGGATCCAACACGAGCCGTTCCAAAAACCCTACGTTGGCCTTGATGGCGGAGACCGTAGGCTTCAACCCCGGTGGCCCTCCCCACAGCGAGGCCATTTCCAAGGCCTTGAGTGCCCCCTTAAGCTTGTCCCATGCCTGGCGGTAGTGGAACCGCTCCCACCAACCATAGCCATCCGCCACATCAGCCAAAGCGCGGTACAGGGGCTTCCCACCGCCGCTCACCCGCATTTCGAGTTCGCGGAACCGTTGAGCGGCAGTCCCAAATTCACCTCGATTGAACAGCTCACAACCGTCTCGTCGAACGAGTGTCGCCGTTTCGTCCCAGGGATTCGCCTGTGTCCAGATGCGCCGTTGCCCGTCACGATCGACAAGATCGCTCGTGGTTCCCTCTCGCCCCTCGACCAGCCAAACAATCCTGGAAGTCCAAAGCAACGATGTGATGGACAGGGCCGCAGCCATGGCCGGAGTCGCGCCGGTGAGATCGACCACCACCTCACCCGGTTCTACCTCCCACGTTCGCAGCAGGTCGGGCAGCGACTGAGCCAGGGTGCGATGGCACAGAGAAAAGTCTTGGACGTCGGCCAGGATGATCCAGTCCCACCGCCGCGGCATCCGCTCGACTTTCGGTTGCACGATCGATTCCACCAATGACTTCCCCTTCTCCGGCAGAACAAAGCACAGCATGTCGGGCTTCAGTCGATTGATCGAATACGCCGCAGACGACGGGTCATCCACCAGTGTAATCACGAGCGCTTTGACCGGTTGATCCTGTGCCATAGCGCCGGACTATACCATCGGTTCCGCGGCCGTTCAATTCGACCATGACGGACACGTCTTGCGACTGCGCGGTTGACACGTCGGACCGCCTTGCCTAGAATCGCGCCCATGAACGCCGTGCTCAAAGACTCGGTCCTCAACGCATTCAGCGACAGCGCGCGCGTGAAGGAGCAGTTCGCCCGAGACCATGCCGACCGCATCGCGCAAGTCGGCAGCCTGATGGCCGACGCCTTCCGCCAAGGCAACAAGGTGCTGCTGTTCGGCAACGGCGGGAGCGCCACCGACGCGGCCCACATCGCGGCGGAATTCGTTGGACGCTACATGCGAAACCGCCAGCCCTTGCCAGCCATAGCCTTGGCCACCGACATCGCCGCGATCACCTGCATCGCCAATGACTTCGGCTATGATGAACTGTTCGCCCGGCAAGTGCGAGCCCATGGACAGAAGGGCGACGTGGCGATCGCGATCAGCACCAGCGGCAATTCGCCCAACGTGCTCAAGGGCGTAGAGGCGGCCCGTGAGCTCGGATTGATCACGGTGGCCTGGACCGGCGCAAAAGGCGGCAAACTGGCCGGCTTAGTGGACTATCCCTTCGTCGTCCCGTCCACTGTTACGTCTCGCATCCAAGAAAGCCATATCACCCTCGGTCACGTCCTCTGCGAATTGGTCGAGGAACAGCTGCTCGGCGCATCCTAGCGCGCCATTGCCGGCGCCTATGGACGTTCGGCCGCTCTCTCCATCTGATTCGTTCTCTCGGAACGTACTGCAACAGGAATGGACTCGGCTGAATCACCGTTACTTCGCGGACCTGTTGCCGCCGATCTCCATCATCTGGAGCCGACGCCTCACGTCTTCAGTTGGTATGTTCGCAAGCCGCGGCGGCCCGCGAACGCGACTTCCTGGACCTGCTTTCAGCCATCGGGAAATCCGCCTGTCCCTCCCCCTGTTCGAACGGCTTGCGGCCCGCACGCAGTATATGGAACAGGAACTGCTCAACACCCTCGCCCACGAAATGATCCATCAATGGCAATTCGACGTGCTGAAGCGGCGACCGAATCACGGTCCGGATTTTTTGCGAAAAATGACCGAGATGAACCGCTCGGGCGAGGTGGCCGTCACCATCTATCATTCTCTTCAACCTGAAGTGTTGTCCTTGGTTCGATTCGCGTGGCGCTGCCGAACATGCGGACGGATTTACCAGCGGCAGAGAAACACCATCGACCCGCGCCGGCATCACTGCGGCATCTGCCGCGGCACGCTCGATGAATTGTGCAACGAAGACGCCGCGCGCCATTCGCCGATCAGATCGAATGGGACACCGGTATCCGGCCCCGCCGATAAGCCGGCCGGGCAATTGACGCTGGAATTCCCCTCCTTCGATCATTAAAGTTTTCCCGTTCCCATTTCGATCTTTCTCCCAAGGATGACCGATGATGACGTCTCTGCCGCCCTGGCCTCGCCAAGTCCTCTTCGCCGATGTGGACGCCATGTTTGCGTCCGCCGCCGTCCTCCAACACCCATTTCTTGCCGGCAAACCAATCGCGGTTGGAGGACCGCCGCCGCGGGGCATCATTGCGTCTGCCAGCTATGCCGCAAGGGCCTTCGGCGTATGCTCCGCCATGCCCACAGTCAAAGCCCTTCAATTGTGTCCGGACCTCATCCTCCTCCCGCCGGATCGCCCATTGTATCGACGACTGCATGAGGCCATGCGGACTGTAACCGATCGGCTGTTCCCCTTGACCGAATGGAGCAGCATCGACGAATTCTATGCCGACACTACGGAGCTGCAATCGCTGTATCCCGATCCCATGACATTGGGACGGCTCGTGAAAGGCGAACTCTTTGCCGCAACCGGCCTTCGTTGCACCATCGCGATCGCCTCCGGCAAGACCGTCGCTAAAATCGCCGCCGATCGCCATAAACCTGACGGACTTGTCGTGGTCGAACCGGGAACCGAACCATCTTTTCTGGCTCCCTGTCCTCTGCGGGCCTTGCCCGGCGTCGGTCCCAAGACGGAGTCGAAACTGACGAGACTCGGGCTCACAACCATCAGCGACCTCCTGGACGCCCGTTGGGACGGCCCGCTCCGACATTTGTTCGGCGACGGCCTGACCGCCGTGAGAGACCTGGCGCGAGGAATCGATCGAGAACCGGTCGTCTCCAATCGGGAATCAAAAAGCATCAGCCGTGAAACGACCTTTGAGCGAAATACATGCGATCGTTCATTGCTCGAACGGACGCTGCGGGGATTCCTGAGCATGCTGGCCCATGACCTTCGGCAAGACGGAACAGCCGCCGCCGCTTGCGCCGTGAAACTCAAGGACTCGCGGTTTACCGTCACCACCAAACGGCGACGGTTTTCCCGCCCGCTCAATTATGAGCCGGACATGTGGCCGACGGTGCGGCAAATCCTCCACGATCTCATCAAGCCCGGCACGGCCTATCGCCTGGCCGGCCTGGCGCTCACGGATCTCGCCCCCGCCGCGCCGGGGCTGTTCGATGAACGAAGGGCCAGAGCCATCCAAGCCATGGACACGCTCATCGCCCGCTACGGCTCCTCCGTGATCGGTCTGGGGGGCGTATCCCCAAAAGAATGAGTTGGCATCCGCCACCGGCGTTGTCCAGGTCAAGTGTCGGCCTTCGCCGTTCATCGAAACGGCTCGTGACGCCTCACGGGAAACGGCGTCCGGCGCCCCGTCGTCTTCTCCCTTTTCATCTCGGCGTCCGAATGGGTATGATGCGGCATGCGAGGGAACGTCCTGAGCATCACGCAATTGACCCCGATCCTCGAACGGGCTCGTGCAGAGGGCAAACGAATCGTTTTCACCAACGGCTGCTTCGATCTCATGCACGTCGGCCATGTCCGGTATCTGCAGGAGGCGAAGGCGCTCGGGGATCTGCTGGTGGTGGGCGTCAACAGCGATGATTCGGTGCGGAGCCTGAACAAGGGACCTGACCGCCCGATCGTACCGGACGTGCAGCGAGCCGAAGTGGTGGCGGCCCTGGCGGCCGTGGATTACGTGGTGATGTTTTCCGAGTCCGATCCCGCACGTCTGATCGCCGACATCCAGCCCGACGTCCTCGTCAAGGGAGGCGATTGGCCGATTGAGAAGATCGTCGGCCGCGAGATCGTCGAAGCCCGAGGAGGAGTCGTGAAGACCATCGCCCTTGTTCCTGATGTGTCCACCACCGCATTGATCCGCCGCATCCGGTCAACCACCGCGTGAGTCGTGTCCAACACCGGCACTCATTCTTCAACGATGCGGATCTCCCCCCCATGGCTGATCGCCCTCCAGTCGGCCTTGAACCAAGGCCGATCCCGCATCTGTCTGACAGGGCTGCATGGATCCACGCCGGCGTTTGCGCTCAGTCTGTTGATTCAGGCTCAGGCCAGCTCCTCCGATGAGCCTCGCCCATCGGTGATCTTGACCGCCGACGAGGGATCGGCGGAACGGCTGTTCAACGACCTCGTGTTTTTCCACACTCTTCTGGGTCTGCCGTCGGAAAACCTGGGTTGGTTCCCCGAATGGGAAACCTTACCGTACGAAGCGACGGCCCCCCATGTCGGATTGATCGCCCGCCGCATGACGACGCTCCACAACCTGTGTGCCGGCGGCCCCGCCGTGTTGGTCGCCTCCGTGACCGCCGCCATGCACCGAGTGATGCCCCGCGCCACCTTCGAGCAAGCCGTCATTCGCTTCAAGTCAGGAGAGACCTACGAGCGAGAGCCGATGCTGGCCGCCCTCCTGCGTCTGGGGTACCGGCGCGTGTCGGTCGTGGACATTCCCGGGGAGTTCAGCGTTCGCGGCGGCATCATCGATATTTTTTCGACCGCCCATACCGATCCGATCCGGATCGAATGGCTCGGCGATCAAATCGAATCGATCCGCCTGTTCGACGCTTCGACGCAGACCTCGATCAAAACGATCAAAGAGGGACTGGTGTTGCCGGCTCGGGAGTTCCTCCGCGCCGTCGATGATCCGGAGGCCCTGTCTCCCATCCCGCCTGACGCGGAGTGGCGCAGCCCGGAGATCTACGGCCGGATGGATTCCATGTTCCAATACCTGGCTGGATCTCCCTGCCTGGTTCTCGATCAGCCCGAATCGTTACGGCGGGCTTGTCGGACGGCCTGGGAGAAGATCGAGGACGGCTATCTCCGGCACGCCGATCGCGACGCCTCGCGCCCCTACCCCTCGCCGGAGACGCTCTTTTTGACGTGGGACGAGATTCAGCGCGCCACGGCAACGTGGCCGACCCTGGCGCTCGAGCCGTTGGCGACTCCGGACGGAACATGGGATTTCACATGTTCCTTCACGGGACAGACGCCGGCCGCCGTCGGATTGGGCATCAGAGGCACCCCTTTCAGTCAGACCCTCGCCCTCCTGGATCGCCTCCGCGCGGACCATCTGGTCATTCTGGTGGCCCGAAGCCGAGGACAAGTGGACCGGCTGCTGGCGCTTTTCCGAGAGCATGACTTGCCGGCCGACGAATGGCGGCCCGAGGTCTGGTCCCGCCGGAGCGAGGAGAAGCTGCCGTTTCAGGTCATGCACGGCGCGTTGTCGTCCGGCTTCCTCGCCGGCGACCTGCGCCTTGCCGTTTTGACGGAAGAAGAATTATTCGCGAAAGGCGCCCGTTACAAGCCGCAGGCGAAAAGCAAAACCGCCACCTTCCTGTCGTCGTTGGAGGATCTGAACATCGGCGATTACGTGGTGCACGTCCAACACGGGATCGCCAAGTACCGGGGGCTCAAGCGCCTCGCCGTCCAAGACTTCGAAAGCGACTATCTGACGCTGGAGTTCGCCGGAGGCGATACCCTGTACGTTCCGCTCGACCGACTCAACCAGGTCCAGCGCTACAGCGGCGCCGAGAGCCACGTTCCTCGTCTCAACCGCCTCGGCGGAACCACATGGGCAAAGACAACGGCCCGGGTCAAAAAAGACATCGAGGACATGGCTCACGAACTGGTGGAGCTGTACGCCAGCCGAGAATTGGTGAAGCGCCCTTCATACGAAACGGGGGGCATGCTCTATCATGAATTCGAGGCCGCGTTCGAGTACGAAGAGACGCCAGATCAACGGAAAGTCGTCGAGGACATCTTCCGCGACATGGAATCGACGAAGCCGATGGACCGACTCGTTTGCGGCGACGTCGGGTACGGCAAAACAGAGGTGGCCATGCGCGCCGCCTTCAAAGCTGCGGAACACGGCCGCCAAGTGGCGGTATTGGTGCCGACCACACTGCTCGCCCACCAACATTACGAGACCTTCGCGGAACGATTCGCCCCGTTTCCCGTCCGCGTCGCCCTGCTCTCTCGGTTTCAATCGCCCCAGGAGAGCACCGCCGTCATTGCGGGCATCGCATCCGGCGCCATCGACATCGTCATCGGCACCCATCGCCTTCTTCAGAAGAACGTGGTGTTCCGCAATCTTGGCCTCGTCATCATCGATGAAGAACAATGGTTCGGCGTGAAACACAAGGAGCGGTTGAAACAACTCCGCACGCAGGTGGACGTGTTGACGCTGACCGCCACCCCCATCCCCCGCACGCTTCAAATGGCCATGTCGGGCGTGCGGGATCTCTCAGTGATTGAAACACCTCCTGTGGGACGCCTGGCAATCAAAACCGAGGTCGTTCGCTTCAGCGACACGATTGTCCGCGACGCGATCCTCCGGGAACTGGGACGTGGCGGGCAGGTGTACTTCGTCCACAACCGAGTCGAAACCATGGAATCAATGGGTGCCTGGCTCCGGAAACTGGTGCCTGAAGCCCGCATCGTCATGGCGCACGGGCAAATGAGCAGTAAGCCGCTGGAGGCGGTCATGCTCAAGTTCGTCAGGCGTGAAGCGGACGTCCTGCTCGCCTCGGCCATCATCCAGTCCGGCCTGGACGTGCCCAGCGCCAATACGATCATCGTCAACCGGGCCGACACGTTCGGTCTCGCGCAGTTGTACCAACTGCGCGGACGCGTGGGCAGAGGCGGGGAACAAGCGTTCGCATACTTTCTGATCCCCGACGAAGGCACCCTCACGAGCGACGCACAAAAACGGCTGATCGCCGTTCAACAATTCACGGAGCTGGGCTCGGGGTTCCGTATCGCCGCCGCCGACCTCGAAATTCGGGGAGCCGGCAACCTGCTCGGCAAACAGCAATCCGGCCACATCGCAGCGGTCGGCCTGGATCTCTACATGCAAATGGTCGAGCAGGCTGTTCAGCGGCTTAAAGGCCAGGTCGTGGAAGAGGAACCGGAGCCGACCCTCCAACTGCCCGTATCGGCCTTCATCCCCGATGACTTCGTGACCGACCCGCACCAACGGCTGTCGCTCTACAAACGTCTGAGCGCCTGCAACCAGATCGGCGAACTTGCGTTGCTCCACGGGGAAATCCAGGATCGATACGGCCATCCACCGGAGCCGGTCGAACGACTGCTGGAAGTCATGCAGCTCCGCATCCACGCCAAACGTCTCCGACTGACCTCGATCGAAGTACACGGCTCGTCGGCCGTCCTGACATTCGGGCCGAACGCTCTCGTTGCCGAGGGCGCGATTCACCGCGTGATGAAGCGTTTCCAGAAGCGGCTGCGGTTCGTAAGTCCGAGGTCGTTCGAGATCCGGATGCCGCGGGAAGACTGGACGACCGTCTACGTGGAACTGAACGCAGCCTTGCAAAGCCTCGATCTCTGTGATACCAACTGCCAAGAAACGAACGCGCCCGGTCCATGGTCGCATTCCGTCCGTCGTACTTGACGATGCCACACCGCTTCCTCTCCAACGATCACCTCCCCGTTCGCAGCACGCCACGCTTGCTGCTCCTGGCAATGCTGGTCCTCGTCGATCCCTTCATCCATGGGTGCAGCATTGAGCCGCGGGAGGAGGAACCGGTTGTGGCGTTGGTGAACGGACACCCCATCACGCAAAAGGAATTTGATCTGCGGTGGAAAGAGCTCTCAGACGCGACCCGCGCCCGCTACGAGAAGGAAGGAGGAAAACGACGCTTCCTCGACGAGCTGGTGACACGGGAACTGCTGCTGCAGGAGGCGCGTCAGCGGGGTCTCGACCAAACCGACACGGTCCGGGACAAGGTCCGGCGGTATAAAGAGCAATTGCTCATCGACGAACTGCTTAAGAATAGGTTGCTGTCGGACGTCGAACTTTCGAAAGCCGAACTGGACGCCTATTATCAACAGCACGCGCACGAGTTGCTCGATCCCTTGAAAGTCCAAGTGTCGGTGATGCTCCTGCCGAACGTGTACGCCGCCAAAGATCTTGAGAACCAGATCAACCGGGGAGGCAGTTTCGCGAAGTTCGCCCAACGGTATTCCATCGACGAGAAAACAAAAGCCAAGGGCGGCGACCTCGGACCCTATCGAAAGGGCTTGGTCCCGCCCGAAGTCGACGCCGTCATTCACACCCTCAAGCCGGGCATGATCAGCGCGCCGATCAAGACGGAGGAAGGGTACTACTTGGTCATGACCACACCGCTTGAACGGGAAGTTATTGAAGCCGACATGGCCACTCAAGAACGGCTCCGTCAAGAGCTGCTGGCCGACAAGCGCCGCAAGCGGTTTGAGGACGTGATCGCCGATATTCGGGCCAAGGCGACCGTTCGTCTTGGAGACGCCGCTCGTCCCGTCATGGAAGAAACGGGCCCGACGCCGTAACTTTCCATGCCGGCTTTCCGCCACGTGGCTCGTTTCATGTACAATAAAAACGGCCCGCTCTTGCTCCCCATCACGCAGAGGATCGGAATCATGTCCGCCATTTTCAGGAAACAAGACGGAACGGTCTTTGCCGCAATGACCTGGCTGGCACTCGGTCTCTCCTGGCTCTCCCCGACCGCCGTCTCGGCGTATCTTGAGGATCGCATCGTCGCCGTCGTGAATTCCGACCTGATCATGCTGTCCGACGTGAAGCGTGAAAGTGAGCCGCAACTGCAACAGATCAAGCGACAACACCAAGGCGATGATCTCGCACAGCGGATCAAGACGGCGGAATCCATGGCGCTCACGAAACTGATTGAGCAAACGTTGCAATTGCAGGAAGCCAAGGCCAAGGGCATCGACGCGTCGGAGCAGGAAATCGCGCAGTTCGCCGAGCAACTCAAGCTCCAGGGCTCGGCGGTGGATCTTGCCGACCCCCGACACCGGCGGTCTCTCCGAGATCAATTGCTCCTGATGAAAGTGGTGGATCGTGAAGTCCGGGGGGCCATCACGGTCGGCGAATCGGAAATGAAGCGATACTATCAGGAACACCGGGATCGATTCGCCGTTCCCGAAGAGTACCTGCTGAGTCAGATCCTTGTCCGGTTCCGTTCGGCCGACGAGGTCCCAGACGCCTTGGCGAAAATCCGCAAGGCCATGGATGAATTGAAGCGCGGCGAGCGATTCGAAGACGTGGCCTTACGCTATTCGGAAGGACCCAACGCCTTGGAGGGAGGGCGCCTGGGACTCGTGCGGCAGGGCGAGCTTCTGCCGGCCATCGAGCAGGCGATCGCGCCCCTTGTCCCGGGCGCCATCTCAGAGATCGTAGAAACCCCTCAAGGATTTCATATTCTCCGCATTGACGAGAAAAAGCCGCGGCAGTATCGCCCTTTTGAGGAGGTCAAGCACGAAATTCAAGGATTGGTCTTTGAACAGAAGGCCGAAGAGCGATTCCAATCCTGGCTGGCCGGCCTGAAAAACAAAGCCTATATCGAAATCAAATTCTGACCATGTCGCGCAGTTCCCCCCATACCCGATTTCTCCCCTCCCCCGTCATCGACGAGTAGGGGATGACCGCCTCTCCTTCGATCAATCCCAACTCCATCTGAATTTCGCGAAGCGCGCGCATCCGCTCGGCTGACTTGAGTTTATCGGCTTTGGTTGCGACGACGAGCGGGGACCGTCCGATCGAGCGGAGCCAATGAAGGGTCTGGCGATCCTGCTCGGTGATGACGCGGCTCTCTACCAGCAAGACGACACCTCTCAGTGAGCCCCGCTCGGTCAGATAGGTTTCGATCAGCGGCCCCCACTGGGCCCGAACCGACCGCGAGACTTTGGCGAATCCGTACCCCGGCAGATCCACCAGATAAAACCGTGCGAGATCGGGATCGGACGTCGAGACTCCGAACACATTCACGGATTGCGTTTTGCCGGGAGTGCGGCTGACCTTCGCCAGTTCCCGGCGATTCAGCAGCGAATTGATCAAGGAAGACTTGCCCACGTTCGATCGTCCCACAAAGGCGATCTCAGGGCGATCCTCGGCCGGAAACTGTGCGGGATCGACGCAACTTTTGATAAACTCAGCCGCGAGAATTTTCATGCATCACCAATGCAACGAACGGGGTCAAGACGGAGCATCCGCGGTTTGGTCTTGATCATCGCGACTACCCATACGCGGCCTGCATGCCTAAGTCAACTCACCGCCGGTTGTTCGCCCGCCTTCTCGCCTGGAGCCTGTTGATCGTCGGCGTTCCAAGCGGAGTCCTGGCGCTCTTTTGGTTGATCACGTTGCCGGACGTATCCGAACTCGCCCATGCCAATCCGTCATCGACCGCGTTGATGGAACAGCGCCTGGAGGAGATTCCTTCACACAAACGTCCGGTTTCGAGGCAATGGGTTTGGGTCCCCCTTGCACGCATCTCCCCGCACCTTCAACGCGCGGTGATCGCCGCCGAAGACGCCTCTTTCTTTGTGCATGACGGATTCGATTGGGAAGGTATTCGAGACGCCGCGCTCCATAATATCGAGGCCGGAGAAATGAAACGAGGCGGGAGCACCATCACCCAACAACTCGCCAAAAACCTCTACCTCTCGTCCGAGCGGTCTCTGTTGCGAAAGATGCGGGAGGCCTTGATCACGCGCCTGCTCGAACGGCGCTTGACCAAGAAACGAATCCTGGAGATCTACTTGAACGTGGCCGAGTGGGGACGAGGAGTCTATGGAGCGGAAGCGGCAGCCCGCCACCATTTCGGCAAATCCGCCGCCGATCTCACAGAGGACGAGGCGGCCTGGCTGGCGGCCATTCTCCCCTCACCCCGCCGGTATGATCCCCTCAGAAAGACCGCCGCGCTGATGCAGCGGCATCAGCGCATCCTCAGAGACATCCGGCACGTCTCCATGCCCGCTCCATCTCGCGGAAAGCCGAACCGGCCGTGAACATCCCCGTGCTGCCCCAAGAGGTCAGCATCCACGGATACGTGGCGACAGGCCACCTACCGAAAACGATCTCTGACGACCGGCTCTCCTCGCCCATTGCACCAGCCGGCCGTCATGTGAGGCGTCACGTGCGCAATGGCAAATCGGCCGTCTGGCGCCAACACCAACGTCCCGGCCGAGCCCTGAATTCTGGTCACCAATTTGTTCAGTACGTGCCGCGCCGCCGCCTTCGGCGCCTCTCCACCCGTCAATCGATCGCAGATTTCTTTGGCCACGGCCATTCGGATGATCCCTTCCCCGACACCCGTCATCGAGACGGCTCCGGCATGGTTGTCGGCGTAGACCCCGCAACCGATCAGCGGCGTATCGCCGACCCGCCCCGGCAACATGCGGGCGATCCCTCCGGTGGAGGCGCCGGCCGCCACCGTGCCGAAACGGTCCAGTGCGACTGCGCCAACTGTGCCGTGGCGGTTGCCGAGAGGTCTCTTCCGTTTCAACAGCGCGCCGTACGACAGCCGCCGCTTCGGCGCGGAGATCCGCTGCCGCTCCAGCTTGAACTGTGCTGCAAATGCCGTCGCCATCGGTCCTACGAGCAAGACATGATCCGTTTCTTCCATGACCAGACGAGCGGCGGTGATCGGATGGACGATGCCTTCGATGGAGGCGACGGCACCGGCTTGCAACCCCTTTCCCTCCATTATCGACGCATCCATCCGGCGCACGCCGTCGAGTTGGAGACGGGCGCCCAGGCCCGCGTTAAAGACTCCGCTCCTTTCAAGGACTCGAATGGTCTGCTCCACGACCGTCATCGCCGGTGCACCGCGTTCCAAGAGATGATAGCCAACCTGTAGAGCCGCGGACAGATACTGTTTTTGCGCCCTGGTCATCGGTCGGCGTCCGGCACCGCCATGGGCCAGGATCAACGGAGCCATGGACTTCTATTTCAGTTCAGAAGCAAATCGCGGGTTTTTTGATAGACGGGATTCTGCATCCGATCAAGATCCGATCGAACAAACCCCAGACCGGTGACGCAGAGCTCGAAGTTTTCTGACAGTTTTTGGAACAACGGGGGATCGCCCTCGGCGGTGGAGAGCCCGAGCCGGGCCACAATGCCGTAGGATCGTTTTCCGGTTTTCACGTAATCCACGAGGAAATCCTTGTGATAGATCAGTCCGGCCGACTTGAGGCGACGCAGGTATTCGGGAAACAGCCCGGCCATGAAGAGGGTAAAATCTCCGATATGGCGATGCACATCCCGCTCTCGATCCAATGACTGCGCCTCCAACATCACCTCCGACTCAAACAGCAGGTCAACGACCGTGTCGACGGGTTGACCGTGTCGATTTCGAATTTTGTACAGTCGATCGGTAGAGGTGAAATCGACCAGCATGTTCGAGAGATACGACGTCACGTTCAGATCGGGCCATCCGAGACGTTCGGCAAAACTCTTCTCCGTCAGCGCGGTGAAGAGCCGGCGGAGCGGATGCTGTGGAGGAACTGGAGCGTTCATCACGGTCTTTCCCTTGCTGGCAATAAAGTTGATGTCGTCATTCGTAAATAAATTATATCAAATCAGCGGCAACCCATCGGCCTTCTTCCAGCTTCCCCGTCAAGATCGGCGGCGTCTCACCGACGGGCTTCGCAACTGTCCACGATGAATGTGACCGGTCCGTCGTTCAGCAACGCTACCTGCATGTGCGCGGCAAAGACACCGGTCTCGACAACCGTTCCCTGCCTCCGCAACTCTTCGGCAACCAGCTCATACAATCGCCTGGCTTCATCGGGCGGCGCGGCCTCATCGAAACTGGGACGACGTCCCGTCGTGGTTCGGCCCACCAAGGTGAATTGCGACACCAGCAGAACGGCCCCGCCCACATCCGTCAACGAACGGTTCATCTTGCCCGCTTCATCAGGGAAAATACGCAATGTCCTGATTTTCTCGGCCATGGAGCGTCCATCCGCCTCGCAGTCACCCTTGGCCACGCCTAACAACACCACAAGGCCTCGCTCGATTTTCCCCACGACGGTCTCGCCGACCGTCACCGAGGCGTGTGCGACACGTTGGATCACGGCTTTCATCGAAACATTCCCCACTAACTATATCTTTTTCCATCGTCGCCGGTCGGACAAAACCGGCCGTCATCATGACCCGCTGCGAGATGATTGCATCCGCAACAGAGGCAACGATCCTTCCAGCGCCAACAGTTTTCGTTTCATCGACAGACCACACGAGAAGCCTCCCAAAGACAGGCCCGCTCCGACGACCCGATGACAGGGGATGACGATTGGCAATGGATTGGCCCCCGCCGCATTTCCGACCGCACGGGCATAGTGCCGGCCTCCAACTTGATCGGCGACCCATTGATAAGACCTCACCGTCCCATAGGGAATCCGTCGGAGCACCTGCCACACCCGTCGTTGAAAGATCGTGCCGCAGGAACAGTCGATCGGGACATCGAACGTCTCCCGCCTCCCGGCGAAATAGTCGAGCAGTTGACGCCTGGCCGTCGAGATCCTTGCCGATTCTTCCTCTTGCACGCCTGTCACGCCGAGGGCCACTTCCACCATCCGCTTCGATCCGCTGGGCAACACGATCCGATCGATTCCCTTGACCGTCTCGGACACTCCCATCCATCCCCATGGCGAATCGAACACGAGACCGCGCCGTTTTCCACCGCTATCCCGTCCACTCATCGGCCGAACTTTCTCCGAATCATGTCCCGCACCACGTCCAGTTCTTGAGAGCGAAGCAGCGCATGAACAGCCACATAGCCGCCGACACTGAGAACAATGGCCGTACACAGCAGCCCCGACTTGGACAGCCACTCATCTGGCTGTCCCCAAACACCGGCACCAGCCGTCCACCAGCACACGAGGGCCATCGGCACACAGGCCGCCAACACCCGCAACGACGAGCGGCCGACCGAGCTCCATTCGACCCCGCCCAACCGTCTGTTCAGTACCGTCACCAGAATGCCTCCATTGACCATGGCGGCGAGAGCCGTGGCCAGCGCGAGCCCAGCGGCCCCCAGCGGGACCATCAAGGTCAGAGAAAACAGAATGTTGGCCGTTACTGCAATTGCCGCAGAGACGGCCGGTGTCGTGGTGTCTTGCAAGGAATAAAACGCCGAGACAATGATGCGCACACCGCCGAAGGCCCACAACCCGACCGCGTAGCAGAGTACCGTCAAGGCGGTCTCGGCCGTATCTTGGGCCGTAAACGTGCCGTGCTCAAAGAACAGATGAACGATCGGCACCCGCAATAGGATCAGACCCACCATCGCCGGAACCATGATGAACAGAATCATGCGCAGGCCGAACCCCAGCGTTGTCCGCAGTTCATCCAACGCACCTTTCGCCGCCTGGGCAGATAAGGTCGGCAGGATGGCCATCCCCAAGGCCACGCCGAACACCCCCAGTGGGAACTGAATCAATCGCATGCCATAAAACAAATACGTCGGCCCTCCGCTAAAAAACGAGCCCAGCACCGTGCTGACCGTCAGATTGATCTGTGTCACCGAGAGGCCGACCAGCGACGGCACCATCAATCGACCGATGCGGCGCAGGCCGGGATGACCTGGATTGAACCGAAACCCAAACAACAGACCCCGCCGCCTCAAGCTGGGCAGTTGCATCGCGAACTGGGCTGCGCCTCCCACCGTCACCCCGATCGCCGCCGCGATGATCGGCTCTTCCAACAATGGAGAGAGCCCCAGGGAGCAACCGATGATGGAGAGATTCAAAAAGAGCGGCGAGAAGGCTGGGGCGGCGAAGGCCCGCACCGAATTGAGAATGCCCATGGCCAGCGCGGCCAGGCTGATAAAGAGCAGATAGGGAAACATGATCCGGGCAAGCATGGTTGTGAGCGCGAGTTTTCCGGGATGGTCCTCAAAGCCCGGCGCGAGCAGTTGCACGAGCCACGGAGCCGCCAGCATTCCCATCACCGTCACCAGCGTCACCACGGTCAGGAGCGTCGTGAAAACGGCGCTGGCCAGGTCCCACACCTCTTGCTTGCCACGGGTTGTCCGGTATTCCGTGAAAACCGGGATGAAGGCCGAGGACATGGATCCTTCGGCGAACAGTTCCCGCAACAGACTCGGCACACGAAACGCCACGAAAAAGGCGTCCGCGGCCGGCGTGGCGCCGAACAACCGAGCCAGGACCATGTCGCGGATGAAGCCTAGGATTCGGCTCGCAAACGTGCCTGCGCCGATCACGCCGGCCGCTTTGACGACCGAATGGTGCTCGTCTTGTTGAGGCGATGGAGAAGCCACCGAGGGAGGGGCCTGCGACATGAAGCGGATTCTAGCGGAACACCGAAAGACCGTCTATCAGCCCGACGATTTTCCCAGGGGCGGCGATTCGCTCAGGACGGTGGGATGAATGCACCATGACCGCTATGGCTCCTGGATCACATGATCAGGCAATTCATTGGGATTGTCTCCCGGACGGCTGGGGCACACCTGCGCCAGAAGGGCCCCACACGCCTCGATCGCATCGCACAACCCCACCACAATCTGCCCTTCGTGGAGATGTTGGATGCTCGCCTGCACAACATCACTCCATCGTTCCGGTGGCACCAGATCAGCCAGTGATCGGTCCGGTAACACGTAGATGGACCGTTCCAACAGCGACAACATGATGAGCACGCCGGTGCGGTCGCGAGTTTGGCCCACGGCATGATGAACAAAGGCTCGTTCGGCCCTCAGCCCGACCTTTTGATTCATGCGCTCGCGTGATGTCATGAGTCGAATCACGGGCGGCCATCTGCCCAAAAACGCCCCTCCCACATACCCGACGACCACGGCCGATACAAGCCAGCCGGCATTCGAGGCGGACCACCCCCAGGGAAGCCACAACGGTTCCATCGTCAGCGACACCGCCAACACGAAAAGGGCCATCAGCAAACCGGTCCGGTATTGCACATCTCGATACAGCCCCGATCGAATCACGATCATGGGGACAATTTCCGCATTGGTCTGCCGTTCTGCCCGCCGTACCGCCGATGTGATGAGTTCCTGCTCCTCAGCCGTCAACTCCAGTCTCTTACCAGTTTCCACTGGCGCCGCCTCCTCCGAAATTGCCCCCTCCACCTCGGAACCCGCCTCCCATGCCTCCAAATGAGCCACTGTGCCAGCCACCGCCTCGACTGCTGTACCAGATCCAGTCGTCCGCGGCTCGATACCTCCGCCCCCTTCCCCCAGCACCGGCGGCAGACAATGCGAAGAGAACGACAAACGTGAGCGCCCCCGCCAGCAGCGCTGGCGTCACCCAGGGAGCCAACAGGGCGGACAGTCCCGCACCCGTCAGAGCCCCGACCAGCCGATGGATTCCCATCAAACCGAGCCCCACCACGATGCCGACGAGAATCGCTGTGCCGATCACCCCTATTCCATCGGGCTCCTGCTGAGGGGCGCTCTTCTCCGCCGCCTGATACGTTCCCTCGATGGTCCGAATGATCGCGTCCACCCCGGCGGAGATGCCTCCCGCGAAATCCCCTGCTCGAAATCGAGGGACGATCTCATTCCTGATGATCTGTGCCGAGCGCGCGTCGGTCAAATCACCTTCCAGGCCATACCCGACTTCGATGCGGATTTTTCGTTCTCGCAAAGCGACAAGAAGGAGCACGCCGTTATCAGTGCCCTTGACGCCAAGTTGCCACGTCGTCGCCACACGATGGGAAAATGCTTCCAGAGGCTCGCCTTCAAGAGACGGCACAATCAACACGGCCACTTGATTGGTCGTTTTGCTCTCATGTTCGGCCAGCTTGGCAGAGAGCGACTCTTTGGCCGAATCCGGCAGAATGTGAGCCAGATCCACGACGCGGCCCGTGAGGACCGGCACGTCAAGCCCCAAGGCAGAAGCAGCCATCGCCAGCAGGGCCAACAGGGCTGACCATCCAGCACCTCGGCAGACCCGGATAGCCGGCCTCCCCTTCACCGTTTCAACTTGAACTTCGAGCTTCACCGCACGTTCAGAATTTCACGTCCGGCGGTTTCGCAATGGCGCTCTCATCCGGCACGGAGAAATTCGGCTTCTCCTCCATATGCAGGATAAATTTGGCTGTCAAATTGGTCGGAAAATAGCGGACCATCTTGTTGTACTCCGCAACCTTCTCGATGTAGCGTTTGCGTGCGACGGCAATCCGATTCTCGGTTCCCTCTAACTGGCTTTGCAGGTCGCGGAAGTTTTGATCGGCTTTGAGGTTGGGATAGTTTTCGGCAATCGCAATGAGACGCCCCAACGCGGTGGTGAGGCCGGCCTGCGCCCGTTGAAATTCCTCAAACGCCGCAGGATCCTTCAACATGTCGGGGGTCACCTGAATCGCCGTGGCCTTGGACCTAGCATTGACGACTGCCTCCAAGGTCTCTCGTTCATGTGCCGCGTAGCCCTTCACCGTGGCAACTAAGTTGGGAATCAGATCGGCCCGCCGTTGGTATTGGTTGATCACTTCGCTCCACGCAGCCTTGGTATCTTCATCCAATCCCTGTAAATCGTTGTACCCGCAACCGGACAGCGCCATGACTCCGCCGACCGCCATTGCGCACATCCCCTTCCGCCACCACCCATGAGCCATACGTCTCTCCTCCTTATGACACATCGCGCCCCTGTTTTTTATTCACCACGACGACATGCTACCATGACGGCAGCCCGTGGAGTATACCGGGCCGCTAGAGCACGACGATCGCATCACGTGTGCGACGAATACGGAACCGGAGCCATGCACCCTGTGTTACGAGAAGCCTACGAGCGAGAGCTGGTCGCCGCTCAAGAGGATTGTGCCGCCGGCCGCTTGGATCAGGCCTTTGCTCACCTGGAGCGGGCACATATTCTTGGCCAGTCCTTTACCCTTCCCCACGCCAGGGCCCATTGGGAAATGTTGAAGGTGGGCTGGAAACAGCGCGACGCGGTGGAAATCACTGGCCAGATCGCAAGAATCGCGGGGTCTCTGCTCTTTACATGGCTCTGGGTCCCGGTGGGCAACACCGGAGGGGCACGGGTCTCTCCTTTCAAGCCCATGCCTATTCCCGAGGAGTTGCAAAAACTGTTGAGAGAGTATGGGCGGGGGTGACGGCAACGATTTGCGCTTGTGCCGGCTGCGGGTTGCGAACAAGCCCGCAGCCGCCATGGGACGAGAGCTTACGTGTTCTCATCGCCGTTTTGCCTGTCATCCTCCCGCTTGAGAGGTGCCCGCGTAGGCGCCCCAACAGGGTAGAGTTTGTGTTCTTTGTGTTCGCGGGAGGTACTTTTCTGAGCGGATTCCGCCATTTCCAACGTCCCGTTCATCCGCACTCCCTCTTCAATCGACAATAACGGCGTCTTGAGGCTTCCGTTCATCACTGCGGGGGACAGCAAGGTGACCCGCTCGGATGCGTGGACGTCGCCAGTGATCGTCCCTTCAGATACCACGGATCCGGCCGTGATCTTCGCCGTAATCACCGCTTCCGGTCCGACCACAAGACCTCCATCGGCATGGATCTCTCCGTCAAAAGCCCCGTCAATTCGCACCGTGCCGGAATAGGTGATCACGCCCTTGAACGCCACACCCTTTCCCACAAAAGCGATCACCGACTCGGCCGACGCCATCTTGCCACTGGTGGTGACCCTCCGATCCAACGTCATCCCGTCTTCCGCGTAAGCCGCATTCTCTTGTTTCCACATGGATCCCTCCCCCTCCGTCTATCAATTTGGTTGTTCAAACACTTGCCCGTCAGCGCTTTTTCTCTATCGGCTTCACGGCTATTTTATTGAGTACTCCCTCTCGCGATTGGCCGGCTATTCGCCGCAACCGGATGGTCCGTCAAACAAAAATCCCCCGGTTGAAGTAACCACCTCTGTTTTCTCCTGGATAGCGAATTTCCCCTAGGCATCGAACATCGGATCGCTCGTGCAGCTCTGACCAGCTACTCTCCCACAAACCCCTTCCCTTGGACCATTGAAGCGAGAGCGGATGGGTTGACTGTCTTGGAGGGAATCGAAGACATGGAGCCGGCACGAGAATAGATGAACGAAAGGAGCCGTTGGTTTTCTTGGGCTTTTCGGAGAAACGTAAACGCGATGCCGCGCGCGCCAACCGAATGAACGATCGCCGCCGCTTCGATCGGCGGTTCGTGATCGCCAACGGCGATCTCCAAATAGTAAATGTCGCCGACGGACACGGGCGTGTCGCTATTGATCACACAACCTCCGAGAGAAATATCCGTCACCGTCCCCTCGCCGCGGACCTTCCCTCCCGAAAACGATAGGCGCAGTCGCACTGGAATACGATGTTCCCGACGGTCGAGGATAGAACCGAACATTTTTCGTACTCCAGCCCACGCTAAAAAACGATGACCGCATGATCGGCACGAAAAAGGAACAAACCGAATCCACGACGCGGCCAACTCACGCAACGATTGCGGGCGCGAACACACCGCTTCGTCCCTCCAGCATCGCGGGCATACCGTTTGATGGTCCATCCGTCCACGCATTAATCTCACCCTTATCACCCATTCCCCCTTAACTTAAACTTAACTCCGTCGCCCCTATCGGGCGACGGAGACTACAGACTAGCGACCTTTGCCACACAGTCAAGGAAATTGCGCATCTTGCGAAGAAAGACGCGTTTCGGGCAAAGACTGGCAGTTAAGAGCGGTGGTTTAGTAAGACTCTCCATGGGGCGGATCGGACTGGGCGGGCATCTTCGTGCCGAGGATACCAGCCCGCAGGTACTCCCGGTTGAGCAACGCAATGAAGCGAACGCTGATGTTTTTCGGGCACACGGCCTCACACTCATATTGATTGCCGCAAGACCCGAACCCCTCCCGATCCATGGCCTGCACCATAGCCATGACGCGTCTGGTCCGCTCCGGTTTCCCCTGCGGCAGTGTCGCGAGATGCGCCACCTTGGCCGCTACGAACAGCATGGCCGAGGCGTTTTTGCAGGCCGCGACACAGGCGCCGCATCCGATGCAAGAAGCCGCATCCATTGCCGTCTCCGCCTCCTCTTTGCCGATCAGCAACGTGTTACCGTCTACCGCCCCGCCGGTGTTGACGGAGATGTAGCCGCCCGCCTGCATGATTCGATCTAGCGCACGGCGGTCCACGACCAGATCCTTGACAATGGGGAAGGCTCGGGCGCGCCACGGTTCAATCGTGATCGTTTTTCCGTCGGCAAATCGGCGCATGTACAGTTGGCAGGTGGTCACCCCGCGATCGGGACCGTGGGGGACACCGTCGATCACGAGCGAGCAGCTCCCGCAGATTCCTTCACGACAATCATGCTCGAACGCCACAGGCTCTTCGCCCGCCATGATCAACTGTTGATTGAGCGCGTCCAGCATTTCCAAAAACGACATATCAGGGCTGATGTCATCGACCTGGTAGGTCACCAACCCGCCTCGCTCGTTCGGTCCCCGCTGTCGCCAGATTCGCAACGTCAACTTCACGATTCGTCGATAGCCCCCTCTCCTCTTCCTTCCCGCCACAAGCATCCCGTTCGAGCCGGATGCCCGGCGAGACGCCGTTTCATTGATAGCTTCTCGTGGTCGGTTGCACAAATTCGAAGTTCAACGGCTCCTTGTGCAGAACCGGTGCCTCTCCTTCCCGATACTCCCACGCCGCCACATAGGCAAATCGCTCGTCGTCTCGACGAGGTTCGCCGTCTTCCGTTTGGTATTCTTCCCGGAAATGGGCCCCGCATGACTCCTCCCGATGGAGCGCGTCGTGGCACATCAACTCGGCGAACTCCAGAAAATCCGCCACTCGTCCGGCATACTCCAGTTCTTGATTAAACATGTCTCCGGATCCCGGCACGACGACGTTCTGCCAAAACTCTTCGCGCAACGGCGGAATCGCCTCCAACGCTGCTCTCAGCCCGGCCGCGCAGCGCGACATGCCGCAATGGTCCCACAAGATTTTCCCCAGCGTTCGGTGAAACGACGCGGCGGTTCGTCGTCTGCCTTTCCCTTGTAACAGTTTCTTGATCCTGGCCTCCACCCGCTCCAGCGCCGCCCGCGCTGCACCGTGGTCCTCGGCAATCGGGGGGCTGTCGACCGTCGCAAGGTAATGGCCGATCGTATACGGCAAGATGAAGTATCCATCGGCCAACCCCTGCATGAGCGAACTGGCTCCCAGCCGGTTTGCGCCGTGATCCGCGAAATTTGCTTCGCCGACGACAAAAAGGCCCGGAATCGTGCTCATTAGGTTGTAATCGACCCACAGCCCGCCCATTGTATAATGCGGCGCCGGATAGATGCGCATGGGCACCTCATAGGCGTTTTCTCCGGTAATGCGCTGGTACATCTCGAATAAATTCCCATACCGCTCCCGCACAACCTCGATCCCCTGTTGCCGGATCACATCGCTGAAATCCAAATAGACTCCTTGGCCGCCGGGACCGACGCCCCGGCCTTCGTCACAGATGGCTTTGACAGCCCGCGATGCGACATCCCGCGGCACCAGATTGCCGAACCGAGGGTAGCGGCGCTCCAAGAAGTAATCCCGTTCGGAAGGCGGAATGGCGTTGGGAGACCGACGATCCGACGGCGAAACGGGCACCCACAAGCGCCCGTCGTTCCGAAGCGATTCGGACATCAACGTCAGCTTCGCCTGATGGTCGCCGGCCGGCGGAATGGCCGTAGGATGGATTTGGGTGAACGACGGGTTGGCAAATGCGGCCCCCTGTTTCCAGGCCCGGTATGTCGCGGTCACGTTACAGCCACTTGCGTTGGTGGAAAGGTAATAGACGTTGCTGTATCCCCCCGTCGCCAACACGACGGCATGGGCCGTGTGAGCCGACAGCCGCCCGCTGACCAGATCACGAACCACGATGCCGCGCGCGTGGCCATCGGCCACAATCACATCCAACATTTCGGTACGAGGACGCATCGTGACTTGTCCTCGCTCGATTTGCCAGCAGAGCGCCGAGTAGGCCCCCAACAGGAGCTGTTGTCCCGTTTGGCCTCGACAATAAAAGGTCCGTGACACCTGCACACCGCCGAACGATCGGTTGGCAAGTTGCCCGCCGTACTCTCTCGCGAACGGGACGCCGAGGGCCACGCATTGATCGATGATCTGCGTACTGATTTGAGCCAATCGATAGACGCTCGCCTCGCGCGATCGAAAGTCCCCCCCCTTGATCGTATCGTAAAACAGCCGAGCGACGCTGTCGCCATCGTCTTGGTAATTCTTTGCAGCATTGATTCCACCTTGCGCGGCGATGCTGTGAGCACGCCGGGGACTGTCGTGGAAACAGAAACACTCCACCTGATAGCCGAGCTGCCCCAACGTTGACGCGGCACTTGCTCCGGCAAGGCCCGTCCCGACGACGATGATTTTGATTCGCCGCTTGTTGGCCGGGCTCACCAGTTTTCCGCTGAACCGACGGCGGTCCCATTTCATCTCCAAGGGACCGGGAGGAATATTGGAATCCAGTATGATCACGCGCGAATCAATCCCAGAAACACCGCAAAAATGATCGACAGATTGCCGAGCACCACAAAGAGAGCAATCCCAGAACCTGCTAGCTTGAACAGACGATTCAACGCCGCATGTTCGATCCCCAACGTTTGCAAGCCGCTGGAAATGGCATGGCTCAGATGCAGACCAAGGGCAAGCTGTCCTACAAAATAAATCCCGACATAAAGGGGATTGCGGAAGGCATGGATGATTTTGCCATACACATCCACGCGGCCCTGGATATCCAATCCATCTGGAGCTGAGGCATCGATGAGACCAGCCGTCAGGTGAAGCAAATGAAAGATGATGAAGAACAATAGCAGGCTTCCGGTCAGCACCATCGTGCGAGAAGCCACAGAGGCGGCTCGATAGCGGCGCACCGCGTAGGCTACCGGACGCCCCTGTCGATTCCGCAGGGCAAGCCGAATCACCAACCCAATATGGAGCCCTGCCACAATCAATAGTCCCATCCGGGCGGTCCAGAGCAGAATCGGCATATCCCGCAGAATTGACGCGTACCCATTGATGGCGTCGCTCCCCTCAAACACTTGAAGATTGCCCAGCATGTGAAAAATCGCGAATCCCGTGAGGCCCAGCCCGGCCAGAGACGCGACGATTTTGCTATTGACTGAGGAATTGAAAAAAACTTTGACTCGGCTCATCGCCTTCGATATTTCTTTTTAAATAAAGAACGTCTCGGTCATGGTGCGTCTGGATAAAGTTCTTCACTGTGATGTGATATGTACTCCGCTTCTCCCAAGACCTCAAGGGGCACTGGCGCAGGCACACTCCGACTCACAGCTCAGATTTTCAATCTGAGCCATCTAGTATCCATCTTTGTACTGACCAGCCAAGCCTTGGGCTTGCTGGAGAAAAGCTCTTGCTCATGAGAATTTCTTCCCCTTTCCTGAGATCTCGCCACGCTCTGCCACTGCTGATGCGATCTCCATTCCACTCCGGTCAAAATCTTGAGCATGTCCATCACGCAGACTCACGATGTGGGTATAGCCGACATAATCTTTATGTTTCCGGACATCCATCTTCTCGCATCCCGTCCGTTTATGAATCGAGGCATGAACGAAAGAACTGGGTTGATCCTTCCGCCATCGGCCACCCCATCTTCATTTCATTAGTTGAGAAAAACCACAGTTGTGATTTTTACAACACAACCAACTTTCTGGCAGCGTTGAATATTTCAAATATAAAACAAATACTTATATAAATTTAAAACTGGCATGATCGTTGCTTTGCCTTCACAACCGTCTCGTCCTTATTAAGCGGAGACCCTATAAACCTAGACCGGAATTTGGAGAGGGAGGAAATTGTGAGAAATCAACAGACTTTGGCGGCAGCGGTCACCTGTTCGGGCATAGGGCTCCATTCCGGACAACCGGTGATGATCACACTCCGACCTGCCCCTCCCGATACCGGCGTCGTTTTCGTCAGGAGAAATAGCGAGGCTTCTATTTTGGCTTCGATCGAACACTATGTTCCAACCGAATTATGCACTGCTGTCTATCGTCACGGATTCCAGGTCAAAACAATCGAGCATGTGCTTTCGGCTCTGGCAGGCCTTGAAGTGGATAATGTCTATATTGATGTGACCGGCGATGAAATTCCCGTTATGGACGGCAGCGCAGCGCCTTTTGTCCGTTTAATTCGCTCTGTCGGCCTGATCTCCC